>JAZRLF010000028.1:0-42585 GCA_045646695.1 Lachnospiraceae bacterium
GCACCACCGATACGTCTTGCCTTTACCTCAAGTAATGGCATAACGTTGTTCATGGCTTCTTCAAATACCTCAAGAGCAGGCTTCTCTGTCTTCTCCTCTACTCTTTTGAAAGCTCCATATACAATCTTCAGCGCTACACCCTTCTTACCGTCTAACATAATGTTATTGATAAGCTTGGTAACCACTTTATTATTGTACATCGGATCTGCTAATACATCTCTTTTCTGAGTATGTCCTTTACGTGGCACGGTTCTTCCCTCCTTAATCATAATTTACTATACAGCTGTCATCGTCTTGTCGCTTAACAGGCACAGATACAGTCTGCATTTACTGGTTTCGGCCAGCAGCGTATGCTGCTCCGATTGACAGTGACCACACCGAAGGCGCCCCACTGCATCAGTGAACTTCATTTCGATTAATTCAACGGTACTCACAATGTGTAAAACAGAAACCATTATCTGGAATCCATCTCGAAATACATGCTGTATTTCCCCAAGTGTTCGTGCGGAAATCTATCAAACGTGATAATAATCCAACACTAAACCGCAAGTTCTGTTATGTGATACTATTGGTTCGCTTGTTCAAGCAATCATTTGATTACTTTTTTCCAGCCTTTGGTCTCTTAGCGCCGTATTTGGAACGAGCCTGTTTTCTGTTAGCGACTCCCGCAGTATCAAGTGTACCACGAATAATGTGATATCTTGTACCAGGTAAGTCTTTAACTCTACCGCCTCTGATCAGAACAACGCTGTGCTCCTGTAAGTTGTGACCTTCACCAGGAATGTAGCTTGTAACTTCGATTCCGTTGGAAAGACGTACTCTGGCGATCTTTCTAAGAGCTGAGTTAGGTTTCTTAGGAGTAGTAGTCTTTACAGCTGTACATACACCTCTCTTCTGTGGAGCACTAGCGTCAGTAGCTCTCTTGTGTAAAGAGTTGTAACCCTTCTGTAAAGCAGGAGCTGTAGATTTCTTTACGGAAGTCTCACGTCCTTTTCTTACTAACTGGTTAAATGTTGGCATTCTGTTTCACCTCTTTCTTGTTGTAAATTATTGGTTTCATGTGTAATATGTACCAATCCCCCGAAAATATACGTAGTTTTAGACATTCACACACAAGATTAAGTATACTTTTTTCGACGGCCATTGTCAATAGAAATTTTTAAAAATATTGTATGCAAAACAATACAAGAGGCGGAAAATCCGCCTCCTGCACATCTTTATACTTCTTCTTTTTCAGCTTCTTGCGCTTCCTCAGTTAATTCATCTGTAAAACAGTCGTCTTCATCAAATTCTTCGTCCACAAAAGCATCTAAAATCTCTTCCATGCTCTCTGCCGCTTCTTCTGCCGCTTCCTCTACTGTGTCCTCAAGCACTTCCTCTACTGTGTCTGTACTGAGTTTGGTATTGTGATAACGCTTCATACCAGTACCCGCAGGAATCAGCTTACCGATCAGTACATTTTCCTTAAGACCGATAAGTGGGTCAATCTTGCCTTTGATAGCTGCTTCTGTCAGAACCTTGGTGGTTTCCTGGAAAGAAGCTGCTGACAGGAAGGAGTTAGTAGCAAGTGCAGCCTTGGTAATACCAAGCATAGTCTGAACACCAACTGCCGGCTCTTTGCCTTCTGCGATCAACTTCTCGTTAGCATCCTCATATTCAAGGACGTCGACCAGTGTACCAGGCAAGAAATTAGAATCACCGTTATCCTCAATGCGGATTTTCTTAAGCATCTGGCGAACAATCACTTCAATATGCTTATCGGCAATATCTACACCCTGCAAACGGTAAACACGCTGTACTTCACGAATCATGTAATCCTGTACCGCACGTACACCCTTAACCTTTAACAGGTCGTGTGGATTTACACTACCTTCGGTAAGTTCATCACCGGCTTCTAATACCTGTCCGTCTGTAATCTTAATACGAGATCCATAAGGAATCAGATATTCTCTCACCTCTCCGGTAGATTCATTAGTCACTACAACCTCACGCTTTTTCTTGGTGTCTCTGATATTGGCAATACCGTCGATTTCAGCAATAATCGCAAGGCCCTTCGGCTTTCTGGCTTCAAATAATTCTTCAACACGAGGAAGACCCTGTGTGATATCATCACCGGCAACACCACCACTGTGGAATGTACGCATGGTCAGCTGTGTACCCGGCTCACCAATGGACTGTGCAGCAATAATACCAACTGCTTCACCCACCTGTACCGGCTCACCGCTTGCCATATTGGCGCCATAGCACTTTGCACAGATACCGTTATGAGAACGGCAGGTAAGGATGGTACGAATCTTTACTTCTTCGACTGGCTCACCCTTTTCATTTACGCCCCTAGCCAGAATCTTGGATGCACGGGCAGGTGTGATCATATGATTTCTCTTTACTAATACATTACCTTCTGCATCACAAATATTTTCACATGCATAACGACCTGTAATACGGTCCTTTAAGCTTTCGATCGTTTCTTTACCATCCATGAATGCTGCAACAGACATACCAGGAATCACCTCTGCGCCCTCCGCACAGTCAATGTCACGAATAATCAGTTCCTGTGAAACATCAACCATTCGACGGGTCAGGTATCCGGAGTCAGCGGTACGAAGAGCGGTATCAGACATACCCTTTCTAGCACCGTGTGCTGACATAAAGTATTCCAATACATCAAGACCTTCACGGAAGTTAGACTTAATAGGAAGCTCAATAGTTCTACCGGTTGTATCAGCCATCAAACCACGCATACCTGCTAACTGCTTGATCTGCTGATTGGAACCACGGGCACCGGAGTCAGCCATCATAAAAATGTTATTGTACTTATCCAGACCTGCAAGCAGTGTCTCTGTAAGCTTCTTATCGGTTTCATTCCAGGTTTCCACAACTGCACGATAACGCTCTTCTTCTGTGATAAGACCACGTCTGTAGTTCATGGAAATACGGTCTACAGTCTTCTGTGCATCCTCTAACATCTGCTGTTTCTCAGCAGGTACAGTCATATCTGAAATAGATACGGTCATAGATGCTCTTGTAGAGTACTTGTAACCGGTAGACTTAATATCGTCTAACACTTCAGCAGTTTTACTTGCACCATGTGTATTAATAACTTTTTCAAGGATCTGCTTTAAGCCCTTCTTGCCAACATGGAAATCAACCTCTAACAAAAGTTCATTACCTTCTACGCTACGATCAACAAAGCCTAAATCCTGCGGAAGAATCTCATTAAAGATGAATCTGCCCAGAGTAGATTCTACAATTCCGCTCTTCTCGGTACCGTCAACCATTGTCTTGGTCACACGCACCTTAATACGGGAGTGTAAAGTGATCGCTTTATTTTCATAAGCCAGAATAGCTTCATTTAAATTTCTAAATGCTTTGCCTTCTCCTAAAGCACCAGGGCGTTCCTGGGTCAGATAGTAAATACCAAGTACCATATCCTGAGAAGGAACAGCTACCGGACCACCATCTGATGGCTTTAACAGGTTGTTTGGAGAAAGTAAGAGGAATCTGCATTCTGCCTGTGCCTCTACAGAAAGCGGTAAATGAACAGCCATCTGGTCACCGTCGAAGTCGGCGTTGAACGCAGTACATACCAACGGATGCAGCTTAATGGCTTTACCCTCTACAAGGATTGGCTCGAATGCCTGAATACCAAGTCTGTGCAGTGTAGGAGCACGATTCAGCATAACCGGATGCTCACGAATCACTTCTTCTAATACGTCCCAAACCTGTGTATCTAATTTTTCTACTAATTTCTTGGCATTTTTAATATTTAAGCTGATGCCTCTGCCTACCAGTTCCTTCATTACGAAAGGCTTGAACAATTCAAGTGCCATTTCTTTTGGAAGACCACACTGGTAAATCTTTAATTCAGGACCAACTACGATAACGCTTCGACCGGAATAGTCAACACGCTTACCAAGCAGGTTCTGACGGAAACGTCCTGCTTTACCCTTCAAGAAATCAGAAAGAGACTTCAGTGCTCTGTTGCCAGGACCTGTTACAGCACGTCCACGACGACCGTTATCAATCAGTGCGTCCACTGCTTCCTGCAACATTCTCTTTTCGTTTCTAACGATAATATCAGGTGCGCCAAGCTCTAAAAGACGAGCAAGACGGTTATTTCTGTTAATAATTCTACGGTACAAATCATTCAAGTCAGAAGTTGCAAATCTGCCGCCATCCAACTGTACCATAGGACGTAAGTCCGGAGGCATAACCGGAATCACATCCAAAATCATCCATTCAGGCTTATTGCCGGACTCTCTGAATGCTTCCATAACCTCAAGTCTCTTAATAACACGGCTTCTCTTCTGACCTGTAGCATCCTTAAGCTCTGCCTTTAAAGCGGCAGCTTCCCCTGCTACATCTACATTCATAAGAAGCTCTTTAATTGCTTCTGCACCCATGCCTACACGGAATTTATTACCAAAGGTCTCTCTGGCATCCTGATATTCCTGTTCAGACATAACCTGCTTGTATGCCAGGCTGGTGTTACCCTTGTCTAATACAATGTATGATGCAAAATATAATACTTTTTCTAAGTTCTTTGGTGAAATATCAAGAACTAAGCCCATGCGGGACGGAATAGCCTTGAAATACCAAATGTGTGATACCGGTGCTGCAAGCTGAATATGACCCATACGCTCTCTACGAACGGTAGCTTTGGTAACTTCTACACCACAACGGTCACAGATAACACCTTTGTATCTGATCTTTTTATATTTACCACAGTGACATTCCCAGTCCTTGCTAGGTCCGAAAATCTTTTCACAGTATAAACCGTCACGTTCCGGCTTTAATGTTCTGTAGTTAATTGTTTCAGGCTTGGTAACCTCACCCTTGGACCATTTTAAAATCTGCTCCGGAGAAGCAAGACCGATCTTAATGGCATCAAAGGAAATAGGCTGCTGCACTTCTTTATTCATTTCTGACATATATGGCACTCCCTTTCTAATTGTTACCGCAGCTGCCGGAGTCTTCAGGCAGCCACGTCCCTTCAATAATTGTAATTACATATCGAAATCCATATCTTCGTCTGAATCAACATAGTCGTCTTCTATGGTAACCAACTCTTCGCTTTCGTCGTCAAATTCCTGAGTCTGGTAACCCATGGAGCTTAAGTTCTCACTTTCATAGTTGTAGTTACGTCTGTCGCCTTCCATTTCAAAACGATAATCACGTTCTGTATAGTCAACAGATTCCTGAATATCAACTTCTGTCATGTCTTCCCGTAATACTCTGACATCCAGACCAAGTGCCTGTAATTCCTTGAGTAATACCTTGAAGGATTCTGGAATACCCGGTTCAGGTATATTGTCACCCTTGATAATTGCTTCGTATGTCTTCACACGACCTACAACATCATCGGATTTTACAGTTAAAATTTCCTGTAAGGTGTAAGATGCACCATATGCTTCAAGAGCCCAAACTTCCATTTCACCGAAACGCTGGCCACCAAACTGTGCTTTACCGCCCAGAGGCTGCTGTGTTACTAAGGAGTACGGACCGGTAGAACGTGCATGAATCTTATCGTCTACCAGGTGATGCAGTTTCAAATAGTGCATGTGACCAATGGTAACAGGGCTGTCGAAGTACTCGCCGGTACGACCGTCGCGCAATCTCACCTTACCATCTCTGGAAATCGGAACACCCTTCCAAACTTCTCTGTGGTCTCTGTTTTCATATAAGTACTCTAATACTTCAGGCAGTAATTCTTCCTTGTGCTTTGCTTCGAACTCTTCCCATTCCAGGTTTACATAGTCATTTGCAAGCTCCAAAGTATCCATAATGTCATTTTCCTTTGCGCCCTCAAATACCGGAGTTGCAACATTAAAGCCAAGAGCCTTTGCTGCTAAGGATAAATGAATCTCAAGCACCTGACCGATATTCATACGGGAAGGTACACCCAGTGGATTTAATACAATATCCAGTGGGCGTCCGTTTGGCAGATAAGGCATGTCTTCTACAGGTAATACACGGGAAACAACACCCTTATTACCGTGACGACCGGCCATCTTGTCACCAACGGAAATCTTACGCTTCTGAGCAATATATATACGAACAGACTGATTTACACCAGGGTTTAATTCGTCACAGTTTTCTCTTGTGAATACCTTGGCATCTACTACAATACCGTATTCACCGTGAGGAACCTTCAGGGAAGTATCACGTACTTCACGTGCTTTCTCACCAAAAATGGCACGGAGCAATCTCTCTTCTGCTGTAAGCTCGGTCTCGCCCTTAGGGGTAACCTTACCTACCAAAATATCGCCGGTACGAACCTCAGCACCAATGCGGATAATACCTCTGTCATCCAGATTCTTCAGCGCATCTTCACCAACGCCCGGAACATCACGGGTGATTTCTTCAGGTCCCAACTTGGTGTCACGAGCCTCGGTCTCGTACTCTTCAATATGAATAGATGTATAAACATCATTCTGAACTAATCTTTCACTTAAAAGAACAGCATCTTCGTAGTTGTATCCTTCCCAGGTCATGAAACCGATAAGCGGATTCTTACCAAGTGCCAATTCACCTTCATTGGTGGAAGGACCATCAGCAACCACCTGACCAGCTGCAACTCTGTCGCCCTTGAATACGATAGGCTTCTGATTGTAGCAGTTGGACTGGTTGGAACGTGAGAACTTCGTGAGGCGAAGCTCGATTCTCTCACCGTCATCTGCTGTCATCTTAATTAAATTGGAAGATACATAATCAATAGTACCATTCTTTGGAGCAACTACACAAACACCGGAGTCCACTGCTGTCTTCACTTCCATACCGGTACCTACTACGGGTGCCTCTGTAAATAATAACGGAACTGCCTGACGCTGCATGTTAGAACCCATCAGCGCACGGTTAGCATCGTCATTCTCCAGGAACGGAATAAGTGCTGTAGCCACAGAAAATACCATCTTCGGAGATACGTCCATGTAATCAAACATGGCCTTTGGATATTCCTGTGTTTCATCCAGGTAACGACCGGAAACATTGTTGTGAACGAAGTAACCATTCTCATCCAATTCCTCGTTAGCCTGTGCCACATGATAATTATCTTCCTCGTCAGCAGTCATATACACTACTTCTTCTGTTACACGAGGATTTAACGGATCGCTCTTATCAATTACACGATAAGGAGCTTCCACAAAACCAAATTCGTTAATTCTTGCATAACTTGCAAGAGAGTTGATCAGACCGATGTTCGGACCTTCAGGGGTCTCGATCGGACACATTCTGCCGTAGTGAGAATAGTGAACGTCTCGAACCTCGAATCCGGCTCTGTCTCTGGACAAACCGCCAGGACCCAGGGCAGATAAACGTCTCTTATGTGTCAATTCACCAAGCGGGTTGTTCTGATCCATAAACTGAGACAGCTGAGAAGAACCAAAGAACTCCTTCACTGCAGCAGTCACCGGCTTAATATTGATCAAGGACTGTGGTGTAACCTCACCGGCATCATGTGTAGTCATTCGTTCACGAACAACACGCTCCATACGAGATAAACCAATGCGGTACTGGTTCTGTAACAGCTCACCTACAGCACGAATTCGTCTGTTGCCCAAATGGTCAATATCATCATCATTGCCAAGGCCGTATTCCAAATGAATATTGTAGTTAATGGAAGCCAAAATATCTTCCTTAGTAATATGCTTCGGAACTAATTCGCTTGCATTGCGGGAGATAGCTTCTGCCAACGCCTCTGCATCTCCGGCACTCTCTTCAATGATCTGAGCAAGCAGCGGATAGTACACCTTCTCACGAATACCGAAATCTTCCGGATTGCAGTCAACATGTGCGGTCAGCTCAACCATCATATTAGAAAGAACCTTTACATTTCTCTCCTCAGTCTGAATGTATACAAAAGGAACAGCTGCATTCTGAATGGTATCAGCCAGCTCTCTTGTCACCTTTGTACCTGCTTCTGCAATGAGCTCACCTGTAGTCGGATCAACTACGTCAGCAGCCAGGATCTGCTTATTGATTCTATTTCTAAAAGCTAATTTTTTATTAAATTTGTAACGTCCCACTTTGGCCAAATCATAACGCTTCGGATCAAAGAACATGTTGGTGATCAAGCTTTCAGCACTCTCTACGCTTAAAGGCTCGCCCGGACGGATCTTCTTGTAAAGCTCTAACAGACCTTCCTGATAATTCTGGGCATTGTCCTTTGCAAAGCTTGCCAGAATCTTCGGTTCATCACCGAAAACCTCTAAAATCTCGTCGTTTGTGCCAAGACCCAGTGCACGAATCAGTACGGTGATAGGTACCTTTCTGGTTCTGTCAACACGTACATAGAAAATATCGTTAGAGTCAGTCTCATACTCTAACCATGCACCACGGTTCGGAATAACGGTGGATGAATACAGCGTCTTACCAATCTTATCATGACCAATTGCATAATAAATACCAGGGGAACGTACTAACTGGCTAACGATAACACGTTCAGCACCATTAATAACGAAGGTACCTGTTGCAGTCATAAGGGGCAAATCACCCATAAAAATTTCATGTTCTGCAAAACCCACTTCCGGCTTCGCATTATTGTGAAGACGCACTCTTACCTTTAACGGTGCAGCGTACGTAGCATCTCTTTCCTTGCACTCTTCGATTGTATATTTTTTGTCTTTTTCACACAATTCAAAGTCTACAAACTCAAGACTCAAACTATCGTCATAGTTTGTAATAGGAGAAATATCTTCGAAAACTTCTTTTAAGCCTTCTTCGAGAAACCACCTATAGGAGTCTTTCTGAACTTCAATCAGGTTAGGCATCTCCAAAACTTCTTTTTGTCTTGAATAACTCATACGCATATTCTTGCCGGCAGCAAGTGGTCGTATTCTATGTTTTTCCATTGACATTCACCCCGTTCTTTCTTTTTGGCCAGTTCATTAGGGATTATACTTATTTTAAGCATAACATTCCAATATAGCTTATCTAGTTTACTACAAATCAAATCAGCTTGTCAAGTGCTTTTTTGAAAAATTTTCCGTTTATTGATTGCATATTTTTTATTCCTCTCTTTCTGTTATTTTTCTGTTCAATCCCTCCCCTTTAAGAAATATCCTTTCAAAATCTTTTGGGCCATATAATGAAGATTGCTTCTATACACTCAAAAACTCCGGGAACCCTGGCAACAGACTCCCCGAAGTTTTTACCTTTTATTAATTTGTAACTTTTAACGCGTAATTTTACGGCTCCATCCACTGTACAATGTCTGCAACACTGCCACTTTCATCCACTCTAATACCCCACAGATTCCGATGATTGCTGCCCAATTCATAAGCCACCATTTCTTCATAGGTTACAGCACAATTTTCGGACGGTTTTAACTGTCCCCATATCCTGCAATCCGGTGTAATCTCATACCGGACACACTCACCCTTCTCGCCTCCCATGGCCCAAAATCCATTTCCTGCAAAGCGAAGGATTCTGACTTTTAGATATTCATCAAAAGAGGCCTCTAATTCCTCGCCGATTGCATCTGAAGGCCAGTTATTACACTCCATATCTCCATCAAAATCTCCCCCACGACAAATTTCCAGTTCAATCACGCACTGAAGCTTATCTTCCTTCATTGCATTATAATGATTTATGAGAAAGATGCCGCCGTGTTCATCCTTCATACGAATTTCTGCATACGGATCTTCATCCACTCCGAAGATGCCCGCTTTTCCACCCATTGCCTTTAGAGCATCCGTTAACCGGTAATGAAACAGCTGCTCAAACCCCGGCACATCACCATATGTCCATCCGGTGTATGTATTTGCCTCCTTTAATATAGGACACAATGCCTCGTACAACTTTTCAAATACAACATCCTTCTGTGCCTGTGGAAATACTATTTCGTAGATGCCTCGTTCAAAACCACCCTCATCAAAATAATAATACGCGGTCACAGGATAACCCAAATCCTTCCAGGTAAATGTTCTGGAATAAATAGTTTCCCATTCCCAAACACCCTGACGCTCTCCATGAAGCTCCACGTCCTTTCTTCGCCTTAACAGCACTTCTGCTTCGTCGTCAAAGGATATCTCGTCAAAACCAAACCTCTCATCCTCAAATATATGTACATCCTCTTTACGATTCGCCCAAGAAACTATGACTATCATAGCAGCCGTGACCACTATCAACACAGCACATATAACAATTATATTTGATTTTTTCTTCATAATTCTTTCCCCTCTCCTGCAACACTTCTGTTATTACGAAAGTTCCTATTTACCATTTAAAACTATTTACCGGCACTGTTTTTGTTTTCACACTTGCCCCAATACCATATTAATGGTAATTTAATATTGGCATTTTCCAGTAAGTGGGTCAATGTTTTTTGACCACTCCACCTATATCTTTGTGCTTTCTGCGTAATAAAAAATAACCCGTGGACAAAACATGTCCACGGGCATCGCATCGCAATATACGCTCTACTGAATGTAAAAATTACTTTAATGTAACCTTTGCGCCTACTTCTTCAAGTTTCTTCTTGAGCTCTTCAGCTTCTTCCTTAGAAGCAGCTTCCTTAATTGTCTTAGGAGCGTTATCTACAACGTCCTTAGCTTCCTTTAAGCCAAGACCTGTTACTTCACGAACAACCTTGATAACCTTAACCTTTTCAGCGCCTACTTCTGTTAATTCAACGTCGAATTCTGTCTTCTCTTCAACTTCTGCTGCTGGGCCAGCTGCTGCTACTACAACACCTGCTGCTGCAGATACACCGAATTCTTCTTCACAAGCTTTTACTAAGTCATTTAATTCTAATACTGTTAACTCTTTGATAGCATCAATAAGTTCCTGAGCTGTTAATTTAGCCATTTTATTTACCTCCAAAATTGTAAATTCTAATTTATTATTTGATATTTGCAACCGAGTAGTTCCTACTTGGTTAATGCGATATTCGTCAGACGTCCTTTGATAAATCAAATCCGCCTTCCTCATTATTCGCGTAAATTATTCTGCTGCTGCTTCGCCATCTTTTTCAGCGATCTGCTTAATAACACGAGCGAAGTTTGCAATAGGAGACTGTAAGCTTCCAAGTAACTTGGAGATCAATACATCTCTTGATGGGATTGCTGCGATTGCCTGCATTCCCTGTGCGTCATAAAGGGCACCCTCTACAACACCTGCTTTGATTTCTAAGTTCTTTGCCTTCTTTGCGAACTCAGCGATAACTCTTGCTGGAGCTGTTGCATCCTCTGTAGAAACAGCGATTGCGCTTGGTCCGTTTAAGTATGGAGCTAAAGATTCGAAATCTGTACCCTTGAACGCAAAGTTCATAAGAGTATTCTTGTAAACCTTGTAGTTTACACCAGCTTCACGAAGCTGTTTACGTAATGCAGTATCTTCTTCTACAGTAAGACCGCGGTAGTCAACTAATACTACAGACTGAGCGTCTTTGATTACTTCAGAAATTTCTGCTACGATAGGCTGTTTTAATTCAACTTTTGCCATTTTCTTACCTCCTTATAGATTTTAGCCGATTAAGAGGTTGGCTCACGCCTGATATAAAAAATCTCCCTATTCGCAAAAACAGAGAGAGAAACAATATCATATACTCTTCTCCTCGGCAGGCGGATTTCTCACTTACAATTGCTTACCTGCTGTCTTCGGCTGGTCTTAGACCAAAATGTATATTACCACAGGGGCTGGCATTTGTCAACCCCTGTGCAATATTAAGTTTTAAAACTCAAGCGTAATAGATTAGAACTTAAGTGTACTAACCTTTACACCAGGTCCCATAGTAGAAGTCAATGTAATGCTTCTTAAATACTGACCCTTTAATGTGCTTGGTTTAGCCTTTGTGATTGCATCCATTAATGCAGTGAAGTTCTGCATTAATGCTTCCTCAGAGAAGGAAACCTTACCGATTGGGCAGTGGATAATGTTTGTCTTGTCAAGTCTGTACTCGATCTTACCAGCCTTGATATCCTTGATAGCCTGTGTAACGTTCATAGTTACTGTACCAGCCTTAGGGTTTGGCTTCAAGCCCTTAGGACCTAAAACTTTACCAAGACGACCAACAACACCCATCATATCCGGTGTAGCTACAACTACATCGAAATCTAACCAGCCTTCGTTCTGGATCTTTGGAATCAGCTCTTCGCCGCCCACATAATCTGCGCCGGCTGCTTCTGCCTCATTGAGCTTATCACCCTTTGCAAATACTAAAACCTTTACAGTCTTACCGGTACCGTTTGGAAGAACTACAGCACCACGAATCTGCTGGTCTGCATGACGACCGTCACAACCTGTTCTGATGTGGATTTCTACTGTCTCATCGAACTTTGCGCTGGCTGCCTTTTTAACTAATGCCATTGCTTCTTCTGCTTCATAAGCAACTGCTCTGTTTACTAATTTAGCAGCTTCTGCATATTTTTTACCGTGTTTCATTTTTTACCTCCTATGGTTCAAACGACAACTCTTGGTTGTCTCCCAATTTTATTAAATTACTCTTCTACTACAACACCCATACTACGAGCTGTTCCTGCGATCATGCTCATAGCTGCCTCAAGCCTAGCTGCATTTAAGTCAGGCATCTTCATTTCAGCGATTTCCTGAACCTTTGCCTTGGTAATGGTTGCAACCTTATCTTTGTTTGGCTTACCGGAACCGGACTTAATGTTACAAGCCTTCTTGATAAGTACTGCAGCTGGTGGAGTCTTTGTTACGAAACTGAAACTTCTATCTGCGTATACTGTAATTACTACTGGGATGATCAAATCACCCTTGTCGGCTGTTCTTGCATTGAACTCTTTTGTAAACTGAACAATGTTTACACCGTGCTGACCAAGTGCTGGACCAACCGGTGGTGCTGGTGTAGCCTTACCAGCAGGAATCTGAAGTTTAATATATCCTGTTACTTTCTTTGCCATTGTGGCACCTCCTATAATGTGGTTATTGGCGCAAGCCCTTTGCTCGCTCCCACAGTCCGTGTATACGGACTAACGTGTGACCTTTATTCAACATCCCTCTCGGGACGAAAAATAAACTAATTATAATTTCTTGACATCTGTAATGGAAACATCTACAGGTGTCTCACGGCCGAACATATCGATTACGATAGTTACAACCTGCTTGTTCAAATCAAGCTTCTGTACAACGCTCACGGTATCCTTCCAAACACCGGCAGTAACAACAACGCTGTCACCTTCCGCGAAATCCACTGTGAGAACCGGCTCTGTCTTTGTGACTGCGATTCCAAGTGCCTTCATCTCGGCATCTGTAAGCGGCACCGGCTTACTTCCCGGGCCTACAAAACCTGTAACACCGCGCGTATTTCTGATTACATACCAAGTATCATCGTTCATAATCATCTTCACCAGAACATAACCAGGGAACAATTTACGCTCTACCTCTTTGGTAGCGCCATTTTTTACTTCTTCAGCCTTTTCCATAGGAATCATGACTTCACAGATTTCTTCCCCAAGATTTCTGTTGGCGATGGTACTCTCGATGCCATCCTTCACTTTGTTCTCATAACCGGAATAGGTATGCACTACATACCATTTTGCCTCTGCCATACCGCGTCCCTCTCTAATAATTATAATGTAAGCAAGAAATTAACACCATACTGGATAATGAAATCCATTACAGCGATAATCACACCTACAACGAAAGATACGCCGATTACTGCAACGGTCTGCTTGAACAAGGAAGTCTTATCTGGCCATGTGATTTTCTTGAATTCTGCCTTTACGCCTTTAAAAAAGCTAGGCTTTTTTGCTTTTTTTACTGCATTTTCGCTCATACTAACCTCCAATAATTCACCGAGCAAATCTTATACTAAGATTATTTGGTTTCCTTGTGCATTGTATGAGTTTTGCAGAATCTACAATACTTCTTGGTTTCCATTCTGTCAGGATGGTTTTTCTTTTCCTTAGTCGTATTGTAGTTACGCTGTTTGCATTCAGTACAAGCCAATGTAATTCTAGTACGCATAGTTTCTACCTCCACTTAAAGTAATAGATTGTTTCGTTTCAGTACTCATATTCATCAAAATTTGAGCATTAAAAAAAGACCTAATCTCCGTCTTTCTGATATAATGTAACACAGACAGGCTCGCTTGTCAATACCTTTTGGTTAATCTGTTAAATTTTCCAAAACTCTTTACTGTTGCTGCTGTAATTCCAGCAATCTCTCAATCAAGTTGGCCACTGATTTTCTGTATCCAGGCTCCAGAACTACGTAATCCAGCAGAAAATCTTCGTACTTTTCTGCCACACGCAAGGACTTGCTGACCGATGACACAATACGCCTCTCGCCGGAAACCCCCAATACATAATCTACTGAGACGTGAAAATAATTGGCAGCTTTGATAGCCAGATCTGTGGGTATCTCCGAGACACCAAGCTCTATCCGACTTATCGTCTGCTGTGATACATGAAGTTCCATTGCCATACCGGTTTGTGTCAATCCTCGTGCAGTTCTGAGTTCTTTTAATCTGCAGTCCATGATGATTCGCTCCGCAATCTTATATTTTCATTTGGTAAACTTTTAAAACACACATAATAGTGTATCTTAAATTTGTCAAATATGCAATATCTCTTTTACCATTCTAAGAAAAAAATACACAATATACACAAACCCTGTTTTTTTATACTTTACTTTTCGGAACTTTTATATATCTCCCGCATCCACCTGACAAATTTAACTTTTGAAAGTCGGATTTATCTTATATGTTCACCGTTCCGCCTCTTCAGTCCGGATTCATTTCTTTCAGAATAGCTGCAAGCTTGTGTCTGCAGCGCAGCATTCTCTTCCTGACCATCGAAGATGATATACCCAACAACTCTCCTATCTCTTTCGGCTTCAGTTCCAAGTCATACTGAAGCATCAGCAGCTCTCTTTCTTTTTCACTCAGCCGCATGATAGCCTCAGTTACGCGCTGATTTTCATATTTTCGAATGATCCTGCTTAAAACGTCCGGCTCATAGTCCGCAATTTCCGACTCGTCCGGATTCAGTTTATCACCAAAGCGAGCTTTTCTTTCTCCCTCTCGGGTAATATCCGTAGCTGCATTTTTGACAATAGTATTGCACAGCTTTACCAGATTTTCGTATGGCTGTTTTCTATATCGTGAAATTTTTTCCATCATTTTCAAAAAACAAACATGTACCGCTTCTTCCGCATCCGCTTCGTTTCTTACTATTTTCCACGCAATAAAATACAATCGTTGCTTATTTTCTATGTATAGTTTTTGGAGAATTTCGTTGTCACTTTGTACATCGGAGCTAAACCCTTGCATAATTCTGCCTCTTCTTTCGTAATCCTTCTTTGAGCAAAAGCAGCCTTTTTACAAATCCAAAAAAGAGGCACTACAATAAAGATGTAATTCACCCACATTGTTTTTCTTTTGCCCCTTTATATAAATAACGGATTACTTTTATTTCTGTTCCGGTTTTTAAAGAAAATAGTTGACCAGGGTTGACTAGTTGACCGAATCACTTTTTCTTGCCTCTAAAATCTCATGTATATAACCAAAAAAGATACATTCTTCTTGTTGACTGCATCTCACACACTTATATACCGGACACTTTATGCTCAAATAAGTATTTCTTTTCCTTAAAATGTATGCATACATCCGTCTGAAAAATTCAGTGTTGGTAGGCCTGTAGTCCATATTTTCGGCCCCAAACACCTCCTCCAGCAACTCTGCATGAGCTTCCTTTCTTCTCCAGATGTATTCTATTGTGTCCCGTATCCCTCGCTCTACATTTATAGTGTTCGTATGATATTTAACTGCAATATCGATATAAATCGTCTTGGTAATATGCTCCAGGCGGTTTTGTTCCTCATCCACCAATTCCATAGCATATGTAATATAGCGAAATGCTAATCTTCGCTCATGCACATGCAACTTCCTCAAAATGTCTGCTGTCATTAAAATTTCAAAGTTCATTTTCCCCTCCGTACATTTAATACGAAGTAAGCATAAAATGTCAAACTTTGTAATGCAATTGAAATCCGACGACATCCATCGACATTTTTCTGAGGCCAACGTTTTTTGTCTGAAGTCCTTAAACTATATCAGTTCTCCTATTCTTCAATTCAGCCTTCCACCTATTCTTCAATTCAGCCTTCCAACAACACTCCGGCTCACTTCGTATCAAGTCCAAAGCGCACAAATCAGCTTTGCACTTTTTTATGTAAAAAAATACGGTGCAGCCTCTCCATCAGACTGCACCGTTATGTTTCTACTCTGCCCCTATAATAATATCGAGAGCTTTGTTGATAACTTCTATCTCTACACATTCAAAGCTACCGCCGCTTTCTCCATCCAACGTCCATTCCATTGGTTTTGACTGTATGCACAGTTTCTGCGTTTTCCCCACACACATATACCTGTCATCCACTTTACCATTGGTCAATAACGTAATAATCGGTTGCAAATCCGTAACATTCTGGGGCATTTTAATAAAAAGATATTCCATCAACCCATCATCCAAGCGTGTGGATTGCTGTTTCAATCCCGAGAAACCGCCTACAGACAATGCATTTGTCACCATACCGATCACAAAGTCATCTTCTATGGTTCTGCCTTCTATCTGGCACGTAATATGCTGCGGTACAATATTACTGAGAGATTTGATGCCTTCTAACAAATAAGCACAATATCCAAGCACATTTTTAAATTTTTGAGGCGTAGCAAAGGACACAGCCGTAAAAGCTCCGAAAGCAGCTACGTAATTAAAATACTCGTCATTAAACAGACCTACATCAATACTTATTGCTTTTCCTTTATTTATACAATCCAGTGCATTTTTCTTGGAAATACCCAAATTTCTTGCATAGTCATTAGTTGTGCCTTGAGGTATGTATCCCAAGGGTATTTTGATATCCTTGCGCATCAAAGCATTCACCACTTCGTGGAGGGTACCATCACCTCCACAGCATATGATCTTGTCGAATCCGGACAAATCTTTGGTGCTTATATATTGTGCAGCATCACCTTTATATCTGGTTTGATATATCGTCAGTTCGCCACAGCTTCTGCCCAGGGTACGTACTATTTTGCCAATCTGACTGTTTCTGTTTCTGTCAACACCTGCAATGGGATTATATATTAACAAGCTATTCATGCATCGACTCACCGCCTATAATATTCTACTACCTTTTTCACCGCACATATAACATCCTGCACATCTTCATCTGTCAGAGAATAGTACAAAGGTATGCTCATAACTGAATTGTAAAACGCCTCCGCCTCAGGACAAATGCCGGTATTATAACCCAATTTTTGATAATAAGAATGCATATATACCGGCAAATAGTGAACTTGAGGACAAGTATTTTCTGCATATAACGCATCAAAGAACTGCCTTCTGTCACAACCAAGAAGCTCCAAGTTCAAACGTATAATATACAAATGTCTTGTAGTATCAGATTCTGCAATCTCCTTTTGCACTATGATTTCAGGCATATCTGCAAAAGCCTGATCGTACATCTTTACGATCTGTTTTCTTCTCTCTGAAAACATTGGCAGCTTATGAAGCTGACTAACCAAAAGGGCCGCCTGAAAATCCGTCAAACGGTAATTGTATCCCAGGCAAACCTGTTCATTATACCACATAGCATCCGATGGGTTTACCATTTCTTCCATGTCCCTGGTAATACCATGGGTACGCAGCAGGTGTAACTTACGATATAACTCCTCATCATTAGTCGTGATAGCTCCGCCTTCACCACCCGTTACTGTCTTCACAGGATGGAAGCTAAAGGTAGTCATATCTGCAATGCTACCCACCGGATGACCTTTGTATGTGGTACCGATAGAATGGGCTGCATCTTCGATCAATATAAGATTGTGCTCCTTACAAATAGCTCGGATTTCATCTAATTCTACTGCCTGCCCCGTAAAGTCTACTGCCACCACTGCCTTAGTCTTGTCTGTAATCAATTTGCGTACAGAAGCCGGGTCAATATTGTAGGTTTCGGGATTAATATCCGCAAACACAGGAGTACCACCGCAGTACAATACACAATTGGCTGATGCCGCAAAAGTAATGGAGCTGACGATCACTTCGTCTCCTGCCTGAATCCCTGCTGCCATGGCCGCAAGATGCAGTGCTGCCGTACCGTTAGACACAACTACTGCATATTTTGCTCCTGTGATTTCACAGAGCTTTTTCTCAAGAGCCTCTACTTTCGGACCACAGGTAATCAACGGACTGGTAAGTGTTTCCACAACAGCTTCCACATCTTCCCGGTCGATATACTGTCTGCCATAAAATATTTTATTTTCTCTGACTGGTTTTCCGCCAAATATCGCTAAATTTTCCATAAAACACCTTATCCTTCGTTAAAATTTCCTCCAAACCATCTTGTTCACAATTCCGGTGTAGCTTTGTATTATTTTGACCACTTTGGTACTAACATTCTCATCTACATAATTCGGCACCTCTACGCCCAAATCACCGTCCGCATTCATCTGAACAGCCATATCTACAGCCTGCAGCACCTGTTCGGTTGTAATACTGCCCAAAATAAAATTACCTTTATCAATAGCTTCCGGTCTCTCTGTAGAGGTGCGAATACATACTGCCGGGAATGGATACCCTTTTGTATTAAAATATGAAGCTTCCTCCGGCAATGTGCCACTGTCAGATACTACACAGAACGCATTCATCTGCAAATGATTGTAATCGGAAAAACCAAATGGCTGCAAACTTCTTACAAGCGGGTGGAACACAAAGCCATGCTCCTCTATTCGTTTTCTGCTTCTAGGATGTGTACTGTAAATAATCGGCATCTGATACGTTTCTGCCATACGATTTACAGCTTCCATCAACGCCAAAAAGTTTTTCTCGTTATCAATATTCTCTTCACGGTGGGCTGATAACAGTATATACTTCCCTTTTTCCAGCCCCAGGGTATTCAGCACATCACTCTTCTTTATCTTATCCAGATTGGCAGTCAGTACCTCAGCCATAGGAGAACCCGTAACATAAGTTCTTTCCTTTGCGGTTCCTTCTGCATTTAAATATCTTCTGGCATGTTCACTGTAGCACAAATTCACATCTGCAATATGGTCTACGATGCGTCTGTTGGTCTCTTCCGGTAAATTTTCATCAAAGCATCTATTGCCTGCCTCCATATGAAAAATAGGTACCTTAAGTCTCTTGGCCGAAATAGCTGCCAGTGCGGAATTCGTATCTCCCAGCACCAGAAAAGCATCAGGCTTTAACTCTGCCATGAGTTTATAGCTCTTTGCAATAATATTGCCAATGGTCTCACCCAAATCACTGCCTACCGCATCCAAATAATAATCAGGCTGACGCAGTCCCAAATCCTCAAAAAAGATTTGATTCAAGGTATAGTCATAATTCTGTCCTGTATGTACCAGAATCTGCTCAAAATATTTGTCACATTTTTTGATAACTTCAGACAGACGGATGATCTCCGGCCTTGTTCCTATTACTGTCATTACCTTTAATTTACTCATGGTTTTGCACCTCAACTAACTCATAGATGGTATCCGGACTATCCGGATCATAACACTCATTACACCACATTAATGTTACCAAGTCGTTATCTCCTACATTAATAATAGAGTGGGTATATCCTGTAGGAATATCTACTACTTCCAACTTGTCACCACTGACTGTGTATTCAATTATTTCTGACGAACCATATTTGCGAAAACGGATCAGACCTTTACCGCTTACTACTAAAAACTTCTCATTCTTCGTATGGTGCCAATGATTACCTTTGGTAATCCCCGGCTTGGATATGTTCACAGAAACCTGTCCTCTGTCGGCACTTTTTAGAATCTCTGTAAAGCTGCCTCTGTCGTCCACATGCATAGTAAGGGGATATGAAAATCCCTGCTCCGGCAAGTAACTCAAATAGGTACTGTAAAGCTTCTTGGCAATACCACCGTCCGTCATATCCGGAATCATAAGATTGTCCCTGCTTGCTCGGAAGCTATAAAGTAAATCTACGATTTCACCGAGTGTGATCTCATACTCTACAGGTACGTAGCAATACCCTGCTTTATTCATATGAGGACGCCCTTCCATTGCATACAGCAGCTCTTCCACCACATCATCAATATAGACCAAATGCATCACGGTGTCTCGGTTATTCACCTGGATAGGTAAATCATGTGCTATATTGTGACAGAATGTAGCCACGGCACTGTTATAATTGGGTCTGCACCACTTACCGAACACATTAGGAAAACGATATACGTACACAGAAGCCCCGGTTTCTTTGCCGTATGCAAACATCATATCTTCGCCGGCCTTTTTGCTCTTGCCATAAGGATTGTCCAAAGCCGCCTGAATGGAGGAAGCATTCATAATCGGGCACGTATTGTGGTATTTGGCCAAAGTCTCCACAAGGGTAGTGGCAAAGCCAAAATTCCCCTCCATAAACGCCTCTACACGATCCGGTCTGTTGATGCCTGCCAAATTAAATACGAAATCACACTCTTTACAGTAATCTTCTAAGCATTCTGTCGGCGTCTCCACATCAAAGGGCAACACTTCTACATCATCTCGTCTGTCCAATTCAGCAATTAAGTTTTTACCGATAAAGCCCCCCGCTCCCGTAACCAATACTTTCATTATTTTGTATTCTCCCATTTTGCAATCTCATCCCGGATATAGGATAAGGTCAAAAGCTTCGCCTTTACTTGTTCCACGTCCATTAATTCGGTGTTATTGGAATTAAATTCGGAAAGCTTCGTTCTCTCCACATTGCCATTATTGAAATACTTATCGTAGTTTAAGTCTCTCTTATCTGCAGGCACGCGATAGAAATTACCCATGTCGATAGCATTGGCACATTCTTCGTTGGTGAGCAGAGTCTCGTACATCTTCTCACCGTGGCGGATACCGATTACCTTAATCTCATTATCCGCATGGAATAATTCCTTCACTGCCTGAGCCAGCACGCCAATGGTGCAGGCAGGAGCCTTTTGCACCATAATATCTCCGCTTTCTGCATTCTGGAATGCATAAACTACCAATTCCACTGCTTCTTCCAGACTCATCACAAATCTGGTCATGGTAGGATCAGTAACTGTTAATGGCTTGCCCTCCTTGATCTGGCTGATAAATAACGGAATAACAGAGCCTCTGGAGCAAAGCACATTACCGTATCTGGTACAGCAGATGCTTGTCTCCTCCGGAGATATGGTTCTGGACTTAGCCACGATCACCTTCTCCATCATAGCCTTGGAAGTACCCATGGCATTTACCGGATAAGCGGCCTTATCTGTAGACAGGCAAATTACCTTCTTTACCCCTGCGTCAATGGCACACTGAAGCACATTCTCCGTACCAAGCACATTGGTCTTTACCGCTTCAATCGGAAAGAACTCGCAAGACGGTACCTGTTTGAGCGCAGCTGCATGGAAGATAAAATCCACTCCGTGCATCGCCTTTGCAATACTCTGTGGGTCACGCACGTCACCGATATAAAATTTTAATTTGTTGCTGTATTCAGGATATTCTCGCTGATAAAAATGACGCATGTCATCCTGTTTTAACTCATCCCTGGAAAAAATACGGATTTCCCCGATGTCTGTTGCCAAAAAACGATTTAATACCGCATTGCCGAAGGAGCCTGTGCCTCCTGTAATTAATAATGTTTTTCCTGTGAACATAATGTTTCCTTCTTTCTATACTTTCCTTTTAGTCCTTTGTGTAATAAGCATACATTCATTTTACCTTAACATATTATACTATATCTCCCAAACAATATACAAGTGCATACACAAAATATGCTTTCACACATACAATTTTCTCTAAAATTCTGCAATCCTTGTGGCTGCATTATCCGTCTCGGGCCGCTTTGCCATACATGTCTCTGCCTCCTCCGCTTCCCGCACTATCAGCATGCGCCATGCGATAAATAATAATGTAATTGCCATATGACCGGCTCCCCACGTAAATTCAAAAATTCCGAACAGCGCAGGAATAAGTATGAAATATAAATTACACATGGCTTCTGCATTATGAGAGCTTTTGAATATTTTCCGGCACTTTATAAGCCCGCAAAGCAAAAGTGCCGCAAATAACATCATCACTGGAATACCAAACTGCGTACCAAATTGCAGATATATATTATGGGCATGGCCAATCCAATAAAACGTAAACAGCTGAAAGCCAATTTCCTCTGAGGTATGTCCCGTAAAATTCAGGTTTTCCCAAAAATATTTATATATGGTCTTTCTGATTAAATAGCCGTTGCCGCTTTGGCTGTCCTCCAAAACAGGAACTTTTCTTGCCTCCAAATCAGCAGCATCTGCATTTATCACAAAAGGCAAGGACTTGAAAAGTTCTCCGAAGCTATCTGTAATTCTGCCAAATGCTGCCTCGGCAAATTCATCTATATCAACAAATTTCTCAGAATTCCAAGGATCCCAGGAATGCACCTTATTCACACTGTATTCGCTGTCAAACCACACCACATGATGTCGTATCGGCGGTATATACCGGGCAGCTGCAAAACAAAGCGGGAAGGTAAGTACTGTACACAAAATAACCACCAAACCATTTTTGATAATGGTTTTTCCAAAATCCCTTTTTTGAAATATCAGAAATATAAATGTCAGCACAAAAGCAGTAATCCAGCCGATTCTACCAATCGTCATGATAATATAGGAAAATACCGTGCCGATTCCTAACCAATAATACAAACGCCACCATTTATTAGCATTGTTTTGCCTGCACAGATAGAGCTTTACCAATACAGCGGCAAGTATAAAACAGTAATACAGCACATTATTGTTGGGATTGTTATACCATCCCACATAACGCGCGCTCATAGAATCGTAAGGTCTGTACAAAAAGCTATGTCCCTGAAACACAAAAAACGAAGCGATCAGACCATTTAATGCCCCCTGCAATAATTCCATCCGCTCTTCTTTGGAATAATCCGTCAGATAGAAACATACAAACATAACGCCATATGCCAATGGCCATAGCTCTTCATTACGTGACAGTATCATTAAGACAATCATGACCGCCCAAATACAGCCATAAGTTTTGGAAAATACAGGGTGTTTTTTTTCTTTAAACACGGTCAATAGTGTCTGTATCAATACGTAACCCCAGATAAAAAAGTCTATGGAGAGTACCAGCCAACGAGAGGCAAATATTGCGTTATCTTTACCTATAAAGAACAGTGCAGCACAGCCAACACCGCCTAATACTGTCCAGACCAAATGGTACTTTCTATACTGTAAATACTCTGCCATCTTATAGTGGGATAATATCAATACCGCTATAACTACCCCCGTCAGATCGCGAAAAACTTCCCGCCACCCTTCTATCGGTGATGCTGTATGAATCCGCTGGTTAATCACACATATGAATCCAAATAAGACTGTATATAGTACTGTCTTCCATGGAACTTTTTTTAAGAATTTTTGATAATTATTCATAGTTTCTCCTGACCTGATGCCAAACCGTTCTCTGCAATTAAAATCTTTTATACACCAAACCGCTTCCCGGCTCTTTCCAGGTCCTCCATATCATCCACTTCACACCACATTTCTTCCGGCACCTCTACTACCCGCATATCGCATTCCCGCAGATACATAAGACTGCCAAGGACCTTTTCATAATAACTGTTTTCTCCCATATTTTCAACATACCATTTAATTAACGGCATGTACTTTTGCGCAAACTTCTTTGTAAAACGATACATATTCACAGTTTTCTTTGTTCCGGTGTAATCAAAGCCGTCCTCCTGCCACTTTCCCAAAATCAGTTCCCGTGCTTTGTCACCGTCCACCCGGATAACTGTTCCGTCCATGGTTTTGGGATTAAACGGGCTGACCAAAATAGCACAATCGCCCCGGCCTTTTCTCAATATTTCCAAAAGCTCCCTGCGGTAAAACAGATCACATTCCAGCATCAGCATATCATCATCACAGAATTCGATTGCCTGATATAAAGAAACGATATTATTGGTTTCCAGATAGCGTTCATTCTCAAAATAACGTATCGGGACACCTTTCCACGCATCACCTATATGCTCTCTGATATAATCAGCCATATGGCCTACCACAATTCCTAATTCCTCTATTCCCAAGTCAACCAGGTGATTCAGTGCATTTACAAGCAAAGGGGTTCCATTCACCTCCACCATGGATTTCGGCATGAAATCTGTAATTGGCTGCAGCCTTCTGCCATATCCGGCTGCTAAAATTAGTGCTTTCATTTACTGGTTTTCTCCATTCTGTTGTCGCTGCTTTTTCTATAAGATCATATATTTATTTGCTCAATTTGTCTTTTATCTGAGTTGTACTGACCCCTTGGGTATAAGGCAGATATTCAATAGAAACCCCCACCTGTGCAAACTGTTTTTCAGTCTTCATATATCTTTCGGACCCTTTCCAGTCATCCCCAGAGAAAAGCACGTCAAAGTGAAATTTATTCCACGCAAGCATTTTATCATCTGTTTCTTCAATCGTAACCAATTGGGCCTTGTCCACTGCCTTCAATGCCGCCAGAATTCTGACTCGCTCCGCTTCAGAATATACCGGCTGCTTTTTCTTAATATCTGTCACATACTTATCATCACAGACACCCACAATCAAATAATCGCATTGTTCCTTACAACGTTCCAAAAGATTTAAATGTCCCACATGAAACAAATCAAAAACACCGCAAGTATAACCTACTTTATATTTTTTCATTTTCTGCTTCTCCTATACTCATTGCTGCTTATTCACAGCTTTTTGTAAATGTATGATTTCCCTTTACTCTTCAAACTTCACTTCCACAATCTGATGTCGGTTCTCCCGTTTATCTTGTGGCGGTAACTGCATATAATCACCGTAGGCATTTTTCAGATACAAATCATAATTGACCGGTATGCTGAATTTTTCCCCTTCGAAATCTCCCAGAGTCATTTCGGATAAGCCTTCTCTGGCAATCACCCACTTCCCATAAGGAGTGGTTCCCTGTGGAAAATAATCTTTGGATGCATCCTGATTATACATCTGTGCTTTCCTCTCATAAAAGTTTACTAATACCTTTTTGGAGAAAAATATGGAAGCAAAACGTATCGGAAGATAAATCAGATACCGCTTGATGTCTATTTTGTCATCGTCCCGCCAAGGCTCCATTTTTTCCTTTGCCAAAATCATTCTTCTGGTAATCATCAAAGGAAGTCCTTGTTTTACTTTGTCATTTCCAAATCTGTCATAAGGAAATATATCCACATATATGCCCTGATTTTCCTGAGACCTTTGAGATTTATTTTCAATATACACTGTATTCGTATTGCGGATTTTGGCAAAGGACAGCGCATGATGATTCTCATCCGTCCATACCTGCAGTACATACTTCTTCTGCAGCTCCTTTGGCGCAATCTGCAGAAATCTTTCATACTCTTCTCTCATGAAGCCGATGTCCAAATCATCATCCCAAGGGATGAAGCCCTTATGTCTTACGGCACCCAACAAGGTTCCGCTGTCTAAAAAGTACTGTATATTATGTTTTTCGCATATTCTTCGCACTTCTTTGGCAATTTCCAACTGTGCCAACTGCACTTTTCTTAATGTTTCTCTGTCCATACTGTCTATTGTGCCATTCCCGATATCTGTACGGCACATTCCTTTCTCACCTTTTTATCTCAGGCAGCGCCTGGCCCCGGCTTACCGAGTTTCGTAATCCCCTTCCTTTTTGCCTTTACCCACGCTTTATTTTCCGGCGCAACATATCTATAAAACCTTTTCTCTCCGCTCTGTTTAATACGATCAGTACATTTACAAACAAACCGATACTTCCTGTTACTGCGCAAAAAGTAATCAGCCCAAACCATGTGTGTATCTCCACCATATACCGCAAAGCACAAGTAATACCCAATATAATCAATGAACTGATAATCATTTTCAAAATCCCTCCGTAGAAGGTATTCCATTTCAATTTCAGAACCTTACACGGATACAGCGGTATAAAAAATCCTGCCCATACCAAAAGAATACTTGCTGAGGAAACCGGAATCGCATAAACCCCCAGATTTGTAAATTTCACCAAAAACAGCACCAATATGAAATTGGCAATACCGCTTCCCACCATATACAAGGCCGGAACCTTCACTTTATTGATAACAGTATTCAGATTGGCAACCGTCCACGTTACACCGATAATCAACAAATGAGAAATGGTCAGTATGGAAAGTATATGCAGTCTTACCGCATTTTCCTGCGGAACCCATAATCGATAAAAATCCATACCAATAACACAAAAAACAACAATCGGTACATTAGTGATGAGACCCATGATTTTTTGTGAGAACTTTACTTCCTTTACTACTTCCGTTATAGACTTCGTCGCATATGTCTGCGTGATGGCAGGCAAAAATACTGCTGCCAGCGTAGATATAATTCCGTTCATAAAATTCGGAATCGTCTGCACAATGGAATACTCTCCCCCGGCTTCTGCACTGATCAATACATTACAATATACAATAGATAAACCAAACATCAGTGAGCTTCCAATTTGATTAATAGAATTCCAAACACCTGAAGACAATATCTCCATAATGGATTTCAGTTCAAAATATTTCCGCGACATGTGAATTTCCGGCAGCAACTTATGTGTATACCTATAATGAATTCCAAAGGTAACCAGCCCTAACACAACAGCAATCACACCTACATATATAATATCAGGAACAAACAGATAAAATAATACCACATACAATATTAATTTTAACAAAGAGTGTATCATATCTGCAACAGACCTTAAATCTATTCTGTTTTTGGCATATACTGCTACGCTGAACACGGAGGTAATGATATTAATTATCAAGGAGATAAATACCAATATAAACAAAATCTTAATGCTGGTAACCAGCTCCACCGGTATATTCAGTATCTTCTCCAGAAAAACCACAATACCGATCATAGGAATCAACAAAAATGACGATAATATAATATTGGAATAAAAAACAGATGAAAAATATACACTCGCCTTATTTAGATTCCTTTTGGAAATCTCAATTGTAATAAATCTGGATGCCATGGAATTTAATGCAACCGTTATAATACTCATATATTGCACAAAATTATTGGCAATAGGATAAAAACTGTATGCTTCCTTTCCCAGCACTCTGATTAAATAAGGCGTCAGAAAAAAGCTAATAATAATATTTACAGAATATGATGCCATATTTGCAATTAAATTAATCGATAATTGTCTTTTATTTTCCATCTGCCTTTCCCTTTATCCACCTGCTCTTTGAAAGAAACCATAAAAATGTCAGCTCAAAAAACGCTGTAAACGTAGCCATAGCAGTAAACACCTGATTGTTGGCAGGCATATACATAAACATGATCATAAATAGCGGAAGCAGCATCTTGCCAATCAAAGAATTGTTCATAATTACATCCTTACAGATGCATCCAAAATAAAGCCCCAATACAAGCATTACAGGGATGACACCGTAGAAGCTTACATCATTGGCGATATAACTATAAAAGGAATGCCAGTGTCCGTTTTCGTCCCACTGCTTTGTAATCTTGTGCTGATAAGTTCTGTCCTGCACATCTATTCCAAATAAACTTTTAAAATTGCTCTTCAAAAACTGACTGTGCCCGATACCGTATGTGGTAGTAAATTCTTCATCCAAAGCAAGTGACATGCCGTAATATCCCTGTGTCAGATAATTGCTTACAGAATAATACATTCTCTTAAAAAAGCCGTCCTGTTCTCCCTCTTCCACTTCCTCAGATGGTTCTACTATCACTTCACCTGTACCGCTGATGGCATAGTCCACCGGAGACTCTACTCTGGAAGAGATACTTATGGTAAAATAAGAAAAACTAAATATCACAAAACCCAGGGTCAGTAAGGACACTTTTATCAGCGTCTTTTTTTCGATATGCTCGTCTGTATGCTGGTACTTGTTTAAGGCTGACAGAATCAATATAATTCCCACAAAATTAAACATTGTATCAAAAATACCTTTATTGGTACCCACACTGACATAGACCACAACCCTAAAAAAGATCAATATCAAAAAGCTCAGCTTCTGCCAAGAAGAAACACGCTTCCAGGACACTACCAAAAAAGGAATCATAGAAACAAAAATAAAAGAAAACAGTGCCGAGAAAATGGTAACCAACTTATTGGACACATACTCGTCCGATACAAATTTATTGTAATACTGCTCTCCCGGATTTATCAAACCGTTCCAAAAATTCCCCGGTAATTCATACGGAATATAACTGCTTGCATGTGTTATGTTTTTGTACTCTATACATGCACATACTACACAGATCAAAATAAAGGCCCATATAAGCGCCCGGTATGTTTTGTGTCCGATTTGCTCTAAATCCCACGAGGATTTTTTTACTTGTATTTTTTGGATGCTTATCACATACCCTACTATAAAGGCTGCATGATACGCCAATAAAAACAGCCAAAACATTGTTTTATTTTCGGTTTTCCAATCTAAGGGACCGAATTGATATAATAAAATTGTAAATAATAAATATGCCTCCACCAAAATAAGCGGAAGATACATAAAATGCTTCTCAAAGATTTTTTTCATTTTCTACTCCATCACAATTAATTAGCCCAAATATCTTTTTTGCAATTACAATATTATTTTTATTTTCATTTACATATTTTTTTGCATGCTCTCCAAAAGAACTCAGGTCTTTCTCATCCAAAGACAGGACATGTTCCAATCCTTCTCTTATTTTTTCCTTAGTATCCCCTTCAAAGAAAAACATATAATTGTCATATTCTCCCGGTATCCCCGGCAGTCTTGTGGTAATTACAGGCCTTCCTGACTGCATGTATTCCATCAGCTTTGACGGAAAATTATAGCGTGTGTCCAGCTTACCGCCAACCGGCCGCGGATTCACCAGCAATTTAGAACCCCGTTCAATTTGTAATAAAAGCTCATGGGACACCACGCCTTTATATACAATTCTTGCATCTGTTTTTTCGATTTTTCTGATATAATCGATGGCATCTCCATTACCGTATAAATGCAGGGAATATGGGAGGTCTGATTCGTGAAAAGCATCTACCAGATTTCTCACTCCGTATATATCATGCAAACCCCCTGCATACACACAGCAATTGTCTATGTTCCCTGCCGCTACGTCTGAAGGATTGCTGCTTACCAGCCCTTCCATAATCATATATTTCTTGTGGGCACTGTTAATCAGTTCCTCTAACTGTTTTGTCACAAACACAAAAGAATCTATCGCTTTGATTAATTTATAATATATTTTTTGGGACAGATTTTCTCTGGCCGGCGACATAAAAGGATAGTAGTCAACAACAATTGCTGCCGCCTTGGTTTTCACCACTTTTGAAGCAAGCCACAAAGAAATCAGCCCTGTGTAAAAGGTTCCGTCGATAATAATATTCAGATCATGCTTTCTGTTTTTGAACACCCATCGGATAATATATAAAAAGATTTTTATGATAATTGTAATTTGTTTTACAACCGGGAAGTTAAAAAACCCCGGCATAATATGCTTTACATTCTCTTTTTCCAGCTTTGAAGACGCATAACGAAGCACTCTAAAATTTTTATGGCTAATCGGAACTCCGCTTAATGCATAGACTTCATCATATACCCGGCTCATTCCCGACAAAATATTCTCGTGAAAACTTGAGATCGTCAACATGGCATTTGACTGAAAATTATATTGTCTTTTCCTGAGGCGCTCTACTTCTTCTTTCGGAATACCTGTAGAAATATATAAAAGCTTATTCATTTATTTTCTCCACATTACTTTGTTATTTTCACAATCTCCTGATACAAATTCTCCACACCCAAAGGCACTGCAACGCCCTCGTACATTTGCACCACCTCTTCACAGGCAGTTCCTTCATATACAATGGCCGGTGTTCCGCACAACACAGCTTCTACCGTGGTCAATCCAAAAGTTTCTTCCCTGCTTGGATTTACAAACACATCTGCAGCAGTATAAATCTCTGCCAATTCCTCTTTACTGTCAGTTCTGGCTATGCTGATGACAGACTCCGGCATGCTTTCTCTTTGCTTTTTGTTAAGGCCCACCAGCACAATGGCGTAATTGCTGTCCAGCATTTCCTCCAGCTTCACAAAATCCTTTAACCCTTTGTGCGCATCCCACACACTTGCCACACCTAAAACAATTTTGCGGTTTTCCAGCCCGTAACGCTCTCTGAAATCACTGGGCGAGGGTTTAAACACTTGCGTATCTACGGTATTATAGCATACCTCTATAGGATATTCTTTCAGGAAGCTTTTCCGTACCAGATTAGCCAGCCACATAGACGGGGTAATCAGAGTCATATTTTGCACACCGGTAAATGCCTGCTTTTTCCGCTCATAGTTCTCTTTGCAATTATCCTTAACAAAGCTGCCCGGATATCGCCTCTTTTGTACACAATGCAGGCATCCGCTCTGCCATTTGTCACAACCAGCCACTGTAAAATGAGAGCAATGACCGGTAAAGGCCCAACAATCATGCAGGGTCCATTTCACCTGCATATGCGGTCGTTTCTTAATCCATTCAAATAACTGCTCCACATGAATATAATAACCGTGGATATTGTGCAGCCACACCATATCCGGATTAAAACCATCAGCCCATTCTAAAAACGCTTTTGTAGCCTTTCCGGAGCCAAATCCGTGCTGGTCAAATATTCTGGTTCTGATACCATGAAACCGCTGATCCCACTTATTTCCTATCTTGACTGCATACTTTTCGTATTGTGGCGGTACATCTTCCCGTCCGTATGCAATTTTTACCACATGGCCTTCGCTTGTCAGCTTATCTGCCAGCTCTGTGCAGATTCTGCCGGTACTGCGTATGCCGCATACCACATTAATCAATAATATCTTCATATATTTCCAGTCTCTTACATATCCTTTTCCATCTGCGCCAACAGCTTGTCTTTGTTGAAATGGGTGTTATTATAAGCCGTGGCATTGGACGCCTTCTTGTTGGTTTCAACCAGTTCCCGCTGCAGACGCCTGATGGCTTCTGCCAGTCCTTGGACATCCCCCATTTCACACACAATGCCGCACTGCGCCTCTTCCACAATCCGCTTCGTTTCTCCCCCGGCTGCGGCCAATATCGGCATCCCACAGGCCATATAGGATTGCAGTTTGGCCGGTATGGTCATCTCAAACAAAGGATTGTCCGCAAAGGAAATAAATGCTGCATCACACCAGGCCAGGTAAAATGGCACTTCCTCCGGCTTCTTTCTGCCCAGCAGACAGAACATATCCTGAACGCCGTTTTTCCTGATTTCCTGTTCAAACTCTGTCCGGTAACGACCCTCTCCAAGAATTATAAACTGGCATAATACACCATCCCTCTTGAGCAGTGCCGCCGTCTTAGGCAGAATATCCAGGCCCTGAGCATAGCCGATATTACCGGTAAAGGCAATTTTGAACCTGTCATGCTCAGGCATATCAGGCAGCGCTTTACGTTCCACAGGCTGATAACATGCTTCGGCATACTGCGGCCAATAACTCACCTTGCTCTTTGTCCCGTCCCAGGCTGCCTTCCGCTCCTCAATACGTTTCACAAAGCTTGGTGAGGTTGCAAATATTTTGTCACATTTCTTATATATATAATCCACCATTTTATCAATGGCACCGATAATATATCTGTTATGAATGCCCGTCACGATTTCTACATTTTCAGGCCACAAGTCCTGTACATAGATGTAACATGGTATCTTACGCTTTCCGGCATACCATACACCTGCAAGCGCCTGGGTCATAGGTGACACTTCAAAGATAAATACCTTGTCTGCCTTGACAGAAGTAAATAATTGCCAGAAAAATCCGGACACTACAAAAGACAGGTAATTTAACACCAGCATCAGAGCATTATGTCCTCTTGGAATCAACGGCAGACGAATCACCTCAACCCCTTCATGCGTTTCTTTGCGTTTTCGAAACCAGCCGTATCCATCAAAAAATTTACCCTGAGGATAATTAGGGATCCCTGTGACTACCGTAACCTTGTATCCTCTTTGCACCCATTCCTTACATATATCATTAATCCGAAATTCTTCCGGATAAAAGTATTGAGAAATTACTAAAATATGCTGTTTCATTCCGCCGCCTCTGTCCGCTCAATGGTTTTCTCAAGCTTGTAAACATTATAATCAAACCCGCAGTCACTCATTTCAAGCTCGTAAAAACTGCTGCCAAAAGCTTTTTGACACAATCCGCCGATTTTACCCGGCATTTTCATGCCAAGCATCACAAAAGGGGTAAGCAAGGGTGTTACCCATATTTTGTGACCCTTTGCTTTTGCAATTTGTTTTACCATGTCGCTTGTATTTACCAATTCGCTGTTTTGCGGAAAAAACACACCTGACCGGGGCTCTTTCATAATCCGGCACAAAAACTCACATAGGTTTTCAATATAAAGCATAGAGCGCTTGTTACGAACCTGCGGGAATACCGGAAGCTTCCCGGCAAGCTTGGCAAGCAGTGGGTAATTCCCTTTGCTGCCCTTGCCGTATATCATCGGCGGCCTTAAAACAGTCACACAAAACGCTTCACTCTGTAATGCACGTATGCCCTTATCTGCCTGCCACTTACTATCACCATAGAAATTAGCCGGAGCCGGCTCTGTATCCGGGGTAATACGCTCTATGCCACCATATACAATCATGGAACTCATAAATACAAACTGCTTCACCCCTTCCGCCTTAGCTTTGGAAGCGGTTTCTATGGCTAAGTCCGCATTCACTGCGTAGTATTTCTGCTTAATCTCTCCACTGACACTGCCAACATCCGCATGCGCCAAACCTGCTACATGAAAAATAATATCATAGGCGGAGAAGTCTTTCTCCCGCCAGGACCCGTCAATCATATCAACAATATCTACAGTAAATTCTGATCGATAATGCTCTATTACATAAGCTTCAAAGGAGCATCCTATATAACTGTTTGCTCCGGTAATTAGAATTTTTTTCATTCATATACTCCATCATGTTATGGGATAGGTTTTCCGGCTTAATTTTCCTCCAACCCGGCTTGCATTTGAGGCAATCAGGCCTCTCTGCCTTTTCCTTCATTTCCAACCGCTTTTATGCTCTCGGATTCCTTCTCTGCAGTGCCCTTCACAGCCTCTGTGTCGCTTTCTTCCGCTGTTTTCATGGTTCCTGTGCCGCCTTCTACCACACCGTCATGCCTGAGCACAGACAAAATAGTACCCAGAAAGCATTTCAGGTCCATTTTAAAGCCTGCCCAGCTGCTTTTTTGCAGTTCCGCAACATACACACCGTCTAATCGGGCCTTGACGTCGATTTCCAATTCATCCCGGCCATTGATCTGCGCCCAGCCTGTGAGTCCCGGCCTTACATCATTGGCACCATACTTATCTCTTTCCTCCACCAGGTCGTATTGGTTCCACAAAGCGGGTCTCGGCCCGATAATACTCATGTGTCCGATAAAAATATCCCAGATCTGAGGAAGCTCATCAATGCTGTATTTTCTCATAAACCTGCCGATTCTCGTGATATACTGCTCCGGATTCTCCAACAAGTGGGTAGGCATATCACGAGGTGTGCACATCTTCATAGATCGGAATTTGTGCAGCGGAAAATGACTTTTGTCCTTGCCTACACGTCGCTGTGTAAAAAACACCGGCCCCGGATCATCTATTTTAATTACTATGATCATAATCAAGTAAAACCAGGACAATAATATTAACCCCAAAAAAGACAACAGTATGTCAATCCCTCTTTTTATATATTTATTGTACATAGCTTGCCCTCTCTCCTTGTGCATACTTTTGAAACAACTTATGGAACACGCTGCTACTTCTTTGCCACATACGTCGGTACCATTTGCTTTACAAGTTCTCTGATATCATCCGGCTCCTTCACCACATAATCTGCCAGTTCCTTCAACTGTTGTAAAAACTTTTCTTCATCCATCTGAATCGGTTTGCCAATACTAATCATATGATTAGCCGTCTGCTGCATTCCCTCTTCTTCCATCAGGCGCTCCTCGTACATCTTTTCCCCGGGTCTTAAGCCGGTGAAGATGATCTCAATATCCTCACCCACTTTATAGCCGGAAAGCTTGATCAGATTCTCTGCCAAATCCACAATTTTTACAGGTTCTCCCATATCCAGCACGAAAATCTCGCCGCCCTTTGCATAGGCACCTGCCTGCAGCACCAAAGAAACCGCCTCCGGAATAGTCATAAAATACCGGATAATATTGGGGTCTGTAACCGTTACCGGGCCACCCTCTGCAATCTGTTTCTTGAACAGAGGAATCACACTGCCATTGCTGCCTAATACATTACCAAAACGGACCGCCACAAACTCTGTCTCTGAATGATTGTTGTAGGTCTGAATAATCATCTCACAAATACGCTTGGTGGCACCCATGATATTGGTAGGATTTACGGCCTTGTCTGTAGAAATCATTACAAAGCGCTTTACCTTGTACTGATCCGCAGCCTGCACCATCTTCCAGGTACCCAATACGTTGTTTTTTACGGCTTCATTGGGGCTGGTCTCCATAAGGGGTACGTGCTTATGAGCTGCAGCATGATACACAACCTCCGGTCTGTATTTATCAAAAATGTGCTGGATTCGCTTTGTATTGCGTACAGATGCAATCAGTACCACCAAGTCTAACTCAGGATATTTTCTGCGCAATTCCTGCTCAACCTCATAGGCGCTGTTTTCATAAATATCCAGGATTAATAATTGCTTGGGACTATGGCCGGCAATCTGCCTGCAAAGCTCACTGCCGATAGAACCGCCGCCACCGGTAACCAAAACCACCTTACCGCTGACATATCCCATGATCTCATCAATATTAATATTTACAGGGTCTCTGCCCAACAAATCCTCTATTTCTACTTCCTTCAGCTTAGAAATGGTCACCTCGCCATTGATGAATTGATAGCTTCCCGGTATGCTGCGCAGCTTGCAGCCGGTCTCCTTACAAATATCTATAAATTCCTTCTTCACTCTGGCAACTGCAGAAGGTATAGCAAAAATAATCTCATCAATCGCATATTCATCCACTGCAGATGCTATGCAGTCACGGCCACCCACAATAGGAATCCCCCGCAAATATTTGCCGTGACAGCCGGTACCATCATCGATAATACACTTTACATTCAGGTTGATGTACTGACTGCTTTCGATTTCTTTTAAAATGGCATTGCCTGCAGCGCCCGCACCAATCAGCATCACATTCACACCGGACTTTTGTCCTCTGCCTCGTCTCTTTGCATTAACCAACCGTAAAATACGATAGCTGAAACGAATGGCGCAAGTACAACAGGTCAGCAAAAACCAATAAAGCACATAATAACTTCTCGGCATATAATAGCCGGATATTTCACACAAGGCAAAGTGGATAATTGCGGTTGCAGCCGTAGCAAAAATAATATTTAACAGTTCTGTAGCACTGGCATAACGCCACACACTTTTGTACAGCTTCCACAAAAAGTAAACCAAAAGGGTGATCAGAATATTCCACAGAACCATTTGTCCCCAATTCAACAAGAAAATTCTGTCTATACTTCTGAATTTAAAGTCATAACGAATATATAATGCTGCAAAAGATGCCACCATAACGGATACGCTATCCAATATTACCAATGCAATAATTCTATGAGTCGGTATTTTCAAAAAAGATTTCTGCTGATTCATCCCATACCCTTCCTTAAAATATCTATCACTTTTTATTATTATAAAGCAAAGTTGTTATCATTTTATTTTAACAAATATAAATCCATGTTGCAATGATTTTGTACCACTTCATACATTTATAATATTTTCATAGGATACAAAAGAGCCGCAGCTGATGACAGCCACGACCCTTTGGGAAATTTATTGTTTTATTTACTTTATGTATATTATTTCTTTTTGGACCATTTTACAACCAGACCTGACAATGCCAATAATGCAATGGAGTTAGGAAGTACCATCAACTGGTTAAACATATCTGTCAATTCCCAAACCAGATCATTAGACAAAACAGAACCCAGGAAGATAAATACAAGTGCAATTACAGAATATACTGCTACAGCTTTCTTACCAAAAAGGTATTCGATATTGATCTTGCCGAACAGATTCCATCCCAAAATAGTAGAGAAGGCAAAGAAGAATAAGCAAATTGCTACGAATGCATTACCCACTGTATCACCGAAAACACCGGAAAATGCCATCTGTGCCATGTTTGCCTTGCTTACACCCTCTGCAGCGCCCTGTGCCAATACACCATCACCGGCATACAACGCAGAAACAACTACCAAGGCTGTCATGGTAAGCACGATAAAGGTATCAATAAACACACCGATCATTGCTACAATGCCCTGCTCATGCGGATCCTTTACATTGGCCATTGCATGTGCATGAGGTGTGGAACCCATACCTGCTTCGTTAGAGAAAAGACCACGCTTTGCACCCTGACTGATGGCAGTCTTTAAGGCATAACCGATACCACCACCGATGATTGCATCCGGTCTGAATGCATATTTAAAAATCATACCAAAGGTTTCCGGAATATACTGGATGCGACAAACCAACAGGATAAGACCACCCACGATATACAAAATCGCCATAACCGGAACAATTTTCTCTGTAACAGCAGCAAGACGCTGTACCCCGCCCAGGAAAATAAAAGCAGAAATAGCTACCACTACAAGACCCATAACCCATGTAGGAATACCAAAAGCGGTATTGCAGGTTTCACCGATAGAATTGGACTGAACCATACATCCCATAAAGCCCAGTGCCAGAATGGTTGCTATTGCAAAAAATACTGCCAAAAACTTACCGAATGCATTAGGGAATGCCTTCTTTATGTAGTAAACAGGACCGCCAAGCACAGTACCATCTTCCTTCACCACGCGGGTTTCCTGAGCAAGAGTTGCCTCTGCATAGATAGTTGCCATAGAAAAGAAAGCAATAATCCACATCCAGAAAATAGCACCCGGACCACCGGTTAAGATAGCACCGCAGGCACCTACGATATTACCGGTACCTACCTGTGCTGCAATAGCGGTAGTAAGCGCCTGGAAAGAGCTCAAACCACCTTTCTGCTTGCCGCCTCTCAGATTAAAATCACCAAACACCTTGCGCATACCTTCTCCAAAGCAGCGTACCTGTACAAAGCGGGTACGTATTGTAAAGAAAATACCGGTTCCTACAAGCAGGATAATCAGAATATAATCTGATAAATACATGTTGATTGTTTTGACTACGTTTAATAATGCGTCCATTTTCTTCCTCCAAAAGTAAAAATAAGAGTAAACGTTATTTCCGTTTAGACATCCTCGCGGAGCGTTTTATATTGCCCAGGAAAGACTACTTTCCTGTGCAATATAAAAAAGCCGCTGACCCAATCATCAGCGGCTAAACAGACTTGCAGACATAGGCTGTACGTAAACTGACATACACCTATCCTTCTAAACTGCTCTGTCCTTTTGCCTGAGAGATTCGGTTCAATCCTTGCACCTTCGGCACCCACTTCAATGGGATTCTCCAGAGACTCCTCCACCTTCAGTCTAGTTCAATCCTAAAGGTTTCGTCGGAAATATTCATTTCGCGTTTTACTATATCACACACTCATTATATGTGCAACTACTTTTTTGAATTGTGTTAATTTTCAGACTTTTATGTACTTTTCCAAGTGATAATATGTCCGAAATCCATCTACACTACCGTAGAATCCTTGCATATACCATACAACTGTCTGTGCCTTAAACCTACATCAGCAAGTATTAAAGACGATAAATTTGAGAATACTTCTCCACCAGATAATCTGTATATACTTGTGGATCAAACTGACCACAGGCATTTCTGATAATCTCTGAAGGCTCTAACAATCCCCCATAGCGGTGCACCTTTTCCTTCAGCCATCCGGTAACAGATGATAAATCCCCCTTAGATACTGCATCCCATACATCTACGTCAGCTTCCATATTGCGCAGCATCTGTGCACCATATGCACTGCCCAGAGCATAGGAAGGGAAATAGCCCATCATACCGCCGGACCAGTGGCTGTCCTGCAAACATCCATGTCTGTCGTCCGGTACATCCACACCCAAATATTCCTTGTATAGACGATTCCACATCTGCGGAATATCTTTTACCTCCAACTGACCTCCTATCACTGCCTTCTCAATTTCATAACGAATCATTACATGCAAACAGTAAGTCACCTGATCGGCTTCCGTACGAATCAGCGATGGCTCCACGCGGTTTACCGCCAGGTACATTTGCTCTGCGGTCACATCCTTCAGCTGCTGCGGAAAAAATTCCTGCATCTTCGGGAAGATAGCCTCAATAAACGGACGGGAACGGCCAATGAGATTTTCATAAAAACGTGACTGACTTTCATGAACCCCCATAGATACACCGCCCGCCAGGCAGGTATACTGCAAATCATTGCTGATGCCTAATTCATACAACCCATGGCCTCCCTCATGAATCACAGAATACATAGAATCCACCAGATTATTCTCCTGATAATTGGTAGTAATTCTTACGTCCTTATTGTTAAAATTCAATGTAAACGGATGCTCAGTCTCGCCGATCGTACTATGACTGCGGTCCATCCCAAGCACCTCCATCAGATAATCCGAGAACTTCCTCTGCGCCTCCACCGGATAATGACGGTAAATAAAAGCATTGTCTATCTGTTCTGCCTTGGAAATTTTGTGAATCAAAGGCACCAGTTTTTCTTTCACGCCGGCAAAAAAAGCATCCAGATATTCCATGTCAATTCCCCGTTCATACTCATTCAAAAGGGCATCATAAGGAGCCTTGGTGCTGTCATAATAGCCGGCAAACTTTTTGTTAAACGCAAAAATCTTTTCAAGCAGTGGTGCAAACATAGCAAAATCGCTCTTTTCCTTGGCCTTATGCCACACATCATCTGCTTCGTTGGTTAACATGGCATACTCCATGTACTCCTCTGCTGGTATCACAGACAGCTTCTTGTATTCTCTGGTGAGAACCTCCACCTGACGACTGACAATCGGACAAAGTTCTTCATTGTGCTGATTTAAATATTCCAAAAGTTCGCCCACTTCAGGCGCAGTAAATACTTTCTGGCTCTCTCCGGCCAAGATTCCCAGTGCCACCCCACGGCCTTCTGCCGTATCCTTTGGTGCCACAGTTACCGCATCCAGATAAATAGCACTGCTGGCCACATTGTATGCATACATTTTCTTTTGCAGGAGTTCCAGCTCCTTCAATGCATTTTCTAACTCCATAATCATCCTCCCCAAATCTAAGCAAACTACCGCCTGATATTCCCTGTAGTATTGCCGTTTTTTAATTATAATGCGGCTCAAAGCTTTCATACGCAAGCTTTGAAACCGCACCTTCAAACTATTATTCTACATCTTCCACTTTCTTATCAAGAGGCTCCTCCAGCATAGCCGGATTACGCATAAATTTGCGCATCAGACGCAGGGACATTGCAAAATAAAGCCCATCGCAAAAACGCTCATCAGATACCATACCAAAGCTCATGTGCTTTTCCTGAGAAATCTCTTTGCCATTCACTACAGGAATCACTTTTTCCTTACCCATAGCCAAAAACAGACCGGTTGTACCGAACTCATACACATGATGGAACACATGACTGATGCCCAGTGATTTTAAGTTGGTCAAAAAGAAGGAAGTATGAAATGGACTCAGATCAACTATAAACTTCGGCATGATATTGTGTCTGTCCATCCACATAAGGGTATTGACTGCAAAACGAATAATAGGTCCCGGAATACTGGTCAATACACGGGCCAATTTATCTGTTCCATTCTCCCCCGCACGCTGGGTTGTCTCTTTTCTGACAGCCTCATTAACCTTTTCGGCAATCTCCAAAAGCCCCTCTGTTCCTTCAAAGCAAAGCTTAATGGTAGTACCTTCACTGCCGTCCTGTAAAGTAGGATGCACTACAAAGCTTACCCAAATCTTTGGTCGGGTATAGATCCTGCCGTTCATAATAAAACGATTTAGCATTGGGCGAAGGGCCAACAGACGCACTGTTGCAGCAATCAGAATATGCATATAACCTATTTTAATGCCTTCTGCAGCCTTTTCTTTGATGTATGCATCCATGCCTTCACACGGGAAGGTTTCCTCATACATATTCATAGAGTCCGTACGAGTTTTCATAATATACGGTGTAATCTTCTGCATTGGTTCAATGTTTTTGACCACTCTGCCGTCCGGTCTTTTCTTAAACATACTTTGCCTCTCCGTCTTTCGTATTTTTTTATAAATTTTATCAATTTTTCACAATTGCTTTTATTATACATGATTTAACAAAAAAGGACAAGTATAATTAACGCTTTTAACCCCAAATGTAAGCCAAACTTAATATTTAAGCCAATGAAGAGAGTATTATTCCCGCAAAACGGCGGCTTCCTCAGCGTACTCTGCCGCATTTCGAAGGATTCCTGCAATTTCTTCTTCCGTCACCGGGCGCTTTATCTTGGCAGGATTTCCCAATACCAACGACCTATCCGGAATGATTGTATTCTGGAGCACCAAAGCCCCTGCTCCAATCAAACAATTTTTTCCAATTTTGGCACCGTTCATAATAATGGAGCCCATACCAATCAAAGTATTGTCACCGATTTCACAGCCGTGAATAATAGCGCTATGCCCTATTGTAACATTCTCTCCTATTATTACCGGGTGTTCTTTATCCACATGGACTACTGCATTGTCCTGGACATTACTTCTCCTGCCAATAACAATAGGTGCTTTATCACCGCGCACCGTAGCATGATACCAGATACTTGCTTCTTCACCTATCGTCACGTCACCTAATACAATGGCCCCCGGGGCAATAAATGCTGTATTTTCTATTGTTTGCTTCATTTCCATTCTTTCTAAACCTCTTAATACAAGATATATCCGAATATTGGGCAGGATTGTAGGGGTGCGAAGCACGTAACAATCCGTAAGGCAACTTTTGACCCCAACATCTTTTTATCAGTATAACATATATATTTTCGCCAAACAATGTAAATTCACATCTGACGAATAAAAAGCATCCGTAAACACATGTCTTCAAAATCTGATGATATGTATACAGATGCTTTTTATTGTGTATCTTTTCTTACTTAGTTTTTCTTGAGCTTATTCACTCGCCTGAGTTTCCTCAGTCAAGGCCTCCATCACAAAATCCGGTGTGGTAATAACCGCAATCGGCCACTGTGGATCCGGACCAAAGTGCATACGCTCTACAGAACAGAATTCAGGTCCGTTCTCATTGCCCACATGGTACACCCAGTGATAATTATTCTCATAGCCTGCATAAATTACCACATGGCTGCAATGGTCAGATTTATTTCTGGAATCACAGAAGGCTATAATGGAGCCTACCGGCATCTCCTCTAAGGTATCAAAATCAATAAAACCGGCATTTGTAAGTGAAGCCTCGAAATCAATGGTCTCGGAATAGCCTTGCTCTACCCAGTCTTTGGCTGCAATATACCAATCATTGGCACTGTAAGATTTCTCCGGCTTTGTCAACACAGAGGTATCGATACCGGCCACATTTGGAAGGTAATTAAAATAAACATACGTAACGTAGGAGGCACATACAAGGCCGTGGTCCTCAAAAAATCCAATATCCGGCAGTCCCTCCTTGGTAGTTTCATATCCGCTACTGCCGCCTGCATAGGTAATATCAGACAACCAACCCTTTCCTCGCTTGTGAGCAGCCAGCACATAGTGCCACATTAACCCATCAGAATAATGCTTTTCAATATTGTAGCCGGTATAAACCAAAGAATCCCAGAAAGGATTGTCCTCCATGTCTAAGCCCTCATTGTAGGCTTTCATAATGGCAGCAAAATCCTCCTCAAGAACCGGAGCTTGTGTTGATGCAGCCCCGTCAAGGGTATCTCCTGCTTGGGCAGTCTCGCTATCTTTGGCCTGCTCAGTAGCAGTCTCACTGTCTTTGGTCTGCTCAGCGACAGTCTCGCTATCCTTGGCCTGCTCAGCGACAGTCTCGCTATCCTTGGCCTGCTCAGTAGAGTCATCACTCATCACCTGCTCTGCAGTTTCTTCGTCCGTTACCTGACCTGCAGACTCCTCTGTTCCTGCCGCAGTTTCCTCTGCGCTACTCTCAGCCCTGTCACCGGTCTCTGTCACTTCTTCTGCAGCCTGTCCGGAACTCTTGCTTGCCTCCATAGCAGCGCAGCCTGTTAAGCCTGTTGTCATGCATACAGAAACTATAATTGCCATGATAAGTGTTCGCCCTTTACCGGCAGCTACCAGCTGGATCAACTTTTCTTTAAATTCCCTCATCTCTTCTATGTCCCTCGTTATAAATCATATAAGTTATCTCAACGTATCATCTGAATAATACGTTGAGATATATGATTGACATTATAACTGATTTTGGAAAAAAGTCAATGTTTTCCAAAATGAAAGGCCGCGTAAATTTACCCTCGGAAATAATGGTGTAGACTCCACCTGAGATGCACTGATAAAGTATCAGTCTGTAACTTGTGGTTTTACTATATCACTTTTGGACATCACTAACAAGCCCATCTTTTTCACTGAGCCTATGTCGAGTCATTGTATATATTGTTTTTGTGAATAGCCTATAATCCCCAGATATGGCTATTAAAATAGACCAGTTTCC
>JAZRLF010000029.1:0-30517 GCA_045646695.1 Lachnospiraceae bacterium
CTTATGTTTCGGTTGGTTGCATGGATGGACGAAGGAAAAGATAATTCATAAAAATATATAAGTTGAGGTATTTGTTTTATTTGACTTTAGGATGCAGTAGTGATATAGTGAAAAGTGAAATTCGTAGTAATTTACTAGGAATTAAAGGAGTACAGTGTTATGAATAAATTTATATATTTAGATAATGCAGCTACGACCAGGACTGCACCTGAGGTTGTAGAGGCTATGTTACCGTATTTCGGTGAGTTTTACGGGAATCCAAGCAGTATTTATTCTTTGGCGGCAGAGAGCAAGAAGGCAGTTACAGAGGCCAGAGAGATTATTGCAGACAGTTTAGGAGCAAAAGCTCAGGATATTTATTTTACAGCCGGTGGTTCTGAAGCAGATAATTGGGCTATTAAAGCAACTGCAGAAGCGTATGCCGGAAAAGGAAAGCATATTATAACCTCTTCTATAGAGCATCATGCTGTGCTGCATACCTGTGCATACTTAGAAAAGCAAGGCTATGAAGTGACTTATGTGGGCGTGGATGAGTACGGCGTTTTAAATCTTGAGGAGTTAAAGGCTGCCATTCGACCGGATACCATATTGATTTCCGTTATGTTTGCCAACAACGAAATCGGCACCATTCAACCCATCAAGGAAATTGGAGAGATTGCAAAGGAACATGGAATTTTGTTCCACACAGATGCAGTGCAGGCGTACGGACAGCTTCCGATTAATGTAGATGAATATCATATTGATATGCTTTCTGCCAGCGGACACAAATTAAATGGTCCGAAGGGAATTGGCTTTTTATACATTCGTAAGGGATTAAAACTTCGTTCCTTGATACATGGCGGTGCTCAGGAGCGCAGCAGAAGAGCCGGAACGGAGAATGTGCCGGGGATTGTAGGTCTGGGGGCAGCTGCTTCCAGAGCCATGGTTACCATGGGGGCACGTACAGAATATGAGACAGAGCTTAGAGATTATTTTATTTCTGAAATTGAAAAGAAGATTCCATACTGCAGATTAAACGGCCACAGAACCAATCGTCTGCCGAACAATGTGAATTTCTCTTTTGAATTTATTGAAGGAGAGTCTTTGTTAATTATGTTGGATATGAAGGGGATTTGTGCAAGCAGCGGTTCTGCATGTACATCAGGATCTTTGGATCCTTCCCATGTGCTTTTGGCAATCGGACTTCCACATGAAATTGCCCATGGTTCTCTCAGATTGACCATCAGTGAGGAGACTACCAGAGAAGAGGTTGATTTTACAGTGGATGCAGTGGCCTGTATTGTGGAGAAACTTCGCGCTATGAGTCCACTGTATGAAGATTTTCAGGCCAATAAAAAGTTGAAGTTTCCTAGATGATATTAGCTGCTTGCGAAACTCGATAGTTGCCGGCCTGAGCATTATATGTTCTGGCTGAAGGGCCTTGAAAAGCGTCGGTCCTTAGCGAAGCGAGGCGTAGCCGCTGTCTGAGCTTAGTACCGCTACGCATTTTCATGGAGCGAGAGCGTCCGTGAAGCAGAACATATATTGCTCAGGCCGACAGACACCGAGTTTTGCAAACACCTACCTAAATGATATAAGTGAAGGAGTGATAAATTATGTATACGGAAAAAGTTATGGATCATTTTTCTAATCCCAGAAATGTGGGTGAAATAGAAAATGCCAGCGGTGTCGGTACCGTAGGCAATGCAAAGTGCGGAGATATTATGCGTATGTATTTGGATATCGATGACAACGGTATTATTCAGGACGTGAAGTTTAAGACTTTTGGGTGTGGTGCTGCAGTGGCTACCAGTTCTATGGCTACAGAACTGGTAAAAGGCAAAACCATTGAAGAGGCTATGCAGGTTACTAACAGAGCAGTTATGGAAGCGCTGGACGGACTTCCGCCGGTAAAGGTACATTGTTCCCTGCTTGCAGAAGAGGCGATTCATGCAGCTCTCTGGGATTATGCTACCAAAAAGGGAATTACCATAGAAGGACTTTCCAAGCCTAAGAGTGATATTCACGAGGATGAAGAGGCTGAGGAAGAGTATTAGACAATATCAGGATACAGGTTATGATACCTGACTTGATGTAACGGCATTTGGCCCATTTACAAAATAATAGTTAAGGAATACTCCTGCTTTTTAGAACTTTACAAATATTTTCTAAGAGCGGGAGTATATTTGCATATGGATATGATGGATAAAAAAACAGTTGTAGTAGGGATGTCCGGAGGGGTGGATTCTTCCGTGGCAGCATATTTATTAAAAGAGCAAGGATATCATGTGATTGGTGTAACCATGCAGATATGGCAGGAGGAGGACCGGTGCAGTCTGGAGGAAAATGGAGGCTGTTGTGGTCTTAGCGCTGTAGAAGATGCCAAAAGAGTGGCCGGGGTGCTGGGGATTCCACATTATGTCATGAACTTTCGTAAGGAATTTAAGGAAAAGGTTATGGATTATTTTGTGGAGGAATACTTAAAAGGACGCACACCAAATCCATGCAATGCCTGCAATCGTTTTATTAAGTGGGAAGCATTACTGGACAGAGCCCGGGCTATTGGGGCAGATTATATTGCTACCGGACACTACGCTCAGATAAGGCAGTTGGATAATGGCAGGTATGTGATTCAAAATTCAGTAACTGCAGCAAAGGATCAGACCTATGCACTTTATAATTTGACCCAGGAACAGTTAAAGCACACATTGATGCCGGTGGGAGCATATACCAAGGAGGAGATTCGTTCTATTGCAGAAGGGCTGGCCCTTCCTATTGCACATAAGCCGGACAGTCAGGATATTTGCTTTATTCCGGACGGAGATTATGGCGCATTTCTGGAGAAAGAAGCAGGAGAAAGACTGCCCGGAGCCGGATTTTATGTGGATAAAGAAGGTAAAAAACTGGGACAGCATAAGGGAATTACACATTATACGATCGGTCAGCGCAGAGGCCTTGGAGTGGCAGCAGGACATCGAATTTTTGTAACAGGATTAAAGCCTGAGACCAATGAAGTGGTGCTAGGTGAGCATGAGGAGTTATTTTCCACAGAGCTTATTTGCAACCATATAAATTGGATGGCGCTTGAAGGCATAGAGGAACCTTACCGGTGCGTGGCCAAGATTCGTTATGCACATAAAGGAACACCATGCATTTTGGAGCCTATAGGGACAGATAGGGTGAAGGTGACCTTTGAGGAGCCCGTTCGTGCCATTACTCCGGGACAGGCAGTGGTTTTTTATGAGAAGGATTATGTACTGGGTGGCGGAAGTATATTGAGGTAAGGCTGTTAAGTAGAAATATAAGATAGAAGAATGCTGCAATTTTAGAGTGCTGATTACTTTGGATGTTTCATATCTATTAATATGTGCAATGAATTATTGTTTATAATATAGATGTGTGGAGGGACCATGGTGGCAGACTTTTTAAAGAAGATACAGCTGGGAATTTTGGTGGAAAGTATTTTATTATTATTAGTGGCAGCAGTGTATTTCGGCGGTAATAGAGTTTTGCCGGTTAATTTGCAGATAGAGGATAATACCACAGCCAGTACCGAACAGGAAGATTCAGAACAAGCGGATTTCATAAAGTGGGTTGACTTTACCATTTCCTATGAAGCCCTGTGTCAGGCTTATGATTGGGATATAAAGACGCATGATACGGAACATGAGGTGAATTGGATAGAGCTTTTGGCCTATACGGCAGCCAGAACAGGAGCAGATTTTGACAAAAAGGCATTGCAAATCTTGGAGGAGGCAGCACAGGCTTGTTCTGAGGGTGAGGCTGATCTAGCAGTACTGGCAGAGAATCTGAAATATTATGACTACTATTTAGAGGCATATACGGCAGTATTGGGAGGACTGGTGGGAGAGTATGAAGCAGAGGTGGAGAATGATGCAGGAAGCTTGTATTATGAGTCAAAATATGGGCTAAAGGCTTATTCTCCTATTGCCAGAGGCTTTGAATATAACCATTATGATGATTTTGGAACAGGGCGCAGCTATGGTTATAAAAGGAGACATTTGGGACACGACATGATGGGGCAGACCGGTACCCCGATTATAGCTATAGAATCCGGCGTGGTGGAAGCACTTGGCTGGAACCAGTATGGTGGTTGGCGCATTGGTATACGAAGCTTTGACGGAAAACGCTATTACTACTATGCACATTTGAGGAAAAACTATCCATATGCAGAGCATTTAGAGGAAGGCAGCGTAGTAACGGCAGGAGATGTGATCGGTTACATGGGCCGCACCGGCTACAGTAGAGAAGAAAATACAAATAATATTGAAACCACTCATTTACACTGGGGCCTGGAACTGATTTTTGCTGAGTCTCAAAAAGAAAGCGATAATGAAATTTGGATAGATGTATATGCATTGACAAGATTTCTTGCCAAGCACACCCAACCGGTAATAAAAGTAGAAGGGGCAAAGGAATGGATAAGAAGTACAAAAATTGTGGACCCTGAGGTGGTAAAGCAGATAGGATACCAGGTTGAAGAAAAAAATAAATAATTTTATGAATTATAAGAAATGGACTGCATAGGAGACGGGTAAAGGGGAATGCGTCTAAAGTAATAACATAAAATATTTTGTCGTAATCTATAGACTTCAAGTTGTATATGTTGTATAATTGTACTCACAAACAAAGAAAGGAGGTGCGGGTGATGTACGGAGAGTTGTTGAGTGCAATTAGTAACATGCTGGACGAGAAGCTGGATAAGCGTTTCACTGCATTTGAGCAGAAGCTGGAAGCCAAGATAGACACAAAAATAGACGAGAAGTTAAAACCGATCTATGCGCAGCTGAAGGATATGAACAATCGATTAGATAATATGGAAAATCGATTAGATAATATGGAAAATCGGTTAGACAATATGGAAAGTCGATTGGACAATATGGAAAATCGATTGGATAATATGGAAAATCGGTTAAATGATATGAACAATCGATTAAATGATATGAACAATCGACTGAAGAAGCTTGAGCTTGTAACAGAAAATGTGATTATCCCAAGATTACAAAATATCGAAGCGTGTTACATGAGTACATTTGAGCGTTACAAGCAATACTGTGACCGGATGGACGAAACCATCAAGGATGTTGAAATACTAAAGAAAACAGTGCAGGCCCACAGTGCCAAATTACAGATGATTTCGTAGGCGGGTTTCTGGGTTAATATACAAAGGAAAATTTTGATTATGATTAATAAAGAGTGATAAAGGGAATGAGCAGATGATACCGAACTCATTCCCTTTGTTATTTTTTGAATTTGTCTGTGGGTATGTGTTTGCATACTCCTTTACGTGATAGTTACATTGTCTTTGGTTCACATGTAACATCACAGCCCAGTTTCTTAAAGGTCTTCTGATCCACAGAAGATAAAAGTACGCTGGAATGTACCTGGCAACCTCGAAGCTTTGGTAACTGTGCTAATGCCAAAGCAGCATCTTCATTGGTAGCCGCAGTGGCAGAAAGAGCTATCAGTACTTCGTCGGTATGCAGACGAGGGTTTTTGCTTTTTAAATATTTGGTCTTCAGCTCTTGAATAGGTGCAATAGCAGAAGGAGCCAAAATCATATTGTCATGAGGAATTCCTGCCAGCACTTTCAGGGTGTTTAACAATGCGGCTGAGCTGGAACCCAATAAATTACCTGTTTTGCCGGTGACAATGGTCCCGTCATCTAGTTCAATGGCAACAGCAGGAGCACCGGTTACTTCAGCTCTTACTAAAGCAGGTGTGACAGTAGGTCTGTCGGTACAAGCAATACCTTCTCTGCTCATCAACAACTGTATTTTATTTACTTCTTCCTGGCGGCTCTTTCCGTTGGCAACACCAACAATAGCACTATAATATCTACGGATAATTTCCTGGCGGGAAGCATAACGGCATGCTTCATCATCAAAAATACAATTGCCAACCATATTTACGCCCATGTCAGTAGGAGAGGCGTAAGGGCTTTCACCGTAAATCATCATAAACATAGCATTTAATACAGGAAAGATCTCCACGTCACGATTGTAATTAACGGTAGTCTCTCCGTAAGCCTTTAAGTGAAATGGGTCAATCATATTAATATCATTTAAATCAGCCGTAGCAGCTTCGTATGCCAGGTTTACCGGATGATCCAGAGGAAGATTCCAAACAGGGAAAGTTTCAAACTTGGCATAACCTGCGCGGATTCCACGTTTGTGTTCATGGTAAAGCTGGGACAGGCAGGTACACATTTTGCCGCTGCCCGGACCCGGTGCAGTTACTACTACCAAAGGTCTGGTTGTTTCAATATAGTCATTTTTGCCAAAACCTTCTTCACTTACAATAAGAGGAACATTGGTAGGATAGCCTGGGATAGTGTAGTGGTGATATACTTTAATACCCAGTTTCTCCAGACGCTTTTGAAATAATACAGCGGCCTGCTGTTCGGCATATTTGGTCAATACAACGCTGCCCACATAAAGTCCTCTGGAATGAAATGCATCCACCAGACGCACTACATCATCATCATAGGTGATGCCTAAATCACCACGGATTTTATTTTTTTCAATATCTTCGGCACTTACGGCCATAACAATCTCGGCCTGGTCGGCTACCTTCATCAGCATCTGGAGTTTGCTGTCTGCCGCAAAACCCGGCAGTACTCTGGAAGCATGGAAATCATCAAAAAGCTTGCCGCCAAATTCCAGATAAAGCTTGTTGTCAAATTGGCCGATGCGCTCCATAATATGTGTTGACTGAGTTTTCAGGTATTTATCATTATCAAATCCTATCTTCATGTTTTTTGTCTCTTCTTTCTGTTAAAGGTCAAAATAATGTTTATAGTTATACGCCCCAAATCAATTATAGGGTTCACAAAGCAGTTCCAGCAATAAGCAGATCATTAAAGTTTGTGCAGGCAGGCTGTACGGTTTTGAAAAGTAGCATAGTGAGTAAAACCACAATCCTGCAAAAGAGCACGTGCTGTATCTAATCCTTTTGCCAACGCATCCGGCTTATGTGCATCACTGCCAATGGTAACCAATTCACCGCCCAATGCTCTGTAACGTTTAAATACATCTATGGAAGGGTTCAGGCTTCGCAAACCATGATAAATGGCGCCGGTATTACACTCTAAAGCTTTGCCCATGGAAATTAATTTTATTAATATAGGATCCAGCAAATCACGGTAGCGGTCGTAGGAGTAATAGGTATCTTTATTCGGACCATACCGAACCACATAATCCAGATGCCCCAAAGAATCAAAATCGTCATAAGCATCCAGGTTTTCCAGGATACAGGAGAAATACTCCCTGTAGGCTTCCTCCTCGGAACGTCCTTCATAGAAGGCAGGATAGTATGGATCCTTGCTGTGGCAAACATGGGCAGAGCCTATGACGAAATCAAAAGGATATTCTTTCAAAAGGTCATAATGGGTCTGTGCCAGATGAGGCTGTAGACCCAACTCTATGCCAAAGCAAAGCAGGATCTTGTACTGATAAAGCTTCTTCATTTCTAAAAAATGCTGGTGATAAGCCGGAAAGTCCAATGAAAAAGTTCCTTCCGGACATTGTTCACAAACAGGGAAATCCAGATCGAAGTGTTCTGTAATGCACAGACCGGAAAGTCCTTTGGAAAGGGCCGCCTCAATCATATCCTGCATTGGAGTCATTGAATCACCTGAAAAGGAAGAGTGCAGATGATAATCATATAAAATAGCCATGGCTTTTCTCCGATGTAAATTTGAATATAATACTTTAATCAGTATACAATATTTATCATTAAATGAAAAGGAAAAAATAAAAATTGGAAAAAACTTTATATTTAGACTTGCCAAATACATGAAAACAATGTAGAATATATGTGCTGATAAAAAATTGTCAATCATATTGTGCATTTGCGCAATGAAATAATTATTTTTAGGAGGATTTCCAAAATGGCAGTAAAAGTAGCAATTAATGGTTTTGGCCGCATCGGTCGTCTTGCTTTCAGACAGATGTTTGATGCTGAAGGTTATGAAGTAGTAGCAATCAATGACTTAACAAGTCCTGATATGCTTGCACACTTATTAAAGTACGATACAGCACAGGGCAAATACAAATATGCTGATTCTGTAGTAGCTGGCGAAGGCTCCATCACAGTAAACGGCAAAGAAATCACAATCTACGCAAAGGCTAATGCAGCTGAGCTTCCATGGGGCGAACTTGATGTAGACGTTGTTTTAGAGTGTACAGGTTTCTACACAAGCAAGGCAAAAGCACAGGCTCACATCGATGCAGGTGCAAAGAAGGTAGTTATTTCTGCTCCTGCAGGTAATGATTTACCTACCATCGTTTACAATGTAAACCATGATACATTAACAGCTGAAGATACAATCATTTCTGCAGCTTCTTGTACAACAAACTGCTTAGCTCCTATGGCTAAGGCTTTAAATGATTTAGCTCCAATCCAGAGCGGTATCATGACAACAGTTCACGCTTACACAGGCGATCAGATGATCTTAGACGGTCCTCAGAGAAAGGGTGACAAGAGACGTGCTCGTGCAGGTGCTCAGAATATCGTTCCTAACTCTACAGGTGCTGCAAAGGCTATCGGTTTAGTTATTCCTGAATTAAACGGTAAGTTAATCGGTTCTGCACAGCGTGTTCCAACCCCTACAGGTTCTACAACTATTTTAGTTGCAGTTGTTAAGGGTATTGTAACAAAGGATGAGATCAATGCAGCTATGAAGGCAGCAGCTACAGATTCTTATGGTTACAACACAGACGAGATCGTATCCAGCGACGTTATCGGTATGACATACGGTTCTTTATTCGATGCTACACAGACTATGGTAGCTCCTATGGAAGATGGCAATACACAGGTACAGGTTGTATCTTGGTATGACAACGAAAACAGCTACACATCTCAGATGGTTAAGACAATTAAGTACTTTGCTGAATTAGCTTAAGTTACAGTTATTTATTGACCTAATGGGGTCCGGTCATATTGGACCGGACCTCATAATTTTATACAGAATATATAAAATTATGAGGTCACAGGTCATGGGTGCACACGCCAAAAGTGTGGAGAATGTCGCAGAGCGATCTTTTGGCGGCTCACGAGTTCGTTTATGAACTCGATCTCAACAGCATTTAATATAAAAGGAGAGACACAAAATGGGTTTAAACAAGAAATCAGTTGATAATATCAACGTAAATGGTAAGCGAGTCCTGGTTAGATGTGACTTCAATGTACCATTAAAAGAAGGCAAAATCACCGATGAAACTCGTATCAATGCAGCACTTCCTACTATTAAGAAGTTAATGAATGATGGTGGTAAGGTGATTCTTTGCTCTCATTTAGGCAAAGTAAAAGAAGGTCCTAATGAAAAGGAATCTTTAGCTCCTGTAGCTGTAAAGCTTAGCGAGAAATTAGGCAAGGAAGTTACTTTTGTTGCTGACTACAATGTAACAGGCGAAGCTGCTACAGCAGCAGTTGCAGCCATGAAGGAAGGCGATGTTGTTTTATTACAGAATACACGTTTCCGCGGCAAGGAAGAGACCAAGAATGGCGAAGCATTCTCCAAGGAATTGGCAGATTTAGCAGACGTATATGTTTGTGATGCTTTTGGTTCTTCTCACAGAGCACATGCTTCCGTAGCAGGTGTTACAGAGTTTATTACAGCTAAGGGCGGCGAGAATGCAGTTGGCTATTTGATGCAGAAGGAAATCGAATTCCTGGGCAATGCAGTTGAAAATCCGGTAAGACCTTTCGTAGCTATTCTCGGCGGTGCAAAGGTTGCTGATAAATTAAATGTTATTTCTAATTTACTTGAAAAATGTGATACCCTTATCATCGGTGGTGGTATGGCATTTACCTTCTTAAAGGCTCAGGGCTATGAAATCGGTAAATCTTTGGTAGATGATGAAAAGCTTGATTATTGTAAGGAAATGTTAGCAAAGGCAGAAAGCTTAGGAAAGAAGTTATTACTTCCTGTTGATGCTGCTGTTGCAGCTGCTTTCCCTAACCCAATTGACGCAGAAATTGAAGTTGCTTACGTAGATGCAAGTGCAATTCCGGCTGATATGATGGGTCTGGATATCGGACCAAAAACAGCAGAAATGTACGCAGAAGCAGCTAAGAGTGCAAAGACTGTTGTTTGGAACGGACCTATGGGTGTATTCGAGAACCCAACACTGGCAGCAGGTACAATTGCAGTAGCAAAGGCATTGGCAGAGACAGAAGCTACCACAATCATTGGTGGTGGTGACTCCGCAGCAGCTGTAAATCAGTTAGGATTTGGCGATAAGATGAGCCACATTTCTACAGGCGGCGGTGCTTCCTTAGAGTTCTTAGAAGGCAAGGAACTTCCGGGCGTTGTAGCAGCTGACGATATTGCATAACAGTTAAGCCATCAGAAAATGTATACGTAATTGCGCGGGAATTTATTCACGAAGCAATTTACGTAATACATTTTCTGTTTGGCGCTCTGCACCAAGCGAGATTTTTAGCTGCGAAGCAGCGGGAAAGACTGCGCAGCAGTCAAATCGAGCTGGGCTGAGCGGGCTTAACTGCAGAAGCCGGCAGCGGGAAAGACTGCGCAGCAGTCAAATCGAGCTGGGCTGAGCGGGCTTAACTTACATAATAATATAATTAAACGAGGATTTTAACCATGAGAAAGAAAATTATTGCAGGCAACTGGAAAATGAACATGACTCCAAGTCAGGCAGTTGCATTAATCGAAGAATTAAAGCCACTTGTTGCAAATGAAGAAGTAGACGTAGTATTCTGCGTACCTGCTATTGATATTATTCCAGCTATGGAAGCTGCAAAGGGTACCAATATCAACATTGGAGCTGAAAATATGTACTATGAGGAGAAGGGGGCTTACACAGGCGAGATTTCTCCTGCAATGCTTGTAGACGCAGGCGTTAAGTATGTTATTATCGGTCACTCTGAGAGAAGAGAATACTTTGCTGAGACAGATGCAACTGTAAATAAGAAGGTATTAAAGGCTTTCGAGCATGGAATCACACCAATTATCTGCTGTGGTGAGACACTTACCCAGAGAGAACAGGGCGTTACTATTGATTTTGTTCGTCAGCAGATTAAGATTGCATTTTTAAATGTAACTGCAGGGCAGGCAGCAAGCTCAGTTATCGCTTATGAGCCAATCTGGGCAATCGGTACAGGTGTTACTGCTACCAGTGAGCAGGCGGAAGAAGTATGTGCAGCAATCAGAGCTTGTATTGCAGAGATTTATGATGATGCAACAGCAGCAGCTATCCGTATTCAGTACGGCGGTTCTGTTAACGGCGGCAATGCAGCAGAATTATTTGCAAAGGCAAATATTGATGGCGGCTTAGTAGGCGGCGCATCTTTAAAGCCGGAGTTTGGCCAGATTGTTTGCTATAACAAATAATTATTTTTCATAAAATACAAATATTTCCGGAAAGGCACTGTCAAAACAAGACGGTGCCTTTTTCTGAATTAAACGGCGATTTCAGATGCTGGGAATGTAGTGAAAATTTCCCTGACGTATAAAGGAAAGTTGAAAAAATTCTTCATAAAATATTAAATTTACAACATATAGATATTGCGATATACTAAAGTTGCAAGCAGTTTATAGTATGTGTAATTACAAAAACAAGTCCGTGTGATGAGTATTACAAAAGCAAAGGTGGGTATATCCCACAGGATATATTTTAGCTTATTTGGAGAGCGGAAAGAGGCATGTTATGAAGAAATTATGGATGTTTGGAATGTGTATCATTATGATGACGATGTGTGTTGCCTGTGGCAATGCAGGTGATGCCGGGAAACCCAAATCCCAGCAGGAAGATTATGTATATGTACCGGAATACTATGACTGGGGCATAGAGGTGAGTGATAATGACTGGATTAATACATATGGCGTTTCAAATGGCTATATGCTGGGAATATACGGAACCATGGATGAGGAAACTTACTTATCTGAAGAATATATGATAGCTATGAATCTGAAGGACAACTCCTTGAGGAAAGTCCCTGTAGAGTTGGAGGGAGAAAATGACTTTATCAGTGCCTTTACTTTAACGGAAGATGGTCAGTTTGTAGTGATTGTGCAGTCTTATCAAATGCAAGAAGAGAAGTCCTATTATCAGCTGAGCATGGTGGATCAAACAGGTCAGATTATACAGTCTGCAGATTTCACAGAATTAAGTGAAGAAATAAAGGACAAATATGGCTGGTTTTATATACAGGATCTTGTAGTAGATGCGGAAGGCACCATATACATAAGCTGTGAGCAGGAGGTATTAGCTCTCCATGCAGACGGCACTAAAGCATTTAGTGTTGAGGTTGATAATTGGATTAATAATATGGGGGTTATGCCGGATGGCAGTGTATATGTGATCTATTATGGCAGTGAAGGAACTGAGTTGGCAGTAATTGATAAGGATTCAAAGAGTTTTGGACGTAAATATGCTGTCAGCAACAATATAAATGGTTCTTTTGAGGTGAGTGAAGGGAATGAAATTTATTATAGTGATGGCAGTTCTGTTTATCGATTCTTAATGGAAACCGGTAAGAATGAGGAGATATTTAAATGGTTGGATGCTGATATCAACGGACAGTATGTAGAATCTGTTGTGGAGGTAGATGAAGATACATTTATTGCTTATTATAGTAATTGGAACAGTAATGAAGAAAATTTTGTAAAGCTTACAAAGACGGACAGAAGTCTGGTGCCGGAAAAGATTACTATTACTTTGGCAGCGTTTTATGCAAGCAACAGTGACTTGCAGGAACAGATCGTATCTTTCAATAAATCAAATGGTGTATATCGTATTGAATTACAGACATATCTGAATACAAACACCATGACAGAAGCAGATATGGAAAATTACGACCAATATTTCCAAGATGCCAAAACCCATATGATGAATGATATAACCAGTAGTAATCCGCCGGATATCATCTGCCTGTCTGAAAGTGATATTAGTATGGAGACGTTAATCGGAAAGGGCGTGCTGGATGAGCTTACTCCGTATTTGGAGCGCGCAGGCTATTCAGAGACTGATTTTGTGCAGGGCGTGGTGAACAGTTACAAGGTAGATGATAAACTTTATACGCTGCCGGTATACTTTTCTCTTTCCACTCAGCTTGCGGATAGTGCGATCGTAGGTGATGAGCCCGGGTGGACACTGGAAGAAGCTTTAGAGATTTTGCAGAATCTTCCGGAAGGGATGGCATTTCAGAATTATGCCACCAGACAGGGCTTTGTCAGCCAGTGTCTTTTGTACGGTTACGGCATTTTTGTTGACAGTGCAAATGCTACCTGTAGCTTTGACTCTCCGGAATTTAAAGCGATTTTGGAAATGGCCAAGGGATTTCCAAAGGAATATCAATCAAGTGATGAGTGGGTAAGTGAACCGGCATTAATGGCCAGAGGAGAGCAGTTGCTTGCTAATGTCAGCGTGTATTCCTTAGAGAATATCCAGGAATATATGGCATATTTAGGGGGCAAAGATGTAACCTTTATCGGTATGCCGGGAGTTGCAGGCAATGGAAGCATTATTGCACCTTATGGCAGCATGTTCGGAATTTGCTCTAAATCCGATGAAAAAGAAGCAGCAGCACAGTTTATTATTGATATGCTGACAGAAGAATACAATGAAAATAAATATACATGGGGATTACCAACCTATATGCCTGCATTTGAGGCTTACATTGCTGATAAAATAGATGTAGAATATATGAGAGACGAAAACGGCAATGTGGTGTTAGATGAGGAAGGCAATCCGGTTTCACTTGAATATGGCAGCAGTGTAAGCTATGGAGACTGGGAATACACTTACAGAGCATGTACCCGGGAAGACGCAGATATTTTATTAGAGCTTGTAAACGGTGCCTGCACCATTTATAATTATAATACAGATATTTTCAGTATTATTTTGGAAGAATTACAACCTTTCTTTAATGACCAAAAGAGTGTAGACGAGGTGGCAGGAATCATTCAGAATCGTATTGATTTGTATTTGAGCGAAAATAGTTAATTTTTAAAGAGGAGGGCCTTTATGAAAGCATTTAAGCTTGACCGAAAGCAAAAAGGCTGGGCCAAAAGCGGTAAACATGAAAAACATAATAAACGCCTGTCGGCATTATTTTTAACACCCAGTGTGCTGGGAGTATTGACTTTTTTCATTGTGCCCTTTTTTGTGGTAATTGCATATTCTTTGGTAGATAATCCTATCAATATGGAGTTTACCGGGCTGGATAATTTTATTCGTGTTATGAATAACGGTGCTTTCAAAAAGGCTGTGTTTAATACCTTTCGGTTTTCTGCTATTGCAGTACCTTTAGCAGTGGTATTATCTTTATTGCTGGCAGTGGTGCTGGAATGGAAGATACCTTTTAGAAGCCAGTTTAGGACCTTTTTCCTAAGTCCAATGATGGTACCGGTTGCCAGTATCGTATTGATTTGGCAGGTGTTATTTCACTACAATGGTGCGGTCAATGAATGGCTGGGATATTTTGGTATTGACAAGATAGACTGGCTAAAATCTGACAAGGCGTATATTGTTATAGTAGTATTGTTTTTGTGGAAGAATTTGGGCTACAATATGATTTTGTTTATGGCTGCCCTGTCTAATATTCCGGAGGATTTGATCGAGGTGGCCCGATTGGAAAACGCCAATAAATGGCAGATTTTCTGGCATATTAAGCTTCGATTTATGTCCTCCACCATTTTGTTTGTAACCATTATGTCACTGATAAATTCCTTTAAGGTATTCAGAGAAATTTACCTCTTGACAGGTGACTACCCATATGACAGTATTTATATGCTGCAGCATTACATGAATAATATGTTCGGTAAGCTGAATTATCAAAATTTATCTGCAGCAGCTATTTTGATGAGTATTGTTATGATTATCATTATTGGTGTCATGTTCATAATTGAAAATTATTACGGAAGGGATGTGGAAGGTTAATGGATACGAAAAAATTACATACAAACCCATCCCGGTCCGGGAAAAAGAAGCGTCAGAAATGCATGATGGCAATCAGGCTTTCCATTGCTTTTTTGATAGCAGCCTTTTTTGCAGTGTTGTTTTTGACGCCGATCATACTGACCATAAGCAATTCCTTTATGTCAGAGACAGAGATTAGTTCCAACTACGGTCAGGTGTTTGCCACTAATGAAAGCGGCGGCAAGGTATACATAGCTGAAAAGGTGAATTTAAAATTCATTCCGGATATGGTGTCCTTTCAACAGTATATTACAGTGCTCTTAAAGAGTCCGGCATATTTATTAAAGTTTTGGAATTCTGTTATTTTGGTAGTTCCTATCGTAATATTCCAGCTGCTGATAGCGGCCCTTGCGGCCTATGGATTCAGCAGGTATAGGGGGCGGCTGAGGGAGATTATTTTCTTTGCGTATATTATATTAATGCTGATGCCTTATCAGGTCACATTGGTTCCCAATTATTTGGTCAGTGACTGGCTGAATCTGATTGATACCAGATGGGCAATCTGGCTGCCGGGGATTTTCTCTCCATTTGCGGTTTTTTTACTGACAAAGTATATGCGGCGTATTCCGGTAGGTGTGATAGAAGCGGCAGAGATTGATGGAGCAGGAGAACTGCAGATTTTTGCATCCATCAGCATGCCTTTATGTAAGAGTGCCATTTGTTCTGCAGCAATTTTGGTATTTATTGATTATTGGAACATGGTAGAGCAGCCTCTGATTTTATTAAGAGATACGGAAATGCATCCATTAAGCGTATTTTTAAGTAAGATTAACAGCGGAGAAATCGGGCTGGCATTTGCAGTGGCAACCATTTATATGGTGCCAAGCTTGTTTGTGTTTTTATATGGTGAGGATTACCTGATAGAAGGTATTACTTATCAAGGCGGTATTAAAGGGTAGGAGATAGAAAGAACGAGGACAGGATTATGAATGAACAGGTAACAAAGAAAAGAGACTGGATAAAAAATGCTATTATAGTTTTTTTGGTCATCATGTTGGCATTGACCTTCTTTTCTAATACAATTATGAATTATTCCTTGCCGGAGGTGTCCGCAGAGTACACAAACAGCGGCAGTATTCAGGCAAAAGTCAGAGGAAGCGGTGTTGTAGAGGCGGGCGATCCGTATACAGTGAAAGCTGACTCCAGCAAGCTTATTGAAAGTGTAGCGGTAAAAAACGGTGATCATGTAGAAAAGGGAGACGTCATTCTTTATCTTGAGGAAGGCGAAAGTACAGAATTAAAGAATGCTGAAAAGACTTTGGAGCAGATGTTGGATGATTATCGTCAGGCAGCATTGGCTGCAGATATTGACCCGGAGACTACCGATAAAGTATTAAACGGAAGTTTTACTTCTTACGGTACCTTCAAGGCACAGATTGATGCTTTGAAAAAAGAAATCCAGGCGCTGGAAGCTGAAATGGATTTATACAAAGCGGAAATTTTAAAAGTGGAGGCTGAAAAGGAAAAAGCTGAAAAGGAAAGCAGTTCTGATTCCAAGGCGTTCAGAGAGGCTTATGAGGCGGCAGTAGCTTCCAGACAAAATGCTGAGAACACATTCAATAGTGCTTTGGCTGCAGCAGGGCAGGCAGAACCGGGCGTAAAAGATGTTACAACAGCAAAAGAAGCACTGAATGTGGTGCAAAAGGATGTTTCCGATAAGCAAAAGGCTGTTAATGATATTCAAGGAAGTTTGGAGTATCGACAGGCAGAGGTGATGAGAACCGGTTATGAGAGTGCCTTAACTTCAGCCCAAGCACAACTGGAAAGCGTGATCGCATCCGGAACAGGCAATGAATTTATAAACGGTACAGATGGCCAGACCAAGATGGAAGCTGCCCAGGCAGCCTGGGAGAAGGCAGAAAATGATCTGAACAGTCATATGCAGAGTTCTGTTTACCAGCAACTCGACGCAGCAAAGGAAGCGCTGGCATCGGTACAGCAAAAGCAGGGTATACTGGAAGCGGTTATCCAGGCAGATTCTAATTTGACAGCAGCCAAAACACAAGAGACTGCTGCATGGAAGGCTTACGAAAATGCAGGTCCTGATCGTACTTCTGCAATTTCCGGTTATGTTAATGTCATAAATATAAATCAGGCTTACATAAATGAATTGTCCGGCAAAATTTCAGAAAAGCAATCTCTGTTAAATGCATTGTTAACACAGATGTCTCAGGAAAATTCCCTTTCTGACCAATTGGAAGCAATTACAGAGCAGAGGGAATTGATCGATAAACTGAAAGGAACTGCTACCGGAGGCAATATTACAGCGCCTATTGCAGGTACTGTGCAAAACTTATATTTGACTGCAGGAGAAAGAACTACAGCAGGAAATGAAGTGGCTATGATTGCACCGGACGGAAAGGGATATACCATGGAAGTGACTGTTACAAAAGAACAGGCGCAGAGACTGAATATAGGTGATATCGCAGACATTCAGAATTCCTGGTATTATTCTGAAGTAACAGCAGTACTCAGACAAATAAAAGCCGACAAGAATAATCCGTCCACCAATAAAATATTAGTATTCCAGGTAGAAGGTGATGTAAATAACGGACAGAGCTTGAGTATTTCCATCGGCCAGAAAAGTGCTAATTATGATATCATTGTACCAAACAGTGCTATCCGTGAGGACAGTAATGGCAAGTTTGTATTAATAGTTTCACAGAAATCCTCTCCTTTAGGAAATCGTTATTATGCAGAACGAGTGGATGTTGAAGTATTGGCAAGTGATGATACCCGGTCTGCAATTACAGGAGATATGACCAGTTGGGAATATGTGATTACCACTTCTACAAAGCCGATAGAGGCAGGACAATTGATTCGCCTGGCAGATTAAGGAGCGATATATGAAGGGTATTTCAAGGAACTTGTCTAAAAGACAATGGGTTTTACTTTTGAGCTGTCTTGTCAGTGTGGTGCTGGCTATAGGATTACATACCATATCCAATGTACTGAAAAATCAACTGGAGCATGAAAAGGTGGCTGCACAGTGGGATAAGGACGGAGATACTGCTCAGATTAGTATTTATTTTTCAGAAGAAGAAAAATACAAACTAAAAAACAGTCTCGACGGTACGGTTTTTCAGCTGGAGAGCTGGTATCACGGATTGTTGACAGAGTTGCAGAATGCTTCTATTACGTCCCAAGCAGAAACAGGCATATCTGCCAGACAGGTAATATATGGTTACAGTGCTGCCGGGACTGTCAACATGGAAACCAAGCTTGGGCGAACTGAGGTAAAGGCATATGGTGTAGGAGGAGATTTTTTTCAGTTCCATCCTCTGAAACTACTGTATGGTGGATATTTCAGTGAAAGTGATCTGATGCAGGATAAGGTGATTTTGGATACAGATACTGCATGGAAACTGTTTGGAAGCAACGATATCGTAGGTATGTTTGTGAGCATAGGCGGCAGTCCCTATATGGTGGTAGGTGTTTATGAAAGAGAGAGCGGATATTTGAATGATGCTGCCGGCAATGACAAAAGCTGCGTATATGTATCCCACGAGACTCTTTACAAAAAAGGCAATTATCACGGACTTGAGACAGTAGAATATCTGGTACCGAATCCGGTTACAGGATTTGCAAAAGGCTTGATTGAAAAACAGTGTTCCGGTAAGGATGTAGCGCTTGTGGAGCATCAGGAACGATTTGCATTTATGTCTCTTATGAACATTCTGGGGGCTTTCGGAACCCGTTCTATGGGACTTAGTGGAATTACCTTTCCATATTGGGAAAATATGGCCAGAGGCTATGAGGATATTTTGGCAGGCTTACTTTTGGCAGAATTAATATGTGCAGCATATATAGCTGTAGTGATGCTTGGTTGGATATGGTATCTGTGGATTCACCGGAAATGGAGAGTGCGCCATATTTACGAAAAAGTAAAAGATGCAGGTTATGGGCTTAGTGTAAAGTACCATAATCATAAGAAAAATAAACATAAAAAGACGGAACAAAAGCATAGAAATAAACAGGAAGAGTTGGAAATAGACACTGATTTTTAAGTACTTTCTGATTTTACAAAAAATAACATCAAATAATAGGAGGAATGAGAAATGATGAAGAGAATTTTGGCGTTGTTGCTTTCTATTATCATGATACTTTCACTGGTTGCCTGCGGCAATGCAGATGACGATGATGATGGCAAGAACGGTAGCAAGAAGATCAAAAATCCTGTCAGCAAGGAAGGGGTATTTAAAATTGCTGACATGGAAGTAGATTTGGGAATAGAGGACATCGATTATTATAATTATAATCAGGTGAAAATAATTGACAACATCATTCACCTGGTAGTAAATGCAAGCTTTTATAATGGTAATACCCAAAGATATATTACCATGGATATGGACGGCAATGTATTAAGCAACACTAGCATGTACGAACGGATTTACGAAGTTTACGAGGATAAGGAAGACGTGGAGGTAGAGGCTGTGCCGTTGGCAGAAGTGGCTGCTGAAGCTGTTATGCTTCCAGCCGTAAATGTGACAACCGAATCTATGGAGACAAGTGAAGAAGATGCTTTATATGAGGAATACAACAACATATACAGCTATCAGATTTTGAGAGATGGCGGTCTGGTGTATGTAGATGTATACGAAAAATATTTAATGCAGACCTGGGAGTTGGTAGAGACAACCTGTACCTTAGTGGTGTGTGATTCCTCCGGTGAAAATCGTAAGGAGATCACTCTTAATCCGGACTTGGAGGAAGGGGAGTATTTCTATGTAAATACCATTATTCAGGGCGAAGAAGACCTTGTATATATTATGTGTGATGGTTTTTATTTTAGTGCAGACTTGTCAAGCGGTGCGGTAAACAAAATAAAAGCAAATGATGTTACAAGAGATGTTTATTATCCGGTGTTCTATAAAGATGGTCTTCCGGTAGTGAGTATCTGGAATACAGATTATACGAAACAGACTTATGCAGTGATAGATTTAAGTACGGGCCAAAAGGTAGAAGAAGTAATCATTCCGGATAATCTCATCAATTATGAGTTCCATGATGGCAGTAACAGTGGATATGATCTGGTATTATCCGGCAACAACGGTGTATATGGCTATAATTTCGGAGATAAGGACGTAACTCTTTTAATGGATTATATCAACAGCGATTTGGCTACTTACCGTATCAGAAGTATTTCTTTTACGGACAAAGATCATTTTGTTGCTGTTTATAATGACATTATTGATGGTGAGAATATCCTGGCAACCTTTACTAAGGTGGCGCCGGAGGATGTTCCGGACAAAGAGGGACTTACACTGGCTACTTATTATACAGATACGAATGTCACAAAGCGTGTTGTCGAGTTTAATAAAGCCAGCGAAAAGTATAGGATTTTAATTAAGGATTATTCTCAATATTCAACTTACGATGATTATGATGCGGGTATCACTCAGTTGAATAACGAGATTATCTCCGGAGAGGCACCTGATATTATTCGGGTTTCACAAAATCTTTCAATTGAAAACTATGCAACCAAGGGAATGCTGGTAGATTTTTATAGGTTGATAGATAAAGATGAGACGATTAATCTGGAAGATTATTGTACAAATGTGTTTAAAGCATACGAAATCAATGGAAGACTTTATGAACTTCCTACCAGCTTCTATATACAGACCGTATATGGCAAAACCGGTATTTTTGGTGAAGATACCAGTCTTACATGGGAGGAACTGGAAGCTGTGTTGAAACAGTATCCGGAGTCTGTAGCCTTTAGTGAAATAGTAAAGGAGACAGCCTTAAGAAATGCTTTAATGTTCTCATATACACAGTTGGTAGATGCAGAAACAGGCGAGTGTCATTTTAATTCAGATGATTTTAAAAAGATATTAGAGTTTGCCAATACATTCCCGGCAGAAATCAATTATGAGGAACTTTACGAGGATGAAGATTACTGGATGAATTGGCAAACACAGTATATTGAAGACAGAACATTGCTGTATCAAAGAAGTATTTATTCTGTTTATGAAGCTTGGATTGGAGGCTACAGCAATTTTGGCGAAGAGGCAACTCCTGTGGGATTCCCAACCGAGGAAGGACAGGGAAGCACTGTGACTGCAACAGAATCTTTTGCTATTTCAGCTAAATCAGATAGTATTGACGGTGCATGGGAATTTGTAAAATGGTTTATCAGTGAAGAAGCACAGATTCAGGAAAGCGATGATCGCTATGCTTACTGGGAATTTCCTGTACTGAAAAAGGCTCTTGAGAAGAGTGCTGAGTGCATTAAGACAAAGCCTTATTATCTCGATGAGAATGGAGATAAGATTGAGTATGATGAGACCGTTTATATTAACAATCAGGAGATTGTGATTGAACCGGCAACAGAAGAAGAAGTACAGAAGTGGCTTGATTTTATTTATTCTGTAGACCGTAAGGGTTCTTACACATATGATAAGGCTATGGAAATCATTTCAGAAGAAGCTGCTGCATATTTTAGTGGACAGAAGAGCGTTGATGATGTGGCGGCCATTATCCAGTCCCGCATGGATATCTTTATCAGTGAAGACAGATAAACATTGCAAAATAATGGAAAGTTAGATATAATGTAGCTGTTGTGAGGTGCAGCGTTTCCTTTGTGCATTCATGGAAATATTTTTCCGGATAAAAATTTGTGCCAACTGCTCCGTTAAGAAAACGTGAAGTAACGGCTTCGCGTTTTTAGGAGCTGATTTGGTCGGATTTTTAGGAGGAAAAGATATTTCCATGGATGCACAGAGAAGACGAGATACCGCCACAACAGCTATATTATATGTTGAGAAGAGTGAAGGGACGGATATGAAGGAATATTTGGAATTGTATTGGGCCTTTTTTAGGATCGGCGGACTGACCTTTGGCGGCGGTTTGTCTATGCTTCCGATGCTTAAGTATGAGCTGGTTGAGAAAAAAGGCTGGGTAGATGAAGAGACATTATTGGATTGTTATGCGGTAGGACAGTGCACACCGGGTATTATTGCGGTAAATACGGCTACATATGTGGGCTATCTCAGAAAAAAACTGGCAGGTGCCATTGTTGGTACAGCAGGAATGATCAGTCCATCCATTTTGATTATTACCATTTTGTGTATGTTTTTAAATAATTTCCTGGACAATGTTTGGGTGCAGCATGCACTTATGGGTATTAAGGGTGTTGTATGTGCATTAATGTTGAATACGGTGATTTCCCTGGCTAAGAAGAGTTTGGTATCTCCGCTTTGCGTTGTGATTGGTGTGGCTGCATTGGCGCTTGCATTACTTACAGACATCCCTACGGTGTTAATTGTAATTGTGGCAGCGATTGCAGGCATTATTTATGAAAAGTTCAGAACAGACAGAAGCGTAAAGGAGGATGCAAAGCATGAATAATCTGATTTGGATACTTTTTTATGAATTCTTTAAAATAGGTTTATTTGCGGTAGGCGGTGGTCCTGCTACGATACCATATCTGATGGACCTTGCTGAGAAATATGACTGGTTTACCATGGAAGATGTAACCAATATGATTGCTATCAGTGAGTCTACGCCGGGACCTTTGGGGTTAAATATGGCAACTTACGTGGGTACTGATGCACTGGGAGTTTGGGGCGGTGCCTGGGCCAGTATTGCACTTACCATACCATCTATCATAGTGATTGTGTTAGTGGCCAAGTTCTTAAGCAATTTCAGCCAGAATCGCTGGGTGAAGGCAGCTTTTTATACGATCAGGCCGGCAGTTGCAGGCTTGATCGCAGCAGCAGTTTACAATGTGTTTGAGGTGTCTCTTTTTGTGGAAGCAGCAGGAGAGCGTATATTTGCGCTGAAAACCTTCATACTGTTTGTGTTGGTATTTGCTTTGATGCGTGTAAAAAAACTATCTAAGATGCATCCGGTATTTTGGTTTGTAGGGGCCGCAGTAGTAGGATGTATTTTCCGGTTTTAGTATACACCGTTTGCTTTAGCTATATATGCTGCCGATAGCCGGAAAGAAAAGCTATAGCTCAGGATGGAAGACCTTGTATACGGAGTGTATGAGATATGAGTGGAATAATAAAAAAAGGTACCTGCATTATCATTGGAGCAGGAGATTTAACGGTAGGATCTTTTCCTTATGATCCTGAAAATGACTGTATCATTGCAGCAGACGGTGGGGTGATGTACTGCAGTGTGCTTGAGGTGGAGCCTGATTTGATCATCGGTGACTTTGATTCCCTGGAAGGAGAGTATCAAGAAGCTGTAAAGGCGATAGGTGCAGCCTGTCCTGATAAGGTAATCACGTTACCCACAGAAAAAGACGATACCGACATGCTGGCAGCTGTGAAATATGGTCTGGAAGCAGGGTACAGAAGCTTTCGCCTTTATGGCGCCAATGGCGGACGTTTGGAACATACCATTGCCAATATCCAGCTTTTAAAGTATTTAAAAGAGCGGGAAGCAGTGGGATATATCATGGATGGTCAGGGTATGATTTTGCTGGCTCAGAATGAGACTCTGCATTTTAGGGATAGTATGGAGGGATATATCAATATTTTTTCCTTGGATGAAAGAGCCCACGGAGTCACGCTCCGCGGACTAAAATATGAACTGGATCATGCTACATTAACCAATGCCATGCCTTTAGGTATCAGCAATGAATTTATAGGGGTACAGTCAGAAGTGACCGTAGAGGTTGGCACATTGCTTATTATTGTAAATTGGGTCTGAAAATTTTTGATAGCTTAGATTTTATCTAAGGTTATCACACCGTAGAAATTTCCTTCCAAAGAAGCAATGTAATTTTTGAGATATTTCATCAGGTCCTCGTCAGAGACAGGACAATCATAAGGGCTGAACACATCGAAAATCAGATTCGTATGTGTTGGGCCTTTTACAATGCGGAAATCATGTACAGAAATACGGTCTGACAAAGTGGCCAGATAGTTTTCGATATAGGTTTTGTACTGAATCGTTTCAGCATCTTTATTGTGTATCGGGTCCATATGTATGACTGCCGCACAGTTTAATTTGTGGGCAAGGGCGCGTTCTGTATTGTCTATAGCGTCATGAAGTGCCAGCATATCACCATCTGCCGGAACTTCGGCATGGAGAGAAATAAAAAGTCTGCCCGGGCCGTAATCATGAACCATTAAGTCGTGAATACCTAAAACACCTTCACCTGAGAGCACAATATCCCGGATCTGCTTCACAAGCTGAGGGTCAGGTGCTTTGCCTAGTAAAGGGGAAATAGTTTCTTTGGCAGCCTGGAAGCCTGCACAAAGAATCATAAGACCTACCAGCACACCGCAGTATCCCTCCAGCTGGATGGAGAAAAAGTGACTTAATAAGGAGCAGCTGAAAACTACAGTGGTGGAAGCTACGTCGCTGATACTGTCTGTACCGGCAGCTTTTAAGGCTGCAGAATGAATTTTTCGGCCGTAGGAACGATTGAAAAAAAACATATAGCCTTTGACACAGATGGACAGTAACAAAATGCAGAAAACAGGTATACTATAGGTAACTGTCTCCGGCTTTAAAATACGATTGACAGAAGAGGTCAAAAGCTCAAAGCCCATGTATATGATCAGCATGGAAACCAATAGACCGGAAAGATATTCCATACGTCCGTGTCCGTAAGGGTGGTCTGTGTCTGCCTTGCTGCCAGCCAGGCGAAAACCAAATAAGGTTATGAGAGAAGAACCGGCATCGGAAAGGTTATTGAAAGCATCGGCAGTAATAGCAATGGAGTGGCTCAAAATGCCTGCAAGCATTTTGATGACAAATAGAAAAACATTTAAAATAATACCAACAGTACCGCAAAGAATACCATAAGCAGTACGCACCTCCAAAGAGTCGTAATTGGTGTGATTTTTGATAAAAAATTTGGATAATAATGTAATCATATCAGATTCCTTTTTATTTGTTCTGTGGCTTTTTATTATAATATTTTTTGGTCAATAAGTCTATACTAATTTATTGAACATAAATTGTGTTATTGTGTGGAACATAAATTGCTTTATTCACGTTTTTATAAATATTTTACGTATGTTTTTTTGTGAACATTTCGTGTAAATCTTGCACAATATCGGAAAAGTGTGTATAATGAAATGAACCATGCATTTTGATGGGGCTACATTACACTTTATAAAGAGGCTTCATGGAGCAAAGTGCTGAAAGACGAATAGATAAGGAGAACATGATGAATAAAAAACCAGCAGTTTTAATGATTTTAGATGGATACGGACTGAATGAAACAGAAAAGGGCAATGCGGTAGCAGAAGCTAAGACACCGGTTATGGATGCATTAATGGCCCAGTATCCTTTTGTAAGAGGCAATGCTTCCGGTATGGCAGTAGGTTTGCCGGACGGTCAGATGGGTAACTCTGAGGTTGGACATCTGAATATGGGTGTAGGCCGTATTGTGTACCAGGAATTAACCCGTATTACCAAGGAGATTCAGGACGGTATTTTTTTTGAAAATGAAGCTTTGGTAAAGGCAGTGGAGAACTGCAAGGCAAAGGGCAGCGCATTACATTTTATGGGATTATTATCTGACGGCGGTGTACACAGCCACAATACACATTTATATGGTTTGTTGGAACTGGCAAAGAGAAATGGTCTGGAGAAGGTTTACGTACATGCATTTTTGGATGGTCGTGACACACCACCTGCATCTGCTGCTGATTTTGTAAAGGAATTAATGGATAAGATGGATGAAATCGGTGTGGGTCAGGTAGCAAGCGTTTCAGGTCGTTACTATGCCATGGACCGTGACAATAACTGGGACAGAGTAAAGGTAGCTTATGATGCCCTTACCAAAGGAGAAGGCCTGACTGCTGCATGCGGTGTGTGCGCAGTAAAGAATTCCTATGCCAAGGAGGAAACCGATGAATTTGTAAAGCCTACTGTTGTAACCAAGGATGGTGAAGCTATCGGTAAGATTCAGGACGGTGATTCTGTAGTATTCTTTAACTTCCGTCCGGACCGTGCAAGAGAAATCACGAGAGCTTTCTGTGATAATGATTTTGCAGGATTTGACAGAGGAGAGCGTTTAGACCTTTGCTTCGTAGTATTTTCCGATTATGATCCGACCATTCCGAATAAGCATGTTGCTTTTCACAAGATTGCCATTAACAATACTTTTGGAGAATGGTTGGCAGCAAATGGCATGACCCAGGCACGTATTGCAGAAACTGAAAAGTATGCACATGTTACCTTCTTCTTCAATGGTGGTGTAGAGGTTCCAAATGAAGGTGAAGATCGTATTCTGGTAAATTCTCCAAAGGTTGCTACTTATGACTTGAAGCCGGAAATGAGTGCTTATGAGGTTTGTGACAAGTTGGTGGAAGCTATTAAGGCTGACAAATATGACGTGATCATTGTTAACTTTGCAAATCCGGATATGGTAGGCCATACCGGAGTTGAGGCAGCTGCCGTAGCTGCGGTAGAAGCAGTTGATACCTGTGTAGGCAAGGCGGTTGAGGCTGTAAAAGAAGTGGGCGGTACTATGTTCATCTGTGCAGACCACGGTAATGCAGAGCAGCTGATCGACTATGAAACAGGCGCTCCTTTCACAGCACACACTACCAATCAGGTGCCTTTTATTCTGGTAAATTACGATGAGGCTTATACTTTGAGAGAAGGTGGATGTCTGGCAGATATCGTACCTACTTTGATTGAGATCATGGGCAAGAAACAGCCTGAAGAAATGACCGGAAAGTCCTTACTTATTAAGAAATAATGCATATGCTATACTATAGGAGGAATAATCATGGGTTTTTTTGATGATTTAAAAACTGCCGGAGCTGAGTTGCTGGCAAAAGGTAATGTATTTGCAAAGGAAGCAGCACAGAAAGCACAGGATGCTGCAGATATGGCCAAGATCAAAATTGACATTGCTTCTAAGGAAAGAGAAATCAAGGAGCTTTATGCCAAAATCGGTAAGGCATACTATGATGAATACAAAAATGATGCAATAGAATTTGCAGAGGACATTGCTGAAATTACCGTTAAATTGACTGATATCAACGGATTAAAGTCCAAGTATGAGATGTACAAGGATGCGATGCATGCCGATAAGGATGCGTCTGCTGCAGCAGAAACCGTATATGAAGATGCAGAAGATGCCATTATTATCGTACCTGCTGATGAGGTGGAAGAGGTATCCGAGGAAGCAGTGGACGAAATGGAAGCAGCTTTTGCAGAAGAGACTGTAGAAGAGGGTGCTGCTCAAACAGCTACAGAAGATAAAGCAGAGTAATATATATCCGGGTTTAAAAACATGCCAGTAGTAATAACAGCATGCTTTTAAGCCCGGTTTTATCAGGTAAATCATGGACATGTCAGAAAGACAGAAGCCAAGAATATGGAGGTAGCAATATGTGCGGTATCTGCGGTTTTACCGGCAATATAGATAATAAGACAGTGGTTCTTACCAATATGATGAACAAAATTATCCATAGAGGTCCTGACAGCGGAGGTCAGCATATTGATGATGGTGTTGCACTGGGATTCAGACGTTTAAGTATTATTGACTTAGACCATGGCTCTCAGCCTATGTATAATGAAGATGGCACCATCGTGATTACCTTCAATGGAGAGATTTACAATCACCAGGCACTAAGGGAGGATTTGGCAGCCAAAGGCCATGTGTTCTCTAACCGTGCGGATACAGAGGTATTGCTTCATGCCTATGAGGAGTATGGAGAAGAGATGCTAACGAAACTCAGAGGTATGTTTGCTTTCGTTATTTGGGACAGCAATACAGGTACTTTGTTTGGGGCCAGAGATTATTTTGGTATTAAGCCTTTTTATTATGGTCTGGTGGACGGTGAGTTGGTGTACGGCTCTGAGATTAAGAGTATTTTGGAATACCCGGGTTATCATAAGGAGCTGAATGAGGAGGCTTTGGAGAATTACCTCACTTTTCAGTATTCCGTGCTTCCTGAGACCTTTTTTAAAGGGATTTATCGACTGATGCCGGCCCACTGTTTTACTTTTAGGGATGGTGAGATAAGTATCCGCCGCTATTGGGAACCGGTATTTGAACCGGACGATTCCAAGTCTTTGGAAGAGTGGGTAGAAGATATTGACCAAGCTATGCAGGATTCTATCCAAAGTCACAAGATCAGTGATGTGGAAGTAGGTTCCTTTTTGTCCAGCGGTGTGGATTCTTCCTATGTGGCAGCCTGCTTTCATGGGGACAAGACCTTTACCGTAGGATTTGATTACGAGAAATACAATGAAATTGACTATGCAAAGGCTTTATCTGAGAAAATCCAAATCAAAAATTACAGTAAGCTGATTCGTACAGATGAATATTGGAGCATTATTCCTCATATTCAATATCATATGGATGAACCGTTGGCTGATCCATCGGCGATTGCATTATATTTTGTAAGTAAGACTGCCGCCAAGCATGTGAAAGTGTCCATGTCAGGAGAAGGGGCAGATGAGTTTTTCGGCGGTTATAATATTTACAGAGAGCCGTTTGCATTGGCGCCGATGCAGGCTATTCCCAAAGGGATACGCAAGGCTATGGCCAAAGCTGTGTCCATGGTTCCTTACAATTTTAAAGGCAAAAATTACCTCATTCGTGCCAGCAAGGATGTGGAGGAGCGGTTTATCGGCAATGCTTTTATGTTTGATGTAAAGAGCCGGGCAAGGATCTTAAAAAATCCAACCGGCCGGTATGATTTTAAAGAATTGACCAAGCCTTTTTATAACAAGGTTTCTCACCTGGATGATGTGACCAAGATGCAGTATATCGATATGCATTTCTGGTTGATCGGCGATATTTTGTTAAAAGCCGATAAAATGAGTATGGCCCATTCTCTGGAGGTGCGTGTGCCTTTTTTGGACAAGGAAGTATTTGAAGTGGCTCGTAAGCTCCCTGTCAGGTTTAAGGTGAATGAGCAAAACACCAAATTTGCCATGAGACAGGCTGCCCACAAATATTTGCCGGATATGGTGGCCGAGAAAAAGAAACTGGGCTTTCCGGTACCTATTCGCATTTGGCTGCGGGAAGAAAAATACTATCAGATCGTAAAAGAGGCTTTTACCTCAGAGGCAGCAGAGCGTTACTTTAAGGTAAAAGAACTTATGAAGCTTTTAGACAGACACAAAGCAGGCAAGGAAGATAACAGCCGCAAGATCTGGACCATATATATGTTCCTTGTGTGGTATAAAGAATATTTTCGTTAAAATCACATAAACTACCTTCATAAAAACATGGAGGTAGTTTTTATGTTGGATTTTTTGAAAATAGTACGTGTTTTTGGGAGACAGGTATTGGACAGCAGAGGCAATCCTACCGTAGAAGCCGTGGTAGTAGTGAAAAATGAAATGTCCGGTGAACTATCCGAAGGAACTGCCATAGTGCCCAGCGGTGCCAGTACAGGAGCTTTTGAAGCAGTAGAGCTTAGGGATGGCGGACAATATTATTTGGGAAAAGGCGTTACCAAAGCCGTAGAAAATATACAAAAAGAAATAGAACCTGCCATAGTAGGGCTGAATGTAACAAAACAGCGCCAAATTGACAGTATTTTAAGAGAGCTGGATGGAACAGAGGACAAAAGTCGTTTAGGGGCAAATGCCATGCTTGCTGTATCCATGGCGGTGGCAAAGGCAGCTGCCAATGCCCTTCATATACCCCTGTATCAATATCTGGGAGGGGCGCAGGCAGGATTAATCCCTATACCGATGATGAATATTTTAAATGGCGGAGCTCATTCCGGCAACAGCCTGGATGTACAGGAGTTTATGATCGTGCCGGTAGGAGCCTGCACCATTAAGGATGGCATTCGATGGTGCGTGGAGGTATATCATAGCTTGAAAAAGCTTTTAAAAGAAAAGGGACTGGCTACAGGAGTTGGTGATGAAGGGGGATTTGCTCCGGATCTGGAAAGTGAAATAGAAGCCATAGAACTTATCATGGAAGCAGTGGTAAAAGCCGGATTTACTCCCGGAAAAGATATTATGATTTCACTGGATGTGGCAGCCAGTGAGTGGAAATGTGAAAAAATAGGAGAATATCTGCTGCCAAAGCAAAAACGCAGCTACACTACAAGGGATTTAATCGAGGAATGGGTAGATTTAAAAGAAAAACATCCGATATTCTCTATAGAAGATCCATTAGATGAAAATGATTGGAGCGGCTGGAAGGAATTAACCAAAGATGCTCCAAAGGATTTGGTTTTGGTAGGTGATGATTTATTTGTAACCAATCAGAAGCGTTTGCAGAGAGGTATCGACCAAAAAACAGCCAATGCAATTTTAATTAAACCAAACCAGATCGGTACTCTGACAGAGACCATAGAAACAGTTCGGCTTGCCCAAAGAAATGGCTACAAGACCATCATGTCTCATAGAAGCGGCGAAACGGAAGATACGTTCATTGCAGATTTGGCGGTGGCATTGAATACGGGCTATATCAAAACCGGTGCGCCATGCAGGGGAGAGCGTACTGCCAAGTATAACCGTCTGTTGGTTATTGAGGAAGAATTACAGTAGAGAAGAACACAGGCAGCTCAGCGCGCGCCATTCGCAAAGGCACCTACGGTGCTTTCCCGCTGCTTCGCAGCTAACTTTGCTCATAAAGGCAGCTCAGCGCGCGCCATTCGCAAAGGCACCTA
>JAZRLF010000030.1:0-12363 GCA_045646695.1 Lachnospiraceae bacterium
TTTTTCCATTGACAATTTAATTGTCAACTATTTTTTCGAAAATAGAGAAAATATGAAACTTGTAATGGATTTTCTTGAAAATCAAGACCCACTTTTACATGGAACCTTTTACACATTCAAAAAAAACTTTGAAAACACTTCTTTTTATAACAAAGATATGTACAACATTCACTTAAGTAATGGTTCCACCGTTCATATCGAATTCATTACATACAGGCAAAATATACCACATAAGCATGTATGTAAAATTGAATTCAATCCCAATAAATGCTACGGGAATTATGCCGAATTCGTGGGCAACAACTACTTAACAGGTGAAACTACTGCTTTTATAAAAACAGATTTACTGGACTATATAATTACATTCATTTGTAAAAGTGCAACCCATGTCAAAATCATGAAATTTGATTTCGCGGTAGATATTCCTGTCAATCGCTGTTGTGTTTATATACTCAAAGACAATCGTGCCTTTTATCGTTATGTACCGGCAGCATCCAGAATTGATGATTATACTGATTATTTAGGCACTCAGCATGAATCCGGTTATACAAAAGTGTATAATAAAGCTGCTGAAAGTAAATTGCCATATGACCTGACACGTGCCGAAATGACATCCATCTATCATGACAATTACGAAAAATTTATTCGTCAATGGCCGGAAATTTATGCCTATACTAACGGATTCAAAATTCCTAACTTTCTTCAAAAATTGAATCGTACCGAAAATGTACTTGTTAGGGCTCTTTTCTACTCCCCCGATAAAGATACACTCTTTAAGGGCCTCGGCAGACTAATGCAGAAGAAACTGAAACCTTATTTATATGGTTTCAATGGCTGTGTAGATATCACTGTTCCAAAAGAAGTCTACCTGGAACTAATGGCACGAATGTATAAAATGATTGGAATCAAAGGCGACGATGTCAAATGCCACATGTTAAACACGAATTAAAAATTAAATAATTATGATTTTCAGCCTCAAGGAAGCCCAGCAAATTCAGCGGGGTTTCCTATTATTTTGTCCATACCAATACTATCCCATTTCAAAAATCGCGATTTTTTCTCTGCAGAATTTTTCCATTTTAGAAGAATCTTACATATTCATACCGACGATAAAAAATACAAATCGGAGGTATTATTTATGAAAATTAAAATTGACCCAGAGTTGGATAAGCATCTATTGCAATATGCACTTTCCAGTGATAAAGTAGATATGACTGACCTTGCAAATACTATGAAGAAAACACGCGAGGAATTTTTAAAACTACATAATCACGTTATCACGCAACGCAAGAGCGACGGAAGATGGACTACTTATCTCGGCAAGAAGAAGCCTTACAAACTAATTGTACGTGTTAATAAGAAAGATGTTGAAGATATTGTTATTCAATATTACATGGACTCTACTCATTACACAACCACGTTTGCTGAATGCTTTAAATTATGGATGGTTTTTCAGGAAAATTCCCTTAATCCTTCCCTTTCACCTAAGAGCTTAACTAACTATCGTGCAGAATTCAAACGTTTTGTTCAGGATTATCCATTTGCCAATTATGAAATTGTCAACATTACAGAAAAAGATGTTCGTAAATACTTTAAAGAGTTAATGAACCGGACTGATAAAATTTCCAGGAAACGTCTAAATTCAGTAAAATCTTTGATTGGTGGAACTTTTAACTATGCAAAAGCAGAGTTAGATTTAGAAACCATTCCAATTAAAACAGTTTTAAGAGAGATTGTTTTTGCGGACTGCCAGTTTGCAATCCCTGAAGACAAGCAGAAAATTTATTATCAGGATGATTTGCAAGCTCTTATCGACTATCTACATGAAAAAAACACATTGCTTTCTCTTGGCATTGTATTGACCGCACAAACAGGATTAAGAATCAGTGAAATTGCCGCATTAAAATGGGAACATGTTTTTCCTGGTGCTTTACACATTTCCGAGGCAGAACATTCTTACACCAAATCTGATGGTACTCGTGTAGTAGAAATCGGCCTGCCTAAAAAAATGAAAAAAAGAAAAGTAGAGCTTTCCAAAGAGGCTGAAGAAACCTTGGCTTTACTTTCCAAGATGCATCCAACGAATGCCGGATTTATTATTCTTAAAGATGGTAAGCGAGCAACTACACGTACTGTTGACTATGCCCTTCGTCAGGCGTGTAAAGCATGCGACATCCCTGTATTGTCCATGCATAAGTTGCGTTCTACATACGCTTCCACAATGTTGGCATTAGGGTGTCCTGAGAAGGCTGTACAGGATCAATTAGGACATGTAGAAATTACTACAACACAGAAGCATTACAATTTTAATCCTTATCGAAGATCAGAAAGAAACGAAATTTTTAGAGACAAGAGCATTTTCATCAAGTAATAACATTTCACTACACCCGATAAAGAGTGTGCTGTTGCTGTTATTCAGCAACACGCACCCATACATATTTATTTTATCCAGATTCATTCGAATCACGTCCTGCCAATTTTTTAAAATGTGTCTAAAACAACAATGTTATTACCGGTTATTACCCATTTAAGACACAAAAAAAATGCCTCAAACGCCCATTTTATAAGCATTTGAAGCACTTCTAGGTTATGCCGGCAGCCGGACTCGAACCGGCACGAGGTCGCCCCCGGTAGATTTTGAGTCTACTGCGTCTGCCATTCCGCCACGCCGGCATGCTGTTATCGCTAACAACTATTATACTTTATCACATAATTTCTTTTTTGGCAAGTACTTTTTTCGAAAACTTGCTAATTTTCTTCTTTTCAAAGTATTCTGCCTGAAAAAATTTAAAAATCAAACTTCTCATAAATATCCAGACCGTCAAAAGTTGCAAAGTAATCCTTCGGCGTTTCTGCCCGCCTGATCAACTGCACACCTCCCTCTTCTTTCAGCAAAAGCTCCGCTGATTTCAGCTTGCCGTTATAATTATATCCCATAGCAAAGCCATGCGCACCGGTATCATGAATGACCAGATAATCGCCTATCTGGATTTCAGGGAGCATTCTATCAATAGCAAATTTATCGTTATTCTCACATAGGGAACCCGTCACATCATACATATGGCGGCATGGTTCATTTTCCTTACCGAGAACCGTAATATGATGATATGCACCATACATGGCCGGCCGCATCAAATTCGCGGAGCAGGCGTCCACACCGATATACTCCTTATAGGTGTGCTTTTTGTGCTGCACCCTGGTCACCAAATGTCCATAAGGAGCCATCATGAAACGCCCCAGCTCTGTATAAATTGCCACATCCTCCATACCGGCAGATACCAGAATTTCTTCGTATACCTTACGTACTCCTTCACCGATTGCCATGATATCATTGGCTTCCTGCTCGGGATGATATGGAATGCCGATGCCACCGGAAAGATTGATAAATGCAATATGAACTCCGATTTCCTTCTTTAACTGCACCGCCAATTTAAAAAGAGTTGCTGCCAGAGCCGGATAATACTCATTTGTCACTGTATTAGAGGCCAGAAAAGCATGAATGCCAAAATGCTTCACACCTTTTTCCTTCATAATCCGGAATCCTTCAAACATCTGCTCCGTAGTAAAACCATACTTTGCCTCACCCGGATTATCCATAATGTCATTGGTAATTGCAAAATATCCTCCCGGATTGTAACGGCAGCTTAAGGTTTCCGGTAAATATCCTATGGTTTTTTCCAAAAAATCAATATGGGTAAAATCATCCAGATTAATGGTTGCTCCCAACCGGGCAGCGTAAACAAACTCTTCCGGCGGGGTGTCATTGGAAGAAAACATAATATCTTCGCCTTTCATTCCCATGGCCTTACTTAACATCAGCTCTGTCATGGAAGAACAGTCGGTACCACAACCATAGTCTCCTAAAATATCTATCAAATACGGATTAGGTGTAGCTTTTACTGCGAAAAATTCCTTATATCCCGGATTCCATGCAAAGGCTTCTTTTAATTTGCGGGCATTCTCCCGAATACCCCTTTCATCATAAATATGAAAAGGTGTAGGATATGTTTTGACAATCTCCTCTACCATTTCCTTGGTTACAAATGCATTTTTACTCATAATGACTCTCTGATATATTTAAAGATTCTCAATCTGCCAGTCAATTGGCTCTAAACCATGCTGAGTCAGGAATTGATTGGTCTTACTAAAAGGCCTGCTTCCAAAAAATCCCCTATAGGAAGATAAAGGACTTGGATGGGGAGCCTCCAAAATCAAATGCTTCGGATTATTCAGCATGGATTTCTTCATTTGGGCAGGTCTTCCCCACAAAATAAATACAATAGGTCTGTCCTGCTCATTCAGAATACGTATAGCAGCGTCTGTAAATTCCTCCCAACCAATCCCTCTGTGTGAATTAGCCTGATGAGCACGAACGGTCAACACTGTGTTTAACATCAAAACACCTTGCTCTGCCCATTTTACAAGATACCCATTATTCGGAACATAGCAGCCCAAATCATCCTGTAGCTCCTTATAAATATTAACTAAGGATGGTGGAATCTCTACCCCCGGTTTCACACTAAAGCATAGCCCATGAGCCTGGCCAATATTATGATAAGGGTCCTGGCCGAAAATAACCACTTTTACATCCTTTAACGGCGTTAAATGAAAGGCATTAAACAAATCTTCTGCATCCGGAAAAATCTGCCCGGTCCGGTATTCCTGCACAATAGTCTCATGTAGTTTTTTATAATAAGGCTTCTGAAACTCTCCTTTAATAGCCGGAAGCCAGTCATTAGAAATGGGTGGCATACTATTTACAAGCGTACAGACACGCCTTTCTCCTTTAAGTATTTCTTTAAATCGTAAATCTCCAATTCTTTATAATGGAATAAAGATGCTGCCAATGTAGCATCTGCACCGCCCTCTGTCAGTGCTTCATAAAAATGCTCCATGGTACCTGCTCCACCACTGGCGATAACGGGAATCTTGACTGCTTGAGACACAGCTTTGGTAATCTCTAAATCATAACCTGCCTTGGTTCCGTCTGCATCCATACTGGTCAGTAAAATCTCTCCGGCTCCCAATTTCTCTGCGCGCACAGCCCACTCGATGGCGTCTATTCCCATATCTATGCGGCCGCCGTTTTTAAAAATATGAAAATTTCCTTCAGGGGTACGTTTTGCATCAATAGCCACCACCACACACTGAGAACCGAATTTGTCTGCAGCCTCGCTGATCAACTCAGGATTCATAATCGCTGCGCTGTTTACAGCAATTTTATCGGCACCCTCTCGCAGAATCATCTTAAAATCATCAATAGTACGAATGCCACCTCCAACTGTAAAAGGGATAAATACAGTCTCTGCCACTCGTCTGACCATATCTAACTTAATGGCTCTTGCGTCGCTGGATGCTGTAATATCCAAAAAAACCAGCTCGTCCGCTCCTGCCTGACCGTAAGCCTTTCCGACTTCTATCGGGTCTCCCGCATCTCTTAAATTTACAAAATTAGTTCCCTTTACCACGCGTCCGTTATGTACATCCAGGCAAGGAATTATTCTCTTGGTATGCATTATCTTCTCCTAATCTTTTCTGCCATATATTCTGTTTTTCAAAACGATCCATCACGAAACATTCTTAACAACAGCCGACTACTTTATTGTTTTTACGGACTGTCTTTCAAGCAAAACTCTGCTCTTATTATATTTCCACAAAATTCTTAAGAATCTGTAATCCCACATCCGCACTCTTCTCCGGATGGAACTGACACGCAAACACATTGTCACGCTCTACTGCCGCATGAATATGTACCCCGTACTCTGTAGTGGCAGCCACATCACTCTCATCCTCAGCCTGCAGATAATAGGAGTGTACAAAATATACATATTCTCCACCGCAAAAGCCTTTAAATAACCGGCTTTCCTTTGGGAACTGCAAATCATTCCAACCAATTTGAGGCACCTTTAATCCATCTGCTTCCGGAATACGTACAATACGTCCCTTTAAAAGTCCCAGACCCTTCACCTCCGGAGACTCTTCACTGCTGTCAAACATTAGCTGCAGCCCGAGACAAATGCCCAAAAATGGGGTGCCCTTCTCTACAATCTGATAAATCACATCTACCAAACCATACTGGTGCAGCTTCTCCATGGCATTACCAAAAGAACCTACACCCGGTAAAATCACCTTATCTGCCTTTAGCAAAATCTCTTTATCTCTGGTAAGCACTGCTTCCTGTCCCAAAAACTGCAGCGCTTTTTCTACGCTTTTTACATTACCTGCATCATAATCTATTATTGCGATCATATCCAATTCCTCTGTCTTCAAAGCTTTATATAATTTATGGGTTTATATATTTTACGTGTTATATATTTTATATGTTATATATTTTATGTTTCTATTTCTGCCCTTGCTTTTTTTGTAAGCTGCTTCTATCATTCCGTCTTCGCAAACAATTCCACCGCATGTACCGGCACACTCTTGCTTCTCTCAGCCATTTCCTCCGTCAACTGATATAAGGATTTGTGAACGCGAAAGCAAAAGGCCTTGCGATTAAAATATGCCATCTTTTCAAAAGGAAAACGGAATACACTTGGAAACTGCAATCCCGCCCCTAATTCTAATAAGCAGGTCTTGCGATTCATAGTGCCCTGAAGCCAACTCATATACTTACTCCACTGTGGCAGGTACCCTTCTTCCTTGTATCCCCCGGCATACACGCTGTTGAATGGAATCACCTCACACTCATTATCTCGGACGAAGGCTACCTCCTCCAGCGAAATCTCGCCATTTATATAAGCTGTAAGTCCCTGCAGAAATTCCTTATAATTGTATGATTCACTTAATGCCTCATCCTCCATACATACATCACTGCCGCAAGGCATTACTGCTCTGTCCTCCTTTACAAAAGGAAGAAAGCTTCGATTTACTGTAGTGGCAACTACATAATAATTCTTGCCCTCCAGCATGCCAAACAATGTCCGGTAAGCCTTTAATAAACTCTCATCTGTCAAATGGTAATATACATATGGTAAAATCCACTGATATTCTGGCTTTTCAGATAAATCAGCCATAATTCTTTGGTATTGCTCTCTATTCTTTACTGACGGTGAAACATTCCATTCTTCCCCCAGACCAACTACCACCAAATCAGCTTCTTTTATATGATTTCTAATGTCTTCTAAATATTGCTTCATCATTAATTATTCATTTCACTGTGAAAACAGATAGGCCTATCTGCTACAGAGCTTTCTACAAAAATATATAAAAGCATTTTATCAAAAAATGTCACTTAATTCAATAGTCCTTTCATAATATATTATTTTGCTTTTTTTGAAACTGAAGAGGCGGCATACCATACTCTTTCTTAAATAAAGCAGAATATTGTGCCGATGTGGAAAATCCACAGCGATATGCTATTTCAGTGCAGCTTAAATTTCCTGCCTTCAGCATTGCTTCCGAAGCACTCAGTCTTTGTCTGATTAAAAATTGCTGTGGAGAATACCCTGTAAGCTTTTTAAACTTGTGTTGAAAATAATCGTAGCTGATATTAAGCTGCTTTGCACAATCCGATAATATTATTTTTTCATGATAATTTTCCTTGATATAATTTATGATATATTCAAAATTCTTTTCATTAGGAACATTATTTTCATTCCTCATAAGATGTAGATAAAGCTCGTTTAATTTTGCTGTTATCATATCCTTATAACCGTAGTGTTGATTCTTGGCCTCATACAATAAATCTCTTAATATTTTATGCACTGTCCCCAAAGAATCCGCATAAACACCCTGGGATAAATCCAATGCACCTGAAAATTCAAGGCAAATAAGCTCTGAGTCTGAGCCATGGTACTCATCATGACAGGCAAACGGCGGTATCACAGCAAAACAGTTATCTACAAAATTATATCTATGTTCATCTACTGTTGTCTCACCATTTCCATAGAGATAATAAACCAATTCGTGATATTTATGAGTATGATAATTTACATAAGTGCCTTGAGTTTTCTGTGCTTTCCAAATGGAAACCAATTGCATATCAAACATTGTTTCTGCCCTTTCTTTTCTTTTTAAGGACAGTATAGCACTTCTATGGGAGCAATGCAACGCAAAGTCCATAAAAACCAATAAGTATAAAAATATGACGATTACGTTATATTTTTATTTTCTTATAGGCACTATACTTTTTTTGAAATATCTTACAAACACAGAGGGATAAGTATGACACAAGAACAATATTTCAAAAATCTAACCGTCCCTAATTGGAGGAATACATGAAAATATATAGCCTTGGTTCATTAAATATTGATTACGTTTATTCTGTAGACCATTTTGTATCTGCCGGGGAAACACTGGCTTCTGACAAAATGAATATTTTCCCGGGTGGCAAAGGTCTGAATCAGTCCATCGCCCTGGCCAGAGCCGGTGCGAAGGTAATACACGGAGCCATTTTAGGAGATAACGGTGACTTTTTAATTGACACCCTTTCCGGTTCCGGCGTAGATACCGAAAGAATTGTTAAAACTACCGGCAGCTGTGGTCATGCCATTATCCAGGTGGACAAAAACGGCCAAAATTGCATTCTGCTTTTCCCGGGCACTAATCACTGTCTCGATGCCGCCTATATAGAAAATTTCCTTTCTGACGCAGAACCTGATGATATATTAATACTTCAAAATGAGACAAACGCACTGGATATTATCTTTGAAATTGCCCATGCCAAGAAGATGCAGATTGTCTTCAATCCGTCACCTTTCCACTCAGATATCCTGAAGTTACCGCTGTCCTATGTGAAATGGTGGTTTTGTAACGAAATCGAGGGCGAAGCTTTATTTGGCAGTAATAACCCAATGGAAATCGCTTCCAATTTCCCTACTCAATATCCTGACAGCAATTTGATTCTGACCCTGGGCAGTGAGGGCAGTCTTTTTAAAAATGCCGATACACTGATAACACAACCGATTTATCCCACAAAAGCTGTTGATACTACTGCTGCAGGAGATACCTTTACCGGTTATTATATTGCCGCGATCACAAAGGGAAAAAGTGTAGCTGAAGCCTTAAATATTGCTTCCAAGGCCTCCTCTATCACAGTATCCAGAATGGGAGCTTCTGAGTCCATTCCATACATAGATGAAGTGTAAAAACTTTTACATATAATGTATTGCGATATGATATATTGTGATATGATATATTGTGATATGATGCACTACAATATCGCAGAAATAAAATGTAACACATATCGCGATTAATAATATTCCAAAAAAAGGAGCTGTTTATTATACGCCCTATCTGTTCGACAGGGGGCATATAAAAACAGCTCCTGATTATTACTATATTTATTTTTATATTTAATTCCACAACCAGTTATCATCCGTAAACCAATTGTCAGACCCCAGAACAACTGTCTCTGTAAAGAAACTATCTTCTTCAAATAATCTCTTAGCTTCTTCTTTGTAATCTTCCATTAATTCGCCATAATATCCTACCGTGTAGTCAATACAATGCTTTTCATATTTATCTGCATTATAATAAAAAATCACGTCATTTTCCTGATCACTTATGCAAGATATATACCCTGTATATTTACCATTGTCCAGGTCACATTGCAGGTATACTGCCTTAACTGCTTCAACAAATTCTTTTAAAGTTGAGTCTGTCCACTCCATATTCAGATTTACTCGCAGTTTATTATCAGCTATCACAACGTCTGCAGACGGACATATTTCCTTTACAATCTGACTATAATATGCTTTTTCTTCTTCATAGTCATCAGTCACTACACCCAAATCTTCACTGGTAAGATTACTATCGGAAAATCCATACTGATCCAGGTAATAATTAGATGGAAGCATCATTTTTGAATCTAGTGCGGTTAAAAAATCCATTAGAAAAATATGATCTTCTGTTATTTCATCCACATTCCACCCACACATATTATCAAAATAAATCGTTGCACAATCATCTGTTATTTGCGGTGGATTTTCTCTAATATCGCATTTTGCAATATGAAAACCATTGTAAGACAAATATAACATTGTATTCTCACTATCAAGCATTTCTGCTGCTGTTTCCAGAAGTTGCTCTGTTGAATAAACAGACAGACCGGCGGAAATATAATATTTACCGTTTTCGTCTAATCCATAACGAATAGTATCCTTATCAATAGACGGAATATAATAGAAATCGGAATATAACTGCAGCGGATACATACTTCCAAGTAAATTGATTATGCTTGCTCCCTGACGCTCTACTCCGGTCTTAATAGAAAAATTATACTCTCCGGATTGTGTATATCCAAAAGCATATGGCATCCCCAAAGCATCCATTCTCTCCTTAAAGACCGCAACAGCATCCTGCAATTCCCCTGCTGTCATTTCTTCCATGTATGTTTCATACTGAATGGTAATCAAATCTCCTTCCAGTTCATCTACATTACACTGATATTCACCCTTATCTGATATGCTTTTTGTATTTTCCCAGGCAACCGGATACAAAATCCTGAAGGAAAATGCCTTTGGAAAAGTTTCATTTGAAAGATTATATTCCACCAAATCGTTGATATTATCACTTTGAATATTGTCTACAAAATAATACTCACCATTCTCACCTTGCACCAAAGAATAGTAATAATAAATGTCTCTATTATCTACTTTGTCTTGTGTAAGATAAAGAGTACCTGAACTTTCATCAAAATTGTCTTCTATGAGCTGTGTCACACGATCAGAAAAAGTAATAGAAAAGTATTCGTAGCTCTCCAACCCTTCTACTTCAAATTCTACCGGATCAATTCCATCAATTACGCCATGCCTTCTCTCCAGCTTTTCAATATCGGAACGCTCTACTACAAGATCCGCATCTTCGTTTTGAGTCCTAAGATAAAGCTGAACCGGTCTGGAAATATAGCATCTCAATATTTGTTCAACCGTCTTATCCCCGAAGACCTGCATAGGAACAGAAATAAGAATCTGGTCATCTTTTACCTTAAATTCGTATCTCTCGTCTTCTGCCAAAATTTCTATTCTCTTTTCAAGAATATCTAAAGCCTCATAATACTGGGATGCGTTCATTTCTTCAGATGCAGTTAATGTAATCTGTACCATATTTGCTTGCGCTTCCAGATTTTGATTATGTTTATGTAACCCGTAAGCTATTGCACCGGTAGCCACAAGCGCAAACAAAAACGCTCCCAAAAGTATCTTCCCCAGCTTTGCTCTCTTCGCCTTAATATCAACCAAACGCTTTGTTTTCTGTGCCTGTTTCTTGGCATTTCCAAACATGGATGGCTTACTTTGCAAAAGCAACGTCAGTTTATCAATAACCGCATCAAAATAATCTTTACTGTCTTGAATACCATTAAAATTGGAGAGTTCTTCCAGTCCAGACGGCAGTTCCTCCGGCCAGGTAAATCCTCTCATCATTAATGGAATAATATTTTTTTTGCCTTTTATCGCATGAGATGCCTCAAGGTACAGCCAGTCATTTGGATTTTTACATCTCTCCAATGCATTTGGCGGCAAAATCAACACGACATCCTTGCACTCGTCCATTACATCCAGTAATTTTTCGTTAAATTTGCCGGAACGCAAAGACTCTATATCTAAAAAAACCTTGTATCCCTTGTCTGTTAATCTGTCATATATAAGTTGTGCAAGGGTATCTCCACCATCTCGTCGGTAACTTATAAAAATATCATATGACATAATTTTATCCTCACTTATTTTCTTTTTGCTTAAACATTGGCAAAACTCGGTAGCTACCGCAGCCAACAATTGTCATAAACACCTGATTAATATTCATATCCTTAAACACCTGATTGATTTTCACCTCTTATGACAACATCTGTAATGCAATCAATAAAGATTATTCTATCGGTACTAAAGTAATAAATGGATATTAACTCTGGGCTATCCATGAAAATCTGACAATTTATTTTATAATAATATCACATATTATCAATTCGTGCAATGCGAGAGGCACTTTTTCTTACATGGTGTTGTAAAGACACTTTTTCTTACATGCTATACTTTTCTTATACAGGCAATTTTTCATACAAGGGATTTTTTCTTATATCGCAGAACTAAGTGGACAAGTCCGCTTCAAACTCCCTAAATTTCTCAATCCCTATGGGACTTGTTCCACTCCCGGTGCAACTGTGTAGCTGTGAAGCAGCCTTCCTTAGCACATTCTGCACATCCTCGCGGAGCATTTATTACGAAGGAAAGAATACTTTTCTGAGTAATAAAAAAAGACCTGATTAACAGATCTTTTACATAAAAGGTGTTTATACCTTCAAAACCGAACACTGATTTTTACATCCGTTATCTCCTGTGATAACCTGTCACGCTTCCGTGACCTCTTCCTTCTCCAACTTTGGTTAAGCCCTCGACCGATTAGTGACTGTCAGCTCAACATATT
>JAZRLF010000031.1:0-44426 GCA_045646695.1 Lachnospiraceae bacterium
GATGTTACATCTGTTATTTTAAATAGATATGCTACTTCAAATGTATTATATGAGATAAATGACAATACAGATTCAAAGCGTTTTATGGAACCTGCAACAATAGAATATTTAATTGTATGCAATGAAATAAAAAATGGAAAAATGAATGATGAAGAAGCAAAACAATTTGCTGAAATACATAATGAAAAGGTAATTGATAGATACCAAGCAGAGATTTATTCTGCTAATAGTGAGGTTTATTTACTTCAACAAGCTGGTGGAACGACAAAAGCAAGAGCTGGTGAAATATTGACACCAGTTCCAGTTGGAACAGTAAAGACACCTAAAGGAACTAATGTTCAAGATGTTTATCAAAGAAGTCCTGAAGTAACTGATGCAGAAAAGGAAATGTATACAAGAGAAATTGATTCCCGTTATCCACATACTAGCAAATTGAGAGAAGCTACAGTAAATTATAATTGTCATTCTTATGCATGGTATAGTACATCCACATCAAATCCTTATTGGATTGGATTTTACATTGTCCCAGACATGTATATGACAGATGGCAGTTATATACAAACCACTTCAAATTCACTGGCTACAGGAACAAAAATGTGGTACAATAATGGTGAACATTCAGCCATTTTCCGTAATTACATGACCATTTTAGGTTCTGTGACAATGACAGCAGAATCCAAATGGGGGATGTGCGGCTTGTACAGTCATCCGTATAACCATTGCCCATATTATAGTGAAACAGGTTCTATAACATATTGGATCAGAAACAATTCTTAGATATAATTTAATTAAGCTTAATGAAGGGATGAGTTAGTTAAGCTTAAATGTACAAGTAATATTCGAAAATGCAGAACAGAATGAAACTATGTAAAAGCTAAAGAAACAACAGAGATAGTTAACTATTTAAAGCAACTGTTGGAATATGAACGTATCATTTGTTTTGGAGATGGTATTAATGATCATGTGCCTGCCCCCAAAAGCTACTATTATACTATTTTTAGTGATTATCCTACAAGAATTTGATGCAAAATCATGATAAAATGACCATATAGGAGGACGTATCATGGAAAACAAATGGAGAGGGTATGCTTGCGAGAGCCTGCAGTTTGAAAATCACGATGCCATTATTGTGTATCCGGAGGAAGGAAATGTCCGCTCTGTTATTTGCAAAAATGCTTCTCCTCAAACGCAAGGAGATTCGGGTAATCTGTAAACTGATTCAGGTCAGTGATCATATAATCAATGTCCTTCAGACTACACTGTTTATAACCGGAATAACGGTTAAATTTGTCACAGCTGCATAAAAACACCTTCTTATCAGCATTGGACAGCATGGTATTGCGAATGCAGATTTCCTCCCGGTCGCAGTCGTAGATAGTACCATCCTCAGACAAGGACTTTGCGGAAAAAAATAAAATATCTGCATGCATTTCGGAGAAAATCCCATGGGCGTCGCTGCCCAGGAGACAGTTGCGATTGGAGTTGCTGAGTCTGCCGCCGCAGGAAAATACTTCTACTTCTGTTTGAGATAAAAGAGAAATAATCTCGATATTATTGGTTACAACGGTAATATTGGCCTTTTTTAAAAGTTCATATGCAACAAAAAATGCACTGGAAGATTGGTCTAGAAAGACGATGTCACCATCATGAATCAGGTGACTGGCTTTCCGGGCCATTATTTTTTTGGCCGCAATATTCTGATGGGCTCTGGCAGAAAAAGGGATAATCTGAGAACTGTTTTTAACCAATTCCACACCACCGTAGCTTCGGGTAACGATACCTTGTTTTTCTAGAGCTGTCAGATCTCTGCGAATGCTGGATTCACTTGTATAAAGAAATGCACTTAATTCTTTAACGGTCATATAGCCTTGGCCGGTGAGTATTTTGATGATTTCGTTCTGTCGTTCATTACGATACATATAGGTTCCCTTTCTGTGTGTCGTGGGCGGTCTTTGAGTATACGCGGTGGAATGTCTTGACTCGGGTTGTTTTGTCTAGGCACTAAGCATGCAACAATAAGTGCATATTATTTGCGCATTTGAATGCGAATGGGCAAATAAATAAATGTAATTATCTAATTTTGCGCATTGCTTGCTTGTTTCTGCCTATTTCCTTTATAATACAAAATAAAGGAATTGTCCATACAAAAAATATAAAGTTTTCCAAAAAGATATCTAATAGTGAGAAAAAATTGTGTTTTTATAATAGTCGGGAGGAACAGATTATGAGTAAATTACCTTTACAGATTCACACCGGAAAGTGGAATGGCGGTCATATTCAGGGAATTGCAATTGACCGGGAGAGAAATTATATTTACTGTTCTTTTACTACGGAATTTGTGAAACTGGATATGCAGGGAAATCTCATTGGCTCTGTCCGCGGATTTACCGGACACTTGGGATGTATGGCCTATAATGCGGAGGATGGCAGAGTCTATGCATCCTTGGAATACAAGAATGACATTATCGGCCGCGGCATTTTGAATCATATGGGAATTGCAAATGATGTAAAAAATGCTTTTTACGTGGCTATCTTCGACGTGGATAAAATAACCCGCCCGGACATGAATGCGGAAACAGACGGAGTAATGACCACTGTGTGGCTTCGTGAAGTGGTGGAGGATTATCTGGCAGAATGGGAAGAAGAGGGAGTCAGCAGAAAGCACCGCTATGGCTGCTCCGGTATTGACGGAGTGACCTTTGCACCTGCTTTTGAAGGACAGGGCAGGCGACTTTTGGTTGCATATGGTATTTACGGTGATTTAGAGCGCAAAGATAATGATTATCAGGTGTTGCTTTCTTATCGCATGGAAAGCTTGAAGCCATATGAAGCGCTATTAACTGCAGATAATGTTCATACCAGTGGCCCAGATGCCTGTGACGAACGGTATTTTGTTTATACGGGCAATACCTGCTTTGGCATTCAGAATCTGGAATATGATGCTCACACAGGGGATATCTTTGCAGCGGTTTACAAAGGAGAGAAGCCGGAATATCCGAATTATGATATGTTTGTGATCAAAGGAAATCAGACACCGCTCATAAAGGAACTGCCGGGATATTACGGTGAGAAGTGTAAAGTGCTGCAATTGCAGGAAACCGGGCTTTGCGAAAATGGTATTTACGGATATAGATTTCCGTATGGTCAGACAGGTATGTTTTCTTTGGGAGACGGCAGATTTTATTTTTCTGAAAATCATGACGTATATGGCCCGGAGGAATCTCATGAATCAGATATATGTCTGTATCGATATATCGGAGAGGAACCGGGGGGATTTGAGAAGCTTGTTGACCCGGATGAAAAGGAATAAATGCCGGAGAGTAGAACTTTAACAACATTAATATAAGATGACAAGGAGAAAAAGAAATGAATTTTGAAAAAATGCTTAAACCTTTCGAATGTAAATGCGGTATAACTCACAGCTGTGATATAAAGCAGGTTATTATATCATCAGGTGCTGTTAACAGTCTGAAAAGTGTCTTGGGAGCCTACCAAAAAATACTTTTGGTTGCCGACAACAATACATATGGTATATGCGGAACAGTGGTAGAGGAGCAGCTGGCAGACCGTTTGGAAAGTACCCTGATTTACCAGAGAGAAGGTATTTTGGTGCCTAATGAAGAAGCTGTTTGTGAGATGCAGGAGAAGTTAACTGGAGAAACAGATTTGATCATCGGTCTGGGTTCCGGTGTTATTCAGGATTTATGTAAATACGTGAGCTTTGAAGCAAAAGTACCTTATTACATTATCGCTACAGCACCATCCATGGACGGATATGCTTCCAAGGGGGCTGCAATGATCGCTGAAAATATGAAAATTACATACAATGCCCATGTGCCGGAAGTGATCATCGGAGATGTAGATATCTTAAAGGATGCACCAATGGACATGATTCGTTCCGGTTACGGTGATATTTTGGGCAAATATTCCTGCCTTAATGACTGGAAATTAAGCCAGGTGATTTTAGATGAATATTTCTGTGACTATGTGTATGATTTAACTTATGAGATGCTTTTAAAGACAAAGGATTTGGGCGAGAAACTGCAGCAGCGTGACGCAGATGCGATTCAGACATTGATGGAGGCGCTGGTAGGCGTAGGTATTGCTATGGCTTATGTAGGCAATTCCAGACCTGCTTCCGGCAGTGAGCATCATATGTCCCATTTCTTTGAAGTAACAGGTATCCTGAACGGAGAAGAATATTTTATGCACGGTATCGATGTGGCCTTTTCGGCAGTGTATACCCAGAGGTTGAGAGAAAAGCTTTTGCGTATGGATAAGCCGGTACCAAGAGCGCAGATTTCAAAAGCAGAATGGGAAGAAAAAATCAAAAGCATTTACACGGAGGCAGCAGAGGGCGTTATCGCACTTCAGAATAAGCTTGGCTGGTATGAACGTGACCTTCAGCCGGTATATGACAGTAAATGGGAAGAAATCCGGGCTGTGCTGGGAGAAGTTCCTTCTTCCAAGGAGTTGATAGGATATCTGGAGTCTGTAGGACTGGATATTGCTGATTTTGAAAAATTATATGGCACCGAAAAAATAGAGGATGCTATTTTGTACGCTAAGGATTTGAAGGACAGATTTTCTGTTTTGTGGGTGAATTATTTTATAGGCTAATCATTTTGCAGGCGGCCTATTGTGTGGGTCAGCCTTGACAAAATGGAGAGCAATATAAAGAAAATAAAAAATATAGATATCACCGAGGAGGGATAAATCATGACATTAACAAAGGAAAACAAAATGATGGTGGCAGGACATCAGGGAGACTGCTATAATTGCTTCGCAAATACCATGAGCGCATTTAAGGCAGCTATTGCAGCCGGCGCTGACATGATTGAGACGGATGTACATATTACAAAGGACGGCAAGCTGATCCTGATGCATGACGATACAGTAGACCGTACTACTGACGGCACCGGAGCGATCGCAGACAAAACATACGAAGAACTGTGTCTGTTAAATGCAGGCGGTAAGTATGCACCTGAAAAGATTCCTACTTTAGAGGAGCTTCTGATTCTCTTAAAAGAAACAAAGGTAACATTAAATTTGGAAATCAAGGAATACTACAGCGAAGAAAATCCGGAGAGTGCTGACAAATGCCACAAGTGTATTGATCTGTGCGTAGAGATGATTGAAAAATATGATTTCGCAGATCAAATGTTATTTAACAGTGCAGATGCACATGTATTGGAGTATATCGATGAGAAATATCATGGGAAATACTTGTTGCATGGATTTTATCCATACTCCATCATGCGCAATGTAAAGAGAAATCCTGATGAGTATCTGTACTGTGCATGTGTATATCAGGACAGAAATCCTAAGAATTATGAATACCTCTTAGAGAAGGGCATTGAGCCTTGGATTGGCGCCGGCGTAACAAGAAAGGCTCATTTACAGGAGTGCTTTGAGCTGGGTGCAAGATTGATTACAACCAATTTCCCTGCAGACTGTATTCGCAAATTAGAAGAAATTGGTGCAAGATAATAAATAAATTGTAGAACCGATATCAGTTTTTATTACTGATACCACAACCTCGGCCATATGCCGGAAAGAATAACCAACAAAGAGGAAGTATATGATAAACAAACAAAAAATAAAAGTAATAGCATTTGATTTAGACGGTACACTGACACAGCATAAGCAAAAGCTGGAAGATGCCAACAGAGATATGTTAGAGAAGCTTTCTCAGAAATATAAGCTCTTAATGGCAGGAGCAGGTCAGACACAGCGTATTTTCCGTCAATTAGATCAGTTCCCGATTGATATTATCGGAAATTACGGCTTGCAGTTTGCGAAATACAATGAGCAGACAGGAGAAAGCGACATTATCCGTGATGATACGTTTGAATGTAATCGCGAGTCTGTTGAAAAAAGAGTTACATATCTTAGAGAAAAATACGGTTATACCGAATTTGCAGGAGACAGTGTGGAGTATCATCCGTCAGGCTGCGTGACCTTTGCGATTTTAGGTACCAAGGCAGCTCAGGAAGACAAGCTGGCTTTTGATCCGGACAGAAAAAAGAGACGTCAGATTTACCAGGAGGTAGTAGAGCTTTTTGATGACTACAATGTATTTGTAGGAGGTTCTTCTTCCTTTGATATGGCACCAAAGCCGTACAATAAATACTATGCTCTGGACCTGTACTGTAAGGAAAATGGTTACAGCCATGATGAAGTATTGTTTGTAGGGGATGATTACGGACTGGGTGGTAATGACGAGTCCGTATACGTATCAGATTTTGGCTTCGTTTGCGTGGATGATTACAGAGATTTTGCTAAGATCATGAAGGAGTATGTGGAATAGGCCAAGGATATCCTAAGAAACTTATATTTTGAGTAAGAGTTTATTTTAAAAATAAACACTATTAGACTTAATGCTAAAACAGGAATATGTTGGCGACCCCAATAGTTGGATTTTGATCTGACTTTTGGGGCCTTTTTGTTATGTCGGAAAGTGCGCCTTCCAATATGAGAGGGTGATAATTCCGTATGGCGGAATTCGTTGACATGTAATCATGCCATTGATATGATGTTAGTACTTTCATAAATAGGTATTAAAATAGACGTTTGGAGAACTCTGTTACAGCCAGAACATATCATGCAGCCGCAGGCTGTAACATAGTTTCCCGAACGACTAGGCATTCAGGGAAAGAAAGGTGGAATGACATGGCCGGTTGTGTGGAAAAAGTTTTAAAAATATTGACTGCAATTTCTGAGGGTGAGAATAAACCGGTAACACTGACAAGTATTGCAGAAAAAACAGGGATTGCAAAATCCAGCTGTGTACGTATCATATCGGAAATGGTGGAAGAAGGTTACGTCAAGCAGGTGTCCCGTACAAGAGGATACATACTGGGACCGGCAGCCTATTGCCTTACCAGATATGGCAAATACGACAGTGAATTTGTGTCAGTCTGTCACCCCATATTGAAGTGGCTTCATAAGAAGACAACTTTGTGTGTGGGTCTGGCAGTTATACAGCATGGAAAAGTGTTTATTATTGATGTCATTAACACGGAACCCAAAACGGTGGCCCAAAAAGGAGATGTATATCCGGAGGACATTTACTTTACTCCTGCCGGCAGAATTCTATTGGCAAATATGAGTGAAAAGGAATTACGTGAAATATATACAATGTACGGTAATCCCACAAAAGGAGACAGAGGGCAGTGGGAGGAGGTCACATCCTTCGAAACTTTGAAGGAGCAGCTTGCAAAATTTGATGCACGAGGAGTTTTGGACTTTGAAGAGACTCCTGTGGAAGGCAAAGAAGCAAGATGGGGTGGCTGGAGTGTGGCAATTTTTCGATACAGTAGCTGTGTCGGTGCCATCGTGATCTCAGTAACCACCCAAAACGGTACCATGCAAAGAGCGTTAGAGCGGGAGCAGGAAATAAAAAAATTAATGTTGCAGGCGCAAAAAGAAATTGGTCGTCGACTGACCTACGAAGCATGAATATAGTATTACAATTTGCAGTTTTATAGGAGGACAAAAATGTATAGAATTGGGTTATCAAGCTGTTTTGAGCTTAATGAAGTAAATTTTCAGAATATGCAGAAGGCAGGGCTTAGTGCCGTGGAAATATCCAAAAAGCCACTGTGGTACGAGAGCGCGGATTATAAAGCAATCATAGCTTTGGCAAATAGGTACGATGTTCAGGTGTGGTCCTTACATTTGCCATTTGAGCCATACAAGGATACTTTTGATATTTCTTCCGCACAAAAAGAGGTGAGGGAAGCAGCCCTTCATAAGTGGACAAGGATTATCAAAGAGGCAGGCGACATGGGTATTGATAAGTTTGTTGTTCATACGAGCGGAGAGCCTATAGCAGACAGCGAACGCAGCGAAAGAGTGCAATGCGCCATGGAGTCTCTGGACAAGCTTGCGGAAATAGCCTTTGCAGCGGGTGGAAGAATTGCTATTGAAGATTTGCCGAGAACCAATCTGGGTAATACTGCAGAGGAAATGCTTACACTGCTCAGTGCCAATGATAAGCTGCGGGTATGCTTTGATACCAACCATTTGATGGCAGATAATAATATTAATTTTTTGAGAAATCTGGGAAAAAAGATCATAACAGTCCATGTGTCCGATTATGACTTTGTAGACGAGAAGCATTGGATGCCGGGAGAAGGAAAAGTGGATTGGAAGAAGCTTGTAGCAGAGCTTAAAAAGACAGGATATGCCGGAGTTTGGATGTATGAAGTACCTTTTGAGAGTTTGCCAACGCTGATTCGCCCTAGGGATTTGACTTTTGAAGACTTTTATCAGAATGCGCAAAAGATATTAAAATAATTTTGCTTTTTGCATATGAGTAACAGAGTAAAAAGTAGTGTGATATGTACTTTGTCTGATTCAGAAGGATCATATCAGTCTCAACAAAGAAATGAGGAGAAAGAAAACATGGCAAAGACAAAAGGCGGCTTTACTATGCCCGGAGAGTCGGGCTATGAGAAACTGACATTGGAGCTTGCAGAAAAATGGGGAGCAGATGTCATCAGAGACAGTGACGGAACCGTATTATCCGATGAAATTATAGAGGCGGGATACGGTATTTATTCAACTATTTGCATTATCCGTGACCATAATGCGTGGGCAAAAGAAAATCAGGACAAGCTGCAGCAGACATTTCTTTGTACACCGGCGGTGGTAGCAGAGTCTGAGGATGTAACCATTAGCTTGATGGAAAGCTTTTTTGATGAACAGTTCAGAGTCAACGATAGTGCAACAGCAATGAAGTACTGGGAGGTTTATGACAGAACTACCAACACATTGGTGTGTAATGATGCTTGGACCTATGATAAGGAAGCAGGCACTGTGACCGTTAGAGGTATTATTCCCTTTCATAAATATACTGTGAGCTTTTTAGCGTATCGTATCTGGGAAGAGATATCCATGTACAATCACACCACAAATAACTGGGAAAAAGAACACTTGATGCAGATTGAACCCAGATATCAGGAGACTCAAGAATATTTACTTGGCTGGTTAAAAAATTGGTGTGAGACTCATCCGGCGACCACAGTAGTACGTTTTACATCCATGTTTTATAATTTTGTGTGGATATGGGGAAGCGACCCGAGAAACCGTCATCTGTTCTCAGATTGGGGTTCTTATGATTATACGGTCAGTGATGTGGCATTGGATATATTCGAGAAAGAGTATGGATACCGCATGACAGCGGAGGATTTTATTCATAAAGGCAATTTACACGTTACCCATATGCCTGGAAATGATCGTAAAGCGGATTGGATGAAGTTTATCAATAATTTTGTAATTAACTTTGGTAAGAAATTAATTGATATAGTACATAGTTACGGTAAAAAGGCATACGTATTTTACGATGACAGTTGGGTAGGCGTAGAGCCTTATAACGGAAGATTTCAGGAATTTGGTTTTGACGGATTAATCAAGTGTGTATTCTCAGGTTATGAGGCAAGACTATGTGCAAGTGTGGATGTACCCACACATGAACTGAGGCTGCATCCTTATCTGTTTCCGGTGGGGCTGGGCGGAGCTCCCACCTTTTGTGAAGGTGGCGATCCTACTTTAGATGCCAAGAAATACTGGAACAGCGTAAGACGAGCACTCCTTCGTGATAAAATTGATCGAATTGGTTTGGGGGGATATATCCACCTGGTGGAAGATTTTCCGGACTTTGTAGATTATATCGAAAAAATATCTGAGGAATTCAGATTGATCCGCAGCTTTCATGAGGCAGGTAAGCCTTATACCATCAAGACCAAAGTAGCAGTTCTTCATTACTGGGGCAAGCTTCGCAGCTGGACATTGTCGGGACATTTTCATGAAACCTATATGCATGATCTGATCCATGTCAATGAAGCTCTTTCCGGTTTGCCTGTGGATGTAAGATATATTTCCTTTGAAGACGTAAAGAACGGTGTTCTGGAGGATGTTGATGTAGTAATCAATGCAGGACGTGCAGGTACTGCATGGAGCGGTGGTGACGTGTGGAAGGACGAAGAAGTGGTTACTGCATTGACCAAGTGGGTACATGCAGGAGGAGCATTCATCGGAGTGAATCAGCCATCGGCAGTAGCTGGCTATGACTATAACTTCCGTATGGCACATGTACTTGGCGTCGATGAGGATACCGGTGCAAAAGTATGTCACGGCAGGTGGGCATTTGAAGCATCTGATGTGGAAGGCATCCTCCCTGCAGGTGCATCTGTAGAAGCGAAAGAAAACCGTTTCCTGACTGATGGCAAAGCAAGTGTACTCAAGGCAGAAGGCAAGAAATTACTGGTGACTATAAATAAGTTTGGTAAGGGATTGGGTATCTATCTGGCATCCTTCCAAGTTAGTTTGGAGAACACCAGAATGCTGTATCAGCTGATTCGTTACGCAGGCGGGGAAGGCTTAAAGGGTCTATATATGACTGACAATCTGTATACAGAATGTGCATATTACCCGGAAAGCGGAAAGCTGGTTATTATTAATAATAGTGACATAGAACAGACTACCACTATTCCTGTTGAAAATGGCGAAGTAATGGTTACACTGGCTCCTTACGATACAACATTTGTAAAGTTGGCATAAAATACATATAGTATAAGCATCGGATTAAAATTGTACACTTCGGAGTTAAGAAGGCTTTGTTAATTGCACTGTCAACAAAATATGTGAGATCACATAGTAACGGGCAAAAAGCCTCACAACATGGTAGAAACTATGGGAGGAAGATTAAAATGAATGACACATATGTAAGTGTGTCTGCGTCCGCAGTTTCAGAGAATATGCAGACCATTGATTTTGTGCATATTACCCGAGAAGAGAATAGAGAGGAAACAGGAAATTGTATGGTGTACCGAGTTCATTATGTAGTGGATGGTGTGGGTACCGTTTGGTGTGATGGAGTTGCAACAGATGTAAAGCAAGGAGATATATTCTTTCTGGTTCCGGCAGTTTCTTATTCTATTGCAGGCAATGATGACTTTGAATATATGTATATCAGTTATGCCGGCCCTCGTGCAGATGCTGAGATGAAAAAGAGGAATATTCATGGTCAAAATTTTGTGTTCAGAGATTTTCAGGAGATATACCCATTATGGATGCAAGGGATGGGATACCACCTGGATGGAATAGAGTTGATCAGCGAAAGTCTTGTGCTTTATACATTGGCCAGGATTACAGAGAGGATAGAGGGGAAGGGAAAAAAAGGATATTGCCCGATTCTGCAGACAGTGCCCGGTTAATTAAGAAATATGTGGACAAAAATTTTACAGACCCACAATTGTCCATGGATAAGATCAGTAGTTGTTTTTCGTATAATAAAAAATATATATCAACCTTGTTTAAAAAACACTATAAGATTGGGGTAACGGACTATATGAATATGCTAAGGGTAAATTATGCTTGCGTTTTGATTGCCCAAGGCAACAAAAATGTTACTCAAATTGCTTTTCAGTGTGGCTTCAATGATTCTTCCTATTTTGCCAGGGTGTTTAAAAAGAAGATGGGAATCTCGCCAAGCCAATATATCAGTAAGGGCGGCAGTGAAACTACATAAAAAGTAAAGATGCAAAGTATTTGATGTGTATATCACGATCATAAAAACAAAATAGTAACGTAAAAGGTAACACGAAATACAGGAGGTAGGTAGTAATGAATTTTATGCTGGGTTGTAATTATTGGGCTTCCAATGCAGGGACGGAAATGTGGATACAATGGGATGAAAATGCCATAGAACAGGATTTGCAGCAATTGTCTGCTCATGGCCTGAAATATTTAAGAGTCTTTCCAAATTGGCGAGATTTTCAGCCGGTTTGTGCTTTTTATGGTGCTCACAATAGGAAAAGAGAATATAGACACAGGGATGGCAGCTTTATTGATAATCCTTACTACATAGATAGGAAGATGATGGAGCGTTTTGAACGCTTTTGTGAAATTGCAGCCAAATATGATATGAAGCTGATCGTAGGGCTTTTAACGGGCTGGATGAGTGGCAGAACCTTTACACCACCGATTCTGGAAGGCAGAGATTTGTATACAGATGAGACAGCGCTTATGTTGGAACAGAGATTTATCAAAGGGTTTGTTTCACATTTTTATCAGAACAAAGCTATTTATGCCTGGGATTTGGGGAATGAATGCAATTGTTTTTCAGAGGCTGCTAATCGGGAAGTGGCCACTGCATGGATCGGGATGATTACCAATGCCATCAAAGCCAACGATAAATGGGGAAGACAGGTGGTGTCCGGCATGCATAGTTTGCAGATTGATGGTACCTGGGACATATTTGATCATGGAGAAGAAACGGACATTTTGACCACCCACCCATATCCACATTTTGTGCCGTATTGTGACAAAGATTATATGGTGTCCTATCGTACTTTGTTGCATGCTACCTGCGAAGGTATGTATTACAGTGATCTGGGTGGGAAACCTTGTCTGACAGAGGAAATCGGCACCTTGGGTCCTATGACCTGCGATGATGAAACAGGCACCGGCTTTTTGAAAACAAATCTTTACTCCAATTGGGCAAACGGTTCTTTGGGGCTTTTCTGGTGGTGTGGCTGTGAACAGGTGGCGCTCACAACGGCTCCTTACAGCTGGGTTATGATGGAGAGAGAGCTTGGTTTAATGGATCTGAATAGAAAACCACGGAAAACATTGCTTGCGTATAAGGCTTTTTCAGATTGGTTAAATGGTTTTGATCAGGAATTGCCGAAGGCAGCAACAGATGCAGTTTGTATTTTGACGAAGGGACAGTCTCAATGGGGAGTTGCGTATATGACCTACGCATTGGCCAAGCAGGCTCATGTAAACCTTAAATTTACCTATAGTGAGCAGAGAAAGCTTCCTGATAGTAATATTTATCTGATGCCATCTATGAAAGGGACAGAAGTGTGTTGTAAGGAAACTTTTGATTGTCTGTTGGAAAAAGTATACAAAGGGGCAACCCTTTACATATCCAATGATGCCGGTTATCTTGCTGAATTTGAAAGATTTTCCGGTGTCCATGTAGTAGATACCGCAAAGATTACAGAGAACTGCACCATGAAGTTTGTGGGTGACACTGAGGTGACATCAAAAGATATAACAATTGCAGCAGAATACACAACTACGTCAGAAGATCTAGGCAAAGAACAAGAAGCTGAAGCAATTGCATTTACTCGTCAAAAAAGAAGACTTGTGGAGACAAGGGGAGCAGAGGTGATTGCCTATGACAATCTGGGAATTCCTGCTTTCACCCAATATACATATGGAAAGGGCTGTGTATATTATGTAAACTTTCCGCTGGAAGCTATGTTACTGGAAGAAAATTTCGCTTTTAACAGCAATTACCATATAATATACGACTATATCTTTGCAGAGGCACAAAAGCAGCATCCGGTATCTGTGGCAAATAAATTTGTAGGTATGACTTGTCACCATACCAAGGAATGCAGTTATGTAGTTTTGATTAATTATTCCAAGGAAGATCAGGAAATAGGCTTACTGGTCAACGAGGGACATAAGGTGGAAGCCATATATGGGGCAGGTAATATGGGAGAATGGTCAGCAGAAATACCACAGATACTGCCACCACATGAGGCTGTTGTACTGAAAGTACAGAAAACCAAACTATTTTCCGCATGTAACTAACTTTTTTTCAAGCACTGCATTAACAGGAAATATATAATAGAGGTGATATGAACAATGTATCAATAGGAGAATCAAGTCCCCCGGGGATTGAGGAAGTTCGAAGCGGACTTGTCCGCTTGGTTCATATATTGTTCATAACGTCCTCTTTATAGTTGGTGGTACTTTCGGTTTTGGATTCACCCGAAAGTGCCTTCCAACTGAAAAGTATTTCTTGTGACTCTTTATAGAGTAAAATCTTTTAAATAAAGGAGAAAGTGTTATGAAAAACGCAAAAAAATTACTGGCACTTGGTTTGTCAGTAGCAATGATCTTCGGTGTTGTTGCATGTGGTAATGATACCCCTGCAAATGCTGGTACTGAATCTACACCGGCAACCGAATCTTCTGAAGTTGTTGAAACTCCGGAAGTAAAAGAACCGGTAACTCTGGAATGGTACTACAGAGGTAACGGTCAGCAGGAAGATACCGATAAGGTAGAAGCCAGAGTAAACGAGCTCTTAAAGGAATATCCTGGCTTAGAGCATGTTTCTATCAACATCAACTGTTTCCCATCTGCTGACTATGCTACACAGGTAACATTGGCTCAGACATCCGGCGCTCAGATCGACATTCTGAACTCCGTATCCATTAACTTTGCTCAGCACGTAGAAGATGGCAGCTGGATGCCTTTAAATAATCTCATTTCTGATGAGTTAAAGGCAGAGCTTCCTGAATGGTTATGGGAGCTTGGTTCTGTAGAAGGCAACATCTATATTGTTCCTAACTACCAGAATGCTTTCAACGCAGGTTACTTATTTGTTCCAAAGGAATACATGGACAAGTACGGTAACTATGATGAAATGTACAAGGTTATGACAGACTGGGATAAGAGCGTAACTGAGAAGTTAGAGTACTTAGAAGCATTCACTATGGCTGTTAGAGCAGGCGAAGGCGATACTAAGTATGCTGGTTGCATTACTTCAATTAGCAACGGACAGTTAGGTTTCTACTTCATGGAGCCATACGATCACCTTTCTAACCAGTTTGTTGTTGATAACGATGGTGAACATAAGGTTGAATACCTGTGGACAAAGGGTGAGTTAAAGGAAATGTGGGCTAAGTATGCAGATTGGTACACAAAGGGCATCTTCTCTCCGGACGGTGCTGATACAAACCATGCTGATTACTACTTCCAGAACATGTTAAACGAGACTTCTTATGTATTCACAACTAAGGAGCAGGTTGGTGCTCCGGAATACGTTGCAGAGCTTTACTCCGCAGCTTGGGGCTTTGAAGTTGTAGCTATTCCTGTTCAGGAATACGATTACGTACAGAACAGCTGGGGTGCAGGCGGTAACGGTGTATCCGCTACCTGTGAAAATCCGGAAGAAGCTATTCTCTTCATCGAAGCTTTAACAACAGGTACAGAGATTGGTAAGGAAATCTACAACACTATGGTATTCGGTCTTGAAGGCGAACACTATACTGTAGATGCAGCTGATCCTAACAGAATCACAACTCTTGAGTACGATGGTTCTCAGGGTGGTGGCGACACAACTTACGCTGGTCTTAAGTGGATTTTAGGTAACTCCTTCTACGCTTACAAGAACCAGGCTGTAAAGGATGGTCAGTTCGAAAATATCAAGAAGTACAACGAAGCTCCGGAAACACAGTCTTCTGATCACAATGGTTTCGTAGTTTCTACTGCAAACGTTACTACTCAGCTGGAGCAGATCAGTGCAGTATATACAGAGTATTCTGATGGATTTGGCAAGGGTATTTATGGTGCTGATTTCGAAGCAAAGTATGCAGAATTCCTTGGTAAATTAGAGAAAGCTGGCATTCAGGATGTTATCGATGACTTCCAGAAGCAGTTAGACGATTGGTTAGCAGCTAACGGCAAATAAATCATTAATTCATTAATTCTATGAAATAAATAAAGGAATGCTATTGCACGGAACGTTTTGGTGCAATGGCATTCCTTTTATTTTGGGTAGTTTGGACGCATACTGAAAATGTATAGCTGCGAATTATCTGTGCGACATTTTGACCATAAACACCCACAAATTATCTTGAGATATTGCGCCTCTGCACACTATAATTAAAATGTACAAAAACATAAGGATTCACGTGAAATTCTACAACGAATGGTATGACTGCAAAGATTACATTGACAATAATAAGAAAAACAGAAAGCGAAAGCAGATGCTGGGTTTCATAACCCCATTATTGCCTTTCGCAGAAAGGTGTATTATAATTATGTTAAAAATCACGATCAGCTGACTGAAAATGTTACGCTGTTTAACGAATGGGCTTCTGAACAGAAATAATATTACCCGTTGGAGCGTTACTATCTCTGCAGGGATAGTGTTGCTTTGGGTTATGAATGGAGGAATCTGATGAAAACACACAAGAAAACATATCCGGATTTATCGAAGCTGACACTGTCTGCCTTGTTTCTGGCGCTTTCTTATGTTATGCCCTTTTTGACCGGACAGATACCGGAAGTGGGCTCTATGCTTTGTCCGCTGCATATTCCTGTGCTTTTGTGCGGTTTTATCTGCGGCCCCCTCTGGGCACTTCTTGTAGGTTTTATTGCACCACTGCTTCGTTCCATTACCCTTGGTTTGCCGCCTTTTTTTCCAACTGCTGTCTGCATGGCATTTGAGCTTGCCGCTTATGGTGCAATTGTAGGTTGGCTGCACAAAATATTTCCGAAAAAAAAGCCTTTTATATATTGTTCTTTACTGATCTCAATGATACTGGGTAGATTAGTTTGGGGAACGGCAATGTTTGTATGCATGGGAATAAAAGGGAGTCAGTTTACCTTTGCTGCGTTCCTTGCCGGAGCATTTACCAATGCCATCCCCGGCATTATCATTCAGATTGTGCTGATACCCGTTCTTGTTATGATTTTTGATAATCCGAAAGTGGTAAATTTAAGAGGTTGATTTTTGAGAAACGGAGCAATATATGAAGCAAAGTGAAAAAACTTGTGAATTGCTGATCATGCATTGTCAGACTTATCCACAATTACAAATACGGGATCTATTTAAATTTATATATCAAAGCTCCTTTGGATGTGAACACCTGATTTCCTCCTCGGAAACGGTAACAGACTATATCCAAAAGGAATACAATAGCATTAGCCACCATAATAGGGCCACCATCGAGCCACTTGATGGTGGCTACTGCCGTGTTCCTCTTTCCTATCTGGATCAGGGCCTACATGCAAGTACCCTTGGGAAATTATTTTATCTTTCAGCACGAAAAGAAGCAAATGGCATGGAAGCGCTTCTTCAAAAATTAAACGCAGCGAAAGATCTTATTTGCCAAAAACAACTCCCATTTGCTTTGGAGGAATTTGAAAAAGCTGCAGAAGAATGGGAAGCTGGCGGATACCCAGCCATCCACCATTCTGAGATTTTCAGACAAACCTATCATCCTGCTTATCGTGTCATTGCAAAGGAATATGTATCTTTTCTGCTACTTTTGGCAGAACTTGATAAACGCCTTGAAGCTGCTAAACAGCTTGGAACAGGCAATATAAAGCTGACAATTGAAGGAGGCAGCGCCAGTGGAAAGACTACCTTAAGCCGGCTCCTTGCCAAACTCTACAACTGCACCGTATTTCATATGGATGATTTCTTTCTGCAGCCTGAGCAACGAACCAGTGAACGATACGCCGAGGTGGGCGGTAATATTGACAGGGAGCGTTTTTTGACGGAAGTGTTAATACCTCTTAGTAAGGGGGAGATTGTCAACTATCGAAAATTTGATTGTTCTACCCTAAAACTGGGAGAAGCCCAAAAAATCACACCCTCAAACCTGATCGTTATAGAGGGTGTATATGCCATGCATCCGGAGCTTTCCGAATATTATGATCTGTCCGTTTATCTGGAGAATTCACCAAAATCACAGCGAGAGCGTATTCTGCGCCGCAACTCGCCGGAAATGGTAGAACTCTTTTTTGACAAGTGGATACCACTGGAAAATATCTATTTTGAAAAAATGAATGTGAAAGAGCGATGCGATATAGTACTATCACATTGTTTGGCTGATTTATAGAGGCAACATAGATCCGTCACTTCTCTTTTTATATGCAGTGGGAGTGATACCTGTGATTTTTTTGTATACACGATTAAAGGTTCTCACGTTCTGAAATCCACTTTGCATTGCTGCCTCTATAATACTGCCGCCTTGATCTATAAGCTCATTGGCCTTCTTGATCCGAAGAGAATAAACATAATCATTTGGGCTCATGCCGGAATACTTCTTAAATAAAGAGGCAAGTCTGCCACGATACATAAATAACCGTTCTGCAAGAATATTCACATTGATATCTTCTTCAAAATGTTCGCCGATGTATTCTAGAATATGCAGAAACTCTTTCTGCTCTTTGGAAATATCTTCCGTACTCTCCTCTGCAAAATGACGGGTCAAAAGGCAATAGAGCGCAACCGTCATACTGCGCTGAAAATAATTCTCTTTACCGGACATGGCTTGCTTCTCTTCTTCTATGGTTTTAAAAAGCATATGACCCGGTCCATAAATCCGGGGATCTGCTCCATCTCCGGTGTAGATATGTGTATTTTACAACGCTTAATGGGAATGCCGACTTCCATAAGCAGCTTCAATGGAGATTATATAATATATACTCTTGTTGCTCCATAAGGCATCTATAATAAATTATATCAAAAATTTTAGAGGATAGCAATTATTAGATATTGGTGTTTTCCAGTGTTACAAACATCTTCTCGATTTCATACAATTCACTTGGCTTATTTTTCTCAAGCCACTTAGTCCGGAATTTCTCATACCATCGGTTTGTGTCGGAATATCTGGTGATAGAGTAGCCGGTACATTTGGCAAAAAGCTCTGCCATGACTATAAGGCCTTCTGCAGCGATCAAAAGCTCCTGACGGTATTCGTCTAACTCCCATGTTTCGTCGGAGAGGGTTTGGATAACACCCAGACAGGTGGTCTGAGCGCGGATTACATCTTCCAAAGTAGGGAAGGAAACTTCAAATTTTTTGTCATAAATACAGTTAGAATAGCATCTTGCCAGCATAAGCCAATTTAATTTGCTCTGAACAGTGTCTAACAGAGACACATATGCTGCAGCTGCACCGTTTTTGTACAAGAGGTAGTTAAGGCTATCTGTAAAATAAGCATCTTTATCGGTATCCGCATTCCAGGAAATACAAGCGCCCAGAACCATTCCGTGCATAGACATTTCCAGACTGCAAGGATTACCGTAATCTCCCCAGTTGGTATTGAGCATACCTTTTGCGTGGTACTTGTGACCATATCTGCCCAAGGCCAGAATGTTTTTGGAGCCTACATCGATGCCTTCCACTAAGCGGGACCAGGTATGGGTACCCGGACAAACAATCTGGGTACAAGGCAGATTTCCTAAAATTTTAAAAGAATCTTCCAGTGGTTCTGCCGCATAGGTCCAGTTTAAGAATTCTGTGCTCTTTGGAAGCTCGGCAATGTTTTCCGGATGCTGCAGCAAAATTTCATCAGCCCACATCATAATGGTTTTGCCCTGGGAAGATAAATAGTCAACAATCTTCTTGACAAACTCTATGTACAGTTTTCCTGCATCCTGGTCTTTATGTTTTCCAATCTTTAAGTCGAAAGTTTCATCACAGCAGATATTAAATTTATCTGTGCGGAACAAAGGCAGGTACTGGTCAATCAAACTCTTTACAACTTCAAAGCTACGGTCTTTGGTAGGGTCGATGGTGTGGTGAGCCATACGTTGGTACCAGTAAATTTGATCCTCTTCAAAATTTTCCAGTTCTTGAAGGTCTTTATAGGCTTCCTGCTGTAACAGTACATACAGGTGGCCGAAGGTAGCTATGGACGGAATGAATTCTATAAAATTCTCGTAGCAGTAATCGTCCAGTGCTTTAAGTTCTTCCGGTGTAATATAACCGGTTTTTTCTGCATGACTGCCTAATTCTTTGAATGGAAAAGCGTGCTCTACATAAAGCTGCAGAGAGTTCATTTTGTAATATGCCATTTGGTCGATAAGTGCTTTAAGAGTTTCTAATTTAGGCACCTTACCTCTGGTAATGTCGTGATAAAAGCCTCTGTAGGAAAAGCCCGGCAGATCCTTAATGGTAAGGCAAGGAACCTCTCCGTTAGCAAAAAGCTGGCGCAGAGTCTGAATGCCGTAAAATACACCGGCTGCACTGTCACCTTCCAGGGTGATCTTGTTCTCTGTTACGGTCAGTACGTAGCCCTCGGATGCTTTGTCCTCCGCAGTGATTTCCAGGCAAACGCCCAGTGGGCTCTGTGGAAGCTTGTTTAAAGTCTTTTCGATACGTGGGTCGGAACAGCTGTTTTTGACAAAAACGGTTGTCTGCTGTAAAAAACCGGATTGAATTTCCATATGTTGCGGTTTTGGTAATAAATACATAGATATGCTCCTTTCGGGATTATAGTTGCATTAAATTTACTATTTTATTATAATGATTACAAATAGTGTGTAAAAGATATATCTTGCCTAGTTTTGGTAATTTTGTGCTGTTTAAGGAGAAATTTACATGAGTTTATATGAGAATCACCGGTTTGATGAAGAACTGCCCATTATTTTTCATTTGGATTATAGAAAGAAGAATAATCAAGCCGGATATTATTCAAACTGGCATGAAAATATTGAGTTTCTGTACTGTGTGGAAGGCATGGGCAAAGTGATGATTAATTCCAGAGCTGTGGAAATGTTTCCCGGCAGTCTGGTTGTAATTAATTCCGGAGATATTCACTACACGGTTTCAGACACACCGCAATTGGTATATTATTGCCTTATTGTATCTTCGGATTTTTTGCAAAGTTTTGGGATGCAAGTAGAAGGGCTACGATTTACAGAGACTGTGACAGCTTCTTTTGGCAGTGAATTCTTCAAGAAAGTCATTGAAGAGCAGAGGCAAAAGGATGCTCATTACAAGGCAGTTATAAAGGGAGAAATTATTTCTTTTGTTGCTCGTGTGTGTAGGGAGTATGCCGAAGAGAAGCGGGCATCCGGTAATGATGGCATGATTAAGCTGGGATTGCAATTTATCCGCGGACATTTTAAAGAAAATATTACAGTGGAGCAGGTGGCAACTCATGCAGGCTTCAGCAGATTTTACTTTTCCCGTCAGTTTAAGTGTATTACGGGCAAAAGTGTAATGGACTATGTTCAGTTTTTGCGTTGCCGATATGCAAGAGAACTACTGCATGAGGGGAAATGTTCGGTTTCCGATGCAGCCACGGAGTGTGGATTTTCGGATGTGTCTTATTTCACTAAGGTGTTTAAACGGCAAATGGGAGTGCTGCCGTCGGAGGTTATGAAGGGGAGAGCATTGTAAAACCTGGTACAGGCCGCCTGGAGTAAACTATATTTCGGCACAGGGGACGCTTTCGCTCTGAGAAAAACGCAGCGGTACTAAGCTCAGACTGCAGCGTTTTACGCCTTGCTTCGCTAAGGACCGGCGCTTTTCAAAGCCCCTGAGTCGAAATATAGTTTACTCCAGCGGTTTCGCACCAGCTTTCGCAATTATTTGCACAGCGGAAAGGAATAGATATTATATGATAAAAAAAATCACAGAAAAAGAGATAGCAGAACTGAAAAAACAGGCAAAGAAATATATTCCCGGGCGGGTGGACTATTACGCAGCGCAGATGCAAGTTTCTTACGGACGTATTGCTATCAGATGTCAGAAAACCAGATGGGGAAGCTGCAGCCAGAAGGGTAATTTGAATTTTAACTGCCTGCTGATGAAGCTGCCGCCGGAGATTATTGATTATGTGGTGGTCCATGAGCTGTGCCACCGCCTGCAAATGAACCATTCGCCGAAATTTTGGGCAGAGGTGGAGAAGGTACTGCCGGATTACAAAAAACACAGAAAATGGCTGAAGGAATTTCGATTTTGACAAGCTACAAGGAAAACTGCGGGGTGCTATGTTTAGCGAGAGCCCTGTTTGTATTGTTTACGGTACTCAGAAGGAGTGAAACTGTATTTTTGGGCAAAGCGTTTGTAAAACCAGGAAAGATTTTCAAAGCCACATTCATAGCAGATGTCTGTCACACTTAGGTTGCTGACTAAGAGCAGGTTGGCAGCATGGCCCAGGCGCAGATCAGATACATATGCAGTGGGTGTGGTACCGTAGTATTGCTGCATGGAGCGGGTTACATGTTCGCGGCTTTTGCCTGCAATTTCATACATTTGACCGGCACCCGCGATGAAATTTTGGGGACGTTTCATTTTTTCATAGGCGATGGAAAGCCAAGAAGGAATTTCCTGGTGGGTTTCATGATAATTATAAAAGTATTCTGTAAAGACAGAAACCAGGAGAGCTCTTGCTTTAAAGTATATTTCTTTTTTGTCAGCATTCTGGTTTAGTTCGATGAGGGCATAAGCCAGCTTTTCTCGGGCGTGAGGCAGCAAGCTGACGATAGGAGGAAGGGCTGCGGTTAAAAGGGGCTGGGCCGGAAAGCCCCTGCCCAAAAAGGTCAGCATGGACTGGAAAGCCTCTTTAGTAAAAGCCAGATTAATAAATTCAAAATAATCCCCTTCTGCCAGCTTATAATCGTGCAGGTCAAAATCACGAATAAACAAAAGTTGTCCTTCGTTTAAAATTTGCTCCCTGTTATTTACAACATGGTGAATACTGCCCTTTATGACCAGAAACAATTCATAATAATTGTGATAATGGGGGCGCATATATTCGGTATCACTGCGTACATAGCGGCACAGACAGCCGGTCCTGGCATCTACATGCTGTTTTGCATCTAACATCTTCGCTTCCATTTGGCGGTATCTCTCCTCGAATATATCTAATAAATTTATATCAATGTCACAATACCACACTAAAAATGTCACGTCAAGACTAGTGCTTACAGACCTGTGAAATTATAATAAAATAAAAACGATTACGGAGGTAATGAGATGGACTTTATTAAAGAAAAAATTCGCGTAATGGCGAATAAGCTTGAATCGTTAATCGTACTTGACAGTACCGTTCTGGAATATGAATATGTAGAATGTCCGGAATACAAGACTGACAATGTACCGCCCACAGAAGGATGGAAGAGTTACCAGCCTTATAAGATTTTCGAGGGCAAGGACAGTCATTACTGGCTTCATTTAAAGGTTGATGCTATTCCAAAGCAGGAGAATAAAGAGCTTCGTCTTTCTGTGAAGACCGGACGTGAGGGGGCGTGGGATGCATACAATCCTCAGTTTACAGTATTTGTAAATGGTGTTACGACTCAAGCTATGGACACCAATCATACATGGGTTCCGCTGGAATATGAGAAGGAGCAGGACATATATCTTTATTTGTATAATGGCATGATAGATAAGCACTTTGAAGTGGAAGCAAGTCTGGAGATCGTGGATTTAAAGATTGAGTCCTTATATTATGATGTAAAGGTTCCGTATCTGGCAATGATAGAGCTGGATGAGGGGTCTTATGACTACATTAGGATTCGTGACTGCATGGACAAGGCTTTGATGAATCTGGATTTAAGACATGTATATTCAGAGGATTTTTATGCAAGTGTTGATGCCACAGCCGCTTATCTGAAGACCGAGTTTTATGAAAAGGTGTGTGGTGATTCCGAAAGCTTTGTAAACTGTATCGGACATACTCATATTGACGTGGCTTGGCTTTGGACCGTTGCCCAGACCAGAGAAAAGGCACAGAGAAGCTTCTCAACAGTTATGAACCTGATTAAGAGATACGAGGATTATATATTTATGTCCAGCCAGCCACAGCTGTACCAGCATGTCAAGGAAAACGATCCGGAGCTGTATGAGCGCATCAAGGCTGCCGTTAAGGAAGGCAGATGGGAAGTGGAAGGCGCTATGTGGCTGGAGGCTGATACCAACCTGATCAGTGGTGAGAGCTTGGTTCGTCAGGTGCTTCACGGCAAGCGCTTTATGAAAGAAGAATTTGATGTAGAGAGTAAGATTCTCTGGTTGCCGGACGTATTTGGTTACAGCGGAGCATTGCCTCAGATTTTACGTAAGAGCGGCGTGGACAAGTTCTTTACTGCCAAGATGAGCTGGAATGAGACCAACCCTATGCCAAATGACACCTTTATTTGGGAAGGTATTGATGGCAGTCAGGTATTTACTTCTATTATTACCAGTTATGTACGTGACTTGGACCCGAAGGAATTAAAGGGTACCTGGGACAGATATAAAAACAAATCCCTGACCAACACCACATTGCTTACTTGTGGTTATGGTGACGGCGGTGGTGGTACTACCCACGAGATGATGGAAAGATTCAAACGTCTCAAATATGGTCTTCCGGGTATTCCTCAGGCTAAGATGGAGAAAGCCGGAGCATTTTTTGAACAGATTGAAAAGGACTTTATGGAAAATACAAAGGTTCTTAAGAAGACACCAAAGTGGGTGGGCGAGATGTATCTGGAGATGCACAGAGGCACCTACACCTCCATTGCAAAGAATAAAAAGAACAACAGAAAGAGCGAGCTGTTACAACAGATGGCAGAAAGTGTTGCTGTAGCAGATATGATTCTTAATAACGGTACATATCCGGCAGATACCTTCCGCAAGAATGTGATCAATATTTTGTTAAATCAGTTCCATGATATTATTCCGGGCTCTTCCATCAAGGAAGTATATGATGTGACAGATGTGGAATATGCACGCATTTTAAGCGAAGGCAGAGCTATTGTTGCAGATAAACTGGCGGCTATTAAGGCAAACTTAAAGACGGAAGGTGGTATCTTTGTATGGAACCCGACTCCATATGCCATCAGTGATTATATCAAGGTAGACGGACAGACCTACTACGCAGACAATGTACCGGCTCACGGCTGGAAGGTAATTCCGGCACAGCCTGTAGAGATGGGAGTTATCGTAACAGAGCGTTCTATTGAGAACGATCTGATCAAGGTTACCTTTAATGAGCAATATCATATTACTTCTCTGTATGACAAGGCTGAGCAGAGAGAAGTGATTGCAGCCGGTGAAGAAGCAAACCGTCTGGAAGTTTTTGAAGATTATCCAAGAGAATTCGACGCTTGGGAAATCACAGATTACTACAAGCAGAAGATGTGGATTGCAGACGACGTACAGAAGGTAACATTGCTTCCGGAAGGAATCCGTGTAGAGAGACATTATCAGAAATCCGTCATCATACAGGATATTTTACTGCGTAAGGGTTCAAAGAGAGTAGACTTTGTAACTACTGTTGACTGGCAGGAAGACCATGTGCTTCTGAAGGCTGCATTCCCGGTAGATATTCGCAGTACCGAGGCTACTTACGAGATTCAGTTTGGTAATATTGCACGTCCTACCCACAGAAATACCAGCTGGGATGGCGCGAAGTTCGAGGTGTGCGCACATAAGTGGGCAGATTTCTCTGAAGGTGACTATGGTGTCAGCCTCTTAAATGACTGTAAGTACGGCTACGATGTAGAAGACAATATTATGAAGATATCTCTCTTGAAGGCCGCTACTTATCCGAATCCGGCCGCTGACAGAGGTATGAATCAGTTTACATACTCCCTGTATCCGCACACCGGAGACTATAGAGAAGGACAGACTGTGAAGGAAGCATATTTATTGAATATGCCATTAGAAGCTGATCAGGCTGCAGCAGCTGCGGGCAGTATTGCAGATTGCCATAGTCTTATCAGCTGTGATAAAGAAAATGTAGTTGTGGAGACCATTAAGAAGGCTGAAGACGACGATGCTATTATCGTACGTTTCTACGAGGCTTATAATCAGAAGACAACTGCTGCCATCAAGGCCAACTTTGATTTTAAGGAAGTTTACGTATGTAATATGCTCGAGGAAAATGAACAGAAGCTGGTTTGCGAAGACGGCACTGTAAAGATTCCGGTAAAGAACTTTGAAATCGTAACATTGAAGTATGTAAGATAATTTCACTGTCCCAATCCATAGAGAAACCGGGAGTATAGCAGATGAGTCATCAGGCTCGTCAGTTATACTTCCGGTTTTGTAGTGCACCCTAATAAAATTTATCTCCGAAGGAATACGGATTTGGTGGCAATCAATATATTAAATAATTTCTTGGTGTTTTTATGCAGGAGTCAAATATTTTCTGTCCGCTCATGATGCACCAGCATGGCCAGTAATACCGGCAAGGTTACAATGAGGGGCAAAACATATCGTACCTGTACTACCGGACCCAGCAGTAATGTGGCGAAATATGCCAATGGAAATAAGGTGATCAAAATCTTTTTCTTGTCAAAATTATAAAAGCATAAAACTGCAATCAGGATAAGTCCCCAGCAGTAAAGGGCTGGTTTGAAAAGATTGCCCAGTATCGGCCACTTATAAAAGCTATTGGCGCTGACGATATTTTCCAAAGCATTTTCCAACCAAGGGAATTTGGTTTCGTGGGCAATACCTTCAGGCAGTACCTCAGAAACGGTAGAATTGTAGGTGTACAAGGCGCCCATACGTTCCTCCAGGCCATAGCCCAGGAGCTCAGCCCAGGTTACGTCATCAAAAGACCAGTAGCCTGCAGTCAGTTCCAGGAAAGCATCAATATATTCATTTGGATAGCGGATACCAACCTGAATCCAAGCCTTCAGCAGTTCGCCATAGTGGCCTTTCCAGGTTTCATCAAAGGTAAATTGCCCCACAGTGCCCTTCAGGGTATCTGAAATAGGAGGATAGTACTCATCCCAGATGCGTTCCGGAACGTAAGTATCGATCAGCGCACGAGTCTTCTCGTCCAAGGTATCTCCGTGCAGGTCTCCGACGCGTCCAAACTGTTGAATCGGTACACTGAACATCTCTACCTGACTGCCGCGGATTTCCGTGCCGAGGATGACATGCATACCTTCCAGTGCACCTTTGCCTCCGATCATCAGACACAGACCTAGTGCTAAAATACGAAGCCGCTGTTTTTTCTCGCCCATAAAAAGCCAGATAACAATAAACAATGCGGCAGCGTAAAGGGCATTATTACGAAACAGGACCATTACGATGCCTTCCAAAACCCACAAAATATCAATGATAAGCTTTTTCTTGCCCGTTGCAAAAAAGGTTCTTTCTATAAATAAACATACGAACACCAGAAACAACGCTGAAAAAATGACATCCTTAGTAACTGTCACGGACAGAATAGAAATATATGGAAAAAAGGCATAGAATCCCACTAAAAGTATGAGGGCCCATTTACGATTCACGAACCTGTATACTACGGAGCAGGAGTAGCTTAAGGAAAGGGCCAGGACCAGCATCTGAAAAATGCTGTAGAATACCATGCCGGTCTGCAAACTGCCAAATAGGTTGCCAATCTGGAAAGCAACCCAGATGAGCCATGTATGGGCCAGTGGCTGGTAGCTGTTAAACCATATAAAGCCTCTGGCCGCTTCCTGGGACTGACGGTGAAAGTCAAAGCTCATAACTGCCGGATAGTAAGCCAGCAGTACCGGCAGCCAACACAAGAAGATAATGCCCAATACTACAAAAAATAATTTGGTAGGGTTCCAGCGTTTGGCAGTATCCTGTGGCCGGGCAGCTAAGGAGGCGGCATAGGAACGGATGCTTTCTGCCCATTTGTAAAGAAGATTGCTGAAAGGCAGAATGGCAAAAGCAAGCAGAAAAGAGCGAAGGAAAATCAGACCTTTTCCTCTGACACCCCCTTCTGTCATACCCAATCCTTTTAATTGATAGCCTAAAACCAAAGTCAGTGCAAATACAAATGCAGTCAAAAATGCAAAAGAAATACGGAATACTTTACTGCGACGATCTGTTAAAAGAACAATGTCCTCAAAAGTGCGCTGTAAAAGTAAGGCCAGTGCCGCGAAGAGACCAATAGAAAAAACACTATATGTCAGCTGCGTGCCCGAGGCAAAGGAGCTAAGATAGCTGATGCCATAGGTGCCGGCAAGGGCAGTTAGCAATGAAAGGATGATAGTTGGATGTTTTTTGATACTAAACATAAAATTTCCTCGCAGTTTCTTGTTTTGAAAGTATTATACTATTTTATCTCTGATATTTCAATGAAATAAAAGGTCAATATTTTATTGAAATAAAAATAGGTGTTGCGAAACCCGGAGGCGGATAATGGTAACACCCGGTTGAAATAAAAATAAAAAGAGGTGTATTCTGTTTGTGAAGTTATAAAGAAAAAATAAATTCTCATGGTACCTGTAGAAAAAACATCAAAAGTATGTTAAACTCTAAATGTTCCAATAATAAAATTATTAATTTATATATATTTAGAGAGGAAAATGCTATGAACAGACAAAAACTTACCATGGACGGTAATCAGGCTGCGGCTCACGTATCCTATGCTTACAGTGATGTGGCTGCCATATATCCGATCACACCGTCCTCTACCATGGCAGAGGTGACAGACGAGTGGGCCAATGACGGCCGTAAAAATATTTTCGGACAGACAGTGTCCGTAACAGAGATGCAGTCCGAAGCAGGTGCTGCAGGTGCGGTGCACGGCTCCCTGATTGCAGGTGCGCTGACTACTACCTTTACTGCTTCTCAGGGTTTATTGCTGATGATTCCGAATCTTTATAAGGTGGCGGGTGAGCAGCTTCCTGGTGTATTCAATGTAGCAGCCAGAGCTATTGCCAGCCATGCCTTATCTATTTTCGGAGATCATTCCGATATATATGCATGCCGTCAGACAGGTGTATGTATGCTGGCCAGTGGTTCCGTGCAGGAGGTTATGGATTTGACCCCTGTGGCCCATCTGGCAGCTTTAAAGGGCAGTCTGCCTTTTATCAACTTCTTTGACGGTTTTAGGACCTCCCATGAGATCCAGAAGATCGAAGCCTGGGATTACGAGACACTAAAGGACATGATGGACATGGATGCAGTGCGTGCTTTCCGCCGCAAGGCTTTAAATCCAAACCATGCCCGCCAGATGGGTTCTGCCCAGAATCCGGATATCTTCTTCCAGGCAAGGGAAGCAAGCAATCATTTTTATAATGACATGCCGGCAATCGTAGAGTCCTGCATGAATAAGATCAATGAAAAGATCGGCACCAATTATGGACTGTTTAATTATTACGGTGCACCGGATGCTACTCATGTGATCGTAGCTATGGGCAGTGTGTGCTCTGCCATTAAGGAAACGGTGGATTACATGAACCGCGCGGCAGAAGAAACTTTGGGTGCAGGCAAGGCAACAGACAGTGATGCAGCCGCAAAAGGAGCAGGTGATGCAGCAGATGCGAAAGGTACAGCTGATGGAACTTTGGCAGGAAGCTGTCCGAAGGTTGGTGTTATCGAGGTTCATTTATACAGACCATTTAGTAAGGAACACCTGTTAAAGGTGATCCCGGATTCCGTAAAACAGATCTCTGTGCTTGACAGGACCAAAGAGCCGGGTTCCGTAGGAGAACCATTATACCTGGATGTAGTGGCAGCCTTAAAGGACAGCAGATTCCATGATGTACCTGTATACAGCGGCCGTTACGGTCTGGGCAGCAAGGACACCACACCGAGCCAGATCAAGGCAGTATATGACAATACAGAGAAAAAGGAATTTACCATCGGTATCGTGGATGATGTGACCAATCTCTCCCTGGAGACTGCAGACATTGATACCTCCGGTGCAGATACGGTAAGCTGCAAGTTCTGGGGATTGGGCAGTGATGGTACCGTAGGCGCCAATAAAAATTCCATCAAGATCATCGGTAACCATACAGACAAGTATGTACAGGCATATTTTGATTATGACTCCAAAAAGAGCGGTGGTGTGACCATATCCCATCTCCGTTTTGGAGATGAGCCGATCCGCTCCACATACCTGATCAATAAGGCTGACTTTGTGGCCTGCCACAACCAGTCCTATATTCGTAAATATGACATGGTGCAGGATCTCAAGAAGGGGGGCACCTTCTTATTAAACTGTACCTGGGATGTGGCGGAGCTGGAGGAAAAGCTTCCTGCAGCAGTGAAGCGGTATATTGCCCAGAATGACATCCAGTTCTATATCATTGACGGTATCAGAATTGGTAAGGAGATCGGATTAAACGGCAAGATCAATACCGTATTACAGTCTGCATTCTTTAGCCTGGCAGGTATTATTCCGGCAGAGGATGCGATTCAGTATATGAAGGAAGCGGCTAAGAAGAGCTACGGCAAGAAGGGCGATGTAGTGGTACAGATGAATTATGATGCCATCGATGCCGGTGCAGGCAGCATGGTAAAGGTGGAAGTGCCTACAGACTGGGCCTATGCTATAGATGAGGCCACAGTTTCAGAACTGATGGCTGACAGACCGGAGGTTATGAAGTTTGTGGAGACCATCCAGAAGGAAGTAAATGCACAGAGGGGCAATAAGCTTCCGGTATCAGCCTTTACGGATTATGCAGACGGCTCCACACCAAGCGGCACCTCCGCACATGAACGCCGCAGCGTAGCCATTGATGTGCCGGTGTGGATCCCGGAGAATTGTATCCAGTGTAACCGCTGCTCCATGGTTTGTCCTCATGCGGTGATCCGTCCGGTGGTACTCACCGAGGAGGAAGCAAAGCAGGCGCCGGAAGGCATGAAACTGGTACCGATGATGGCGATGCCTGGCATGTATTTTGCCATCACCGTCAGTGCGTCAGATTGTACCGGCTGCGGTTCCTGTGCACAGAGCTGTCCTGGTATGAGAGGCAATAAGGCTCTGACCATGCAGGCTACGGCAGATTTTGTAAGCGGCAGACTGGCAGCGATGCAGGCAGAAAGTGACTTTGCAAAGAAACATCCGGTGAAAACCGAAGTATTAGATAAATTTAAAGAAACTACCGTAAAGGGAAGCCAGTTTAAGAAGCCGTTCTTGGAGTTTTCCGGAGCATGTGCAGGTTGTGGAGAGACACCATATGCCAAGCTGGTAACCCAGTTATTCGGTGACAGGATGTATATTGCCAATGCAACGGGATGCTCTTCTATCTGGGGCAATTCTTCCCCGAGCACACCATACACTACAGATGATGCCGGCAGAGGACCTGCCTGGGCCAACTCCCTGTTTGAGGATGCGGCAGAGTTTGGTTACGGTATGTTGCTGGCACAGAAGAGTATCCGCGCAAGATTACGGGATGAATTGACAGAGATTTCTGAAAATACAGACAATACAGAATTAAAAGAAGCTATTCAGGGCTGGCTGGATACCTACCAGACCGGTTCCTTAAACGGAACTGCAACGGAGAAGCTGGTAGCCGCCCTTGAGGCAGCAAGCGGTAGCAATATGGCAGCCGGTCAGGAGAGCAACGCAGCAGTGACCGCACAGGATAACAAGAAAGCACTTGAAGCAGTGCTTGTAGAAAAGGACTTCCTTGCAAAGAAATCCCAGTGGATCTTCGGTGGAGACGGCTGGGCATACGACATCGGCTTTGGCGGTTTGGACCACGTACTGGCAAGTGGCCAGGATATCAATATCATGGTGTTTGATACAGAGCTTTACTCCAATACCGGCGGTCAGTCCTCCAAGGCAACCCCGACAGGCTCCATTGCCAAGTTTGCGGCAGGCGGCAAGGCTGTCCGTAAGAAAGACCTGGCAAGTATTGCCATGAGCTACGGTTATGTATATGTGGCACAGATTGCCATGGGTGCAGACTATAATCAGTGTGTAAGAGCCATTGCAGAGGCAGAGGCTTATGAAGGCCCATCCCTGATCATTGCCTACGCACCATGTATCAATCATGGTATTAAATGCGGTATGAGCTGTTCTCAGGCAGAGGAAGAGAAGGCAGTGAAGAGTGGTTATTGGCATCTGTTCCGGTACAATCCGGACATGAAGGAAGCGGGCAAAAATGCATTCTTCTTAGACAGCAGACTTCCAAGCATGGAATACCAGGAGTTCTTAGATGGTGAAGTACGTTACAACGCCTTAAAGAGAGTAAACCCTGAAAAGGCAGAGCAGCTCTTTAGCCAGGCAGAAGCCCAGGCCAAGGAACGTATGGAGTACCTGCAGAAGCTGGTGACATTGTATGGAGCTGCAGAGCAGGATTAGATTCTGCCTAACAGATCGTCCAAGGTTACACCATAGAAATCTGCCAGTTTACAGAGATTTTCCAAGGTGGGTGCATATTTCCCGCGCTCATAAGCGGAGAGAGAGGCCATAGAGACCCCGGTTTGGAGATGCAAAGCCTGTAAACTGAGATTTCGCTCTTTTCTGAGCGAATATAAACGTTGTGATAAAAGCATAATAAAACCTCCCATTTCATGTTTATACACAGAGTATAAAACATTTTGTGGGAGGTTTTGGTTTATATATTGTCCTTTTTAAAAAATAATTATGAAAAGAAAGAGGCTGGAAGAGGAATATTAACAAAAGTTATTTTTCACTCATCTGGTCTAATAATGCAATCTTTGTATCATACAGCTTCTGGGATAAGTCCACGTAAACCTTATGAGGGTTTACAAAACGTTTGGTTTCTTCCCAAAGGGTATCCTGTTCCTTTAAGCAGTATGCGCGGATATCCATAACCTTTGGCGATTCGTAAACACATTTACCCTGCTTGAAAACCTGGACCATCAATTCCCGTAAAGTAAAGGTACCCGGATCTAACTTGGTCTTTTTCCATGGCTCTGTAGGTGAGAAAAGCTTGATAGGTTGGTCCTCTGTGTAGATTTCATCATCCATACAGATAAGGTCAGCCTTTAATTTCCCGGATTCCTTGTCGTAAATTCGATAAATCTTTTTATTGCCCGGATTAGTTACCTTTTCAGAGTTCTCGGACAACTTAATCTTTGGAATAAATTGGCCATCTTTGTCCTGGATGGCAGCCAGCTTATAAACACCGCCAAAAGCCGGATTGTCCTTGGCAGTAATCAGATTGGTGCCCACGCCCCAGGAAGTAATGGCAGCACCCTGGGCTTTTAAGGATTCAATCACATATTCGTCCAAATCATTACTTGCGGAAATCACAGCATCTGTAAAGCCGGCTTCATCTAACATTTTACGGGCTTTCTTGGAAAGATATGCCAAGTCACCGCTGTCCAAACGAATGCCGTAATTTTTTAATGTAATGCCGGAGGCTCTCATTTCACTGAAAACACGGATAGCATTTGGCACGCCGCTTTTCAGGGTATCGTAGGTATCCACCAACAAGGTGCATGCCTGTGGATAAATCTCTGCATATGTCCTAAAAGCGGTGTATTCATCAGGGAAACTCATAATCCAGCTGTGAGCATGAGTGCCTTTTACCGGTACATCAAATAATTCTCCTGCCAGTACATTGCTGGTACCGATACAGCCACCGATCACAGCAGCTCGTGCACCATAAATGCCGGCATCCGGACCCTGAGCCCGTCGAAGACCAAATTCCATAACGCCATCACCCTTGGTGGCATAACACACACGGGCTGCTTTGGTAGCGATTAAGGACTGATGATTGATAATATTTAACATTGCAGTTTCTACCAATTGCGCCTCCATGATGGGAGCAATTACCTTGATCAAAGGCTCTCTTGGAAAGATCACTGTGCCTTCCGGAATGGCATAAATATCACCTGTAAATTTAAAATCCGCCAGGTAATCCAGAAAGTTTTCCTCAAAAAGATTCAAGGAACGTAAGTATTCAATGTCTTGCTTTGTAAAATGTAATTCTTTAATATATTTGATCGCCTGTTCCAAACCGGCCATAATGGAATAACCATTGCCGCAAGGGTTAGACCGGTAGAATAAGTCGAAAATAACAGTTTCATTTGCAGATTTGTGTTTGAAATAACCCTGCATCATGGTGAGCTCATACAGGTCTGTAAGAAGCGTCAGATTTTGTCTGTCCATAAAGGTCCTTCCTTTCGAGTAGATATAAAATGGTAATACTGTTAATTAAATAACAATTTGATTGTAGACCTATTTCCATAATTAGTCAATGCAAAAGTTATCTACAGTAACTGAATGATAAAAAACATTGTGAAAATTTAGCGAAAACAAACGAAAAAACAAGAAAAACAAATGAAAATATAAAGGCAGTAATGATTAAGCATTACGAGAAATATAACTGAAAAAGTTGAATGTACAGTAAGGAAGTGATAAAATAAATAATAGTGATATATAATAATGTTGATTTTTAGATGGCTGCCATGGGTAGGATAACATACTTATCTAATCATACATTATATATGAGTTATGTTTTATAAAGGAGGATATTATGCCAACACCACATAATCAAGCTAGATTAGGAGAAATAGCACCGAAAGTTTTAATGCCGGGAGATCCGCTGCGAGCACAGTTTATTGCAGAGCATTTTTTGCAGGATACCAGACTGGTCAATCAGGTGCGTAATATGTTTGCGTATACCGGAACCTATAAAGGACAGCCGGTAACTGTTATGGCAAGCGGTATGGGGATGCCGTCCATCGGCATTTATTCTTATGAATTATTTACACAGTATGGGGTGGAGCAGATTATACGTATTGGCTCTGCAGGAGCGTATGTTCCGAAATTAAAGGTACGGGATGTAGTACTGGCAGAAAGTGCATGGAGCGAATCCAGCTTTGCGCGGATACAGAGCGGATATGACAAGGATGTGATTATGCCCAGTGCTCTGTTAAACGCTCATATTATGCAGGCGGCAGAAAGAACGGGAATTGATTTAAAGCTGACAAGAGTACACTCTTGTGATGTATTTTACCGTGAGAGCAACGTAGATGACTACAGGGCGATCTATGCAAAAAGCGGCTGCACTTGCGTAGAAATGGAAAGCTTTGCGTTGTTCCATAATGCAAATGTGTTGGGCAAAAAAGCGGCTTGTTTGCTGACAATCTCTGATTCCCTGTGTACCAAAGAAGAAACTACTGCAGAAGAAAGACAAACTTCTTTTACAGATATGATGAAGGTGGCTCTGGAGGCTTGTCTGTAATGTAATAGTGAAAGGAGACTACAGATGAAGATAGCATTGATAGCGCATGACAAAAAGAAAAATGAAATTATAGAGCTTGCCAAAAAGTACAAGGACGTATTGGCTTTATATGAACTCTATGCAACCGGGACTACCGGCACCCTTATTATGGGGGAGACCGGGCTTCAGATTCATAGAATGAAAAGCGGCCCTTTGGGGGGTGACCAGCAAATCGGAGCCATGCTTGCTAATGGAGAATTGGATTTGATTATCTTTCTGCGTGATCCACTGACTGCGCAACCACATGAGCCGGATGTATCAGCGCTCCTTCGTTTGGGGGATGTGCAGAAAATTCCGCTGGCAACAAATGTAAGCAGTGCTACCATTATGTTGGAAGCACTAAAGAATAATACATTTTCCAAAATTCTAGAGCAAAATTAATCAGCATTATATAAAAGCGATTGTAATGATGACAGTTAAGAATGCTATATCACCAATACAAAGCCCAAGATGCCATATTGCCAATAATGCATTGCCGGATTTTAAAGTGCGGGAACCCGGCAAAAGTTGCGGAAAATGGATGAAACTGTAAAAGTTGTAGGCAATAAAAATGATCAAAGAAAATGGTGTCGAAGTAAAAAACTGTAAAAAATGTAAGAAATACACGAATTTTGTTGACATAATCATAATGGATTTGTATAATAAAGTGCGTATACGAAAGAGAAAATTACCCTGAAGTGGGTGATTTTCTCTTTTTTTGCAAGTAACATGTTGACAAATTCGCCTGAGGATGATATAGTAAATTTACCTCAGAGGTAAATAAAAGAGGTCAAAATGCAAATTGAATACAAAAATATTAAAATTAAAAAGGTATGTACCAATGCCTATGAAGCTGAAAAAAAGCATGGAAAGGATATGGCAGAGAAGATACATTTGAGAATCAGACAGATTACAGCGGCTACGTCAGTTGAGGAGATGATTCAGGCACATATTGGCAGGTGCCATGTGTTGAAAGGAAAGCGTCAGAATCAATATGCTGTGGATTTGGTACATCCGTATCGACTTGTATTCGAGCAGAAGGGCAGTCAGATTCAGATTGCACAGATTATGGAGATTGTTGATTATCATTAGTTGGCACATATGTGCAGAGGAGGTATACAATGGTTAGAAGTCGTAGCGTTATAGCAATAGCACCGGGCGAGACCATAAAGGAGTTGCTCGAAGACAGAGGGATGAATCAGAAGGAGTTCGCAGTGAGAATGGGTATGAGTGAGAAGCATATCAGCAAGCTTGTGAACGGAGAGGTACAGTTGACCATGGATATGGCCAGACGTCTGGAGATGGTGCTTGGGGCATCAGCACAGTTCTGGTGCCGATTGGAGGCACTTTACCGTGAGGATATAGCCAAAGTGAATGAGGAGAATGCTATGGATTCCGATATAGAAGTAGCTCGCAGGATTCCTTATGCGGAGATGGCAAAGTTGGGCTGGGTGGAAGATACCTTGAAGTGGCCGGAGAGAGTGGTTAATTTGAGAAAGTTTTTTGAAGTGGCGCGGTTGGATTTTTTGCAGAAGAGTCTGTTTCCAGGGATTGCCTGCAGGAAGCTTTCTGACACAGAGAAGAGTGATTTGGCATTGGTAGTCTGGGCACAGAGGGCAAAGCTGGAGGCCAGAAACGTGGAGACTAAGACGGTTCATATAGAAGGGTTGATGAAGGATATTGCCAAGTTCAGAGCACTTACTATTATGAGACCGGAGGAGTTTTGCCCTCAGTTGGTGGCCATGCTGGCAAACAGAGGTATCGCACTGGTTTTTTTGCCTCATATGGGAGGTTCTTTTTTACACGGGGCAACCTTTAAGGATGGTAAGAAGTTTGTCGTAGGGCTGACGGTTAGAGGAAAGGATGCGGACAAGTTTTGGTTCAGTTTTTTTCATGAACTGGGACATATTGTATACGGTCATGTGGGACATGTGGAGGGGACTACTGAGCAAGAGGAAGCTGACGCAGACCGTTTTGCAGCAGATACATTGATTCCACCGGCGGCATATACTGCCTTTACAAAGCAGGGAGACTTTGGAAAGGGTTCCGTATGTCGTTTTGCGGATAGTATAGGGATTGATGTGGGCATTGTGATAGGAAGACTCCAAAAGGATGGCTGTGTTTCATATAATAGATATCACGAACTGAAAAGCAGATACGAAATTACCTCATAAAATATAACAGACATTCTAAAAATGGCGTATTTAGGAAACTTTTCGAAAATTAGGGCTTTACAAATTGGGAAAAAGTCAATATAATCAGTTTATTAGATAACAAAATGCGTTGAAGAAGACAGTAACCTTTGGAGAAAGTGACAGCGAGTCGGGGATGGTGTGAGCCCGGTGCGAGTAGGCAGAGTGTGAACATCACTTCTGAGCAGTCGGGTGAAGTGGACAGGGTATTATATGACTGTATGAGTTGAAGGTACCATGCCAGTAGCCTTAGACCGGAGTTCCACCGTTATAAGGAAAACATATTAATCCGTAGTCAGTCGGGGCGTATGCGTAATAGGTGGTATAATGAAACTTTTTGGCTTCATCCTTTTACGGATGGAGTTTTTTGTTTTATTAGGAACTATTGAATTTTTAGGAAAGGAAATCAAAGACATGTATAACAAAGTATCATCTAATTTAAACTTTGTAGAGCGTGAAAAAGCAACAGAGCAGTTTTGGAAAGATAATGACATTTTTAGAAAAAGCATGAAGCAGCGAGAGGGCTGTCCAACTTACACATTTTATGACGGACCTCCGACTGCAAATGGTAAGCCGCATATCGGCCATGTGTTAACTCGTGTTATTAAGGATATGATTCCTAGATACCGCACTATGAAGGGCTACATGGTTCCTCGTAAGGCCGGTTGGGACACCCATGGTCTGCCGGTTGAGTTAGAAGTAGAAAAGCTTTTAGGTCTTGACGGTAAGGAACAGATTGAAGAGTACGGTTTAGATCCATTTATTGACAAGTGTAAGGAAAGCGTTTGGAAGTATAAGGGCATGTGGGAGGATTTCTCCGGTACCGTTGGCTTCTGGGCTGATATGGATGATCCGTATGTAACATATCATGATGATTTTATTGAGTCTGAATGGTGGGCATTAAAGACTATTTGGGATAAGGGATTATTGTACAAGGGCTTTAAGATTGTGCCTTACTGTCCTCGTTGCGGTACTCCGCTTTCTTCTCATGAAGTAGCACAGGGATACAAGGATGTCAAAGAACGTTCTGCGATTGTACGATTCAAAGTAAAGGACGAGGATGCGTACATTCTTGCTTGGACTACCACACCTTGGACATTGCCAAGTAATGTGGGTCTTTGTGTAAATCCAAATGAAACCTATGCTAAGGTGAAGTCTGCAGATGGTTATACTTATTACATGGCTGAAGCCTTGCTTGACACTGTTCTGGGCAGATTTGCCAAGGAAGAAGAAGGTATCAAAGCCTATGAAATCCTGGAAACCTTCACCGGTAAGGAATTAGAATATAAAGAATATGAACCGCTTTTTGCATGCACAGGAGACTTTGTTGCAAAGCAGCGCAAGAAAGGCCATTTTGTAGTTTGTGATACTTATGTTACACTGACAGACGGTACCGGTGTTGTTCATATTGCGCCGGCATTTGGTGAAGATGATAATCGTGTAAGTAGTCGTTATGATTTACCTTTCGTTCAGTTTGTAAATGGTAAGGGTGAGATGACAGAGGATACTCCGTATGCCGGTAAGTTTGTAAAGGATGCTGATCCGTTAGTACTGGTAGACCTGGAGAAAGACGGATTATTATTTGATGCACCTAAGTTTGAGCACAGCTACCCACACTGCTGGAGATGTGATACTCCGCTTATTTACTATGCTCGTGAATCATGGTTCATCAAGATGACTGCGGTTAAGGAAGACCTGATCCGCAATAATAACACCATTAACTGGATTCCGGAGAGCATTGGTAAGGGACGTTTTGGTGACTGGCTAGAGAATATTCAGGACTGGGGTATTTCCCGTAACCGTTATTGGGGTACACCGCTTAATGTTTGGGAATGTAAGGAATGTGGCAAGCTTCATGCAATCGGCAGCCGCCAGGAATTAAAAGAAATGAGCGGTAAGGATGAAGCCTTGACAGTAGAGCTTCACAGACCATACATTGATGAAATTACCATCACCTGTCCGGAGTGTAGCGGTACTATGAAGCGTGTGCCGGAAGTTATCGACTGCTGGTTTGACAGTGGTGCAATGCCTTTCGCACAGCATCATTATCCGTTTGAAAATAAAGAACTATTTGAAGCGCAGTTCCCTGCTCAGTTTATTTCCGAAGCAGTAGATCAGACTCGTGGATGGTTCTACTCTCTGCTTGCAGAGTCTACGTTATTATTTAATAAAGCGCCATATGAGAATGTTATCGTATTAGGTCATGTTCAGGATGAAAACGGTCAGAAGATGAGTAAGTCCAAGGGCAATGCTGTAGATCCGTTTGATGCATTAAATACTCACGGTGCAGATGCAATCCGTTGGTATTTCTACATCAACTCTGCTCCATGGCTGCCAAATCGTTTCCATGACAGAGCTGTTACCGAAGGCCGCAGCAAGTTTATGGGTACTTTATGGAATACCTATGCCTTCTTTGTACTGTATGCCAATATTGACCAGTTTGATGCAACCAAGTATACACTGGACTACGAGAAGCTTTCTGTTATGGATAAGTGGTTATTGTCTAAGTTGAATACTTTGATTAAGACAGTAGATAATCATTTAGAGAATTATCGTATTCCGGAAGCAGCAAGAGCTTTACAGGAATTTGTAGATGATATGAGTAACTGGTATGTTCGCCGCAGTCGTGAACGTTTCTGGGCAAAGGGCATGGAGCAGGATAAGATTAATGCATACATGACTCTGTACACAGCGCTTGTGACTATGTGTAAGTGCGCAGCTCCTATGATTCCGTTTATGACAGAGGAGATTTATCAGAATCTGGTTTGCTCTATTGATAAGAGTGCACCTGAAAGTATCCATTTATGTGACTTCCCTGTAGCAGATGAAGCTATGATTGACACCAAGCTTGAAGAGGATATGGATGAGCTTCTCAAGATCGTAGTTATGGGTCGTGCATGTAGAAATACAGCTAATATCAAGAACCGTCAGCCAATTGGTGAGATGCTTGTAAAGGCACCGGTTGTCTTAGACCAATTCTATTTAGATATTATTGCAGATGAGTTAAATGTTAAGAAAGTAAACTTTACAGAGGATGTATCAGAGTTTACGACTTATACCTTTAAGCCTCAGCTTCGCACTGTAGGTCCAAAATATGGCAAGCAGTTAGGTGGCATCCAGAAGCATTTGGCTACATTGGAAGGCAATGCTGCATATGCTACATTAAAGAGCGAAGGTGCTTTGAAGTTTATGGTGGGTGACGTAGAAGTTGCTCTTACTGAAGAAGACCTGTTGATTGATATGAAGCAGAAGGAAGGCTATGCTACAGAGGCTGATAATACAGTGACTGTAGTGTTAGATACGAATCTTACTGCAGAGCTTATCGAGGAAGGCTTTGTTTACGAGGTGATCAGTAAGATCCAGACCATGCGTAAGGAAGCTGACTTTGAAGTAATGGATCACATTAAAGTATCCATCAATGGTAATCCAAAGCTGGCGGCTATCGTAACAACAAACGAGTCTGTAATTGCGACCAAGGTATTGGCTGACAGTATCACGGAAGATGTGGAATATGCTGTTGCAAAAGAATGGAATGTCAATGGAGAAAATGTGACTATTTCTATGGAACGAGTGTAAATTTGCAAAATGATAAAATTTATGCTATAATTTATATTGTTTCCTGGGAAACTTACCCGTTTTCCGGGAAACATGTATTTTGCATGATACTCATGCACCGGCGATAAGGAAGTGGATGGTATGTATAAGAGAATGGTGCATACCTATAAATTATACAGACCGGATTTGCTGATACCTATTGCCGTATGTTTCATTTTATTTTATAGAAAGAAGGATTTTGATGACAAACGTTAAATTCAAATTTGACAAAAAAGAATTCAAAAAAGAAGTGGAAGCCAATGTAAAAATGTTATATCGTAAGACGCTGAAGGAAGCTACAAAACAGCAGATTTTCCAGGCAGTTTCTTATGCAATTAAAGATACTATTATTGACAATTGGCTGACTACACAAAAAGCATATGATGAACAGGATCCGAAGATTGTATATTACATGTCTATGGAATTCCTGATGGGCAGAGCTCTTGGCAACAACTTAATTAACTTACAGGCCTATGAAGATGTAAAGGAAGCACTGGATGAACTTGGCTTTGATTTAAATATTATTGAAGACCAGGAGCCGGATGCGGCACTTGGTAATGGTGGTTTGGGCCGTCTTGCAGCATGTTTCTTAGATTCTTTAGCAACCTTAAATTACGCTGCCTACGGTTGTGGTATCCGTTACCGTTACGGTATGTTTAAGCAGGAGATTCGGGACGGCTTTCAGGTGGAAGTACCGGATGTATGGTTGGCAGACGGTAACCCGTTTGAACTTCGCCGAAGCGAATACGCTAAGGAAGTTAAATTCGGCGGATATGTGACTACCCGTGTAGATGAAAAGGGTCGTCCTCACTTTGTACAGGAGGGATATCAGTCTGTACGCGCAATTCCATATGATTTACCTATTATCGGTTATGGAAATGGCATTGTTAACACTTTACGTATCTGGGATGCAGAGGCTATTGAGTGTTTCCAGTTAGACTCTTTTGATAAGGGTGATTATAAGAAGGCAGTAGAGCAGGAGAATCTTGCGCGCAATATCGTAGAGGTTCTGTATCCAAATGATAACCATTATGCAGGCAAGGAGCTTCGTTTGAAGCAGCAGTATTTCTTTATTTCCGCATCTGTTCAGGAAGCAGTTGCCAAGTACATGAAGAAGCATGATGATATCCGCAAGTTCCACGAGAAGGTTACTTTCCAGTTAAATGATACACATCCGACTGTAGCTGTAGCAGAATTAATGCGTATTTTATTGGATGAATACAAGTTAGAGTGGGATGAGGCATGGAATGTAACTACCAAGACCTGTGCGTATACGAACCATACCATTATGTCTGAAGCACTGGAGAAATGGCCGATTGAGTTGTTCAGCAGATTACTTCCACGTATTTACCAGATTGTGGAGGAGATTAATCGTCGTTTTGTTAATGCAATCCAGGCACAGTATCCGGGTGATTTTGAAAAGGTACGTAAGATGGCCATCATTTATGATGGTCAGGTGAAGATGGCGCACCTTGCCATTGCGGCCGGCTATTCTGTAAATGGTGTAGCAAGACTGCACACAGAGATATTAAAGCATCAGGAATTAAAGGACTTCTACCAGATGATGCCTGAGAAATTTAATAACAAAACCAATGGTATCACACAGCGTAGATTCTTGTTACATGGCAATCCACTTTTGGCAAAGTGGGTAACAGACCACATCGGCAGCGATTGGATCACTGATTTGACCAAGATTGATAAGCTGAAATTATATGTGGACGATGAAAAAGCTCAGCACGAATTTATGAACATTAAGTATCAGAATAAAGTGCGTTTGGCGAAGTATATTTTAGAGCACAATGGTGTAGAGGTTGACCCACGCTCCATTTTCGATGTACAGGTAAAGAGACTTCACGAATATAAGCGTCAGTTGTTAAATATTCTGCATGTTATGTATTTGTACAATCAGATTAAAGATAACCCTAATATGGACTTCTACCCGAGAACCTTTATCTTTGGTGCCAAAGCTGCAGCAGGTTATCGCATTGCCAAGTTAACCATTAAGCTGATTAATTCTGTGGCAGAGGTTATCAATAATGATGCTTCTATTAACGGTAAGTTAAAGGTTGTATTTATTGAAAATTATCGAGTTTCCAATGCAGAGTGGATTTTTGCGGCAGCAGATGTTTCTGAGCAGATTTCTACTGCATCGAAGGAAGCTTCCGGTACCGGTAATATGAAGTTTATGTTAAATGGTGCTCCGACGTTGGGTACTATGGATGGTGCTAATGTGGAAATCGTGGAAGAAGTAGGCGCAGACAATGCATTTATCTTTGGTATGAGTGCAGATGAAGTTATAGGTTATGAGAATAACGGCGGTTATAATCCAAAAGAAATCTTTAACATGGATGATGATATCCGTAGAGTATTGATGCAGTTGATTAATGGTACCTATTCTCCTTATGACCCTGAATTGTTCCGACCATTATATAATAGTCTGTTAGAGGATGACGGCGGACGCAGAGCGGACACCTATTTCATCTTAAAGGACTTTAAGGCTTATGCCGAAGCTCAGAAGGAAGTTGAAAAGGCATACCGTGACGAAAAGCGTTGGGCTCGCATGGCTATGCTCAATACCGCTTCCTGTGGTAAGTTTACTTCTGACAGAACTATTGAGGAGTATGCACAGAATATCTGGATGTTAGATAAGGTTCAGTTGTAATTTGAACTGAAAGATATTATAATGAAAGCATGAAAAGCAGAAATACAGGTTTTTGTGCCTGTATTTCTGCTTTTTACAAAATTCGGTTGATTTTGAGGAAATTATACACTAATATATATGTATATAGTGAAGCTGGTGGTGCTAAATGTAACCCGGCTGTCACGCAAACGAGATACAAAGGAGACAAACAAGATGAAAGCTATTGCAAAAGAATTTAAGGATTTTATTTCCCGCGGTAATGTGGTAGATATGGCAGTCGGTGTGATCATGGGTTCTACCTTTACCAAAATCGTTACATCTCTTGTAAATGATGTAATGATGCCTGCACTTGGTCTGGTAATTGGCGACAAGAGCTTTGAGGAGTTCAAGTATGTAATTACCGAGGCTACTGAGACCACAGCAGAGTCTGCTATTTATTATGGAAAGTTCATTCAGAATATTGTAGACTTTATTCTGGTAGCTATTGTAGTGTTCATGATGGTGAAGCTGATCAATAAGCTTCGCAAGAAACCGGAACCAAAGCCGGCAGCACCAGCAGGTCCTACAGATGCTCAGATTACTAATGAGCTTTTGAGAGAGAATAATGAGTTGATGAAGAAGCTCATTGAGAATAAGTAGTTGATTAATAGCAGGTAATGTAGTGCTAAGGAGTATGGGACAAATATCTTAAAGAGGGACTCAACGTGTTTTAATATGTCGATGCAAAGCGAATTTGCGGAGCAGAGCATACAGATATTGAATGTTTATGCCTAAGGAAGAAAAGGAAATTTGTAGATGAGCCAAAGTCTACAGTAAACAAATTGAGCGGAATTAATATAGGAAGGCTAAGAGAACTTCGAGAAGAAATAGGTGGAGAATGCACTATAGATATAGCATCAAGATATGTTCCGATACCAATAGTTAATATTATCAAAAAACATTGAAAAAAGATTTTTAAAAGAGGGATTCTTCAAACAGATGAAGAGTCCCTTATTGCTTTTTATTTTGCCCTATAGTCATCAATAAACAATGATAAATGAGCAATAACGGCAGTGGGAAGCCCATCAACGTTCAACCGGGGGATTTCATCAAGGCCGAGTAGATAATCCGTTGTTACATTAAAAAGTTTTGCTAATCGGATTAACATTTCAATCGAAGGCTGTATATTCTCGTTTTCCCAATTTGAGACCGTTTGTTTGGAAATGTTTAATTTTTTTGCCAATTCTACTTGGCTCCAACCTAGTGAAGATCTTATTGCATTAATTCTTTGTCCTAGCATCAAACCCCTCCAGTGTCAAATATTATAATACTATTGTAAATAATTTATTGACAATGGCAAAATACTATGGTATTTTAAAACTGGACAAAATAGGGCCCCATTGTCTAGGTTTATAATATGCAAAAAAAGAAAGGGCTATTAGCTCTTACAGAATAGGAGAAGAAGATGAATCATTTAATTTTGACAACTCAAAAGACTAATAAGGCTTATGTAGTGGCTGGATTGATCGAATCATTGATTTATTTTGGTATAGGTATGTATTTTCTCTCTCTTAGTG
>JAZRLF010000032.1:0-14234 GCA_045646695.1 Lachnospiraceae bacterium
ATCGTCGAAACCCCATGTCTTGTTTTAGTTCCCCAAAAGAACCTTCTGCCTGGATACTTCGGTTCATCCGAAGCTGACACCCTTCCTCGCTTAAAATCCTCTCCAGGTCTTTTTGTCGGTAGTCGTTAAAACGCTTGGATACCTGGAGATGCTTGGTACGTTCTTCTAAAGGAGTTTTGCAGTTGTTTCCTTTTATACATTCTGATTTATAAGGACATCCACTGCAGTCTTCACAGCTATAGAGCGTTTTCTCACGCTGATATCCGGTTTTTGTTTTTTCCTTCTTTACACCTGTCACGGATAGTCTTTTCCCATTCTTACATGTATAACAATCCGCTTCCTTATCGTACTCCATATTTTCTATCCTGCCGATATCGTTCTGATATTTTCGTGTTTTGGAGACTTCGTAGTTTGCCGGTTTTATAAAAGCCAGTTGCTCGTTCTCTTCAATATAAAGGTAATTCTCTTCACTTTCATATCCTGCATCCGCAACTATCTTTTGGTATTTGAAGGATAGATGCTCCTGCATATCCTTCAGAAACGGGATCAGGGTAGTAGTATCTGTTGGCTGCGGCCCAATGGTAAGCCATGTGATATATTCAGAATCCACGCCATGCTGGAGATTATAACCCGCTTTTAACTGACCGTTTCCCATGGCATCTTCTTTCATGCGCATAAAAGTAGCATCATGGTCTGTTTTCGAATAACTGTTACGTTCCCCGCAAATATGAAGCTTCTGTGTGTATTCTTTTAGTTTTTCAAGGTATGCTTCCAGCGTTTCTATACTTTTTTGAAGTGGGCTTTTTCTCTTACCTGTTCCATGCACAAAAACAATACCTTCCGACTCCTTCAGGGCATAAAGTTTCTTACGGAGTTTTTTCACATGTTTCATTTTCACCTGATTGTTGTACAGGATACGGAGTCCGTAACTGACCTCGCATTCCGCCACAAAGGAAGCCAGTTTGTCCAGGAGTTTCCCAAGATTTTTACTGACTGCCTTTTTCCAGACAAAGGTATATTTATTGGCGCAGGCTTCTATTTTTGTGCCATCTATAAAAATGGCTTCACCGGAGATCTCGCCGATTTCAAACAGGAAGTTGGTCATTTCTGCCATGATGGCTGAAGCACAGGGTGCAAAGTGCAGGGTACGGAAACGCGCAAAGGTAGCATGGTCTGGTGCTGTTGTGCCTTCCAGAAGATACATGAAGTTGATATCTCTCTGACAGTTGCGCTGCATGGATCGTGAGGAAAAATCGCCATTCATGTAAGAGTAGAGTACAATCTTGAGCATTCTCCGCGGCAGCGTATTTTCAGGTATTCTTTCATACGTTGAATATAAGTCAGTCAAATCCATCTCCTCAACAAACTGACTCAGCAACCGGACAGAATCATTCTCAGGGATCATACATTCCAGATTCAGCGGAAGTTTTAATTGATATCCGCTGGGATTTTTGGTATAATTTTTTTGTAAAAGAATGTGTTTGGTCATACATTCATTTTACCATAAATCCCTTACTTTTCGAAGTCTGGGATTTATTTTTTGGCATAAAAATGGAGCTGCCGCTCCAACTGAATTAATCATCAGTTAGTGCGACAGCCCCGTGTGATGTTGCATAAATTCTATATACTACAAAATCTTGTTTTTGAATAATTTCAATGACAAATTCCCGAATATCTGGTAAAATAATAAAAAACAAAACCAGGAGCAATCATGCACGAGGATTTACTGGCCCGTATCCGAAATGGGCAGGAACTAACATTTCGACAAAAAATTAAATTAGTGGTAAGTCTCAGTATGCCATCCATTATGGCTCAGCTTACCAGCATCATTATGCAATATATCGATGCCTCCATGGTGGGGCAATTGGGCGCCAATGCTTCGGCGGCCATCGGTCTGGTGGCATCTACTACATGGCTGTTCAGCGGTTTGTGTGTTGCCGGGGTGGCCGGCTTTTCCATTCAGGTGGCCCAGTATGTGGGAGCCAAGGAGTTTGACAAGGCCCGGGCAGTACTGAGACATTCGTATATGGTAGTCATTGGGATTGCTCTGCTTCTGGGAGCGATTGGTATAGGAATCAGTGGATTTTTGCCGGCGTGGCTGGGCAGTGAAGAAGCCATACGCAGGGATGCCAGCGGGTATTTTTTGGTATTTGCCTGTTCCCTTCCGGTGATTGCGCTAAACAGACTGGCGGCTTCCATGCTGCAGTGCAGCGGCAATATGAAGGTGCCCGGGATTCTGAATTCCCTGATGTGTGGCTGGGACGTGGTCCTGAATATAGTGTTTATCTATGGTTTCAGGCTGGGTGTCGTGGGCGCGGCCATTGGCACTGCATTGGCAGAGGTGATCACAGCCGGATGCATGCTGTATTATTTGATACGTAGGACACCGATGCTACATACTCCTCCGGGAGAGAAGTTTGCATTTGATTCGGTTTATTTAAAAAAAGCAGCACGGTTGTCCATACCTATTGCCTGCGAGCGTATGGTGATGTCTGGTGCATTGGTCATTACTACCGGTATCGCTGCTCCTTTGGGTGCGGTGGCTATCGCCGCCAATTCTCTGGCAGTGACGGCAGAGAGTCTGTGCTATATGCCTGGTTATGGTATTGCAGAGGCGGCCACCACGTTGATCGGACAGAGCCTGGGAGCGGGACGTAAGGATATGTGCAAATCCTTTGCCAAGATGACGGTATTGTTTGGAATGGGATTTATGACGTTCACCGCAGTGCTCTTATTTATTTTTGCACCGCTGCTGATGGGGATACTGACGCCGGAGCCGGAGGTGGTGGAGCTGGGAGCCAGAGTTCTTCGCATAGAAGCCTTTGCAGAACCTTTGTACGGAGTTTCCATTGTGGTTGCCGGTGTTTTGAGAGGCGCGGGAGATACGCTGATGTGCAGTGTACTCAGTCTGGTAAGTCTGTGGTGCGTGCGTATTCCATTGTCCTTTATTCTGGTTAAGCCATTGGGACTGATTGGTATCTGGATTGCCATGTGTCTGGAGCTGTGCTTCAGAGGTATTATTTATTTGATACGTCTGATACGGGGAAAGTGGCTCCGAAAGGTGATAAATTAGATTATACGTGCCCGGTGCATGGAAATAATATATATCAAGTGAGACATTTGATAAGAAAAGGAGTTTTTGTATGAAATTAAGTTACAAACGAACGATACTGATTGGTCTGGCTTTTTTATCTATTAGTGCCTTTTGGCAGATGTATGACAATGTGGTACCCCTTATTTTGAAAAACACCTTTGGAATGGGTGAGTCTGTTTCCGGCGTGGTGATGGCGGCAGACAATGTATTGGCGCTGTTTTTATTACCGATTTTCGGCACCTTGTCAGATAAGGTAGATACCCGAATCGGCAAGCGTATGCCTTTTGTGGTGGGAGGTACTGCCATTGCAGTGATTCTACTGATGATTTTGGGCTATGCCAATGCAGCTAGAAATGCTATCCTTTTCGTGGCGGTATTGTTTTTCTTGTTGATCTCTATGGGATTATATCGTTCACCGGCAGTGGCTCTGATGCCTGATTTAACACCGAAACCACTGCGCAGCAAAGGAAATGCCATTATCAACCTGATGGGCGCGATAGGCGGAGTGCTTACATTACTTTTGATCAAGTTTTTGGTAGGACCGGGGGAAACTCCGGATTATATGCCTTTATTTGGTGCTGTAGGTGGTCTTATGGTAATCAGTGTAGGTGTTTTGTTTCTGACGGTGAAGGAAAATAAATTACGAGCCGGCATGGTAGAGGAGGATGAGACGCGGGCAGAGGAACCAAAGTCTACTGCACAGCTGCCAAAGGAAGTAAAGCGCAGTTTGATTTTTATCCTTTGTTCCATCTCCCTGTGGTTTACGGCTTACAATGCAGTTACCACAGCCTTTTCCAGATATACCATGGAGGTATGGGGTTTAGAAGGTGGTGGCTATGCAGACTGTCTGTTAATTGCTACGGTGGCAGCTATTATCAGTTACATTCCGATTGGTATGATTTCCGGCAAAATAGGGCGCAAGAATACCATTTTATTGGGTATTATTTTGATAACAGGCTGTTATTTTGCAGCTTCCCTTTTTAGTACCTATAGCCCGGTGATGACAATTTTCTTTGCCATTATCGGTTTTGCCTGGGCAGCTATCAATGTAAATTCTCTGCCAATGGTAGTGGAAATCAGTGCTGCCGGTGACGTGGGCAAATATACCGGTTTATATTATACATTTTCTATGTCAGCTCAGGTTATTACACCGATTTTGTCCGGATTTTTGCTGGAGTATGTATCTTACAGAACCTTGTTCCCTTACGCAGTAGTGTTCAGTACATTATCCTTCTGCACCATGCAGATGGTAAAGCACGGGGACAATAAGCCTGTCAAGAAAGCAAGCATATTGGAGAATTTTGACGTAGAAGATTAATTGATGTAAGCAAGCACAAAACAGCGGATTCCCCTTCGGGAAAAGGCTGAATATAGGGTGAGTTTTACGAGGACGATATGACTATTTTTATTATTTTAACAGTAGTGGTATTACTATATTTATTTTGCATTGCACCTCGCATGATAGGCAAGGTGGACCGCCGACCTTTTTTAAATAGGCACTATGCCCACCGAGGGCTTTTTGACAATGGTTCAGAAGCACCGGAAAATTCTCTGTCTGCCATTCGCAAGGCGGTGGAAGCGGGTTATGGCATTGAATTTGATGTGCAGCTGACCAAGGATGAACAGCTGGTTGTATTTCATGATGCGACTTTAAAAAGAATGTGTGGTGTGGATGGACATGTCTGGGACTATACCTTGGCAGAATTGCAGCAGATGAAGCTGATGCAGTCTGAGGAAACTATCCCCACCTTGGAACAGGTATTGGAAGAGGTAAACGGCAAAGTTCCTTTGATCATCGAGTACAAGCTGGACAAAGTGCAGACAAGGGTGTGTGAGCTGGCGGATACATTACTTCAAAAATACCGAGGGGACTATTGTATCGAGAGCTTTCATCCTTTGGCTTTAATGTGGTACCGTAAGCATCGACCGGAGGTTATGCGTGGGCAGTTGTGTGAGGAGTTTTTCCGGGTGGATCGATTTAAAGGTAATCCGGTATATGTGGTTATGAGCTTTTTGCTTCCCAATGTAGTTACCAGGCCGGATTTCATTGCGTATTATTATCAACATGAGAGAAATATCTCCCGGAGAATCTGCCGTAGGTTGGGTGCATTGTCTGTAGCATATACCATAAAAAGTGTGGAATCCTATGAGGATGTGAAGGAGCAGTTTGACTTATTTATATTTGACAGCTGCATATTAAAATAGATAGAAAAAGAAATACATGAAAAAGTTTGAGTTTTATACAGGACCGCACAAACCAAACTTTTTCGAGAAATACGGACAAAAGAAGGTGAAAAGGATGAAGAGTACAAAGAGTATCACGATGGCCGTCCTATTTACAATTCTTATTTTGATGGTGTGTACAGGCTGTGGTTATGGTAGAGACTTACCTGCAGAGGGGACTGCTTCGGACTATAACATGGGTATTTCTACGGAGAATGGCCCGGAATCGGAAGCGGATGAAACCACCGGGTCAGAATCAGGTTTCGAGGACAATGACACATCAGAAGTGGAAGGAGCAAGTGAGACTACCGAGATGTTTCAAGAAACGGTAGAAACGGTAGAGCTTCTGGCTGTAGGGGATAATCTGATTCATACGGGCTTGTACCAAACGGGTATGAACAGTGATGGTGCGTGGAACTATGACCATTTGTATGAACATGTTCGTGATGAGATTCAGGCTGCTGATTTGGCCATTATTAATCAGGAAACGATTTTTATAGAGGACCGCAGTAAAATCAGTGCATATCCGGTATTTGGGTCGCCTACTGAAATCGGGGATTCGCTGGTGTGGGCCGGTTTTGATGTGGTGCTGCATGCCAGCAATCATACCATGGACAAAGGAAAAGAAGGTGTCTGGGACACTATAAATTTCTGGAAAACCGAACATCCTGAGATTACGGTGCTGGGCATTAATGAGAGCGAAGAAGCCGAGAAAAGGATTCCGGTGGTAGAGTGTAAGGGGATTCGTTTTGCCATGTTGAATTATACCTATGGACTGAATGGATTTTCCGTGCCGGGTGATCAACCGTATCTGGTGAACCTGCTGGACAAGGATCGAGTGGCGTTGGATATTGCTAATGCCAAGGAAGTGGCAGACATGGTGGTCGTGTTTTGCCATGTGGGTAGCGAATATGTGTATGAGCCCAGCGAATATTCTAAGCAGTGGGTGGATTTTTTGTTGGAGCAGGAAGTGGATATTGTGATCAATGCTCATCCTCATGTGTTGGAGCCTTATACTATGCTGGAAGGGGAAGACGGACATCAAATGCTGGTGTACTATTCTTTAGGCAATTTTATCTCCACCCAGGACCGGGTTCCCAGACTTTTGGGTGGTATGGCCAAGATTACCATAGAAGTGCGTAACCATGAAGACGGTAAAGATTTTACAATTACAGATTACACTTTGGAGCCGGTGGTAGCCCATTGGAATTACGGCACCATGGAGTTTGGGGTATATATGCTGGAGGATTATACCAATGAACTGGCTGCAAAACATGGTATTTTGCGGGTGAGCGAGGAAGAGTTATCTGTGGAAATTCTATGGGACATGTATGAGGAGTTTTTAAACACACCTGTGTCCCCAGCCAAGGGCAAGCTGGAGTAGTATGAAGGATGTAGGGGGTTGGGAAATTCGGTGATTTTTGGCGGTAGCAATATATGTTCCGCTTCAGGGACACTTCCGTTCCATGAAAATGCGTAGCGGTACTAAGCTCAGGCTGCGGCTATCGCCTTGCTTCGCTAAGGACCGACGCTTTTCAAGGCCCTTCAGCCGGAACATATAATGCCATCACCAGAAACCACCGAATTTTGCCAACACCAATAAAAAAGAGCAAGAAAGGAAAATCATCTACAACCTCACAGGAGGATAAGGGATGAGGGGTACAAAGGATGAAATACATATTTGTAATTTTGTGTGCTTACATGTTAGGAAGCTCCAGTATGTCATATTATTTGTCAAAGTTAAAATCAGTAGATATTCAAAGCAAGGGTTCCCGCAATTTAGGAGCCAGTAATGCGATGATCTTGATGGGCTGGAAGGCGGGAATACTGGTGGCCCTGCATGATATCGGCAAAGCATTGATTGCTGTGCTGGCAGCACGACTGCTTTTTCCGGATTTACCATACATAGGAGCTGCAGCGGGTGTAGCCAGTGTGCTGGGACATATATTTCCGTTTTATTTGAAATTTAAGGGCGGTAAAGGGTTTGCTTCTTTTATTGGCATGACCTTGGCTTTAAATTGGAAATATGCGATGGTGTTAATTGCTATTATTGCAATTCTTACTCTGATTACAGATTATATTGTAGTGGGAACTGCCACGGCGGTAACCCTGACACCGGTTTATCTGGGAATTGCGGAGCACAATTTTATAGTACCTGCTATTATTTGCATTGCTACGGCGGTGATCATTTATAAGCACAGGGAGAATTTTGTACGAATTTGGAAAGGGACGGAGATTGGATTGAGAAGCGCCAATCGTGGCGATCACAGAGTATAAAATTTATTTTTGCATAATTTAGCCCGGAATGCTCATGCTAATGAAAACAAAGAACGTACATTAAGGAGCATTCATGAGCAAGAAAACCACAAAAAACAAGGCCGGGGCTTATAGCCGCTGGCTGAATACTATAGAAAGGGTGGGCAATAAGCTGCCTCATCCTATCGCTTTATTTGCCTTATTTGCTGCATTAACGGTAGTACTGTCTGCTGTTTGTGCAGCATTTGGTGTTTCTGCCACGGGAGAATTAATATCCGGCGGAGAACTTAAGGAAACTACTGTGACAGCAGTGAGTCTGCTGACGGGAGATGGAATCCGATATATGTTAACCAATGCAGTAAGTAATTTTACCAATTATGCGCCCCTTGGCATGGTGCTGGTGGCTATGCTGGGTGTAGGCGTGGCAGAACAATCAGGTCTGATACACGCACTGTTAAAGGCTACGGTAAAGATCACACCTCGCAGGTTGATTACGCCTATGCTGGTATTTTTGGGGGTTATGTCCAATATTGCTACGGATGCAGGTTATGTGATTTTGATTCCTTTGGGTGCTATGATTTTCAGAGCCTACGGACGTCATCCTATGGCAGGGTTTGCGGCAGCCTTTGCAGGAGTTTCCGGGGGCTTTTCGGCCAATCTGTTAGTGGGAACGTTGGATGCCCTGCTTGCAGGTATTACCCAGACCGCAGTAACCATTATAGACCCCGGTTATCAGGTGGCGGTAGTAGGGAATTATTATTTCATGATGGCCTCTACTTTCCTGATTACAATATTAGGTACCTTTGTTACGGATAAAATTGTGGAGCCGAGGCTGATGGCCTATACCGGGGAAGGGCAAGGCCAGGAGGATACCTCATTAACCACCATTACACCGGAGGAAAAGCGGGGACTTAGAGCTGCCGGTATTACAGCTCTTATTTATGTGTCTATTGTGGTACTGGCATGTCTGCCTGAAAATTCCTTTTTTAAAAATGAAAACGGTTCTTTGCTAGGGCGTCCTACATCTCCTTTTTTGGACAGTACGGTAATATTGATCACTTTTTTGTTTCTTCTGCCGGCTATTGCTTATGGCAGAGCGGCAAAGACCTTGAAAAATGAAAAAGAGGTATGCGGTGCAATGTCAAAATCTATGGGCTCCATGGGCTCTTTTTTGGCACTGGCATTTTTTTCTGCCCAGTTTATCAATTATTTTAATTATACCGAGATCGGTACCATTATTGCCCTGGCCGGCTCTAATTTTTTCAGAAAAATTAATATTGGGCTCATACCGCTTATGGTTATTTTTGTATTATTTTCAGCATTTATGAACCTGTTTTTGGGCTCATCTTCTGCTAAATGGAATATTTTAGCGCCGGTGTTTGTGCCTATGTTTATGTTGTTGGGCTATAGCCCTGAATTGTGTCAGTTGGCTTACAGAATCGGGGACTCCTGTACTAATATCATTACGCCGATGATGACTTACTATGCGGTTATCCTTACCTTTGCTCAGCGCTATGATAAGAAAGCGGGCATTGGAACATTGACGGCAACCATGCTGCCTTACAGTTTGGTCTTTTTGGTGGGATGGGTGCTTATGATGATCATATGGCTTCTTGTGGGTTTGCCTATCGGAGCGGGAACCAGTCTGTTTTATGGAATATAAGACACTTTTTGTTGTTTTTTAATTTTTTATGATTTTTTCCTGAAGTATAGAAATCAAATGAAATATTTGGTATAATGAAGACTGCAAGCGGCAATAAGGGGTGTGCTGCTTGTACTGTCTGGGGACAAATTTAGTATTTTAGGAGAAAAGCATGAGTGATAAAGTTTTCAAAAGAGTACAGTTGGTGCTGCTTGTTATAGTGTTGATTATTTTCTGTTTTAGCTTTTACAAAGTTTTTACGATTGTGATGGAATACAGAGAAGGCAGACAGGAATATAAGGCGCTGGAGGAGGATTTTGTACAGATCCAAGAGGTGACTACAAAACCTGTAGAGAAGCCTACGAAAGAACCGGCTGAAGCAGATACCGCCGAGGGTACAGAGAGCACAGAAGCATCAAAAGAAATTGTAATTAATTATTATGACGAATTCAAACAGGTTACTGTGGATTTCAAATCACTTGAGAATATGAACTCTGATTTTGAAGGATGGCTATATATTCCGGCCCTTTCTATCAGTTATCCCGTGGTATTGGGTGTGGATAATTCCTATTATCTGACACATACATTCCAGAAGAGTGAAAACAGTGCCGGTACCTTGTTCTTAGATCAGGCTACCACCAATCCTTTTGAAAATTACAATACCATCATTCATGGTCACAATATGAAAAACGGCAGTATGTTTGGTAAGCTGAAGAATTTCTACAGAAATACAGAAACTTACGCTTCCGACCCGTATTTTTATGTGTATACGGACGGCAAGGCATATAAGTATTTTATTTTCAGCTATTACGTTACCAGTTCTACTTCCGATACATATCAGCTGCCTGCTACAGAGGAGTCTTATCAGAAGTACAAGGAATATGTAACCAAGAGTTCTGTTTACCGTGAATTAGTAGGTATACCGGATTCTGCTCCGATTGTAACACTGTCCACCTGTTATGGTGACAGCTATACAGATTTGCGTTTGGTGGTGCATGGTATTTTAGTTGCTACAGAATAAAATTTAATGTATAAAATTGCCTAAAAGATAAATACTATCCATAGATAAGGAGTAACGCTTCTAATTCAGTTACAAATTAGTATCGTAACGATACGGGAGGGAAATCTATGGATAATAAAAATACCGATAAAGTAACACAGTTTGAGAGTAAGCTTCGAGAGAAGAACAAAAAAAGAGAACGGGGCATTGTTATCACGTCTGCAGTATTTGTATTGGCGGCTTTGACCTTGACGGGGATGTACATTAGCAATACTCCCGGAGCCCAGGATCCGATTGTAGAGGATATTACAGGTTTGCAGGAAGATTTGTCGGGAGGCGTGATGCAGACGCCCGGCTTGGAACAGATTGAAGATTTGCAAGTGGTGGACTCCGGCACGGTGGAAAATCCGGGACGCACAGGTTTGGGCACCGGTATAGAAGATGGGGCTATTGTGGAAAATGTCAAAAAGCCGGCCACGAAATCCAGTAATACTTTGTCCGGAGAGATTTTGGAAGAGAACGCAGAGCTTTTGAGTGAAGAGGCAATGTCAGGTATGGTTGAAGGCATGAGTCTCAGCTTTAGTGGTATGAACATGCTTTGGCCAGTGTCTATGGACAATGATATTTTAATTCCTTACAGTATGGATAAGGCAGTTTATTTTGAGACTCTTGATCAATACAAATACAATCCTGCTGTGATCATTTCTGCAGAAGTGGGTACTCCGGTAGTGGCAGTGTCCGCAGGACGCATTACGGGCAGGTACTGGGATTATGAAACCGGTTGGACCTATGAAATGGATATGGGCGGCGGTTATAAGGCTTATTACGGACAGCTGGAGTCTATGCAAAAAGAAGAAGACACCTATGTAGTGGCGGGAGATGTGCTGGGTTATGTGGCAGAACCTACTATGTATTATAGTGAGGAAGGCAGCAATCTTTATTTTGCTATGACCAAGGACGGAAAACCGGTTTATCCGATGGACTACGTGGGAGAATAAGAGATGTATATTGTAAACGGAACCATCTATACGATGGACGCCAATAATACAGTAATAGAGAAAGGTGCCATCCGGATAAAGGATGGCATTCTTGCTGAAATTGGGCAGCAGGCAGGTGGAAAGGGAACAGGATGCGTCAGAGCAGAGAGGATTATGTCCGAGCAGAATAGAGCGGGGCATGCGTGTGAAAATATGCGGACAGATCAGTGCTGCCGGGTTATAGTGAATCCAGAGCAGCATGAGGAAGTAATCGACGCTCAGGGAGGCTGGATTCTTCCGGGACTGGTAGAAGCTCACTGTCATATGGGCATCCAGGAGGAGAAAAAGGGGATGGAAGGAAACGACTGCAATGAAACAGTCAATCCGGTAACGCCCTGGCTGAGAGCCATTGATGCCATTAACCCTATGGATGCTGCCTTTAAGGAAGCGGTGCGGGCCGGCATCACCTGTGTGCAGGCAGGACCGGGCAGCGCCAATGTGGTGGGAGGCCAGTTTGTGGTTATGAAAACCTATGGCCGCTGCGTGGACGACATGATCATAAAGGTTCCTTCTGCTATGAAGGTTGCCTTTGGAGAAAACCCTAAGGTAAATTACAGCGGTCAAAATCAGTCTCCGGTTACCCGCATGGCCATTGCCGGACTGCTCCGCCGGGAGTTATTTGAAGCTAAGGCATACTGCGAGAATCGTAAGAAGGCGTTGGAAAGAGGAGAGGCCCTTGGAGAGGAATTCGTGATGGATTTCACCAAGGAATGCTGGGTGCCGGTGTTTGAGGGAGAGATTCCGTTAAAGGCCCATGTGCATAGAGTGGATGACATTTTTACTGCCATACGTATTGCTCGGGAGTTTGGTCTGCATATGACACTGGACCATTGCAGCGAAGGTCATTTGGTGGCGGAGGAATTGGCCTTGGCGGGTTATCCGGCTATTGTGGGCCCTGATTTTACCAGTCGAAATAAAATAGAAGTACAAAATGCAGCCTTCAAGACAGTGGGTATTTTGCACGAAGCAGGAGTACAGGTGGCCATTACCACAGACCATCCGGTGTCTTTGATTCAATCACTGCCTCTGTGTGCGGGACTGGCAGTGAAGGCAGGCCTTCCTTTTGAGGCCGGACTGCGTGCGATTACTATTGAAGGAGCAAGGATTGCCGGGGTGGGAGACCGGGTGGGCAGTCTGGAAATAGGAAAAGATGCAGATATTAGCATTTTTACAACAAATCCTATGGAAATTATGAGCGAAACGCTATATACTATAATAGATGGAAAAGTGGTTTACCGGAAAGGAGTTTAGTTATATGAAGATTGTTGTACTGGCAGGAGGCATCAGCACCGAGCGGGATGTGTCTCTGTCTTCAGGAACAGGTATATATAGAGCACTAAAAGAAAAAGGACATCAGGCGATTCTGGTGGATGTATTTCTGGGATATCAGGGTGACATCACAGAGGACGTATTTGCTCTTGAGAAGGATTGGGCGGCAGATATGCAGGACGTAGGCGAGGAAATCAGTGATATTTCTTCTATTTTGGCTATGCGTCCGGATTACAAGTTGAATTTTTTTGGCCCTAATGTGATAGCTCTTTGCCAGCAGGCAGATGTGGTGTTTATGGCACTGCATGGCGCAGAAGGGGAAAATGGCAAGATTCAGGCCTGCTTCGATTTGATGGGAATCCGTTACACCGGAACGGATCATGTGAGCAGTGCCATGGCAATGGATAAATCCATTGCCAAGGAGTTATTCCGTCAGAATGGTATTCCTACGCCGGAGGGTATTTATTTAAAGAAGGGTGAGGCAGACCCGATGTGTGTTCCGTTTCCACTGGTAGTAAAATGCTGCAATGGCGGATCCAGCGTGGGAACATTTATTGTAGAAAAGCCGGAGGATTATGAGAGCTGTAAGGCAGAGGCTTTCCGCTATGACGAGGAGATTATTATCGAGCAATATATCAAAGGCCGCGAGTTTAGCGTAGGTGTGGTAGATGGCAAGGCATTGCCTGTGATTGAGATTGCACCGCTGGCCGGTTTTTATGATTACAAGAATAAATATCAGGCCGGTTCCACTGTGGAGACTTGTCCTGCGGAATTGGATGAAGAGCTGACCACACATATGCAGCAGTATGCGGAGGCCGTATTTAAAGCACTTCGTCTGAAAAATTATGCCCGCATGGATTTTATGCTGGGTGTAAATGGGGATATGTATTGTCTGGAGGCCAATACCCTGCCGGGAATGACACCGACTTCCCTGCTTCCCCAGGAGGCGCAGGCGATTGGTGTGTCTTATGGAGATTTGTGTGAGTGGTTAATAGAACTTTCATTGAGAGAGCATGCGAGGTAGTACATACTATGAAAAATATGACTTTGGCAAATATTGCAGCCTGTCTTGGGTGTCCCCTGTGTCAGGCAGTAGGTAAGGAACTGTTTGAAATTACGGGAGCGGTACTGGATTCACGCAAGGTAGAGCCCGGTTATTTGTTTTTTGCCACAAAAGGGGAACGGGTGGATGGACACGGTTTTATTCCCCAGGTGGCGGAAAAGGGTGCTGCACTGGTAATTTGCGAGAAGGCTCCGGAGGTGGATATTCCCTACATTTTGGTGGAGAATACCTTTCAGGCATTAAAGGATGTAGCCGCGTTTTACAGAGAGCAGTTGGATATTCCTGTAATCGGCGTTACCGGCAGTGTGGGCAAGACCAGTACCAAGGAGATGATTGCGGCAGGTTTAAGCAAGAGTTTTCGTGTGTTAAAAACCCAAGGAAATTTCAACAATGAGATCGGTCTGCCTTTGACCATTTTAAGTATTCGTAAAGAGCATCAGGCAGCTGTAGTGGAAATGGGTATTAATAGCTTTGGCGAAATGACCAGGTTGAGTCGGATTGCCAAGCCTGACATATGTGTCATTACCAATATCGGGCTGTGCCACTTGGAAAATTTGGGAGACCGGGATGGTATCCTGCGGGCGAAGACAGAGATCTTTGCATATATGAATCCGGAAGGATACGTGGTGTTAAACGGAGATGATGATAAG
>JAZRLF010000033.1:0-2413 GCA_045646695.1 Lachnospiraceae bacterium
ACATATATCAGGCTACACAGCGGATTTAGCAAAACTGAGGCACTTGAAAAGGTACATTCAGTCCTTAAGGAGATGGATCCTGATTATCTGTTTGAGGTGAAACATTACGACGAGATTCTGGGTATCCTATATGAACCTGAAGTAAAACAGGGGAAAATAATTTCACTATTTACCCTCCTTGCAGCGGCACTCTCACTTATAGGAGTATTTGGACAAGTATTGCTTGATGTGCAGTACCGCAAAAGAGATATTGCAGTAAGGAAAGTATATGGAGCAGAGATATCAGGCTTGATTGTTGGAGGATTGCGTAAATATTTCACGCTTGTAATGGTATCCTTTATAATTGCAGTACCAGTTGCCTGGTACGCAGTAACCCAATGGCAGCAGAACTTTGCAGAGAGGACAGGTGTATCGATCTTGATTTTTGCAGGATCCTTTATCGTAATCCAAGCCATTACCATTGCAATTGTCGCCCTTCAGTACTGGCGTGCCGCCACCCTTGACCCTGCAGATACATTGCAAAAGGAATAGATATTTTCCGTAATTTTGTAAGATATGAAAAGGACACAGGAAATATACAGACAGTTGAATGACAGGCTGAAAGCCAGAAAAGAGAAAGTGCACAGGATGATTGAGCTTAAAAGGCTCAAGAGATTCAGACGCAAATACAGGCTTCCATATACCTATTGCAAGAATTGTGGCGAGCAGTTGCAGGGGATGTATTGCCATAATTGCGGGCAGTTTGCGTATGATGACAACCAGCCTTTCTGGAAATATGTTTGGCAGTATTTTGAGAATGTGTACCAGTTTGACTATAAGATTCCTGTTACTGTATGGCAGCTTTTCCGACGTCCTGGATTCCTTACCAATGAGTTCAATGCCGGAAAGATTGCATCATATATGCACCCGCTCAAATTAAATATGTTCATATTGGTAATTTTCTTTACCATAGTGATCTTTATGGGTGAAAAAGTGGTTGACGAGCAGTTTACACAAGCCAATATTTCTGGTTATATTCAGGAGAATCTGGCGTTGGATTCCCTGTATTTTTCGGGTAAGGACACAACAATCTTTTTCATTGGAAACCCTTATTTATTGGAGGATTATCCCGATATTTTTACAATAAAGAAAAGATTGTCGGGAAAACATAGTGTAAAGAAATTGAGTAATGGTGAGAAAGTGCAAATTCCGGAATTGCCAGAGCAAGCTTATACGGGGAATGAGTCTTCTCTTGCCAGGGGGGTGATGAAAATGAGTGAGGATATGCGTATGAATGCATTCTACACATACGATGATGAGCAAACGGGGCACGATACAATTTTGCTTTCTCTGCCTGTAGTGTTTTTGAGGGACAGAATTGTTTTAGAAGGGGATATGACAGTCCCATCATATATGTTTGATAAGGCTGGAGTTGATAAAAAGGATTTTAATAGAGGTGCCGATTATGCCGGTATAGCTGCCATTGCTAAAACGCTTGATATGGCTGCTGTTTCAAATTCTTTGGACAGTGCAGAAATTGCAGAAATAAAGAGGGAACTGGAGTCAGCAACATTGGCCTATTTTTATAAAGTTACCACAGAAAGGCGGTATACCAAGATTAACAGCGATAATGCTGTAAAAAGGAGCTATTTTGATGAGTTCCTCTCTCTTTCCAAGAGTTGGCTCCCACTTATTATACTCCTTACCATTCCGTTTATGGCCTTTATACTTAAGGTGATATACAGGAAAAAGAAGATGAACTATATGTCACATTTTGTATTCTCGCTACATTTTTGTGCGGCATTGTTCATTGCCCTTTTTGTGGTTCTGCTGTTGCTCTCATTTGCAAGTTTTATCCCATCAACACTGCTGTTTAAGGGGTATATGGCATTCCTTTTCATTTATTTCATAATTGCATCCCATACGGTTTATTCTGGTACAGGATGGGTGAAAAGTGTCCTCAAATCACTGTTTGTGCTGCTGTTGTACCTATTAGGTGTAACCATATTACTCTCTTTGCTGCTGTTGCTCTTTCTTGTTAAGGCTGCTGGAGTATAAAATGCAAATATAAACGCCCGGCAAGATTTCAGCCGGCAGGCCGTCAGAAGCGTTGGCCTCAATGGGCAGAGAGGAATCAGAACTGTGGATTACATCCTGTATAAATGCAGGCTGTAACCACACATCTTTCTTTTTATAGCACCTTTGGTACAGAGTTGCCTGCATCATTAGGCACTAAAGTCGGCACAAAAAATGGCACTAAGGAAAGATTTGATAAACTGTATATTGTGATTGATAACCATAAATGCAACAGTAGGTATATCATAAAGAAATCTTATTCAAAAGGTAAATATTATTGTGATTTATGTAGATGTTATTGTCTCAACACTGTTGAGAGTTTTTCAATGTCTTTTCAAGACTCAAACTGTAAAATCGT
>JAZRLF010000034.1:0-22844 GCA_045646695.1 Lachnospiraceae bacterium
AATATTCCTGGAATGTGAAACGAATCTTGGAATAATCACCGCCGGAAGCAACAATCTTACTCATGGACTCTAATACTGCGTAAATAGCACCATGGTATGGGCTCCAGCTGGAAATATATGGGTCAAAACCGTAACTCATCATAGTTACCGTGTCTGTCTTGCCTTCTAAAGTAGGTAATTTTGCTACCATAGTCTGGGTCTCAGTAAGCTGCATCTGACCGCCGTAAGGCATAAATACGCTGCCTGCGCCGATAGAAGCATCAAACATTTCTACCAGACCCTTCTGAGAACATGCATTTAAGTCTGCTAAAGAAGTAAGCCAAGCTGTCTTTGCATCGCCTGCTTCTACTGCTGCACCTACTGCAGGGATTGCATACTGCTCAAATACATTTGCTTCCTTGCATGGAATATCAACAGATACGCATGTTTCCTGATGTGCACCGTTTGTATCTAAGAATGCACGGGAAAGATTTACGATTTCCTTGCCTCTCCAAACTAATACTAAACGTGGGTCTGCAGTTACTTCTGCAACTTCAACAGCCTCTAAGTTTTCTTCTGCTGCATAGCCAAGGAATTCTGCTACATCCTTAGGGTCAACAACTACAGCCATACGTTCCTGAGATTCGGAAATCGCAAGTTCTGTACCATCTAAGCCTGCATACTTCTTTGGAACCTTATCTAACTCTACGCGTAAGCCTACTGCCAGCTCACCGATAGCGACGCTTACACCGCCGGCACCAAAGTCATTACACTTCTTAATTAACTTACTAACTTCTGCTCTGCGGAACATTCTCTGAATCTTACGTTCGGTAGGCGCATTACCCTTCTGCACTTCTGCACCGCAGGTTTCGATAGAAGTCTCAGTATGTGCCTTAGAAGAACCGGTAGCACCGCCACAGCCGTCACGACCTGTACGGCCGCCAAGTAAAATAATGATATCGCCCGGATCGGAATTTTCACGCTTAACGTTTTCACGCTTAGCAGCACCCATAACAGCACCGATTTCCATACGCTTAGCAACATAATTTGGATGATAAATTTCCTTAACATAGCCTGTAGCAAGACCAATCTGGTTACCATAAGAAGAATAACCGCTTGCTGCACCGCGAACTAATTTCTTCTGGGATAATTTGCCCTTTAATGTCTCAGATACCGGTACAGTAGGGTCTGCAGCACCTGTCACACGCATAGCCTGATATACATAACCACGACCGGACAATGGGTCACGGATTGCACCGCCAAGACAAGTAGCAGCACCACCAAATGGCTCAATTTCGGTTGGGTGGTTGTGGGTTTCATTCTTAAAGAATACTAACCATTCTTCAGTAACGGTCTCGCCATCATATTCCATTTCTACCGGAACGATTACGGAGCAGGCATTGATCTCATCACTTACTTCCATATCTGCTAGCTTGCCGTCTTTTTTCAGCTTACGCATTGCCATTAATGCCAAGTCCATCAAGCAAATAAACTTGTCCTTGCGGCCTGCAAATACTTCTGCGCGAGTGTTTAAATAATTCTGGAAGGTACCTTCCATAGCCTCTTTGTAGTAACCTTCATCAAAGGTAATGTCCTTTAATTCTGTAGAGAAGGTAGTATGACGGCAATGGTCAGACCAGTATGTATCAAGGACTCTGATTTCTGTCATGGAAGGATCTCTGTCTTCCTCGTTCTTGAAATAATTCTGAATATGTAAGAAATCCTTAAAGGTCATAGCAAGACCTAAAGAGGAATATAATTCTTTTAATTTGTCTTCTGCAAGATCCTTGAAACCGTCAAAGATGATAACATCTGCAGGTTCATCGAACTTGGTGATCAATGTCTCAGGTTTTACCATATCAGTCTCTCTGGAATCTACAGGGTTGATACAGTAAGCCTTGATCTTATCAAAATCATCCTGGGTAATATCACCGGAAATTACGTATGTAACTGCAGTTTTGATAACAGGTTCCTCGTCCTCTTTTAAGAACTTGATACACTGCTCTGCACTGTCTGCTCTCTGGTCAAACTGGCCCGGAAGATATTCAACACTGAATACCTTGTCTTCTGAGTTTCTTGAAAAGTCTTCTAAATAAAAATCATCTACAGGCGGCTCTGAAAAAACGGTCTTACATGCCTTCTCAAAAACTGCATCGCTGACATTTTCCACGTCGTATCGAATCAATTCTCTGACATCCGTAATCTGGCTCATACCTAAGTAACCAACCAAATCCTCCTTCAGTTCCTTTGCCTTTACGGCAAACGGCGCCTTCTTTTCTACATAAATTCTTTTAACATTTCCCATGATGTACTCCTTTTAAGTTTACTGGTGTAATCTATGAATCAGCCTTTCGGCTCGTCATACTATATAAAATCTCTGCATCACACGGTTCATACAACCATGATGACTGTCCTATTAGATAATACTCATTCTTGGTGCAAAACGCAAGAGTGAATCTGCTGCTTATGGCATTCTTTTTGATTTGCTCCGCAACAGCCTACTCTAATCCAAGGCTCTGCAGCAAAAAGTCCAGCTGCTTATCAATCTCTGCTTCCGTGACACCCATGGTAAGCTGACTGATTTTTAAACCTTCGATAGTGTACATAATCTGCTCCGCCACCATCTGTGGGTCATCACAATATATCTCGCCGTCCTCTACCCCCATTTCAATCAGCTGCGTCAACGCCTGCACTGCTGCTTCAAACTGGTCTCTTAAAAAATTATCCTTGGCCTCCATCTTGTGTGCAAAGGAATATTCGTAGGTAGCCATGGCAAGATTGTCCTTGGTATGCATCAGCTCCGCCTTCTGCGCAGCAAAGAAAAGCTCCAAGATATCTGCAGGAGTAGCATCCTCTGTAGCCTGAGTACTAAATACATCCTCACCGATTTCTGCTTCCTGCTTCAGCACCTCCCAAAAAATCTCCTGGGTACTCGGAAAATATAAATACAAGCCACCGCGGCTGATTTCGCAGGCCTCGATAATATCCTTCATGGTCACACTGCGGTATCCCTTTTCAATGAATACCTGTCTGGCCTTTTCGATGATATATTTTCTCTTTTGTTGTGATTTCTCTCCCATGAATATCCTCCTACGCAGGTGGGTAAAAAATTGTATCGAGCAACGGTAAAATCAAGCTTATGACCACCTCGTCATTTGACTGTTATCCTGACAATTATATTGATTGTGAATAATGTATTTAAAAATCACAAATCTTATGGTAAAATACAAAAAAAAGCATTTGATGTATTGTCAACTATAGTATATACCAAAATACGTCACTACTGTCATTATATCGAATAAACATCGGAAATTCAATACCTATAAAGGAAGATAGTATGGAAAAAAACACAATAAATACAAATTTTTTTGAAGAAACAGACGTTTATATGCCTCCAAGCGAGAAAGAACGGGCTGTCGTAGTAGGTCTTTGTGTAGGACAGGACCATAATTTCCAGCATTCTATGGAGGAACTCATCAGCCTTTGTGAGGCCTGCAATATGGAGGTTGTGGCCATGTTAACTCAGACCTTACCGGCTCCTCACCAGGCTCTTTACATCGGTACCGGCAAAGTGCAGGAGGTAATTGACACCTGCGTCACTTTAGAAGCTGACACAGTGGTCTTTGATAATGCCCTCTCCCCTTCTCAGGTGAGAAATCTAAGTACTGAAATCGACAAACCTATTTTAGACCGTACGGCATTGATTTTAGAAATTTTCAGTGACCGTGCCAAAACAAAGGAAGCCAAGCTTCAGGTAGAATTGGCACGCCTTCAGTATTTACTGCCAAGACTGGCAGGCATGGGTACCGCCTTGTCCCGTCAGGGTGGCGGCAGCGGCTCCCGCTCCAACAAAGGTGCCGGTGAAAAGAAATTAGAATTGGACAGACGTCACATTGAGCACCGTATTGCGGAATGCAAGCGTGAACTGGAAGTGGTCAAGAAAAACCGCCTTACCCAGCGTAAAAGCCGTGGAAACAGTGCCATTCCTCAAGTGTCTCTGGTGGGCTATACCAATGCCGGCAAATCTACCATTATGAATCAGCTTTTGTCCTATTACGGCAATTCAGACATTGCTCACAACGAACACAAAATGGTACTACAAAAAAATATGCTTTTTGCTACTCTGGAAACCACCATCCGCAAAATCACTCCACCGGGCAAATCTCCTTTTTATCTTTCAGATACTGTTGGTTTTATCGACAAGTTGCCGCATAATCTGGTAGATGCCTTCCGCTCCACACTGGAAGAGGCCTGTGAAGCAGACCTTCTGCTGCAGGTAGTTGACGTTTCTGACCCTTATTATAAGGAGCATATGCGGGTTACCGGCGAGACCTTGGCGGAGCTTGGAGCCGGTCATATTCCTCAGATTATCGTGTATAATAAAGCAGACATGGTGCCGGAAATTGGCTCCCTTCCACGAATTGGCAAGTATCAGATTCACATGGCCGCAGGCACAGGAATAGGCATTCCGGAGCTGATGGAGCTGATTATGCAGGAAATCTACGGCAAGCTTTTTCATGCCAAAGTTCTCCTGCCTTATACCGAAGGCAGTCTCCACAGCCTGCTGCAGAAGGAAGCCCATATTATAGAGCAGGAATATCGTGGTGACGGTATTTACCTGGAGCTTGAGGTGAATCCGCTGTATGAGCATCGGTTAAAGCCCTATATAATTCCTTGAGAGCCTACGTTAAGGATAACCAAAGTACCTTGAGGATTTAAAGAGAAAAGGAGTTCATGGCGGTCATGTCCGCTTTGAACTCCTTATCATTACATCAATCATCCCAGCACACGAAGTACGTATGCTGCAATATTCTTGGTATACTGAATCAGTTTATCACATTCTATATATTCATTCGGCTGATGTGCAAAAAGCCTTGCATGGAAAACATACAAGGCTTTTCGATATATTATTATATTATTTTGCTTTCTTCTTGCCGGATACTAAGAACATACTGATCAACAATGCAATTATATAAAGTACAATTGTCAAAACAAGTACTGCCTGGTAACCTTCCGGATTGATCATATTGCCATGTCCGTCATCAAATGGTGTACCTACGTTATTTACGATCAGTGTAGCCACCTGATTACCGGTAAGACCTGCAAATGCCCATGCAGAAAGTGTAATACCGTGAATAGCACTGATATTCTGCATACCATAGTGGTCAGAAAGTAAAGTAGGAACATTACTGAAGCCACCGCCGTAGCCTGCATTTACTACAAATAACAGAAGTAATACCAGAATCATAAGAACAACACTCTGACCTCTGTCATTAATGCCCTGTGTTAAAATAACCAGTCCTGTAGAAACGATGGATAATACAAAAATAATCTTGTAAATCGTATTTCTATCCTTCATAGTATCTGCCCATGCAGAGAAGCCCAGACGACCGCCTGCATTGAAGATAGCAGTTACAGAAGAAAGAATACCTACCATACCTGCAAGACCGATACACTTGATGATCATCTTCTCCTGACTGATCAAGCACAGACCACAGGTAATATTGATGTAGAACATCAGCCAGATACCGATAAATACAACCGGCTTGGACTTGATAACATCCAGTGCACCTGCACCCTTTTCCTGCTTTGCAGGTTCATGCCAGCCTTCAGGCTTAGCCAGTAATAAGTGACCTACAAACATCATCACAAAGTATACACCGGATAAAATCCAGAACATCTTGTAAATACCGCCCTCACCTAAAGAGCCAAGAAGTGACTGCATAATAGGGCTTGCAATAGCCTTTGCTGCACCGAAACCTGCAACAGCAAGACCTGTAGCCAGACCCTTACGGTCCATAAACCAAAGCATCAAAGTCTTAACAGGTGAAAGATAACCTGTACCTAAACCGATACCCATGATAAAACCATAGCATACATAAATACCTAATAATGCAACCAGGCTTCCCTGATGCTGTCCGCCGTACCAGATAAAGAAACCGGTACCTGCCATACCTGCTGCAAAACAGATTGCCGCAATCAGTGAAGATTTGTGAATATCCTTTTCTACGATATTGCCGAGAAATGCAGCAGACATACCTAAGAAAAAGATAGCAAAACTGAAGGCCCACTCAGTAGCACCTTTGGGAAATCCGATATAGTCTGCAATTTCCTGACTGAAAATAGACCAACAATATACGGTACCAATACTACAATGAAGCAACAATGCAGGAATCGCTGCACGAATCCATTTGTTTTGAATATTTTTCATTTGTTTTTTCTCCCTTAAACTTTAAATAATTATGAAAAAAACATAACCCACAATGACTCATTGTACTCCTCTAAACAGGAAATTTCAAGAGATATTTTATATATTTTTAAGATTTTTTCTATTGTTTTTACCTTTCTTTTGTTTCCTTACTCTCATAATGCTTTTTGAGGATATAAAACCATACGACACTTAATGCTGTTAATATCAGTCCTAAAATCAGCTGTATGGTATTGGCCTGAAAAAGTTCGTAATTACTAGCCAGAAATACACATATATTTACCGCTCCATGAATCACCACAGGCACTAAAAACCGCTCTGAATACTGATATCCATAAGCTAATATAATACCCACACAAAAGCTGTAAAACATCTGAATACTATTGCCATGATATACTCCGAATAAACTTGCAGATAACAAAGCTGCTCCGAATGGAACCATAGATTTCTTTACTTCATTAAAAATAATACCTCGGAATAAAAGCTCTTCGGCCAGCGGCGTAAAAATACCATACAGCAAAATACCAAAAGGAATGCTCACTGCATAAAGGCTTTTTGCCGTCTCCTGATACCCCTCACTCATACCCAGCAAGCCTGTGGCAGCAAAAACCATATTAAGACCCATTGCAAATGTCAAAGCCAACCCTATCCAACCGAACCACTCTATAGGCTTAAACACTCTCTTTTGGGAGTCCTTCTTTGCCAGATACTGCTTGCCATTTCCCAGCATATATAAAACCACAAAGGTACCCAGCATAGTCAATATCTCAATAATAGCTGAGCCATTTCCACTAAGTGTCCATACCTCCTGGGTAGTCCCCTCAGCCACAACCATAAAATTGTACAGCCATTGATTTTGTTCTGCCAACAACATCAACCCAACACCAAACATCTGTCTGAGAAATATTCCCGCCATATAAAATAATAAAAACGGATATACTAATTTCCAAATTCTCTGGACAAGACCGACTTTAGGGACATTTTGCTTTTGAGCTGCCAGCCTTCTGAGTTTTTCCTGTTCCTCAGCCTTTCCGGCAGCTTCCTGATATTTCTTCTGTAGTTCCGCCTCATCTATTAACAAAGTGCGAAGCCCAGCAACCGTAGAAACCAGATAATCCGGTTCTGCCGCCTTAAGTTCCTCTTCGGAACCGTAGCCATACCCTACCGCCACGCCGGAAACTTCTATTTCTCTGGCACCTTCAATATCAAACTTACGGTCGCCAATCATAATAATCTGCTTTTTATTAATAGCCTTGTAATGGAAAAGACGATTTAATGCCTCCTGTATTACCTCTGCCTTATCCACACGGCTTCCGTCTAATTCAGAACCTACCACCACATCAAAATGTCTTGCAATATTGAAATGATTTAAAATGTCTTTTACAAAGCACTCAGGCTTGGAGGACGCCACGGCTAACTGATACCCGTAAACCTTTAAATCCTTTAACAGTCCCGGAATCCCTTCATAAACCTGATTTTCAAACTTACCGGTTACTGAAAAACGCTCTCTGTATTTCTCAATGGCAGCCTCAGCCTGCTCCTCACTGAGTCCGTAAAATTCCATAAAGCTATCTTTTAACGGAGGACCGATGAATGGCTCCAGTTTGTCCAAATCCGGTTCTTCTATGCCAAATTCTTTTAGGGCATACTGTACACAAGTACAAATACCCACCTTAGGATCTGTCAAGGTACCATCCAGATCAAATAATATGTATTTTTTTTCAGTTATCATATATAACCTCCATTAATGCCAGTCCCTTTCCCGGTATCAGGTGGCCTGACTTACTTCTGTCTTTTGCCTCCAAAATGGACGGGATTTCCTCTGCCTTGCGGATGCCCAACCCCACTTCAATCAAAGTCCCCATCATAATACGTACCATATGGTATAAAAATCCGTCGCCTTTAAACGTAAAAACAAGCTCTTCCTCTTCTCTCACAATTGTAATACTCTCCACGGTTCTGACCGTTGATTTCTTACCTCGTTTGGCAGAGGTAAAGGACTGATAATCATGAGTACCTGTAAGAAATGCGGCAGCACTCTCCATAGCAGCCAAATCCAACTCTCCCGGCACCTGATGTACATACTTTCGCTGAAAAACAGGCTTGTGAGCGCTGTTCCAAATGCGATAGCGATATACCTTGCCCTTGGCGTTTAACCGGGCATGAAAACGCTGTGGCTTTTCTTCACAGCTGATCACGGAGATATCCTCCGGCAAATAAGTGTTCATGTATTCCATGATTTCTGCCGGTGACTTATCTGTTTCTATATGAAAATTGGCTATTTGTCCATAAGCATGAACTCCTGCATCAGTTCTGCCGGCACCCTGTATTTCCACCGGAGCTTCGCACATCTTAGATAACAGTGCTTCCAGCTTGCCCTGGATGGTATTGTCCGTAGATACCTGCTTTTGCCAGCCCTGGTATCTGGTGCCGTCATACTGTAACACAATTTTAAAATTACCCACAAAATACTCCTCTCACATATATATTTTGTTGTTAGCAAAACTTTGCAGTTGGCAGCCGGAGCATTATATGTTCCGGCTGAAGGTCCTTGAAACTCGCCAGTCCTTAGCGAAAGAAGGCTATCCTACAACCCATGGGTTGTCTGCCCCGGTCAAAAAGGCTTTGCACCCCCGAAGGGAATCTCTTACAATAGTCTTAAGGTAATTTTCCGTATAAAAGGCCATGTGGTGTGAAACGATGACATTTGGATAACTGCGGAAAAGAGCCAGTTCTCTGTTGGTCAACACATCGCTTTTTCTATCGTAGTAGTAGAGTGAAAACTCATCTTCTACAACATCCAGTGCTGCAGCACCTACCTTGCCACTTTCGATAGCATCAGCCAGGGCTTTGCTGTCAATGAGCGGACCACGACCGGTATTTACGATAATAACCCCCTGCTTCATTTTGTACAGAGCCTCTGCATCTATAATGTGGAAATTGTCCTCTGTGATAGGCATATGAAGACTGATAATATCGCTTTTGCAGATCAGCTCTTCCAGTGAAACATATTCCCCATAAGCTTCTGCTGCTTTATTTGGAAAAATATCATAGCAAAGTATTTTGCAGCCAAAACCGGACAGATTACGCATAGTACTTAAACCTATGCGGCCGGTTCCGATAATACCTACTGTCATATCCTTTAATTCTCTGCCCAAAAGCCCCCGCAGCGTATAGTCCTGAATAGCGCTTCGGCCCATAATAGCCTTCATATGACGCATAGCCATCAGCATCAACATCACTGTATAATCTGCCACGCCATCCGGTCCGTAAGGGGTATTGGCTACTGTTATGCCAAACTCCTTTGCTGACTCCACGTCGATATGGTCATAGCCGATACAGCGGGTAACAATATATCTTACACCATTATCATAATAGGCCTTCATTAACTCTCTTCCTACCGGTGTGGTAGTGATCACTACGCACTGACTTCCGTTTGTCCAATGGACATTATCTAATCCCGGAATCTCATTAGTAGTCACAAGCTTTAAACCAAGCTCCTCAGCTCCTTTTTGAAATTCCGGTAATTCATCATAATTCCTACAACTAAATACGGTTACCTGCATGGTTTACTCCTTTTCTTTCGTCTGATAAGACGCTATTTCTTCTAACTCCTCTTGGTCATATTTGCGAAAGCTGTTTATTCTGCCAAACAAAAGCCGCAGAGACTGCTCCGTAGTTTCAAATACCCCTTCCTTATACAAAGTGGTGGCCAAAATCCCTAATGGTACAGCTAAGATCATACCTATAACACCACTTATTTTATAACCTGCAAACAGTAAAAATAAGGTAGGAATCGGATGCACACCCAAAGTGTCACCTACAAACTTAGGCTGAATAAACTGCCTGAGCAGCTGAGAACTTCCCCAAATAATCATAAGACCTGCTGCCACCAGATAATGACCATTTATCAAGCTGATCAGTGCCCACGGCCACAGTACTGCTCCTGTTCCAAAAACCGGAAGAATATCCAAAACAGCAATCCCAAGAGCAATAATAATTGCATAGTCTGTCTTTAGTATGGTCAATCCGATAAAAATTAATAAGTAAACCCAGATTTCTATTTTGAATTGTGCTTTAAAATACCCGCCGATACTCTCTATAAAGCACCTTTTGACTAAATTCAAGCAACGAATCACGCCTGCCGGCATAATAGCACGCAGCTTTTTGTAAATTCCTTCTCTTTCCACAGTAAAAAAATATGTAGCCAGCAGACACATGATCGTAAAAATAATAAGATCCGGTACCATCTTTGCAATATTACCTACTGCTGATATAGTAGGTGCACTTAATCCGCTTACAAAATCCGCCACATAGTCCCCGCTGTTGGAAATAACTTCCTCCAAAGCGGCAGTTCCCTCGCCCGGCAGCTTGTCCAGCAATTCAAATAAAAGCTGAAACATACCCTGTGCCTCGCCTCTGATATGCTCCCACATACTCGGCAGGTCTGCAATAAAGCTGCCAAGCAGTCTGCCGATCCAGGCGCCTATACCATATAAAGCTGCCATAACAACACCGATGATCAATACCGCCACAAATACCATGCTCATTTTACGCTTCAGCTTCAGGTGCCTTTCAATAAAACGTACAATAGGATTTGCTATGCAGGAAATAATCCAAGCCACCACAAAAGGCATAAAAAACACCAGTAGTTTCGGCAGACAAAATAATACCAGAAACAATGTGACAATAAAAATACTTAGATTACATAAAATTTTGATATAAGTAAAATTGCGCTGATTCATAACCGCTCCTTTCCCGAAACTTCTTCATAGGATTTTGCGAAACTTCTTCAAATAGATGTTTGCAATCTGCCTAAGGCATCGATATAAGCATATATTTCCTCTCGTCCCTGCTTGGTTTCTGCTGAGAAAGGAATCACTGTGGTTCCTTTTACTACATTCAACCCCTGCTTTAACATTTTCACATGCTTTTGCACCTGACTGCGGTTAATTTTGTCCAGCTTAGTGGCAATAATAACCGGTTCATAGCCCTGGTCTAAAATCCACTGATACATATGCTTATCATTGCCGGAAGGTTCATGCCGGATATCCACCAGCAAAAATACCACCTTTAACATTTTGGAGGTGTGCAGATATCTCTCGATCATCTTGCCCCACTGTGCCTTTACCTCTTCATTGGCCCTGGCATAGCCATAGCCCGGCAGGTCTACAAAATACAGAATCCCCGGCTCCTTCTCCATCACCTCAGTACCATCCTCCTGCACCTGCTTTTTTTCGTGATAGCAGGATACATGGTAAAAATTAATGGTTTGGGTTTTGCCCGGCTGGGCACTGGTTCTGGCCAGATTTTTACGGTTCATTAAGGCATTGATCAGAGATGATTTGCCTACATTACTCTTACCCGCAAAAGCAATTTCTATTTGGTTGTTATCCGGAAACTTACTGGTAATACCGCAAACCGTTTCCAGATTTACGTCTTTTATAATCATATTTAGCTTCTTTCCTTTCCGAGAAATCCCAAAATTCTGCTCCGAAAATCTTTCCGATGCCTTTATTCTGTCATTTCCCGATACATCTACTATATAAGAGTATACTCCAGCACCTCACGCATATGAGTTACCGGACAAACCTCCATATCTCCGATAATTTCCTCAGACAATTCTGCCAGATCCTTGCGGTTTTCCTCAGGAATCAGAACACGCTTAATACCTGCCATATTGGCAGCCAAAAGCTTTTCCTTCAATCCTCCGATAGGCATAACCTTGCCTCTTAGGTTAATCTCTCCTGTCATGGCGATCAGATGGTCTGCCTTTCTTTCTGCAAAAGCACTGAGCAGGGCTGCAGCCATGGTAATACCGGCGCTTGGTCCGTCCTTTGGCACTGCACCTGCCGGAATATGAAGATGGAAATTATGGGTTTCAAAATAATCCGCAGCCACCCCATACTGCTCTGCAATACTGCGCACGTAGGTGTAAGCAATCTGAGCAGATTCCTGCATCACCTCACCCATCTGTCCGGTAAGCTTTAATTCCCCCTTACCCGGCATGGTATTCACCTGAATCTCCAGGGTGTCTCCCCCTACACTGGTCCATGCAAGACCACGCACAATACCGATTTCCGGCTTTTTATTGGCACCGATATGATGATACCTTTCCTTGCCCAAAAAGGTGGAAATATTGGACACGGTAACCTTAATCTCCTGCTTATCGCCCTCTGTCAAAAGCTTACGGGCTGCCTTACGGCAAAGCTCTCCAATGGTACGTTCCAGATTTCGCACACCGGCTTCCCTGGTGTAGCTTGCGATCATTTTACGCAGCGCACCGTCGGTAAAACCGATGGCATGCTGCATGCCATACTCAGCCACCTGCTTTGGTACCAGATGCTTCTTTGCAATATGGAACTTTTCATTGGCTGTATAGCTATTGACCTCAATTACATCCATACGGTCCAAAAGAGGAGTCGGTATGGTGGAAATGTCATTGGCCGTAGCCACAAAAAATACCTCCGACAAATCTAATGGTATCTCAATGTAATTGTCTCTAAATGCTTTATTCTGCTCAGGGTCCAGTACCTCTAAAAGAGCTGCAAAAGCATCTCCTCTGTGGTCCACACCCACCTTGTCTATCTCATCCAAAAGCATCACCGGATTTTTCACACCGGCCTGCTTCATACCGGAGGCTACACGCCCCGGCATAGCACCGATATATGTTTTCCTATGTCCGCGAATTTCTGCCTCATCATGGACACCGCCTAAGCTGATACGCACATATTTCTTATCCAAAGCTTCTGCTATAGAGCGGGCAATGGAGCTTTTGCCGGTACCCGGCGGTCCTACCAGACATAGTATCGGACTCTTGCCGTGTTCATTATAAGCACGCACAGCCAGAAATTCTATAATGCGCTCTTTCACCTTCTCCAAACCATAATGCTTGGCATTTAGTACCTTTTCAGCACGAATCAGATCCAGATTGTCACGGGTGCATTCTTCCCAAGGCATCTCCAGCACCGTCTCGATATAATTACGCTCCACGCTGGCTTCCGGCCCATTGCTCATCATGGAACGAAGGCGCTTAATCTGCTTGCCGATTTTGTCCTTTACTTCTTCAGGGGCCTTTAATTCCTTTAAGCGCTCCATAAACAGGTCCGCATCAGAACCGGTGGTATCCTCTCCTAATTCTTCCCGAATTACCTTTAGCTGCTCTCGAAGCACGTATTCTCTCTGCTGGGTATCTACCCGCTTCTGTACCTTTTCGTTAAACTCTGCTCTGGCTTTGGCAATATAAGTTTCTTCCTTTAAAATCACAGTCAACTCTTCAAAACGTTCCTCTAAAGAAATGCATTCCAAAATGCGCTGCTTTTTCTCCACCGGAATGGGCAGGGTCACTGCCACAAAATCCATGGCCGCCCCCAACTTGTCGGCCTTTTCCAAATACTCCACAAGTCCTTTTCCTGCCTTTGGATGCAGACGCAGATACTCTGCCAACTCTATCTCCATCTGACGGAGCATAGCTTCCTTTAAGCCTTCCTCCAGGTCCGTTTCAGCCTGTTCTACACAATCTTCTGTCTGAGCCAGCAAATATCCGCCCACATTAGCCGCTCCGCGTAAAAAGGCACGATTAACACCCTCTACGAGTACTCTTAAATTCTTATTAGGCAGCTTGGATATCTGACGGATACGCACCAGCGTACCCACAGTTTCTATATCAGCAAAAACCGGCTCCTCTACAGATACATATCGCTGCTTTGCCAAAAACAAAAGCCGTCCCCGGTTCATAGCCTCCTCAACTGCCATAATGCTCTGCTTGCGACTGACGTCAAAATTTATATTCATGCCTGGAAATACCACCAGACCACGCAGGGCCACCATTGGATATTCCTGATATTGTGTTTCTTGTACTTCTTTTATTTCCTCTTGTTGTAAAATTTCAAGTTCCATATATTCCTCTATTTATCTCGTAGTAAATAAATCAGACACATCTGTTTCTAATTTGCTAAATCTGTCAATACTTAAGTGGCTCAGGGAAACCTCCCTACTCTGTAGTAAGAACAAGGCGGACAAGTCCGCTTCGAACTTCCTAAATTCCGTGGTCCCCACGGGACTTTTCCTATGTAACAAGGAAAAAACTGCTGTAATATATCGGTATTAACCCCTATTCTCAGGCAAATACCTCCTCGAATATGTTTTAATACAAATATTACAACAGTCCCTCATTAAGCACTCACTATGCTCCTTGGCGGATTATTTCGGGCTTTCCTGTCCCCTCCACTGCTTCCTTGGTAACAATGCACTTTACAATGGTATCATCACTTGGAATCTCATACATAATATCGCGCATCGTATATTCTAAAATAGAACGTAATCCTCTGGCTCCGGTTTTCTTTTCAAAGGCCTCCTTGGCAATGCTTTCAATAGCTGCATCTTCAAAGGCAAGCTCTACATCATCATAAGCAAAAAGCTTCTGATACTGCTTCACCAAAGCATTCTTTGGCTCACACAAAATACGCATCAATGCTTCCTTATCCAGGCCATCTAAGGATACACTGATCGGCACACGTCCGATAAACTCAGGTATCAGACCGAATTTGATCAGATCCTGGGTAGTTACCTGCTGAAACAGCTCTCCAATATCCTTATTGGTCTTTTTGGCCACGTCCTGATTAAAGCCAATGGCACTTCTATCCAAACGCTTCTCAATAATCTGTTCAAGACCTGCAAAGGCACCGCCGCAAATGAAAAGAATATTGGAGGTATCAATCTCAATAAGCTCCTGATGAGGATGCTTACGGCCACCCTGAGGCGGTACATTTGCAACTGTACCCTCAATAAGCTTTAACAGCGCCTGCTGCACGCCCTCACCGGATACATCTCGGGTGATGGATACATTCTCTCCCTTTTTGGAAATCTTATCAATCTCATCCACATAAATAATGCCGTATTGGGCACGCTCGATATCATAATCTGCAGCCTGTATCAGCTTCAGCAAAATATTCTCTACGTCCTCACCTACATAGCCCGCCTCTGTCAAGGTAGTGGCATCCGCAATAGCAAAGGGCACGTTGATAATCTTGGCCAAAGTCTGGGCAATATAAGTCTTACCACAACCTGTAGGACCTAACAACAGAATATTACTCTTCTGCAGCTCTACATCATCCTGAGCATCTTTGCCTGCCATCACACGCTTATAGTGATTGTACACAGCCACTGCAAGGGTCTTTTTGGCTTCCTCCTGGCCGATTACATAATCATCCATAAATGCCTTGATTTCCTTGGGTTTTAAGAGGTTAATCTCCATGGCATCTGCTGTTGCCTGCACCTCTTCTTCGTATAATTCATCTTCCATAATCTCAGAACACAGGCTGATACATTCATCACAAATATAGATCCCGTCCGGTCCCGCAATCAGCTTCCTTACTGCATCCTGTGATTTGCCGCAGAAGGAACATTTTATTTTAATAGGAGTTTTTCCTGACATAATCTTCCTCTTAAATATGTTTGCGAAACTCTGTGGGAGCAGGCGGCTCCCACAGAGTTTCGCAAACACCTATCTTCCTCTTAATACTTGGGACTGTTGTGTAATAATTCGACAACAGTCCCTCAAATCATGATTTATTTCTTGGTAACAACGCTGTCGATCAAGCCGTAAGCTACGGCCTCTTCTGCAGTTTTCCAGTTGTCACGTTCTGTGTCGGCTGCAACTTCCTCGTAGTCCTTGCCACAATTCTCAGCCAAAATACGGTTTAATTTTTCTTTAGTCTTTAAAATGTGCTTTGCAGCAATTTCAATCTCGGTAGCCTGTCCCTGAGCTCCGCCAAGTGGCTGATGAATCATAATCTCAGCATTCGGAAGAGCCATACGCTTGCCTTTGGCACCGCCTGCAAGCAGGAATGCTCCCATGCTGGCTGCCATACCGATACAAATAGTAGATACGTCACACTTAATATACTGCATGGTGTCATAAATAGCCATGCCGGCTGTGACGGAGCCGCCCGGACTGTTGATGTATAAATGGATATCCTTATCAGGATCCTCAGCCTCTAAGAATAAAAGCTGAGCAACCACCAGAGAAGCTGTTACTTCATTAACTTCTTCTCCCAGGAAAATAATTCTGTCCTTTAACAGTCTGGAATAAATATCATAGGATCTCTCCCCCCTGCTTGTCTGCTCTATTACATAAGGCACTAAGCTCATGATGTGATCCTCCTCAAATTTTTTTGATTATTTGTAACTGTTTGTCATCTCACAGCTACGATTATTTTTCAACTGCGTTTGCAACAACAAACTCTACAGCCTTAGCAATTGCAAGATCGCCCATGATCTGCTTCTTGCCGCCTTCACCAAGCATTTCTTCTACAGTTGCAGCTTCCATCTTGTACTGTTCAGCCATCTTTGCAACTTCTGCTGCAAAATCTTCTTCAGTAGCTTCGATGCCTTCAGCCTTTACGATAGCTTCTAATACTAAGCTGGACTTAATACGGCTTTCAGCCTGTGGCTTAACCTGATCCATCATAGCAGATGCTGTCATGCCTGTGAACTGGAAGTACTGCTCTAAAGATAAGCCCTGCATCTGTAATCTCTGTGCAAAGTCATCTACCATCTGTCTCTGCTGTGTCTCGATCATAGCAGCAGGAATGTCCATAGTTGCATTCGCAACTACTGCATCCACTACTGCATTTTCTTTTGCATTCTTCACATCAGCAGCCTTCTTCTCAGCTAACTTCTTCTCAACAGAAGCCTTGTATTCTTCCATAGTATCAAATTCAGATACTTCAGATGCAAACTCATCATCTAATTCAGGTAATTCTTTTTCTTTGATTTCCTTAACTGTGCACTTGAAAACTGCTTCCTTGCCAGCCAAATCAGCTGCATGATACTCTGCTGGGAAAGTAACATTTACTTCAACTTCTGCACCGATTTCAGCACCGATCAACTGCTCTTCGAAGCCCGGAATGAAAGCACCGGAACCAATGGTAAGAGGATAATCGTCGCCCTTACCGCCATCAAATGCTACACCATCTACAAAGCCTTCAAAATCGATAACGGTCATATCGCCGTCCTTAACAGCTCTGCCTTCTACGGAAATCTCTCTTGCATTTGCTTCCTGCTCACGCTTAATCTCTGCGTCAACCTCTTCTGCGGAAACTGTAGCTTCTACCTTGTCAATCTCTACGCCCTTGTACTGGCCAAGAGTAACCTCAGGCTTAATAGCAACCTCTGCAGTAAAGATGAAAGGCTTGCCAGCTTCAATCTGAACAACATCAATAGTAGGGCTGGATACGATTTCTGTACCTTCGTATTCATCTAAAGCCTTGCTGTATGCCTCAGGAATCAAAGCATTGGCAGCATCTTCATAAAATACGCCTACGCCGTACATCTTCTCGATCATCTTACGTGGTGCTTTACCCTTACGGAAACCAGGGATATTGATCTGGTTTTTCTGTTTCTGATAAGCCTTTTCGATAGCCTTTTCTAATTCAGAAGCTTCTACCTCAATAGTAAGCTTAATCATATTTTTTTCTAAGTTTTCTACCTTTAAACTCATGTCAGAGTTCCTCCTAAATAACTTTTGTGTGTAGTCGTGTCAGCAAAAATGCTACGCACTTGTAATGTATGTGTCCAAACACTTCTGCAATAACACATTCATTACAAGATTGTAGCATAATTTCCGGCTTATGGCTAGTAGTAATTTAGGAATTTTCTGTTAAATTTAATTGAAAATTCCCTTTATATATGCTTCTGCACTTCCTCTTCGGTCATACTAAGACGTTTTGCTGCCTCTGCCATAGAAATAATTCCATCCTTGAACAGCGAAATATATGCATTTACTGCTCCTTCCATTCTTCCTTCGCTTTTTCCTGCGTTATAAATACGCTTTGCTTCATAATCCAATACTTTTCCGCCCATAATCTCACCTAATGCCTTTCTGATATTTTCATATTTCTCCGCTATACGTTCCAATACATTCCTGGACATAGCCATAATGATATATCGGGTATATGCGCTTATCTTTTGTTCCCTGCACAAGGCTTCCAGCCGCTCCCAGATATCCCGGTATACGCCCTGAAGCTCTGCCAATTTCTTGTCATCTTTATTGTATACCAAAAATTGGTTTTCGTAAACAAAAATGTGGAACGGAATAAAAAATAACAACTTCTTATCAAAAATTTCATCCACGGCATATTTCTGTAGTTTGAGTACCTTCACCGGATAAGTGGCATTCCCGCCCGGTGTATTAATTGTAATATACATCTCATCCGGCGTAAATTTCGTATGTCTGAGGAATAACACCGATGCCTTTGGGTATTTCACCGTCAGCAGATTTTGCTGCATCACGCTGCTGTCCAGGGCCACATTTTAAGGCCGGCAAACAAAAAGTCTGCCGACCTTAGCCATTTTCATTATTAAATTTTATCTTATGAAAGAAATAAATAACTTAACAACATAATCCAGTTGAAGAAAATAATTGCCTTAATAATATTATCATTTGGAATTAAATAATCATCTTCACTGCATTATTATCTTGGACAAAATAATTGTCCTGACAAAATTATCTCTTCAATAAAACTTCCTGCTCGTAAGCTTCTACTTCCTTGAACCATTCTGCGCCTGCTGCTACGCCGCACTGTGCACAGTACTCAGCCCAAACATCGCCGAACGGATAAGTCTTGATTTCTTCCTGCATTACCATAAGCTCAGACATGCGGTTTTCATCCTGAAGCTTCTTAAGTAACTCGTTTGGTGTACAAAGTGCACTTAAAAGTGCCTTCTGCCAGCTGCGGAAACCTACTGTCCATGCAGAAATACGGTTGATGCTTGCATCAAAGTAGTCAAGAGCCATGTATACACGGTCAAGAGCATCGTTACGTACGATTTCCTTAGCCATCTCTTTGGTTTCATCATCAAAGAGTACTACATGGTCACTGTCCCAACGAATAGGTCTGGTAATATGTAAAGCGATTTCCGGGAAGAAAGCAAGTAATGCAGGAATCTTGTCGGAAACAACTTCTGTCGGATGATAATGTCCGTTGTCCATCAGCGGAAGACATCCGTCATGCATAGCTGCAAAGCTTAAAGAGAACTCTGCGCTGCCTGCTGTAAAGGCTTCTACACCGATACCGAATACCTTGGATTCTACACAAGGCTTAACCAGGTTCTTGTCGTATGGCTCTGCTAAAATAGCTTCGATAGATTCTTTGTAGCGAATTCTAGGACCCATTCTGTCCGCAGGGATATCCTTGTAACCGTCACCGGTCCAGATATTCATAACACATGGGATGCCTGTTTCCTTTGCAAAATATTCAGAAATGCGGATACATGCTTTACCGTGCTCAATCCAGAACTTTCTGGTTTCTTCATCAGGGCTGGATAATGTCAGTCCGTCTTTTACCTTGTCGTGAGAGAAGAATGTTGGGTTAAAGTCGATACCCATATTTCTCTCTTTTGCAAATTCAACCCATTTTGCAAAATGCTTTGGCTCTAATTTGTCTCTGTCTGCAAATTCGCCATCTTCAAAAATAGCATAGCATGCATGTACGTTTAATTTCTTCTTACCAGGGGTTAAGCTCATAACCTTGTCCATATCCTGTAATAACTGCTCCGGTGTAGTAGCCTTACCAGGATAATTACCTGTAGTCTGAATACCGCCTGTTAAAGGGCCGTCATGGTCAAAACCGATAACGTCATCACCCTGCCAGCAATGAAGAGATACAGGGATTTCTTTTAATTTGGCAATGGCTGCATCTGTGTCAACGCCAATGCCTGCATAGATTTTTTTCGCTTCTTCGTAACGTGTCATTGTGTTCGTCTCCTTATATATTTTTGTAAATTACTGTAAATTAAAAAGCTTTATCGCATAGTATCTTTAATACTTATTGTAGCTGAAAAGTCTTTGCCACAAAGAATCTTTATTACTTATTGTGGCTGAAAGGTCTTTACTGCAAAAGATTTAAAGATACCCTTACGTGCTTCCTCAAGGCTTGCATATTCGCCTGCCTTTAACATCTGAGCTGTCAGGTTACCGATAGCAGTTGCCTCTGTAGGACCTGCGTATACAGTCTTGCCTGTGCTGTTTGCAGTCAGCTGGCTCAAATAATCTGCGTTGGCACCGCCGCCTACGATATTAACCGCTTCATAATTCTTGCCTGTGATGGCTTCGATTTCCTGTACGGTCTGTCCGTAGCTGTCTGCCAAGCTCTGGTAAACTACTGTGGATACCTCACCCGGTGTCTTAGGAACAGGCTGTCCGGATTTCTCGCAGTATTCCTGAATAGCAGCGATCATGCTTTCCGGAGCAAAGAAGCTGTCATCATTAACATCCACGCGAGATGGGAATGTCTTTACCTCTTCTGCCATAGCACAAAGCTCTGCAAAGGAATACTTGTCATCATATTCATGACGTACAGATTGGATCATCCACAGACCCATAATATTCTTGAGGAATCGGTAACGGTATTCATAACCGCCTTCATTGGTCAGGTTTGCCTTGCAGCTCTCAGGTGTACAAATAGCCTCCATATTCTCTACACCCATCAAAGACCAGGTGCCGGAACTGATATAAACAGTCTCCATGCCCATGCTAGGTACTGCCATAACCGCAGAAGCAGTGTCGTGAGATGCAATCTGCATAACCTCTAAATCAAAACCAACCTGCTCTACGAGTTCAGGCTTTAATCCGCCCACTCTGGTACCCGCTGTGGTAAGTGGTATAAAAAGCTCCTTCTTGATACCTAACATCTCAATCAGCTCATAGTCCCAATCCTTTGTGTCAGGATTTACCAGCTGACCTGTGGTAGCCTCTGTGTATTCGCTCTTGGCAACGCCTGTCAGCAGATAATTCAAATAATCCGGTACCATCAACAGCTTGTCAGCAGCCTCTAACATCTCAGGCTCCTGTGTCTTTGCTGCTACTAACTGATAAACGGTATTAAACATCTGCTTCTGAATACCTGTACGAGCATACAAGTCTTCCAAGGAAATGGTCTGATACAGTACTTCATCCATGCCGTTGGTACGTGAATCTCTGTAACCATATGTATTACCCAGTGCCTTACCTTCAGCATCCAATAATACATAATCCACGCCCCAGGTATCAATACCCATGCTCTGAGGAATCTTGCCAAGTTCCTTACACTTCTTTAAGCCATCAACGATATCTCCGAAAAGCTTCTCGTAATCCCAGCAAAGGTGTCCGTCCTTTTTCTGCATGCCGTTGGAAAAACGGTGAATCTCCTGCATCTTAATCTGGCCGTCCTCCACCCAGGCTAAGATATGTCTGCCGCTGGATGCGCCGATGTCTACAGCTAAATAATAATTCATAGCATCACCTCCTATTTTATTGATTATACTTTATCATAAAAATGCATATGAATCTAGGTTCTTATTTCCAAAAAAACTGTCCTTATTTTCTATCGGCAGCTACTGCGGTACTTCTTGGGCGTCATACCGAAACGCGCCTTAAACTGCCTGAAGAAAAAGCTGAAATTTTCATAGCCTACTGCAGCCGCAATCTCCTCCACCGGCATATCCGTTTCTGTCAAGAACATGACTGCCTTTTGAAATCTCTTTCGCATCAAATGCTCCTGAAAGGTAAAGCCGGTACAAGACTTGATGATTTTGCTCAGATTGGATACTGACATATTAAAATCCTCTGCAACCTTGCTGAGACTGGCTTCTTTATACCAGCTGTTTATGTATTTTAAGGTAGCCTGCACCACGATGTCTTTATAGCTTTGGGAAGAATTTTCCGTCAAACTCTCCAGATGATTCATCAGATACAAAAAGACCATTCCCATGGAATATTGATTAATAATATCGTCCTTTACATTTTCATTAATAATGGACAACAGCATATTCTCGATAAGATTTTCTATCATCTTGTGAGATTCCAGCTTAAACAGCAAATAATGTGGCAAAGCTTCATTACTTCTGAAAATACTGCTTAAAAAATCAGCGATAACATTGTGCTCGGAAAGCATCTCCAAAGGAATATCAAAAAATTCCGGTAAAGCAATAAAATTAATGCCGATATCGCCCTCTCCTGCTTTCTTTACACCATGCTTTACATGCTGATTAAGCAGGAGTAAGTCCCCCTGCTTCATTACCAGCTCTTTACCATCGATACAGTGGGTAATACTCCCCTTACAAATGTAGACAATCTCCACATAATTGTGCTTGTGCTCCGGAAAATCCACAAATCTGGTATGGGGCCGTACCGTAACCAGCCGTTGCTTTTTTAAAAACAACTTGGAGTCGATCTCGAAACTGCTGTTGTTGGTATAGATAGACTTGTCTATAGCCGCCTGACCACTCATATGAGCTCGCTCTTCAGGCGTGATTTTTTCTAATTGTTCCAAAAGTGTACTATCCATATTCCATGTCCAATGTAATGCTTTTAACAGATTAATGGCTGTAGGCAAAAGCCAATCACAGCCTTATGGAATTATTATACATCCTCGCTGCTTATGAAGTAAAGATTTAATTTGCGTGATTTTGTCAAAATATGTGATTTCCGCTGATTTTTACTTATATATCTTGGTTGGTGTTTGCGAAACTCAGTGTCTGTCTGCCGGCGCATTATATGTTCTGGCTGAAGGGCCTTGAAAAGCGTCGGTCCTTAGCGAAGCAAGACGATAGTCGCAGTCTGAGCTTAGTACCGCTACGCATTTTCATGGAGTGAGAACGTCCCTGAAGCAGAATA
>JAZRLF010000035.1:0-30551 GCA_045646695.1 Lachnospiraceae bacterium
GAGTCCATGAGTAAGATTGTTGCTTCCGGCGGCGATTATTCCAAGATTCGTTTCACATTCCAGGAATATTTCCGCAGAATGAGCGAAGAACCAAAGCGTTGGAGCCAGCCATTTGCTGCTCTCCTTGGTGCATACAGCGCACAGATGGGCTTTGGCTTACCATCTATCGGCGGTAAGGACTCTATGTCCGGTACATTCGGTGATATCGACGTACCTCCTACATTAGTTTCCTTTGCAGTTGATGTAGCAAAGAGCAGCGACATTGTTACTCCTGAATTAAAGGCAGCAGGCAATGTGTTATTACAGGTTTCCTTAGAAAAGGATGCATTTGACGTTCCGGTATATGCTTCTGTTATGAAGACATATGACGCAGTGCTTGCAGCTATGAAGGCTGGTTACATTGTTTCTGCATACAGCGTAGATACAAAGGGTGTGGCAGTTGCTATGTCCAAGATGGCATTTGGTAACGGCCTCGGCGTTCAGGTAAACAGCGAGCTTTCCTTAGAAGATTTATTCAAGGGTGCAATCGGTGACCTGGTAGTAGAATGTACACCGGCAGGTGCAGATGAAGTAGTGAAGGTTGCTGCAGCAAAGGTTCTCGGTGTAGTTGACCATGACGCAGCATTTACTTACAGAAATACTACAATTACTATGAAGGAAGCTTTAAAAGCTTGGACAGGCACCTTAGAGAAGGTATTCCCAACCAAGGCAGTGCTTGATACAACTCCTGTAAATAGTGATGTTTATAAAGCGGACAGCATTTATGTTTGCAAGAACAAGATAGCGAAGCCAACTGTATTTATTCCGGTATTCCCGGGTACCAACTGTGAATACGACAGCACAAAGGCATTTGAAAGAGCCGGTGCAAACGTAATTACAAAGGTATTCAAGAACCAGACAGCAGCAGACATTCGTGATTCTGTAGAGGTATTTGAAAAAGCAATCGGCCAGGCACAGATTATTATGTTCCCAGGTGGTTTCTCAGCAGGTGATGAACCGGACGGTTCTGCGAAGTTCTTTGCAACTGCATTCCAGAATGAAAAGATGAAGGAAGCAGTTATGAAGCTCTTAAATGAAAGAGATGGTCTTGCACTTGGTATTTGTAACGGTTTCCAGGCCCTGATTAAACTTGGCTTGGTACCATATGGTGAAATCGTAGGTCAGAAGGAAGATTCTCCAACACTTACCTTCAACACCATTAATCGTCACATCTCCAAGATGGTTTACACCAAGGTTGTATCCAATAAGTCCCCATGGTTACAGGGCGCTGAGCTTGGTGCTACCTACTGTAACCCGGCTTCTCACGGTGAGGGACGTTTCGTAGCTCCTAAGGAATGGATTGACAAGCTCTTTGCAAACGGCCAGGTTGCTACTCAGTATGCTGACTACATGGGTAATGTATCCATGGACGAAGAGTGGAACATCAATGGTTCCTATGCTTCTATCGAAGGTATCACCTCTCCGGACGGCAGATGTTTCGGTAAGATGGCACACTCCGAGCGTAGAGGTGATAGTGTAGCTATTAATATCTACGGCGAACAGGATCTGAAGATCTTTGAATCCGGTGTGAAGTATTTTAGATAAGATAATAAAGATGATGCACTACAAGAACTTGATGCATGCAGTATAGGAACAAGAGGACATGCTGCACCAGAGGGGTATCATGGAAAGACAGATCCTCGTTCAGATATTTTTGGATTAGGTATGACAATGTTTCGTCTTGTGACAGGAATTAATACGACAGATCCACCATATGAGATAAAGCCGATTTGTATGATTAATCCAAATCTTCCTAAAGGGTTAGAATACATTATTTCAAAGTGTATTCAACCAAATCCTAATGAAAGATATCAAACTTGTGAGGAACTGTTGGCAGATCTAAACAACTATCAGAGTCTTCCAAAGCCAAAGGGGATTTTTGGAAAATTATTTGGCAAGAAATAAGGTTCTACCGATATTCGACACTGCGGGACTTGTCCTGCAGTGTCATTCGGCTTATAATAAGTTTGTAAGAAAGAGGGTGATATCTCATGAACGATTACGCTTTCGGAAATAAGATCCTGGAGTTAAGAACACAGCTTAATCTTTCACAGACTGAGCTGGCTGAAATGCTTGGCGTGACCAATAAGGCCGTCTCAAAATGGGAAACAGGAAAGTCGAAACCGACAACAAATGTAATCAGAAAACTGGCAGCGCTTTTTAAGATTGATATTAACGAGTTGCTATCAATGAGAGATGAGGAAAGAGAAATGGAGATTTCAAAAATTGTTATAACTGGCGGTCCTTGCGCAGGTAAATCTACTGCGATGAGTTGGGTACAAAACGCGTTTACTCAGATGGGTTATATCGTACTGTTTGTTCCGGAGACGGCAACCGAACTTATTACCGGTGGTGTTGCACCGTGGACATGCGGTACAAATGTGGAATATCAGAAATGCCAGTTGAAACTGCAGATCGAAAAGGAAAATATTTTTGAGCAAGCTGCTCGTACCATGGCAGTTGACAAAGTCCTCATCGTTTGTGATCGTGGCACCCTTGACAACAAAGCATATATGGATGACATCGAATTTGCTGAGGCAATACAGTTTATCGGTTCCAATGAAGTGAAACTTCGTGATAACTACGATGCGATTTTTCATCTGGTTACTGCAGCAAAAGGTGCAGAAGAGTTTTATACAACTGCGAACAACTCCGCAAGAACTGAAACAGTTGAGGAAGCTGCAGCATTGGATGACAAATTGATTTCAGCTTGGACCGGTCATCCTCACCTGCGTGTAATTGATAATACTTCATCTTTTGAAGATAAGATGAAGAAATTGGTTGCAGAAATCGCTTCTTTCTTGGGCGAACCCGAACCTTATGAAATTGAACGAAAATATCTGATTGAGTATCCGGATATCAAGTGGCTTGAGAGCAATCCTTCCTGTCAGCGCATAGAGATTATCCAAACATATCTTAACAGTGCTGCCGGTGAGGAAGTTCGCGTTCGCCAGCGCGGTGTTGACGGAAACTACATCTACTTTCAGACAATCAAGAGAAAAGTGTCTGATGTGAAGCGTGTGGAGATTGAACGACGCTTGTCGCAGGCAGAATATCTAAAACTTTTGATGGAGGCAGATACGACTAAGCGACAGATTCGCAAGACAAGATATTGTCTTACATATGAGAATCAGTATTTTGAAATTGATGTATATCCGTTTTGGAACGATAAAGCTATTGCTGAAATCGAGCTGAGTGATGAGAATGCAAAGATTGTATTCCCGAAGCAGCTTAAGGTTATTAAAGAAGTTACTGATGATGATTCCTATAAGAATGCATCGTTAGCCAGAATCTAAGGAAAGCTAGGCGAACAAAGTGAGTCAATCCACCAAGAAAATCTGTATCACTGCGATGGGAATGGAGCTATTTGTTGTTTTATCTCTCTGCCTGTAGGTTTCAGTATTCGAAAAGTACTATCTTTGTTTGGGATATGTTGTAATGACGGTTTTCTGCTATTATTTTGGACCGATTAGTGGTATGGCTGTTGGTGGCTTTGGCGTTGTTTTGTATTGCTTACTTACAAGCGGGTTGCGTGGTATGCCAGGATGGGCAATTGGAAATCTTGTCATCGGGCTTATTGTTGGGTTAACTTGTAAGATGACATCAAGAATGAAAAAGCAATGGTCAAGACATTTAGTTATAGGAGTTTCTATCTTGGTATTGGTTGCCATAGCAATGCTTGGAAATAAATCACTTGTTGAAGCCATGATACATGCGCAGCCAATGATACTCAGGATAATAAAAAACTCATATGCATTTGTGGCAGATGTAGTTGTGATGATGATTAGTTTGCCGATATGTGTGAGTTTAAAGAAGGTATTATACAAGGCATTTGATGAAGCAATTGCAGGATAAAAGATACTTTCGGTTTTAGATATATAAACAAATCAAGCATAAGGGAGAACAATTCTATGGAACAATTCGTAAAGATGTTATACGATCGCCTGGAGACAAAAAAAGATCTTCAGATGCAATTATATGTTATTATGCAGAATGCAATCAATGAGATGCACAATAATGGAATTATCGCAGGACTTACTGGAGAAGCTGCCCAACTGATGCACGATCCGGATCCGGAAGTAAGAGTAAGGGAGAAGACAAGCCTTGCTAAATCTGTGGGCAAGCAGTTTATACCTACTACTATGCCTGTGCCTTCACAGGGTGGTCTTTCTTATTTGGCAAATGTTAATTATGATCCTCGATTTGTTAATTCAATTACCCTCTGTTTTCAGGGTGGAATTGAGGGTTTACACACGACCTTTGCAAGCAATCCAAATGTGAAGTTGGATAAATATATAATTCAAATTGTGACTGGCGGCGATGATTTAGATGCCTTCAAGACAAATATTGAACAATTGAATAAAATGTATGATGATATTTCTATTGTGATTTTGTCTGATGGGAAGATGATTTATGGTTCGGAAAACAACACCAAAGAAGATGTGAAAACAAGTAATCCTTCTGTTAAAGAGGAACCCCCAAAAAAAGGCTTTTTTGCGAAACTTTTTGGCAAGAAATAAATAACAGCCTGCTTCGGCTCATTTTGAACCGGAACAGGCTGTCTCTTTTATTTTAAGCTAAATGCTAACCATTTGGCGCCGTATGCATAGTTACATATCGTGTTCACTTTTATAATATAGATCCAAAGTCCTTGTAAAAAAGCGTAAAAACTCTGAAACAGGGTCTTTTTTTGTACCCAAATTATCAGAAAAAATAGTGGAAAACCGCGTATTTCCGTGGATTTCAGCCTCTTTTCTAATTAAAAAAATAGAAGAAGCCCTTTATTGAAAATTTTATATAAATATTGGCAGGAGATTTCTTTGTGGAAAATATATGCCGGAAAAGCGAGAGTGCCTTTTCGGAATAAATGGATTGCCACAAAGACAAAAGAAATCAAAAAACTGACCTTGAGGGCGTAAGTCCTCAGGGTCAGTTTTTTGATAATACTAAATGTGATATTAAGTTGCGATATTAGTCCAAGCGGCCGGTCATATGGTCTAAGAATTGCAGAGCATAATCCATGTGTTCAGAATAAGCAGCAAGGCCAAATACAACCTCCTGGTTGTCACTGCTAAAGATATAATGCTTCTGAAAATCCTCTGAGCCTGTCACATAAATGCCAATCGGAATGGGCTGATCCATGCCTTCTGTAGAACGGTGATTGGTAGTGTCTATATAATCAATATCCGTAAGGGTTGCCTCGTATTCGGTCTGATCAAGGATTTTGGCATAATCTACGTAATAGAAAGAATCCTCATAATAAGCCAACTGTTCCGGCGAAAGGACTTCTCTAAGGTCTATAAAAACGTCATTGTATATATAGCGATCGAAAATATCTTCCGGAGAAAGCATGACATCCAATTGCTGAGCGGCAATACGCACAAATAGAATCTCAGTGGTACTGGAATTGGCCTCTACGCTTATCTGGAAAGAACTGTCCAAAAAGATTTCCTCCTTTTGGGTATCAATGCCAAAAAGCTCTTCTAATTCGGCTGTGTACTGATCTGTCGTCTCTTCATTAGCAATACAGTCTATCAATACCGCCATAAACGCAGTATCCTTGCTGGTCATTAAATGGTATATCATGCTGATGCAGAAAATCAGGGCAAAAGCAATGATAACCACATGCCATTTGTAATAGTCCATAAAATATTCCAGTCGCTTCTTAAAAGGCTGAGCCTTCACCTGCTCTCTTTCTTCTTTAAATTCATCCATTACAGCCATAGCAAGTCCTCTTTCTATACATATATTCTGATGTTGAGATCAAAAGATGCCTTACGGATTGTAACGTGCTTCGTACTCCCACAATCCTGCCCAATATTCGGATATCGTGGGACATTCATCCCACTTTTATCCTTATATCGGGGAAGGTCACTAAGCCATGAAACCATTTTTATGCAAGCATATCGTGGTTTATGGCTTTTGACCCTGGCATCATAGTATATTATAATGTTACATTACCCCGGATTTATTGTCAATAAATGGATTTTGTAAACTGTATTAAAAAAGTGTAAAATATTCAAAAACATCTTTATCTTTTTTTATAAAATTATACTTGCAATCACAGAAAAGTGTGTTATATTAGATGTAGAACAAATAAAACATTCTGTAGGTGCTGATCATAGGTGCCTGACGTAAGAGGGAGGATGGGTTATGAATATTACAAAATTTACACAGAAATCTATACAGGCAGTGGAAGGCTGCCAGAAGTTAGCAGTAGAGTATGGCAATCAGGAAATAGAGCAGGAGCATTTGCTTTACAGTTTGCTCACTCTGGAGGATAGTCTGATCAGTAAGCTTATTGAGAAGATGGATATTCAGCTTGTGTATTTTCAAAATGCTGTAGAGCAGGCGCTTCAGAGACGTGTGAAGGTGCAGGGAGGACAACTGCAGATAGGAGCTGATCTCAATAAGGCTTTTTTGCGTGCAGAGGATGAAGCAAAGGCTTTGGGAGATGAGTACGTGTCCGTAGAGCATTTGTTTTTGGCATTACTGCATGGACCTAACGGAGCGTTGAAAGCTTTGTTCCGGGAATTTGGCATTAACAGAGAGCGGTTTTTACAGGCCCTTAGTACAGTCCGTGGGAATCAGCGTGTCACCAGTGATAATCCGGAAGCTACCTACGATACATTGAATAAATACGGTCAGGAGTTGGTGGAGAAGGCAAGAGAGGGCAAGATGGATCCGGTGATTGGCAGAGATGCTGAGATTCGCAATGTGATTCGTATTTTGTCCCGTAAGACTAAGAATAACCCGGTTTTAATAGGTGAGCCGGGTGTAGGTAAGACCGCTGTTGTAGAAGGTCTTGCTCAGCGTATTGTACGAGGTGATGTGCCTGAGGGGCTGAAGGATAAGAAGATTTTTTCCCTAGATATGGGTGCTCTGGTGGCAGGTGCCAAGTACCGTGGTGAGTTCGAAGAGCGTTTAAAGGCTGTCCTTGAGGATGTAAAGAACAGTGACGGGCAGATTATTCTATTTATTGATGAACTGCATACCATTGTAGGGGCCGGGAAAACGGATGGTGCTATGGATGCAGGCAATATGTTAAAGCCTATGCTTGCCAGAGGAGAACTGCATTGTATCGGAGCTACCACTCTGGATGAATACCGACAGTATATTGAAAAGGATGCTGCACTGGAACGTCGTTTCCAGCCTGTTATGGTAGAGGAACCTACCGTAGAGGACACCATTTCCATCTTGCGTGGGTTAAAGGAGCGCTACGAGGTGTATCATGGAGTGAAGATTTTGGACAATGCGCTTGTCAGTGCAGCTATGCTTTCACACAGATATATTTCTGACCGTTTTCTGCCGGATAAGGCTATTGATCTGGTGGATGAGGCCTGTGCACTGATTAAAACGGAGTTGGACAGCATGCCTACAGAGTTGGATGAGCTGCAGCGTAGAGTGACACAGATGGAGATAGAGGAGGCAGCCCTTAAGAAAGAAACGGATAAACTAAGTCAGGACAGACTGGCAGCCCTTCAGGCAGAGCTTGCAGAGCTCAAGGAAGTTTTTAAGGTGCAGAAGGCTCAGTGGGACAATGAGAAGAAAAGTGTAGAGCGACTTTCCGGTCTTCGGGAAGAGATTGAGGAGGTCAATCGTCAAATTCAGATCGCCAGCCAGAAGGGGGATTTGGAGAAGGCAGCAGAGCTAAGCTATGGTAAGCTGCCGAATTTGAAGAGAGAACTTGCACAGGCTGAGGAAAAGGTCCAGGCAGCAGACAATACTTTGGTTCATGAGAATGTTTCCGATGAAGAAATTGCCCGCATTATCAGCCGCTGGACCGGCATTCCGGTGGCGAAGCTGACGGAAGGGGAGCGCAGTAAGATATTGCATTTGGATGCAGAGCTGCATAAGCGTGTAGTAGGTCAGGAGGAAGGCGTGCAGAAGGTGACAGAGGCTATCCTTCGTTCCAAGGCAGGGATAAAGGACCCTACCAAGCCAATAGGTTCCTTCTTATTCCTAGGTCCTACCGGTGTAGGTAAGACTGAGCTTGCCAAGTCCCTGGCAGAAGCTTTATTTGATGATGAGTCCAATATGGTACGTATCGATATGAGTGAATATATGGAGAAATACTCCGTATCCAGACTGATAGGAGCGCCTCCGGGATATATAGGATATGAGGAAGGTGGACAGCTGACCGAGGCAGTGCGCAGAAAGCCTTATTCCGTGGTACTTTTTGATGAGATTGAAAAGGCCCATCCGGATGTGTTTAATGTACTTTTACAGGTACTGGATGACGGACGTATTACCGATTCTCAGGGCCGTACCGTGGATTTTAAAAATACCATTTTGATTATGACATCCAATATCGGTGCTAATTACTTGTTAGAGGGTATCAGCGAGTTTGGTGATATTCGTTTGGAAGCAGAGGAAATGGTGATGCAGGAACTTCGTGCACATTTCAGACCGGAGTTTTTGAACCGTCTGGATGAGACAATTTTATTTAAACCATTGACAAAAGAGCATGTTGGGCATATTATTGATTTGATTTTAGCAGATGTCAATAAGCGACTGGCAGATAAAGAATTGATGATTCGTCTCACCCCTAAGGCAGAAGCGTTTATCGCAGACAGCGCCTACGACCCGGTTTACGGAGCTCGTCCGTTGAAGCGATTTATGCAAAGGACGGTTGAAACACTGGCCGCCCGCCTGATTTTAGGTGACGGTGTACAAGCAGGGGATACCATTCTGATCGATGTGGAAGGGGACGCACTTAAGGCACACAGACAAGGATAAATTATCTGCAGAAAGGATGTAGTATGATACCAAAGGACCCAGTGATGTTGCTAAGCTTTATAAATATGCGATTGCGAGATTTTTATAAGGATTTAGATGCATTGTGTGAGGATTTAGATGTGGGAAAGTCTGAGATAGAGAACGTTTTGGCTCGAATTGATTATCATTATAGTGCAGAGAAGAATCAGTTTATTTAGTCTGTAATATTCGGAGAAAGGCCGGATGCAGATTCTAATATGGACGATGCAGTTTGCATATAAGGGCTTCTAAGGGATAAGGTATAAGCATAAATTGTATAAAAATCCTTTTGAGGCTAAAATAAATATGATAAAATGTATAAAAAGAGCAGGACAGAGATTATGGATTTTTGTTTTAATCCTCGGCCTGCTCTTTTGGTTCAGAACGGATATGCATGATATATTAGAGAAAGCTATAGAAACTGTGACCGGTTATGTGGTGACAGAACAGGACGGTACGAAGATCATTGCGCTTACCTTTGATGACGGCCCCCATCCCATTTATACACCGAAGCTTTTGGATGGCTTGAAGGAACGTGGAGTAACAGCTACTTTTTTTGTGACCGGAGCCAACGCCACATTGTATCCGGAGCTGATTGAACGGATGCAGGAGGATGGACATATTGTGGGAAATCACACTTTTCATCATGTGCAGCTTTCCAGCGTGGGAGAGGACTTTTTTTTGCAGGAGCTTCAGGAGACTAATCGGGTACTGGAGGGGATTTTGGAGCAAAACATTGAATATGTGAGACCGCCTTTCGGTGATTGGAACAAATCTATAGAGCAGGAAATTGATATGTTTCCGGTGTTGTGGGATATAGATCCTTTGGATTGGTGTAGCGGAAATACCGCACAAATTGTAAAAAGAGTATTAGATAAGGCGGAGGATCATGCTATTATCTTAATGCATGATGAATATGCTACCAGTGTAGAGGCGGCGCTTCAGATTGTGGATGAGCTGCTGAAGGAAGGATATGAATTTGTAACAGTGGACAGGATTTTACTACAGTAGCCGCATAATCCTAGAGAACCGTGTTCGAATACGAATGCTTTAACATGTCTATTACATGATCTAGTAGAAACCAAGCTGGATGGAGTTTGTTATGACACGAAAAATGCCTTATAATTTTTATGAGAAAATAAGAGAATGATAGTGGGGAGACTACAGATGAAATTAACTACAATTTTTTTTGATTTAGACGGAACACTTTTGCCTATGGATGAAGATGCATTTGTGGGGGCATATTTTAAAGGATTGGCAGAGAAATTGGCGCCCTTGGGGTATGAACCCCAGAGCCTTTTAAAGTCTATTTGGACCGGTGTTAAGGCCATGGTGAACAATTCCGGAGCATGTACCAATGAAGAGATGTTTTGGCGGGCATTTACAGATATTTATGGTGAAAAATGTCGACAGGACGAAGGAGTTTTTGAGGATTTTTATATAAATGAGTTTCAGAGGGTACAGCATGTGTGTGGTTTTGACCCGGAGGCTGCAGAGGTGATTACTAAGTTGAAGCACATGGGGTATCGACTGGTGCTTGCTACGAATCCCCTTTTTCCACGGGTGGCTACAGAAAGTCGCATTCGTTGGGCAGGACTTTCTCCGGAGGATTTTGTTTATATTTCCACATACGAGAATTCTCGTCACAGTAAGCCGAATTTGGACTATTATAAGGAAATTATGGACAAGGTAGGGGTGTTGCCGGAAGAATGCTTGATGGTGGGTAATAACGTAGAGGAAGATATGATCGCAGAGCAACTTGGTATGAGCACATTTCTCTGCACAAAGTGCCTGCTGAATAAACAGGGCAAGGATATTGCCGGATACAAGCAAGGGGATTTATCAGAACTGTTGATATATGTGTCTGAATTGCAGTAAAAGATAATTTCAGAAAAAAGGGACAAATGGAGACAAATTCCGTTATATATATAAGACAAAGAAGTTTTCTGTGTCACATGTAATTGCGGCCTGTTTTTATTGGATACATCCTGCAACAAAAGGATTTATTAAGCTTTTGGATATTTACAGAATTATGGGGGAGTAAAGACCGGCAAGATTACAAATTTTAACGCGAATAGAAACTATGCAGAAGGGGGATTTACATGAAAAATAACAAAATTTGTGATTGTTTGAAGGAAGTTGTAGTGAGAGAACTTGGTATACTGGACGAAGAATTCAAAAAAGTAAAACCGCATGTTTTTTCACCGGAATTCGAACAGAAGATGGAAGATATGATGAATTCTACATCTAAGAAGAACTAATCAGCTGTATTTCGATCATAAAGTGCTATGGCTATAGTATGAGTGAAAATTTTGCAAAGACAGAAATAAGAGAATGAAATATGGCGCAAGGAAGTCAGGCTGTCAGAGGACGGTCTGGCTTTTTTGATGTGCTATGGCAGTCTGCTCTCAAGTTTTCGAGTCCTCTATTTTTATTACGCAGGAAAGGGAACCTACCTGCGTAATAAAAAGCCTGAAATCGTCATAAACAATTTCAGGCTAATGATACAGGGGAAGAGGGATTCGAACCCCCATGGACGGTTTTGGAGACCGGAATCCTGCCGTTGGATGATTCCCCTAGGTGATTAATAATCACAAGGGTTAGTATAACAAACTATTTTACAAAATGCAAGCTATTTTTTGAATTTTGTAAAAATCTTTTTTGGAGACTTTTTGGAGAATGTAAAAATTTTACAGGAGAGGATATTTGGGACTTGCGGAACCGGGGAAAATAAGGTAATCTTATATCAGATGTAAAGAACTTTCGGGCAATGTGCTGTAAGGCTCATGATAGCAAGCTTCTTTTTGATTACGTTGAAATCATTCTGGAGGTATGAAATGGATAATAATGCAATGTTTAACTTAAGCTATGGAGTGTTTATGTTATCGACTAAGTTAGGAGAGAAGGTGAATGGTTGTATCACCAATACCTGCATGCAGGTGGCAAGCAGTCCCACAAGAGTTGTAATTTCAGTTTTAAATACCAACTATACCTGTGAATTGTTAAAAGAAAGCGGTGTGTTTGCATTGAGTATTTTGGATGATACCGTTACTTTTGAGACAGTTAAGTATTTCGGTTTTCAGTCTGGCAGAAATGTAGACAAGATGTCAGAGTTGGTCTTACCGCAGGATGTAAACGGCATACCATATATGGGTTGGCAGACCTGTGCAGTGATCAGCTGCAGAGTGGTAAGTATGGAGGACTTGGGAAGTCATACTTTATTTATTGCAGAGGTTGAGGATGCCAAGCTGATTAATGATCATGCACCATTGACCTATGCTGATTATCAAAATAAGGTAAAGCCAAAGCCGGAAAAGAAAGCTGAAGATAAGAAAATCGTGGGCTGGCGCTGCCGAATTTGTAATTATAGATATGAAGGAAGTGAGCTTCCTGCAGAGTTTGCTTGTCCACTGTGTGGCCATGGACCGGAAGATTTTGAACCGATTTATGGATAAAGTGAGTTGCTGCAAGGTTCTTCCTTGACGAAAGCCGCATACATATGCTATGATACCACATGGACAAAGTAGTACGGATAATCGCGGCCACTTTTGTGGGTGAGGAAAGTCCGGGCTTCATAGGGCAGGATGCCGGATAACGTCCGGTGGAGGTGACTCCCAGGCTAGTGCAACAGAAAAGAAACCGCCAGGCAACTGGTAAGGGTGGAATGGTGGTGTAAGAGACCACCGTCTTACTGGTAACAGTAAGAGCCGTGTAAACCCCATCCGAAGCAAGATCAAGCAGAGAACGATAGGTCGGCCCGGCCTGTTTTCAGGTAGATCGCTTGAGCCTGCCGGTAACGGTAGGTCTAGATAGATGATTATCACATAGCAATATGTACAGAACCCGGCTTATAGGCTGCTTTGTTTTAAACCCACTGTAATGGTGGGTTTTTTATTACACAGGAAAGCACTCTTTCCTGTGTAATAAAAAACGCCCCGCGAGGGTGTGCAGAATGTGCTAAGGAAGGCTGCTTCACAGCCGCACATTCGCACTGGAAGCGGAACAAATCCCGTGGGGACCACGGGATTTAGGGAGTTCGAAGCGGACTTGTCCACTTTGTTCTAAATACTCAAACTTGACTTGTGGCACAAGAAGTTTTAATATATAAATAGTAAGGATTATTTTATTCGGGTAATACTGAATAAAAGGAGCATAAGCAACGGCGGAATATTCAAACAAAAACTGACGTTTTATGCGCAGATATTCAATAAATAAAATTTAAAACAATAACGGAGGTTTTGATGATGACAAAGATAGATATTATGTCCGGTTTTTTGGGTGCCGGTAAAACCACATTAATTAAAAAGCTTTTACAGGAAGCACTGGCAGATACTAAGGTGGTACTGATTGAAAATGAATTTGGTGAAATCGGTATTGACGGTGGTTTTTTGAAGGAAGCAGGTATTGAGATTAAGGAAATGAACAGCGGGTGCATATGCTGTTCTCTGGTAGGCGATTTTGGTACTTCTTTAAAAGAGGTATTGGATACTTATAAGCCTGAGCGCGTGATTATTGAGCCAAGCGGTGTGGGTAAGCTTTCTGATGTAGAAAAGGCAGTCTTAAATGTAGACACCGAGGTGGATGCCGTGTTAAACAGCAAGGTTGCAGTAGTGGATGCTACCAAGTGTAAGATGTACATCAAGAATTTTGGTGAATTTTTTATTAATCAAATTGAGCATGCAGATACCATTGTACTCAGCAGAACAGACAAGCTTTCTCAGGAGAAATTGGAGAAGGCTGTGGAACTGATTCGTGAACACAATGACCATGCTACGGTTATTACAACTCCATGGGATCAGATTACCGGTACAGATATTTTGACAACCATGGAAGCAGAAGATGATATGATGGTTAAGATGCTGGAAGAAGTTGAAGAGATGCACAGACATCATCATGAGCATCACCACGACCATGAGCACGAAGAAGGACATGAATGCTGCTGCGGTCATCACGGCCACCATCATGAGCATGACCATGAGCACGAAGAAGGACACGAGTGCTGCTGTGGTCATCATGGTCACCATCACGAGCACGATCATGAGCATGAAGAAGACCATGAGTGCTGCTGCGGTCATCATGGTCACCATCACGAGCATGACCATGAGCATGAAGAAGGACATGAATGCTGCGGAGGTCATCATGAACATGGCCACCACCATGCAGATGAAGTATTTACCAGCTGGGGTATGGAGACTCCGGTTCAGTATAGTGTAGCAGAAATCACGGCTATTTTGGAAGCTCTGGAGGATGAGGGTGAGTACGGAATGGTGTTACGTGCCAAGGGCATGGTTCCGACATCAGACGGCACATGGATTTACTTTGATTATGTACCGGGAGAGTTTGATATCAGGCAGGGCAGCCCGGCAGTTACCGGAAAACTTTGTGTGATTGGTTCTAATCTGCAGGAGGACCAATTAGAAGCTTTATTTGCAAAATAAATATTAAAGATGTTGGGGTCAAAAGATGCCTTACGGATTGTTACGTGCTTCGCACTCCCACAATCCTGCCCAATATTCGGATATCGTGGGACATTCATCCCACTTTTATCCTCAAATCGGGGCGGGTCACTAAGCCATGAAACCACTTTTATGCAAGCATATCGTGGTTTATGGCTTTTGACCCTGGCATCATATTAAATAAGGAGCATTATGAAACCAGTATATGTAATTAATGGCTTTTTGGAGAGCGGTAAAAGTGAATTTATCAATTATACCATTGCACAGCCATACTTTCAGTCCCGAGAGACCACACTGCTGATAGTATGTGAAGAGGGCGAGGTAGAGTACGAGGAGAAGGTACTTAAGAAAAGCCGTACTGTTTGTGAATATATAGATGTGCAGGAAGACTTTACACCGGAAAAGCTTTTGGCACTGGAGAAGAAGTATAAGCCGGGCCGTATTATTATTGAATGGAATGGTATGTGGAATTTTAAAGAGATGCGTCTGCCTTGGCATTGGAAGGTAGAACAGCAGATTACTACCATTGACGGCAGTACGTTCCAAATGTATTATACCAATATGCGTTCGCTTTTGGCAGAGATGTTACGCAAATCCGAGTTGATCATTTTTAATCGCTGTGATGGCTTAGAAGAGCAGCTGTCGAATTTTAAACGAAATGTAAAGGCAGTAAATCAGCAGGCAGAGATTGTATTTGAGGACTCTGAGGGTGAAATGAATGCTCTGTTTGAAGAAGACTTGCCCTATGATCTACATGCAGATGTGATTGAACTGGGAGATATGGAGTACGGCATCTGGTTTTTGGATGCACTGGACCATTTAGAAAGGTATGTAGGTAAAACAGTTAAGTTTGTAGCTACAGTATCAAGACCGGAGCATTTTCCTAAGGATTATTTCGTGCCGGGCAGACTTGCCATGACCTGCTGTGAGGACGATATGGCTTTTCTGGGCTTTGCCTGTCACTATAACGGAGCTGCTGCCTTTAAAGAGCAGGACTGGGTGGAAGTGACTGCCGTGGTAGAGCAGAAGTATTGGGAAGACTACCATGGAGAGGGACCTGTTTTAGAAGCTCTTTCTGTAGTGAAGGTCAAGGCACCAAAGGATGAAGTAATAAGTTTTGCCTAAAAACATGCTTTGTCCGGGGACTGCAGACAGTTCCGGAAGTATATAATGATAAGATATCCTCATGTCAAAGACTTTTTTGATGTGAGGATATTGTGAACTTATGAGAGGGTACATATGTTACAAAAGCAAAGGTTAATAAAGACCGGGAAGTATTATTTGTATTTTTTGAGATGGATCGTGATTGCATTTATATCGGGAACGTTAGGAGGCGCAATCGGAAGTGTATTTCATCATTATATTGATGAGGTGACGGTACTGCGTGGGGAGTATGGATGGTTATTGTACCTGCTTCCTTTTGCCGGTTTGTTTATTGTATTTATTTACAGTAATGCAGGCTTGAAGAAGGACCCGGGGACTAATTGGGTTTTTATCAGCACGCAGACGGAGGATACTGTGCCTCTGCGTATGCTTCCGTTGATCTTTGTGTCAACCATTTTGACTCATTTGACAGGCGGTTCGGCCGGCAGAGAAGGGGCTGCACTTCAGGTGGGCGGAAGCCTGGGCTCTATTATCGGAAAGCTGTTTCGATTTAAGTGGGAGGATATCAATATTACTATTCTATGCGGTATGAGTGCTGTGTTTTCTGCTATGTTCGGAACGCCTATTGCAGCAGCTGTATTTAGTATAGAAGTTGTGGTGGTTGGTTCTGTTCAATATGCGGCACTAGTGCCTTGTATTTTATCTGCTGTGGTAGCCAAATACGTGGCGGGATTGATGGGCTCAACGGCCACAATCTATACGGTAGCTTTGCAGCCTCACATTAGTCCGGACGTGATGTTAAAGGTGATTATTTTAGGTGTTTTGTGTGGCATTTTAAGCATAATATTCTGTGTCTTGATGCACCAGACTGCTCATGTGCTGGCAAAGTGGCTCCCAAATCCTTATATACGTGTATTTGTGGGCGGTTGTGTGATCGTATTTTTGACGTTACTGATCGGCAGCAGAGACTATAATGGTGCGGGTACACATATGATAGAGCAAAGTTTTACAGAGCCTGTAGTATGGTATGCTTTTGCCCTAAAGATGATATTTACTGCAATTACCATTGGATCCGGTTTTAAAGGCGGTGAGATCGTGCCCACTCTTTTTATCGGAGCCACCTTTGGTTGTGTAGTAGGGCCTTTGATGGGGCTTCCGACGGGAATGGCAGCAGCAGTGTCTATGATTGCCTTGTTCTGTGGTGTGGTAAATGCACCTTTAGCCTCTATTATTTTGGGCATTGAGATGTTTGGTACAGGAGATATTGCATACTTTGCAGTAGCTTGTGCGGTAAGCTTTGTGTGCAGCAGATATTACAGCCTGTATTCCAGTCAGACTATTGTACAGGACAAGCTGTATCAGCATGATATTTTTAAGAAGGCGGATTAGTATGGCAGTGACGACAGAAAAGGAAATTGCACAATTAAAAAGTCGTTTAAAGGAATTGGCAAGACGTTCCTATGAGCAGAATATGTTTACCTTTACGCCTATGCTGGGTTTGATGGAACAGACAATATTTGGGGAACTGGAAGAAGAACTGCGATATGCCGGATATACCATATTTGGCGGTCATGAGCACGCAGAACGGGTGATGGTGCGGTTTGGCAAGCCGGAGGAATTGGGATACGAGGAACCCTTTCCTATAGCGTTGATTCACATGAAGCCTTTGCTGCAGAAATTTTCTGACGAATTTTCTCACAGAGATTTTCTTGGGGCACTGATGCATCTGGGAATCAGCAGAGATTTGTTAGGAGATATTTTGGTGGGTGACAGACAGGGATTTTTATTCTGTCAGGAGTCTATTGCAGAGTATATATGCCTGGAACTGACCCGGGTAAAGCACACCCATATATCCTGCAGTATGGCGGATGCTCTCAGCGAATATCAGGAACAAGAGCCGGCAGAGGAGGAGCATTTGGTAGCCAGTGAACGCTTGGACGGACTGGTGGCTCAGATTTATCATCTGTCACGGAGTCAAAGCCTGGCTCTTTTCAGGGACAAAAAGGTATTTGTGAATGGCAGACTTACTGAAAATAACAGTAGGACCTGTAAGGTGGGCGAGGTCATTAATGTGCGTGGTTTTGGCAAGTTTATTTATGACGGAATTGGTTATACTACCAAAAAAGGAAAGCAGCGGGTGAAAATCCGGATATATAGGTAGATATATTACTGATTGAATGAACTATGATCTTAGAACCCGACTGCAGAGGGGATTGTATGCATGCAGATTGGGTGAGAGATTGGTTGTTAATATTTTATATGTATTGTTTTTTCGGGTGGTGCTTTGAGTCTTCGTATGTATCCTTACGGACCGGCCACTGGGTGAATCGGGGCTTTATGAAGGCCCCTTTTTTGCCTCTGTATGGCAGTGGCGCCATGCTTTTATTGATAGTCGGCCTAGTTTTTGAAAGAAATACGGTGATGATATATATTGCAGGATGTATTTGTGCCACGATTTTGGAGTTAGTCACCGGAGCCGGTATGGAGTGGCTGTTTCACATTAAATATTGGGACTATTCCAGACAACGTTTTCAATATAAAGGGCATATCTGTTTAAGCTCCGCCCTTGTCTGGGGATTTATGGCACTTCTGGTGAATCATGTCTTACATGGGCCTCTTGAAGACTTGGTGCGCAGCCTACCTGAAGCTGTTGTTACGGCTTTGGTATTGGTTTTAACGATAGTGCTTGGTTGGGATTTTGCCCAATCTTTCAGGGCGGCTATCACCTTAAGGGGAGTGCTGGTTTCCCTAGAGGAAACCAGAACAGGGACAGAAGCATTATATGGGCAGCTGCGTGATATGTGTGAGCATGCAAATGTACAGGTACAGCGAGCTGTAGAAGAACGTCTTGAAAGACTGGAAACTTTAGACAAGGAACTTGCCGGGATTCAGGCAAATATTCAGGCGGAACTTACTGCAAATTATGAGGTGCATATCAGTAAGCAGCACCGACTTACTGAAGAAAGTAATCCGGAAGTGCTGATGGCGATCAAAGAAGAATACAGACAGTGGAAAAGTAGGTTTTATGAGGGACAGCATAAGTGGCCTCAAAAGCTGGACATTAGCGAAGCAAAGGGGATGCGTTAGCATCCCCTTGATATTTTTGTTACAGTTTGCAGCAGACTTGTCCGATTTGTTCTATTTAACTTAACTTTCCGTTGAATTTTTCTTCACAATAAATACAGCGATAGATTTTCTTCTTGGAATCTGTGAGTCGGAAAATATGCGGAAGCTCCTGCTCGATGGAAGTGATGCAACGCGGATTTTTACATGTGATCACGCCCTTGATTTCCTTTGGAAGCTCCAGGTCCTTTTTCTCTACGATAACTGAATCCTGAATGACATTTACTGTAATTCCTTGATTGAGTACAGCCAAAACATCCAGATCTAATACATCCACACTACATTCTACCTTGAGAATATCTTTTTTGCCCAGTTTATTGCTTTTGGCATTCTTGATAATGGCAACGGTGCAGTCTAACTCATCTAAGTGCAGATATTTGTATATTTCAAGGCTCATGCCTGCGGGAATATGGTCTAAAACAAAGCCTTCATCAATTTTACCTACGTTTAACATGTATACCTCCTTAATCAACCTTAATCTCTAATAATGTTAAAATAAGTGCCATGCGGACATATTTACCATACTGAACCTGGTCAAAATACACGGCACGAGGGTCATCATCGATTTCTACGGAAATTTCATTTACACGCGGAAGCGGATGGAGCACCAGCATATCGTCTTTGGCTTTGTTCATTTTGGCCTTGTCCAGAATATAGAAGTCTTTCAGACGGACATAATCCTCTTCATTAAAGAAGCGTTCTCTCTGCACACGGGTCATGTAGAGAAGATCCAGTTCGCCAATGTGCTCCTCTAAACTGATCACTTCTTCGTAAGGAATATTCTTTTCTTTCAGCTCATCGATAATATAATCAGGAACCTTTAATTCATCCGGAGAGATAAATACAAAACGGATATTGTCATAACGTACCAGGGCATGGATAAGAGAGTGTACGGTACGTCCGAATTTCAGGTCTCCACAGAAACCAATGGTAAAATTTTCCAGACGACCCTTCAGGGAACGAATGGTTAAAAGGTCTGTCAAAGTCTGGGTCGGATGCTGGTGTCCGCCGTCACCTGCGTTAATAACAGGGATTTTGGATTTGGCAGCAGCTACCATGGGAGCGCCTTCCTTTGGATGTCTCATGGCGCAGATATCTGCAAAGCAGGATACGGTGCGGATGGTATCAGATACGCTTTCTCCTTTGGAAGCGGAGGAAGAAGCTGCAGAAGAAAAGCCTAAAACCTGTCCTCCAAGACTTAACATAGCAGATTCAAAACTCAGTCGTGTTCTGGTGCTGGGCTCATAAAAGCAGGTGGCTAAAATCTTGCCGTCACAGGCATGGGCATATTTGGCTCTGTTGAACTCAATATCCTTTGCCAGGTCGAAGAGGGCAGTTAATTCCTCTACAGTAAAATCCAGTGGTCGCATTAAATGTCTCATAATCTATACTCCTTTTCTTTTGATACTTGATTAGGTATTTGCGAAACACGGCGGCTGGGGCCGAGCAATATATGTTCCGGCTGAAGGGCCTTGAAAAGCGTCGGTCCTTAGCGAAGCAAGGCGACAGCCGCAGTCTGAGCTTAGTACCGCTACGCATTTTCATGGAGCGGGAGCGTCCGTGAAGCAGAACATATATTGCTCGGCTCCAGCCGCCGTGTTTCGCAAATGCCTATTATACTTGACAAATAAACAAAATCTAAGGACCGAATAAATATCCGATCCTTTCCTATCATTACGATAAAAATGTTAATAAATCCTCAACAGGTTTTCTGCGAGGAGCAACAGGTGTTTCTGCAGGATATCCCATAGGGATAAGAGCAACAACTTCTCTGTTTTCAGATAATCCGATAAGTTCAGCAACTTTCACATCATCAAAAATACCTAAAATAACACTGCCAAGTCCTAAATCATGAGCAGCATTGCAAAGGGCACCAGCCTGAATACCGGTATCATACATCTGCCAGCCTCCCTCTCTGTGAGTACTGTAAGAACCATCTCTTTCAAAACCGGAACGATTCTTGATAAAGCACTGAACCATGAGAAGGGGAGCCCCTTTGATAATATCACAATTCTTTTGATAAGCAGTACAGCATTCCTCGGCAATGCGATCTTTTAATGCACCGGTCACTGCTACGTAACGGGAAATCTGTGTATGCTTCCAGCTAGGGCTATAGCTTGTAGTCTCGATCATATCAGAAATAAGTTCAGGAGCTACTGCCTGGTCGGTAAAAACTCGAACAGCTCGTCTGGTTTTCAAACAATCTTTTACTTCCACAACAATTCCTCCTTATTTGAGTATTTTAATCAGTATAACAAAAAAATATAAAGATTTCAATTGTAAAATGTGTAGAATTCAACCATCTGAAATGTGTAAATTTACATAATATTAAAATTCAGTATGGACAGAAGTCCAATCAGGTTATATGCTATGAAATCAGTCGTGACGTTCTTCTGCATTATCATACATTTCACAAAATCTGGCTGCAAAGGAAGGTGCTCTGTCCCCTGCATACAGGTGAGAGGTGTCTCCAAAGGAGGACATTCTGAAATATGCATAGCCTTTTCTGCGTTCTTCCGTAACAATGGTAGTAACAGAAGATGGTGCGGCACAGGTACCATGCCATATTGCCATAGGTGAAATATTTAATAAGTGGCTTAAAAGCACACATTCCAATCCGAAGTGGCAGAAGAAAACGATGGTATCGTTATTGGCTTGAAGAGCACGATAATAATGATTTTCACGCTCATATCCATGAGAAGAAAGGAGTTTGTCCAATTCGGAGGTAACCCAATCATACTCCTCTTTCACATGACCCGCCTGCATAATATCGGTGGTGTGCCATTTTTGATAGTCAAAGTATTCCGGCTGACAGGTCCAGTCTAAGGGAAGCCAATCCCATGGAATAGAGAGTCGGTCTCTGTCAGGACGGGATATGGATACATTAAATTCCCTCAGCCACTGGCATTCTACAGCTTCTCTGTTTGATTTTTGTAATGTCAGGGAAGCAGTAGCTTTGGCTCTGCCTAAAGGAGAAACATAAAAATTTCTCACATCCAGTTTGCAAAGTCGTTGGGATAATAACTCTGCTTCCTCCCAACCTGTAGGAGTAAGAGAATCTATGGAGTAATCCGGATCGGCGTGACGAACGATAAGTATTTTCATAATCAATCCTCTTTCTGTAATTTGTCCAATCATAACATATTAAAATTTTTTTGTCAAAAAATACTAAGACAACGAACATAAAAAAGAACTCTCACATACCTGTTGTGAGGGATACAGAGTGATAGGTTCCTGCCGGTGCAGCAGAAGCATATCCCGGTATCCCTCTAAGCATTTATATCACAGGAGTGTACAGGATTCAAATTAAAAAGCACCCGGTTCGCTGAGTCTGGCAACACCTACGTAAATCCGGCTGATGGCATACCAGGTAGCAAAGTCTGTAACACCGGTCTGAGGCAGGCCGAAAATACGTTGGAAAATACGAACGCTTTCTGCGGTACGAGGTCCGTAAATACCATCTGCATTCAGGGTAGGAATAGCAGGATAATCCTGTGCAATACGGTTTATTTGCCGCTGCATTTGCCGTACCTTGTCACCGGAGGCACCGATGGTTAATTCATAGCCCGGGAAAGAGCTGGGCACACCGGAAATTTGTTCTGCGGTAGCAATATACATATCCTGACCATAGTAATTGCGGATGATTTCAATGGCACTGTAGCCTTCATCTCCAAGGAATTTGGAACCCCACTGGCTTAGTCCGTTACAAGTGACACGCTGACCGTCACAGTAAGAGGTGAAAATCGGCTGGGTAATACCCGGGCGTGCCAGATAATTGTTAAATACCTGATCTACCAGATAGGAGATGTTTTCAAAAATATTTCTTCCGTAGACAAATTTCTGGTCATAAGCTGTGGAAGAGGTAATGGTAAAATCATAGCCTTGATTTCGGTAAAATTCTGTAAAAACACGATTTAAGGTAAAGGACATAATTACCAGAATATTGGCAAGAATACTTGCTTCTTCCCAGGTGGCATAGATTTCGCAGGAGGCCACGTTTTTGATATAGTCGGTATAGCGTACATAGTAATTGGGTGCAGATGAATCACTGGGAACACCGTCATGAACAATAATATATTCCGGGATGACTACCCTGGACAAAACAATCTCTCCGCTTTCCGGTAAAGGCTTGATTTCCGGCTCCGGAATTTTAGGGGGATAGATTCCGTATAAGGTATGGTCCGGAATGTTGATCAAAATAGGAGGCTCTTCCGTTTGTTCTAAGCGATTTAATTGTACCACCTGAATGGATATTTCGTCCGGAAGGACTTCACTTCCTGTGACAATGGTTTCTTCGTAGCCGGGTTTGTTTACGGTAATGGTATAGTCAGAGTAAGGTTTAGGTTCGTCCGGAGTCTGGCTGTATGCAATCGGCGGTGCCGGCAGAAGGATTGGTTCTGTCTGACCTGAACTGTCTGTTTCAAAGGTACGAGGTTCTGCCTCCGGAGCTTCTTCATATACAACAGTAACGGTGGCACCTTCTATAGGAATCAGCCTTCCCCGTTCCAGAACAAATACAATCAAAGAGCCTTGGCTTAAATCAGTAGGCATAAAAAACTCCTAAAAATTTACTTATCTTTATAGTATGCAAAAGTGGAACATATGTGCTATACTAAAGGTAAGTCTTTTTATTACATAAGAAAGTATGCTTTATTATGCGCGAATTAGGAAAGTAGGCTTTTTAATGTGCGGATTAGTAAGGGACTTCTTATGAGGTGAAAGTATATATGTTTTCAAAAGTAAGCTGTAAGGATGTGTAAGATGAGCAGGATAAGTGAAAGGTTGCAGGCAAAGGTTACCAAATTATATATTGATATGCGCTTGAAGCGGATCTCCAAGCTGAACTGGATGATTGAAACAGAGCAAGTAATAGAAGCACTGCGGCAGGCAGAGCACACGGATATTGCGCCGGAGCTTTTTTATGTGCAGCTGCTCATTACAAAGGAAGCCCATGATGCTGCAGCAGGGCTTTTGGAGGAGGCAGCAGATTGGCTGAGGATACATAGCCAGGAGGCACCGGCATGTCATGCATATTACCTGTATCTGACTACTCTTATGGGAGAAGATAAGGAGCATGACCAGCGAGTGACTGCTAAGCTTTCGGAACTGTCCAGAAAGTATCAGAGCATATGGCAGATTCAGTGGCTTTTGTATTATACGGACCCGGGTTTGGTGGGACAGCCTTTAGAACAGTATCATTTCTTAAAGCGCATGTTTATCAAAGGATGCCGCAGCCCTCTTATGTATTTGGAAGCCAGAGTTTTATTGGAACGCAATCCTACTTTCTTATATGAGTTTTCAGAGTTTGAAGTACAGCTGATTATTTTTATGATTCGTCATGCCGGCATTTCTGACAGAGTTGCTGAAATACTCGCAGAATATATGCTGCAGAGGACAGATTATCGTTATCTGTATCTGTTGATTTTACAAGGATGCTATGAAGTGACTCCATCCAAGCGGATTTTGGAGAGCATTTGTAAAATGATGGTGTTAGGTGGCTGTGCCGGAGAGAAGTTTACCCTTTGGTACCGCAAGGGAATGAGTGAGAATGTACGGGTGCCGGGGCTTTTTGAGGCTTTTATGAGGTCCTTGCCGGTGGAGGATTGGTATCTGGACGGAGAAGAGTTGTCTGATTCCAGACGTATTCCTACAGAGGCGGTGGAGTATTTTGCACACACCTGTGGTTTGGATGATGTCCGTACCGCATACCTGTATGCGGTGATTCACAAATACAGAGATAATTGGTTTTCGTTATACAAGCTGTATGAACCTTTAATGGGACCTTTTATGATGGACAGGCTATGCAAAGGGCATATAAATGCGGGTTTGGCATATTTATATGAACATACTTTGGATGTAAAGCAGCTGCCTCGAGAGTATCTGGAGGTTTTTTTGGACATTTGTCATACATACAAAGTTACCGGGCTTCCGATTCAGGCAGGTACCCTTATTGTAACGTATGCCCATCATGAGGAGTGTGTCCGTGTACCGTTTACTGGGGGAGCGGTTACATTGCCTTTGTACGGACAGAGGTATACCCTCTCTGTAGAAAATTACAGTGGTAATCAAATGGACGCTGGAGAGGTTTTGGTACGGCCGTTGCTTCCGGAAGGATTTTGTGTTTCCTTATGGGAAGAGCACGAACCGCAGCAGTTATATTATCATATGGCACGGGTAGAAGAAGCTTTGGAGGCACATACACTTCCGGATGCAGTATCCCATATAAAGCCTGTATTCTCGGCAGAAGCAATTCTGAGAGAGTTTAAAGAAGAGGTGGCGTATCACATATTACCATACTGGGATATTAACGGTGCTTATGAGGAGATTCTGGCGGCAGCTCCTTATGTTTTTGCAGAGCTTGGTTCTTATAGCAAGGACAAGGAAACCTTATTTTGGAAAAGCCAGTATATGCGCAATCATATTGGTATTTACGGTATGCAGTTTTTGCTGGATCACTATAACGGCACGCTGCAGGAAAAGGGTGGTATTTTTACAAAGGCCAGGACATTGGGGATCGAGACCGCAGATTTTGCAGAGCATTTACTGGGTGAAATGCTTACACAAGAGCAATTATTGCCCCAGCACATAGATATTTTGGAGGTTTGCTGCCAGGCTGCCAAAAATCCTGAGTTGATTCAGGATTACATAGAATTTGTGGCAGAACGCAGTTATATACAGCAAAGCCTTCTGGATGTGGTTATTTTAAAGCAACAGGCAGAGCTTTCTGCTAAGGGACACGTATTTAAAGCGATAGCTAAGCTGGCGTATCTGCAGAGTCTTACAGCTGTGGGTGCGGGAAGCTGCGGACAGGAGTTGGCTTTGATTGCAGTACAGTATTTGGAGGATTTGCTCAAACAAGGCATTTACCTGTCCTGGATGCAGCCGTTAAAGGTACTGTATCCAAAGCTGTCAGATTGGGAAGCTTATCAGGTATTGGAATACCGGGGACAGTTTTCAGGTCCTGTGTGGGTGCGTTATGAGCAGTATACGCAAGGCAAGGAGGAAGCGGAAAGTCTGCGCAGTGATGTAATGGATATGGCCTGTGAAGGTGTATATACCAAGAGGTTTGTGCTGTTTTACGGAGAACGTATTTACTACGAGATATTCGGTCTGGAAGGCACGGAGCAAAAACAGCTCGGACAAGGTGTATTACAGGGCGGAGGTGCTTTTGCAATGGCAAATGACAGCCGATTTGCCAGATTGAATCATATGCTCTCCCTCAGAGAAAAAAGAGAAAATCTGGAATTATATCAGGAGTTGGAGCTTTATTACGGCCAAAGTGCCATGATAGAGCAACTGTTTACTCTGAAATAATACCTTTCGGTGGGGTGACTTTTGGAAAGCGACATAAGAGATTGACCTGATAGAAAAACATTTATATTCAATAATACCATGAGGTTAACATGTTTGAAAAATTAGATTTGGTGGACAAAATCAATAAAGAATTAAAAGGACGGGGAAAGACATACATTGGATATGATTTGGGAGCCGGTTATGGTGAGATTAGTGTATTTACAGAGCAGGATTTAAATCCTGTGACACTTCTTAGCCGTAAGGATGCTATGGTGTTTCATTTTCCATGTATGCTTGTAAAGCACAGAGGGCGCTTCTATGCGGGCTTCGAGGCCCAGGGACTTGCGGAAGAAGAAGGGGCGCTGGTATTTGAAAATCTGTTGGAACTTGCTATGGAACATCCTACTGTTGTAGTGGGGGGACAGCGCTTTGAAACAGACTATTTGTTGGGGTTGTTTTTAAAGATTTCTTTGCAGCTTCCGGAAGAGTACGGCAAGATAGAAAAGGCCGGCGGTATTATTTTTACCACATATATAGATGAAGATCCTGCTTTGCAGACAAGATTGTATGAGGTGTTAGTCAAGGCTACAGGACAGATTTTCGGCAAGCGCACTCGAGTGTACTTGCAGACCAGAAGCGAAAGTATATTTTACTTTTTGATGCATCAGGAGGAGAGTCTGCATAGGGAAGATACTCTGGTGTGTGATTTTCAAATGGAGTATCTGAAGAGCTATTTACTGCAAAAACATGGTTCTAAGGCACCTTTTGCAGTCACGGTGCTGCGCACAGACTATCCGGATATGCAGCTCATGCCGCCAAAGGCGGAGAAAATTTCTGTAGCCACAAGAGAGGAGCACCAGGATGAAATTTTTCGTCAGGTGATCATGGACATAGAGAGCAAGAATGATTTTGGACTAGCTTATGTGATCGGAGATGGCTTTAAAGGGAATTGGATGGAACAGTCGTTAAATAAACTGTGTGAGCATGGCCGAGTTTTTCAGGGGAATAATCTATACAGCCTGGGTGCCTGTTATTGTCTTCGCCAGATGCTTTCACCTTCTTCGGTTTTGGATGATTATATTTTTTATGGCTCTCAGGATATTCATTTTGATATAGGTTTGTACTGCCGTAAACAGGGAACAGCAGGCGGCAGTGTGAAGCCGGAATACATCGAGATCTTTGAACACGGAAGTAATTATGAAACTTGTAAATGCGTCCTCTATTTATTGCCGGAGGGAGAAGAGGAACTGATGATAATAGCCCGCTCCATAACAGAGGCTGCTCCCAGAAGGCTGTTTGTGGACCTGAAGGCCTTTCCACAGAGAAGGGCAGGTCTTAGCAAGTTAAAAGTGACCATGGGATTTACAGATTACGGTACGCTTCAAGTGACTGTAGAGGATATCGGTTTAGGGGAAGTGATGTCCGGCAGCGGTAAGGTGCTGCAAGAGACATTTGACCTGAAAGAACAGTAGGAGGACAAAGCATTGATTATCAGTCAGAGTTTGATCGCTGCCAGAGGATATTATATTCCGCAAGCAGACGTAACAGTATACAGTGTAGAAGAATTGGCCTATCTTTGTATGCATAAAGGATATGTGTTGGACAGTGATTTTGCCTGCAGTGAACTGGTACAGTGGATTATGGAACAGTGCGGGTGTGAGGAACTGGCTTATCGGCTGGATACGATCCTTAAGGACAAAGGGGACAAAAATGCTTTTGTAGAGACTGTTTTGCGTTTTGTGGGGTATATATCGGAAGGAGAAATTGAGAAAACTATTCGGGATATTGCAGAGGGTTTGAATCTGTCTGGCTATGAGCGAAAGAAGCTGGATGCGGATTTGCTGTATGGACGTAAGGCGTATATGCCTGCGATTAATGCTTATGAAGCACTGATAGAGACTATACCTGAAGGAGAAATCTCTTTACGTGCAGCATGCTACTATAATCTGGCTGCTGCCCGGGCACAGATGTTTTTGCATGAACAGGCACTGGATGCATTAGAAGAGTCCTATCGGTTGCAGCAAAGCGAAGAAACACTTTTCACCTGGCTTGCTGTTGCCAGATTACACTATCCGGTGAATCAATATCTGGAAATGATCGCGGGGAGAGAAGACCTGCACGAAATATCTCTTCGTCTGGAAGAGAAGATGAAGAAGGTGGAAACCAGTGTTATTGCCACAGGCACAGGTCAGGAACTGGAAAAACTACGTGAATGGATGCAGTACGGCGGAGAAGACGGTTATTATGTGGCCAGCGGTCGTGTACTAAAGGAATTGTGTGAAGAATACCGGGAGTTTTATTAGAGCGGGTATTCTTCACACAATATTCCATAGTGTTGTATAGATGTTGTTGGCTACTGCTTAATAGTATGAATGTTCTCGATCGCTATATGTGGTATCACTGTTCACGATTGCCGAAGCGTTTGTGTACATAGAGCAGTATCCACAAAAAGATAGGCAAAGCGATATCCAACAGTACCAGACCGCCGAAAATACGCTCAGAGCCGGGGAACTTCATAAATGCCATAATGAGAGTGGCAAGGTACAAACCTGCCAGTATGATGATTGCTAAAACAGCAAGGATTCGTCTTGGTTTCATGATAAAATTCCTTTCTGAAGGGAGAAATTGGGCCTAAGGCCTATATGGACAGTGTACAGTTTTTGATACATAAAATCAAGTGCTTGAGAAAGAATTGTACGAATGAATATTTTGTGTTATGATAAAAGAGAAGATTTTTTCAGGAAAGGATGGTATAAATGAGCATTTTGTTAGAAAAAGCAAAATCAATTGTGGAAAGAGAGTTTTCCAAAAGAGTAGAAAACGGTGAGGCCTATAAGTATCACATGTATCGTGTGATGGAGGCTATGGATACAGAAGAGGAACAGATTGTAGCATTGCTGCATGATGTGGTAGAAGATACGGAGGTCAGTCTTGCTGATCTGGAAGGAGAAGGCTTTTCTAAGAAGGTGTTGGGAGCAGTAGAGGATTTGACGAAGGGCAATCAGGTCAGATATTTTGATTATATCGAAGATTTGTCTCTAAATCCTTTGGCTACTAAAGTGAAATTAGCAGAGTTAAAGGACAATATGGATGTGATCAGAGTAAATCGCATGTCCTTTAGAACATATTCCTTGGAAGACAGATGTGCCAAGGCTATTGATATTTTAACAGAAGCAATGATGTGAGGGTGGATATGATAAGCAGGATTTATATCGTAAAGCAGATTGACGGAGATTATGCACATCTTATGGATGTAGATGCTCCCGGCAGTGATTTAAAATTAGTTGCCAGGGCATTACTTCCGGCAGAGATTTCCGAGGGCAGTATGCTCAAATACGAAATGCTCGAGTATGAGCTGATGGATTGATAAGAGGAGTTTTTACAATATGATCAATACAGATAATTATATCAAGGGTCTATTTCGTTTTATTGAACAGAGCCCAAGTCCCTTTCATGCCATAGCTGCTGCAGGCACTATGCTTGAAAAGGCAGGATTTACAGAATTAACAGAACGTGATAGCTGGAAACTGGAAAAAGGAGGCTGTTATTATGTGGTACGTAATGGCTCCAGTATGATTGCCTTTCAGGTTCCTCATGAGGAGGCGAAGGGATTTCGTATGGTAGCCTCCCATAGTGATTCTCCATCCTTTAAGATTAAGGAAAAGCCTGAGCTTACTGTAGAGCAGGCTTACACCAAGCTGAATGTGGAAAAGTACGGTGGCATGATCATGTCCAGTTGGTTGGACAGACCCCTTTCTATAGCAGGCAGAGTGTATACCCGGGGAGCAGAGGGATTAGAAAAGCAGCTCATCTGTTTTGATGAGGATATGTTGGTGATACCGAGTCTGGCTATTCATATGAATCGTGAGGTGAATGATGGGATGAAGTACAGCGTCCAGGTGGATATGAGTCCCCTTATGGGAACCTGTGCTGATAAGAAGATGCTGCAGGAACTGATTGCTGAGAAGCTTGGAGTGGCAGCAGAAGATATTTTGGGACAGGATCTGTATTTGTATGTCAGACAGCAGGGGCTGGTGTTGGGAGCCAGCCAGGATATGATCATGTCCCCGAGACTGGACGATCTGGAATGTGCATTTGGCAGTTTACAAGCTATGGCAGAGAGTACTCCTGCAGAGTATATCAATGTTTGTGCGGTGCTGGACAATGAAGAAGTGGGAAGCGGCACCAGACAGGGGGCAGATTCTGATTTCCTTTACAGCACTATGAAGCGTATTGTATACGCATTGGGCGGTCAGGAGACTGACTATATGCAGGCTTTGGCAGATAGCTTTTTGATTTCTGCAGACAATGCTCATGCGCTGCATCCAAATCATCCGGAGAAGGCAGATATCACCAATAGACCGGTTTTGAACGGTGGTGTTGTGATCAAATATTCCGGTAATCAGAAGTACACCTCTGATGCATTTACCGGCAGTGTCATGAAGAAGCTTTGTATGGACGCAGAGGTACCTTATCAGGTGTATTACAATCATTCAGATATTCTTGGCGGTTCTACCTTGGGCAATATTTCCACAGCCCATGTGTCAGTTCCCAGCGTAGATATCGGTTTGCCGCAGCTGGCCATGCATTCAGCAGTGGAAACAGCGGGAGTAAAGGATGTAGCATATCTGGTACAGGCATTAAAGGAATTTTACCGCAGCTAAAAACACAAATAGAAAGAATCAAGGGAGCAAGTTACTCAATGATTGGGTGCCTTGTTCCCTTTTGCATGTAAAGAATGTTGTGGCGTTGGGAATATGGTTATATGAAAAAACAAAA
>JAZRLF010000036.1:0-47126 GCA_045646695.1 Lachnospiraceae bacterium
ACACCCAGTAGCTGGTACATACAAAAAAGAATGTATCGAACAAGGTAAGAAATACTTCTCAGTAGCTTCAGGTGGTGGTACAGGACGTACACTTCACCCAGATAACATGGCAGCTGGTCCAGCTTCTTATGGTATGACAGATACTATGGGACGTATGCACAGTGATGCTCAATTTGCTGGTTCTTCATCAGTTCCTGCTCACGTAGAAATGATGGGTCTTATCGGCGCTGGTAACAACCCAATGGTTGGTATGACAGTAGCTGTAGCTGTATCTATCCAAGAAGCAGCTGACGCTGGTAAGTTCTAGGCATTGAGCACTTAGCGAAAACAAGCCGAAGGCGAAGTTTAAGGTTAGTGCGAAAGCCCTTCGCGACCCTTAGAGAGCTGGAGCAAAATGCGAACAGCGAACTTAGTGGAGCGAAGATTCCCTTATTATAAAGTAATTATGTTAGACACGTCATTTTGAGCAAAATGCCCATGACGTGTCTAACTTTTTAATTACTTGATAGTGATATTATTTAACAAGAAGAATTTGGTGCAAAGAAAAAGCGCTATCTTTTTTTATAATTTGTACATATTAGCGCAGGGCGAAAGCTCTGCGCTTTCTTTTAATACAAGTTGGCATTTTTTATGTGATATTTGAGTTATGGAATGTGTCGAAAATCTTTAAAGGATGTGTACAACCAGCATGAGTTATGCTATGATTTAATTGTGGTTTAATATTAAGGAAACCACAAAGAATTACATATGATGGAGGGACAATTTAATGTTTGAAAATGCAGGTGGACAAATTAAAGTTATTGCAAAGTTTTTATTTGTTTTGGAAGTGATTGGTTCATTTTTCCTCGCAAAGACAGTGGCAGATAATGTGATTGATATGGAGTTCTTAGTTGCTGCCGTTGTTTTCATTGCAGGTGTTGTGGTTTCTTATCTTTCTGTGATTGCTATCATTGCCTTTGGTGAGTTGGTTGAAAATTCTTCTATCATTGCAGAAAATGTAGAAAGAATTGCTGAACTGCAGGAAGAAGCAGCTAAAGAAAAAGAGCTTTCTAAAAAATATGATTTAGCAAAAACCACACCAAATGCAGATCATTGGGTATGTTCAAAATGTGGAAATTTAAATCATAAAACAGTTGGAACATGTGGCTGCGGCAATAAAAAATAAATGAATGTAATATACCCTTTTAATTTCCGGAACGGAGCAGATGTAATTTGCCGGAATTGCAAAAAAATGCACAAAATAGTCAAACATAAACTATGAATACTCGACAAAATTATGACATTTCACCAAAAAAGATTGACTATTTACCTCCTATGTCTTTTATAATATATATAAAAGAAAAAGACATAAGGAGGTATTTTCATGTCTAAAGGAGAAAGATTTTTGCCATCCTACGATGCCATAGTTGTGGGCGCGGGCTTAGGTGGTCTGACTGCGGCTGCACGTTTTGCAAAAGAAGGAAAGAGTGTTCTTTTGCTGGAGCAGCACAATATGACCGGCGGCTATGCAACCAGCTTTGTAAGAGGGCGCTATGAATTTGAAGCAAGTCTTCATGAGGCTTGTGAGTGCGGTGACGGTAAAAACGGAACCGGTTACGGTGCAGTACGCAAGATGTTCGATGATTTGGGGGTTGAAACCGATTGGAGATTGGTTCCGGATGCTTATCGTGTAGTATTGCCTGAAATGGGTATTGATTTTACCATGCCGTTTGGTATCGAAAATGCTATTGCAGCAATCGAAGAGTTAGAGCCTGACAATGGCAAAAAGGTACGTAATTACTTCAAGCTTTTTGAAGAAATTAACGAGGCACTGGAGTACATAGGTTCCTGCGGTAAGGAAGGCCCGGAACCAAAAGTAATGGCTACCAAGTATTCTTCTTTCTTACGTGCAGCAGCATATGAGACAAGTGAAGTAAATAAAGCATTTAAGTTTGGTCCAAAGACCGAGCATGTATTAAATGCATATTATGGCTATATCAGCCGTCGTTTGAGTGAAGCAAGCTTTATTGTATGGGCGCAGATGATTTATATTTATTTGAGAGATGGTGCTCATGTAACTAATAAAACATCTCATGCTTTGGCAAACGATATTGAGAAAGCTTTCCGCAAACATGGCGGTCAGTTGGAATTAGGCGTTAAGGTTGTAAAATATTTGATAGAAGATGGTCGTTGTGTAGGCGTTCGTACTTCAGACGGCACGGAAATCAAAGCAAAATATGTGATCAGTAATGGTAATCCTACGGTTACACTTGCAGATATGATTGACCGAAAAGATGTACCGGAAGAAGCGTTAAAGCTTGCAAGTGTACGTACACAGCTTGGCTCTCCGTTCCTTGTTTATATGGGCCTGGATGCACTTCCGGAAGAAATGGGCATTGAAAGCTACGAATACTTTATGGGTCCTGACATGGATACCGAGCGTATTTGGAGAGAAAGCAATGAGTGGAAACCACACGCAAAGGTTTCTGCAACCTGTATTGACGTAGCAATTCCTGGAATGACCGGTCCTGACCGTTGCCAGTTGAACTTTACAACCATTTATAATCCGGATGCAATGCACGATGCCGCACCGAGCAAATATGATTATTTGCCTGAAAATGAGCGTTTTGCTAATTCCTTAATTGACTATTTTGAAAAAACAACGGGTGCAAAGATTCGTGACCATATCGAAGAATTGGTTATTGCAACTCCGGCTACCTTTGCACGTTATTCTAATGCATTCCGCGGTAATATTTATGGATACACTTGTACCGCATTGGATGGCGCAGTACCTCGTAAACTTCGTGCAGAAGAAGAACGTTACATTCCTGGTTTAGACTTTGTTGGCAGTGCAGGTGTTCGTGCACATGGTTATTCCAGTGTTATTACCAATGGTTATGATGTTGCAGGGGATGCACTTGAAAAAATAGGAGGTGCACAGTAATGGCAAAAAAAGCAAAATTCAGTGTAAATGGTTATTTTAAAGATTTAATGGGTTGGTTTAAGCTTATGAAGCGCCGTGAAGAGCTGATTGCCTCCGGTGACCCAAGTAAGATTGATACCAGCGACTACCCAATGGAGCTCTCCAAGCAGCTTCATCCGGGCCTTGTAAAGGCTGTAATCGCAGATGTGAAGGAGGAAACCCCTTCTACACGCACCTTTACTTTTAAAGCAGCAGAAGGCTATAACCTGCCATTTTTCTATGCAGGCCAGTATATCAGCGTAAAATTCTGCATCAACGGCAACTGGGTAACCCGTCCGTTTTCTATTTCTTCTGCGCCTATGGAAGCAGACAGAGATGGTATTTTGCAGATTACCTTACGTAAGAAACCGGGCGGATATGTAACAGACTTCGTTTGGAATAATTGGAAGACAGGCACAGAAGTGCAGTTTGATGGTGCTTTTGGCGATAATTATTGGTCCTCCATCCGTGATGCTGAGCATGTAGTTGCTATCGCCGGAGGTTCCGGTGTTACCGCATATCGCTCCATTGCAAAGGATATGGCAGATACAGGCAGACCAAAGAAACTGACTATCCTTTACGGTTCACGCAGTCAGGATGATATTATTTTCTATGAGGAATTAAATCAGATTGCAGCAGCAAGTGAAGGCACTATCGAAGTGTTCCATATTTTATCCGAGCCAAAAGAAGGCTGGACAGGTGAAACCGGTTTCATCAGCGCAGACATGATTAAGAAATTGGTTCCGGATTGGGATAAAGTAAGCTATTTTATCAGCGGCCCACAGGCGATGTATCATTTCCTGGATAAGGCATTTGCAGACATGAACATTCGCAAGAAATTTATCCGCAAAGAAGAGTACGGCGAAAACGATGATATTACCAAATATGACGTTTATCCAAAGGGCAACGAAGATAAAACCTTTAAGATTAAAGTTGTGTTCGGTAAAGACGAACGTATCATTGATGCAAAAGCAACAGATACTGTTGTAGTATCTTTGGAAAGAGCAGGCATTGCTCCGGACAGCCATTGCCGAAGCGGCGCATGTGGCTTCTGCAGAAGTCTTCTATTAGAAGGTGAAGTATGGCAGAGGCCACAGTCTGACGGCGTAAGAGCAGCAGACAAAGATATGGGATATTTCCATCCATGCTCTGCATATCCGATGAGTGATCTGACCATTGAGATTTGCTCCAGATTATAATAATATATAGTAAAAAAATCATATAATGTTTAAGGGCTTTTTAGAGATTTAGAGGATTTCTAAGAAGTCCTTAAAATGCCTCTCTAATGAGAAAATCTATACGGTTCAGGCCATGCTTGATTGTTATCGAAAAGGGGAATGATATGAATAAATGGTTTGATTTTTTTATAAAGAACGTATTAGCAATGTCCCATACTATAAAAAACCTGCATTTGGGTTCATAGTGGCCAGCTTTATAGTGGGAGTGATCACAGCAGTATGTCTTTTGATCAATCCGGTTACCCCAAAAGACATGCTTAAGGTAGTTGACTTTGTAAAATCGAGTAACAATGGACAACATTTTATTACGGAGTTTGAAGCGCATCTTGGAAATAAAGTAAAAAGTGGCCGAATATATGTTGAAGAGTGGTATAATGGTAACTGTGTGAAGAGTTTTCCGGCAGTAGTGACGCAGGATTTAACCTACATATATCTGCATATGACTGTAGGTTCTGCCGGAGGTAGTGTACTGATTTCCACGAATGAATTTAGTGGTGAACTTACAACTGAATTCGAGGTTCCATTTAGTAGAACAGTGACAAATCGAACGTTTACCTCCTGTGAGAAGGGGCAGGAAATAAATGTCCAGGCCGGCGGAGAAAACATATTATATTCTTTGGATTATGATGACGGCAGACAGATTCTTGTTCGGGCTGTTTGGAGTCATGAAAATCATCAAAAACAGGAGACTGATGAAACATTTCCTTTCAACCTGAAAATCTTACAGTTGGATGAAGGAATTGAGTTGGATGATTCTGCAAGAAAAGCAGCGTATATTTCCGCGCTTGAGCAGCTAATTTATCAAAAAATCACTCCGAATGGTGAGAAGTGGATATGTGGAACGCAGGAATATGCAATATTTGATATTGACCGGGATGGAGAAAAGGAACTGATTATCCGGCAGGACCAATTTAGCGTGGCAAGCCTAAATGTGACGGTATACGATTACGATGAGAAACTGAATGAGTTAAGGATAGAATACATCGGATATCCTTCACACACTTTTTACGAAAATGGAGTGATAGTGACTATGGCTTCACATAATCACGGACCGTCATGGCCAGCAGACGATTTTTGGCCATATTCTGTGCATCGATATAATAAAGAACTGGATTTGTATGAAGAGATTGCATATGTGGAAGGCTGTTTGAAAGAGCCGGACAATGAAATCTATGAAGGTAGGATGTTTCCATATGAGGCAGATTTGGATGGTGACGGAATGGTGTATTATATTATGACGGATGATGAATATTCTTTGGAAAATCCTGTGGATAATGCAGCATATAATGCGTGGAGAGAGGCAGCAGTAGGAATTTCTTCCGAAATAATATTTTCCTATAAGCGTTTGCCGGATGTAAGACCGCCGGCAAAGGGGTAAATGTGTTTAGTAAGATGAAAATAATAATTGTTGATTTTTGGAAAAAATTATGAGATAATAATTAAGGGTTTTTTAGAAATTTGAGAGGATTCCTAAGAAGCCCTTAATTTACGCTTTTTATGAGAACAGATATAGAAGCTGCTCCGGGATAAGGCAGAACATGAAAAAGGCGTGCTTTGAGTACAGATTTTACCGAAAGAACATCGATTTACTAAATTGTTTTTTAATAAATGCAGAAAATATAAAGAAATCACTTGTGATATTTTCATAAAAATTATATAATATAAAATTAAGGGAAATACAATTAAGTATTTGTTCAACAGAACACTAAGGAGGAGTATTATCATGCCAAAAAGAACAGACATCCACAAGGTGTTGATTATCGGCTCAGGTCCAATCATCATCGGACAGGCTTGCGAATTTGACTATTCAGGTACACAGGCTTGTAAAGCATTAAAGAAGCTGGGTTACGAGATCGTATTAGTAAATTCCAACCCTGCAACCATTATGACGGACCCGGAGACCGCTGATGTAACGTATATTGAACCTTTAAATGTAGAGCGTTTGGAGCAGATCATTGCTAAGGAAAGACCTGACGCACTGCTTCCGAATCTGGGCGGACAGTCCGGACTTAATCTTTGTTCTGAATTACATCAGGCAGGCATTTTAGATAAATATAATGTACAGGTTATCGGCGTTCAGGTAGATGCCATTGAACGTGGTGAGGATCGTGTTGAGTTTAAGAAGGCTATGGATGCCCTTGGCATCGAAATGGCACGCAGCGAGGTTGCTTACTCTGTTGATGAAGCATTGGCGATTGCAGATAAGTTAGGCTATCCTGTTGTACTTCGTCCGGCTTATACCATGGGTGGCGCCGGCGGCGGTCTTGTGTACAATAAAGAAGAGTTAAAAGTAGTTTGCTCCAGAGGTTTGCAGGCTTCCTTAGTTGGACAGGTACTGGTTGAAGAGTCTATTCTTGGCTGGGAAGAGTTGGAAGTAGAAGTAGTACGTGATGCTGACAATAATATCATTACTGTTTGTATGATCGAGAATATCGACCCGTTAGGTGTTCATACAGGTGACTCCTTCTGTGCAGCTCCTATGCTTACCATTTCAGAGGATTGCCAGAGAAGATTACAGGAGCAGGCCCACAAGATTGTAGAGTCTGTTGAAGTTATCGGCGGTACCAATGTTCAGTTTGCACATGACCCTGTTTCAGACAGAATCATTGTTATCGAGATTAATCCTAGAACCAGCCGCTCCTCCGCATTAGCTTCCAAGGCTACCGGTTTCCCGATTGCTTTGGTATCTGCAATGTTGGCTGCAGGTCTTACTTTGAAGGATATTCCATGTGGTAAGTACGGTACCTTAGATAAATATGTTCCGGACGGTGATTATATCGTTATTAAGTTTGCTCGCTGGGCTTTTGAGAAGTTTAAAGGCGTAGAAGATAAGCTGGGCACACAGATGCGTGCAGTAGGCGAGGTTATGAGCATCGGTAAGACCTATAAGGAAGCATTCCAGAAGGCTATCCGTTCTTTGGAAACCGGCCGTTATGGTTTGGGTTATGCCAAGGATTTCAATAAATTAAGCAAAGAAGCTTTATTAAAGAAGCTGATCACACCATCCAGTGAACGTCATTTTATTATGTACGAAGCGCTTCGTAAAGGTGCTACTGTAGAAGAGATTTTTGAAATCACCAAGGTAAAACGCTACTTTATTGAGCAGATGAAGGAATTGGTAGAGGAAGAAGAAGCATTAACTGCCAAGAAGGGATATATTCCTTCTGATGAAGCACTTATTTCTGCCAAGAAGAATGGTTTCTCTGACAAGTATTTAAGTCAGATTTTGGCTATTCCTGAGGAACTTATCCGCAACCGCCGTATTGAAATCGGTATAGAGGAGAATTGGGAAGGCGTTCATGTTTCCGGCACAGAGGACAGCGCTTATTACTACTCCACCTACAACGGAGAGGACAAGAATCCTATTTCCGACAAGCCAAAGATTATGATTCTGGGCGGTGGTCCTAACCGTATCGGTCAGGGTATTGAATTTGACTATTGCTGTGTACACGCAGCTATGGCTCTTAAGAAGTTGGGGTTTGAAACTATTATCGTAAACTGTAATCCGGAAACCGTTTCAACAGACTACGATACCTCCGATAAGTTATATTTTGAGCCTCTTACATTGGAAGATGTATTAAGTATTTACCATAAAGAGAAACCGTTAGGTGTTATTGCACAGTTTGGCGGTCAGACACCGTTAAATCTTGCTGCAGACTTAGAGAAGAATGGCGTAAAGATTTTAGGTACTTCTCCTGCTGTTATTGACTTGGCAGAAGACCGTGATTTATTCCGTGCTATGATGGACAAGCTGGAGATTCCGATGCCTGAGTCCGGCATGGCAGTAAATGTAGAAGAAGCTATCGAAATAGCCAATAAGATCGGCTATCCGGTAATGGTTCGTCCTTCCTACGTTTTAGGCGGACGTGGTATGGAAGTGGTGTATGATGAAGAGAGCCTTACCCAGTATATGAATGCTGCAGTAGGCGTAACTCCTGACAGACCAATCCTTATCGATCGTTTCTTAAATCATGCTTTAGAGTGTGAGGCTGATGCCATCAGTGACGGCACACGTGCTTTTGTTCCGGCTGTTATGGAACATATTGAGCTTGCAGGTGTTCACTCCGGTGACTCCGCATGTATCATTCCTTCTGCACATATTTCTCCGGAAAATGTAGCTACCATTAAGGAATATACCCGTAAGATTGCAGAGGAGATGCATGTAAGAGGTCTTATGAACATGCAGTATGCTATCGAAAACGGCAAAGTTTATGTATTAGAGGCAAACCCTCGTGCATCCCGTACAGTACCATTAGTATCCAAGGTATGTAACATTCGCATGGTGCCTCTTGCAACAGATATTATTACCTCTGAGCTTACAGGTCGTCCATCACCGATTGCAAACTTAAAGGAACAGAATATCCCGAATTACGGTGTAAAGGAAGCTGCCTTTCCATTCAATATGTTCCAGGAAGTTGACCCTGTTTTGGGACCTGAAATGCGTTCTACCGGTGAAGTATTAGGTATGTCCAAATCCTATGGTGAAGCCTTCTACAAGGCTCAGGAGGGCGTTGGCAGCAAGCTCCCATTGTCCGGTACTGTATTGATCTCTGTAAACCGCAAGGATAAAGCAGAGGTTGTAGAAGTAGCCGCAAGCCTTGCTAATGACGGCTTTAAGATTTTGGCTACCGGCGGCACCTGCGATATCATTGCAGCAGCAGGCATCCCGGTTGAGAAGGTAAAGAAGCTTTCTGAAGGTCGTCCAAATGTTAACGACCTGATTACCAATGGCGATATTGATATGATTATCAATTCTCCATCCGGCAAGGAAAGTGTATTTGATGACAGTTATATCAGAAAGGCTGCTATTAAGGGCAAGATTCCTTATATGACTACTATCGCAGCAGCAAAGGCAGCAGCAGAAGGCATCCACTATATCAAGAATAATCCGGAAGGAGATATGAAGTCTCTTCAGGAATATCATAGTGAGATTCAATAATCTGTCTTAGATAGATTTGTAGAAGTTGTAATCTTAATTTATCATGTAATGAATATGTATCCGGTTGGCATTTGCTGACCGGATATGTTTTTATAATGGTGAAATTGAACATCTTATTGAAGGTCATCAACCATAAAAAGATGCCTGACGGATTGCTACGTGCTTCGCACTTCGCACTCTGGGGCGGGTCACTAAGTTATATAACCAATTTTGTGCAAGCACAACACGTTTTATGACTTTTGACCCTGGCATCATGAAATTAAGAATTTATTTATATTCTTTTAAGCTATAGTATGCTATAATGTGTACACTTAATGTTCTTCAGCCAGAATATATGTTGCAAAACAGAATAAGAAATGCAATGAAAGACTACAAATCCTATGTAACAAAATTTTACGCAATAAACGAGGTACAGATTATGGGACGACGTGACGATTATATATATGACAACCAACCACCCAAGCTGCAGTATGCAGCAGTGATTTCCGTGATTATCATCTTAGTGGCAGTGATTTTTGCCGGAATATATTTTTTTGTAAGAAGAGATCGAGATGCCAACAGCCCGGGATATAATATATTGAACAGAGAAGAAACAAATCATACTGATGGTGATTTAGAGGATTCTTTAAATGGTGAAGAAATGGCGGGATCAGACTATTCCTTTCAAAGCACGTCAGAAAGTGAAGACATACTGGAAGACCCTCAGAATACTGCAAATCAGCTAACAACCGAGCTTGGTGCAGAGGTTGACCTTGTGAAAATCCTTACAGCGGAAGGTGTTGCAGAAACAGCGGAGCAGACTATTGGGATTGATGTGTCCAAATACCAGGGTAATATCGATTGGGTCAAGGTTGCAGACACAGGTATTGACTTTGCAATGATTCGTGTAGGCTATCGTACTATGGAAAAGGGCGAAATCATAGAGGACAGCAGCGCCAGATACAATTTACAAGAGGCTACTGCCAATGGTATCAAGGTAGGCGCATATTTCTTTTCCACAGCGATAACGGAATCTGAAGCTATTGAGGAGGCTGAATGGACGGCTGATTTTATTTCTCAGTACAAGATTACCTATCCGGTGGCCTATAATTGTGAAGGTTTTGAAAATGCAAAAAGCAGACAGTATAATTTAACCAAGGAGGAGCGTACCGATTTTGCGAAAGTTTTTTTAAATCAAATATATGACTGTGGCTATACGCCAATGTTTTATGCCTCCAAAAATGAACTCACCAATGACAGTAAATGGATTGCATCTGAATTAGAAAAGTCCTACAAAATCTGGGTGTCCTGGTATCCCGAAGCTCCATTTCCGGACACTCCCGATGCAGAGTATGCCGGTCTTCATGCTATGTGGCAGTATACCAATAACGGCACCATTCAGGGCATTGATGAGCCCGTAGATATTAATGTGGCATATTTTGGTTACGAGGGGGAGAATTCCGCACAAAGTAACACTGCACCGGAACGGGTGGAAGCTGATGTGGAAGCCGGACATCAATTTAAGGACGTAGAGGAGACCGTTACTGCAAAGGAGGCTACCAATCTGCGCAATGTGCCAAGCCAGGGTGACGACAGTACCGTTATGCTGACTTTGTATAACGGACAGACCGCTATCCGTACCGGTATCAGCTCCAGCGGTTGGTCCCGGGTGATTTTAAATGGTGAAACTTATTATGCAGTGTCCAGCCTGCTAACTACAGACTTAACCGTAAAGACACCTGAACCTGCAGCACCTTCTGTGACAGATACACCGGAAAATACTACATCGGGAGATGGTATCAAAACCGTATTTTCACCTTGTGATGAGACAGTAATGCCCAAAATGGAAGTAAATCTTCGTACCATTCCAAGTGTCACGGACCCTGATTCCATTGTAGTTGCAACTGCCAAATTCGGTGAAACCTTTAAAAGAACAGGTATCAACACCGACTACGGTTGGTCAAGAGTAGAATATAACGGTCAGACGCTTTACTGTGTCAGCAGCTATATTTATGTCTACGAACTTTCGGAAGAGTAGCATGAATAAAATATATAATTTAAATAATGATATACGGATAACGTGCATATTTTTATATAATATTTTTCTTAACATTCGTTAAAAACTCTTTAAAATATCTGAAAACTATGCTAAATTATTATTACATTCAACAATTGGTGAATTAATAAACTAAAAAAGGAGAAGGACTATGGAATATTTATTAACTTTAGTACCAATCATTGCTGTTATCTTATTGATCTTCGTTGCCGGATATGTAAAAGCATCACCGGACACGGCCATCATTATCTCCGGTCTTCGTAAGAATCCGAAGGTGTTAATCGGTAAGGCTGGCATTAAGATTCCGTTCTTAGAAAGAAAAGACGAATTGAATCTTCAGCTGATTCCTATTGATGTAAAAACCTCCAATGCAGTGCCTACTGCGGACTACATAAACATCAACGTGGATGCTACTGTTAACGTCAAAATCAGTGACAATGAGGAGCGTCTGAAGCTGGCAGCACAGAACTTCTTAAATAAAAATTCTGAATATATCGGCAGAGTAGCCAGAGAAGTATTAGAGGGTAATGTACGAGAAATCGTAGGTAAGATGGCCCTTGAGGAAATGGTTTCAGACCGCCAGAAATTTGCTCTTCTTGTAAAAGAAAATGCGGAGCCGGACTTGGCAGCTATGGGTCTTGATATTATCAGCTTTAACGTGCAGAATTTCGTTGACGGTAACGGCGTTATCGAAAACCTGGGTGTAGATAATATTGTTAAAATTCAGAAAAATGCTGCTATTTCCAGAGCAGAAAGTGAAAAGGAAATTGCCAAGGCACAGGCTAATGCTAAGCGCGAAGCAAACGAAGCTGAGGTAAATGCTGCATCCGAAATTGCAAAGAAGCAAAATGAATTGGATATCCAGAAGGCTGAGCTGAAAAAGGTTGCCGACGTAAAACGTGCGGAAGCAGACGCGGCATATAAGATTCAGGAAGAAGAGCAGCGTAAAACTGTAGAAATCACCACTGCTAATGCCAACATTGCTAAGCAGGAAAAAGAAATTCTGTTAAAGCAAAAGGAAGCCGAAGTAATGGAACAGGCTTTGGATGCACAGATTAAGAAAAAGGCAGAAGCAGAAAAGTTTGCAAAGCAGCAGGAAGCAGATGCTCAGCTTTATGAACGTCAGCGTGAAGCGGAAGCAAGACAGTTTGAAACAGAAAAAGAAGCTGCGGCTATGAAAGCCAAGGCAGAAGCCGACAAATATGCTATGGAACAGGAAGCAGAAGGTATCCGTACCAAAGGTCTTGCAGAAGCAGAGGCTATTCGTGCAAAGGCTATTGCCGAGGCAGAAGGTATTGAAAAGAAAGCGGAAGCTATGGCCAAGATGGGCGAGGCAGCGGTATTGGAAATGTACTTTAAAGCACTTCCTGAGGTTGTTAAGAATGCTGCAACACCGCTTACTAATGTTGATCGTATCACCATGTATGGCGACGGCAATTCTGCAAAATTGATGAAGGATATCATGGGGACTGTTACCCAGGTAACTGATGGGCTTAAGGAATCTACCGGCGTAGACTTGACCGCTGTATTAGCGGGATTCCTGGGCGGCAAGGTTGCTAATGCAGGGTCTGATAAAGGGTCTGTAGAAGAGAAGTTAGGTGAGTAAAAAGTACTAATATATGCTGACACCGGATATGGAAGAACTGCACATTGCAATTATTTTATATAAGTAGATGCAGTCAAGATAAAATCCCCTGGGCTTATGAGCCGAGGGGATTTTCAAAATTTATCTTTCACGTAATTTTACCATATTAGCGGCTTGTCTGCGCTTCAAGTCACTTTGCGCAGAGTAGTGTTTACGGGTAGTATTTACGTCCTTGTGGCCCAATACATCCGCCACCAGGTATATGTCACCGGTCTCTTGATATAGGGTAGTACCATAGGTGCTACGCAGTTTGTGAGGAGTGATCTTCTTGAGCGTGGTAACTCTGGAAGCATATTTTTTGACCAGTTTCTCTACACTGCGGACAGAAATACGTTTCATCTGTAAAGAAAGAAAAAGAGCATCCTGGTGTCCCTCACAAGGTATCATGTGGTCGCGCTGGTCCAGGTAATCCAGTAAGGCATCCTCCACCTCTTCTCCAAAATAAATTACAGCTTCATTACCGCCTTTTCGACGCACTTTGACACCGCCCACATCAAAATCCAAATCCTGCAGATCAATGCCTACACATTCGCTGACACGCATACCTGTGCCAAGTAAAAGGGTAAGCAGGGCCACATCTCGGGTCTTTGTCTTTTGATGATAGGAGAGCTCCTTTGGCGTAAGCTTGGTGCCGGCCTCCACCTGGTCTAACAATCTAGCTACCTCATTAGGCTCTAAACGAATGATTTCTTTTTCATGAAGCTTGGGACTTGACACCAAGGAAGCAGGATTCTTGGAAATTTTCTCGGACTGATAAAAGTAATGATACATAGATTTCAGGGCAGAAAGCTTTCTAGCCTTACCACGTTCGTCATTTGTGATTTCTTTGTCCGCTTTGGTGTAGTAGGATACATAATTTAAATAGTCCTCAATATCCTGACGGGTAATGTGTTCCAGGATATCCAGAGTGTATTCGGTAATGTCTGTGCGGGCGCATATAGGATTTTCATTGTGTAAATATTCAAAAAATATGCGAATGTCATAAGCATAAGCGAGCCTGGTACGGGCCGCGGTCTGCTCCTGAATACCGGTAAAATATTCTCTGCAAAAGGCCGGCAGAGTTTTTAATACTTCACGCATTTTCAAGACATTTTGTTTATTTACTTCATCATGATAATTATGATTTTCTGCCATAAAACTCAGGCCATCCTTCCAAATCTTGATTTTGAATTGCAGTAAAAATACGTTCCTTAACGCCCGGGTTTTCTTGATGTAATCTTGCAAGCAGCTGCTTAACGTATTCTCGTTTGGTATAACCATCTACAGGACAGGCACTTTTTAAAACAGGAAGCTCATATTTATTCACAAAGCCAATAACATCCACTTCTTTCATGTACATAAGGGGACGAATAACTGTTACGTCCATACGATCCAAATAGGTGACAGGAGAGAAGGTGTGAATACGTCCTTCGTAAATTAACGACATTAAGAAGGTTTCGATAATATCGTCCTTGTGGTGTGCGTATGCAATTTTATTGCAGCCCGCAGCCTTCATAGCCTCATTTAAGGCACCTTTACGCATCTTGGCGCAAAGCGAGCAGGGATTGGTTTCCTTGCGCTGCTCAAAAATGATTTCAGCAATATCCGTCTTAATCACTGTATAAGGAACATCTAGTTCCTCGCACAAGGCCTTTATTTGCCCTAAATCCTGATTTCCAAACCCTAGGTCTACTGTTACCGCATGGATATCAAAAGGGTTGGGATAGAAGCGTTTCAGGCCATGCAGGGCATAGAGGAGTGTGAGAGAATCTTTGCCGCCGGAAATGCCAATGGCTATCTTGTCACCTGCCTCAATCATATGATAATCATCCACGGCACGGCGGGTATAACTCAAAACCTGTTGTAATTTCATAATCAAATTAATCTCCAGTTATTTTATATTTAAAAAAGTAATAAACATTTTGCGAATAGTTTCTATATCACACAGTATACAATAAAACCAGTATATTTCCAACAAAATATTTTAAATTTTTTATTTTTCTTGTTTATATTCTCAAAGTATCGTGCTATACTTAAAATATCACACATTAAGCAAAGGACCTGATTGATATGGAACGCAAAAATTCTCACGATAATATACCTAAAAGTAAATACTTTTTGTTGGGGCTTACCATCTTTTTGGCTGGAACTGCACTGATCGTAGTATATTATGTGCTTTTTCACAGCACCCGACTTGCCAATATTTTCACCTTTCTGTCTGATATTTTAAAGCCTATTATGTTTGGTTTTATTCTTGCATATATCACCATTCCTATTCTCAATTTTATGGAGAGCAGGATAGTAGTGCCGCTTTTAAAAAAGTGCAAAGTAGATACCCAAGCCAAGGCGGGAAGAATCCGCGGTTTCAGTGTGGCATTAACCTCTGTTATTTGTATCTTGGTTGTTTTTTCATTCATATACCTGTTTATGGCCCAGATTGTGCCGAGTATTAAGGAAATTGTTGATAATTTCGATGTATATACCTCTAATATTATTGCATACGTAAATAAGGTTCTGGAAGACAATCCGGAACTTCGTGAATATTTTAACGAACTCATTGAGAAATATTCCACAGACTTAGAGCTTTGGATGAATAATGACCTTTTACCACAGCTGAGTACGATTTTAAAAAGTGTTTCCTTAAGCGTAATCAATATTTTCAGCTTTTTGTGGGATTTCGTAATTGGTTTTATTTTATCTATATACATTCTGAATTCCAAGGATATTTTTGCAAAACAGGCCAAGAAGCTTACATACAGTCTGTTTTCCAAGAAAACTGCCAATATGCTTTTAGCAGATGTACGTTATATTCACAAAACTTTTATCGGTTTTTTGTCAGGTAAGGTAGTTGACTCCATGATCATTGGACTGATTTGTTTTGTGGGAACTACCATATTAAGGACTCCATATGCAGCCCTGGTCAGCCTGATTATCGGTGTTACCAATGTAATTCCGTTTTTCGGTCCGTTTTTGGGCGCAATTCCATGTGCAGTGCTGATTTTTGTAGTTACTCCAACGCAACCGTTAAATATGGTTTATTTTGTGATTTTTATTCTGTTATTGCAACAATTTGACGGCAATATTTTGGGTCCGAAGATTTTAGGAGATTCCACTGGTCTTGGCAGCTTCTGGGTTATCTTTGCAATTACCATTTTCGGCGGTTTAATGGGAGTAGCCGGTATGGTGATCGGTGTGCCTACTTTTGCAGTTCTTTTTGCAGCTATCCGTCGGTTTATTAATAAGCGTTTGCGCGCTAAGGGTTTACCGATTGACCGTGACGACTATGGCAATATTGTTGGCTTAAATGATAATAATCAGTTGATAGAGAAAGAAAAGTGATGTTTTTTCAAAATTGTAGTATTTATTTAAATGCTTCATGTGACTGCGGGAAACGAATATTTTGTTGATTTCGTTGCTAACTATTCGATAAACTTGTATTTTGCGAATAGTTGCGCGTAGCACTCTTTCATTCGAAATTTAATACAGGAATCTTTTTTGTGAATCCTTGCTATAGTGATTCATTGTCATCATACATCATGCAATAATTATCAAGTTAAAAAATCAAAAATAAATTTTATGCTCACTGTTAAAAAAACTGCTCGGTTTCTATGTGATACTGAGCAGTTTTCGTAATTATAAATGAAGTGTTTTGTGAGTAAAGTATTTTTATGGTAAAACTTGTTACTATATAAAACATAAATTATCATGCAAAATTATTTTTAAGTATAAATAGAAATTATTCCTCAACAATCCCTATTTTCACGGAATAAGCCCCAAAATACTCTAAAAGCTCTTGTACTGAGCTTGCAGGCAATTTTTCATAAAGAAGGAAATTTCCTGTGGCATTTACTGCATTGTCCTCACCTAAGGTAAAGGTAACGGCAATCGGTGCAGCATCATCAAAAACATACAGATAAATCATTTCTTCAGAAATTTCGCCGCTGACAAAGGTTTTCCCTGTGGTGCAGACACTGGACGCGGCAAGTGTCATGGCTCCGCTTCTGGCGTTTATTTGTGTCACAATAGAGGCTAGAACCCTGTTTTTTAAATTGGCGATAAGAGCTTCAGAGGCATTATCAAGATTTATCATATCATTTGTTTTTAACACAGTGTCCATGTCCAGCGTGATTTTATATACTGTTGCAGGTGCTGTATAATCTCCGGTGCTTATTTCTTTAATGACATTCATAATCTCTGTACTTCCGCTGAAAGCCTGCACATATTCTTCAGAATTGATGATTTCTTCCAACATGGCAACCACATCCATTCCATGCATATATAGTGATTTATCTCCGGATGGGCTTTTCTTTTCCCAGAAATCAGAACCGCTCTGCTCTGCTTTGTTTTGTGCTTGATAGTTATTTTGTGCAATTTTTTCTGTTATAAAGGTGTTGAATATAGCCCCTAAAATGAAGGAAATTATAATAATACATACACTGGCTATCACAGTAGGCTTCATACGATATCTGGCAAAATTGGTTATCAGTGCTACTACTATTCCAACCTTAATCCAATCCACAAGCCCATATATAATAGTATGTACGCCTGCCATATCAATAATATGTGCCAGTAAATAACTATAATAAGCTGTCATCGGTAAAATCAGCTGCAATATTTTAATAAGGATGACCATTATCACGCCTGTGATCAGTAAGCTACGTGTCTTTCGATTCATTTCTAATGGTATATTCTTGAATCGCAGTACTGTAAACACAGTCAAAATGACTAATATTATGAAAAGGCACCATCCTATAATTAAGTGAATGCTGAATTCACGATTCTGATAGTAAAAAATATTGGAAATAACGCCCCTATTTGCACCGGTGGCAATCCGCAGGTACATATCAATCATAAAATACAAGGCCCAGGCACACCATAAACCTGCATTATGTTTACATATAAAGCAAATCAAGCCGCAAACAACAAATGGAATTGCCAAAATCAACCCAGCTGCAAAGCTATTCATAAAAGTAAGCAACAGCACACACAAAAATGCCATGCACATTAAAATAGTACCGGCAATCTTTCGCCCGATAAAGTTTATGCCTTGACTTTCTGCTTTCGGACGTTCTATATCATGGACCACGGGCATGGATATAGTATTACTTGGCTTTCCTTTTACAAGTTCATCCATAGAGATTTCAAAAATATCACAAAGCTTCATAATCTTATCCAAATCCGGAGTGGCACTATTGTTTTCCCATTTAGAGACGGATTGTCTGGATACATCCAGCTTATCTGCAAGGTCTCCTTGGGATAAATTTTTACTGATGCGGAATTGATAAATATTTTCTCCTAAATTCATAAAAAAGAACCTCCAAGTTGTAATTCACGTTAAGTAAATTATAGCCGTTGGAGGTTAAAATGTCTATCAATTCGCCTTTAAAATTTAGCAACTGTCAGTTGCTTGCACGCTTCTTTATATATATCCAAAATGCAGCCAGCACTTCCAAAACATAAATTACCGCAAAAACTGTTTTGATTACAGCAATCTGAGCCTGTGCATAATTCATCTCATCATATGTCACTACGGTAATTGGTAAAATACTTCCATTCTTCTCCCTATATCGGATGGAACAAACAGAGTGATTTAAGTCCATATATTCACAAAGAACATTTCCTTCTTTATCAGTCAGCTTGGTCAAGAAAATCTCTTTACGCGTAGAAATATTCTCTTTATAATTTTCTACATATACAATTTCTTCCGCACTGTTTATCGTTGATTCATCCTGATATGTGTATGGGGCAGATATGTCCTGTTCCATATAAGCGATAAAGCTTTCGTAATCATGAAACTCGGTTCCCTTTGCCAACATAAATGCACTGCCGCCGCAGGTAAAAACATTCTGCAATATAATCGTAACTACAATTGCAGCGATCATGATAAATGTCATCTTCTTTTTTAGTTTATAATTATGCCAGTATTTGTGGGCTGCTTTCTCTGACAGAGAATAAACACCCTTTTTCAGCATGTATGCATTCAAAAAATAACATATTATACAATAAATAATAAGTGACACTACGGCAAATTCAAAGCCATATATAACCCAGGAACCTATGTTTAACCAGGAAAATATATAGTAATTGTAATATAAAGCAAGTGGCAAGGAAAAGCTAAACAGTACAAAAATCAAACCAAAATTCCACTCTGCCTGCTTAATAACAGAATGCTTAAAGTAACTTACATCATCCGTATTTAAGCTTTTATCGGACACAGTCATAAAGGCAATCAAAATCATAACAACCTGCAAAACGGCACTGGTCAAATAGAATATGCAGCCCACCAAAAAGCCGATATAAGTACGCAGTGCCATTAAGTTGACCAACATGGCCATAATAAGACCGAGTAACGCGATGCCACATCCCACAAAGCTTACAATTCTGTAGATATTTAGTCGTGATTTTAAAATTCGCTTACATTCCTTTTCACCTTTTGCAGATAACTTGGCAGATGTAGAAAATACTCCGCCCAAAGACGTACCTGTATTTTCATCAGAGGATTTATCGGAATTTTTATTTATATTTTCCAAGGCCTTTTCTGCTGCTCTCTCCGCTTCTGATTTACATTCTCCGCGCAGCAATTCATCACATGTAATACCGAAAATTTCTGCTATTACAGGAATTAGTGACAAATCCGGTGCTCCTTCATCCCGTTCCCAGCGGCTTACGGATTTGTCTGATACATTTAATCGTTCGGCCAAATCCTTTTGTGTCATTCCATTTGCTTTTCTTAATGCAGCAATCAGACTGCCGATTGTTTTCTTCTCCATAGGTTCTCCTCCTTCATCAAGGGTTGTTTTGTAGCTTGATTCTACCTTTTGGTCAGTGAGAATACCACCCAATGGTTGCAGAATTGACTCTCGAAAACCGAGAATTTCCATAATTATTCATAATTTGCCAAACATTGTTCGGCGTCTTCCAGTGATGCATATCCATACAACTTGGCAGTATGTTCCATAGTCAGCTCTGCCAGATTTCGGCCATCTCTTACCAGTTGAACGATAAAAGCACCGTACCGCTTCAAGGTTTCGGGACTATAGGCTGACAATTCCCCTCGCAGATAGGTCTCATAGGAAGTTTGAAAAGGGGAATCCTCAGCAGTATGAATGGAACGACTATTAGCAGCCATATGTGGAAAACGCTCTGCAAACTCTTCCATCCATGTTACTTGGACCTGTACGATTTCTTTGATAATATTTGCCTGCGTAGCGGTTAAAGTCGGTAATTTATCTTGAATTTCTGCATATGCCTGAGGATCAGTAGTTTCCATCATGCGTCCATATTTCTCTGTGATCAAATTCCAGCCTTTTCTATTTGCTTCTCGGAAGTCCTCAATGAAACTAATCAGCAGTTCCTTCGGCCATGTCAGATACTGACTTTTCCGCATAATAGAAAAGGTATTCCAATCGTCCTGGCAATCTGCTCTTCCACCCTGATTTTGGACTTCATCAAAGGCCTGCCATTCTAAGGAAACTATATAATCTACCAGTTCCTTCGTAGAATTATTGATAAGGATCCTATCATCGGACAATGGAGCTAAATTGCGACTTGTATGCATAGTTGTATTTTCCTGATTTAGTGAATAAATGTTTTTATTATCACGATTGTTTGCATGAGTAGATCTGTGTTCGGGATTATTTATTAAATTAAAGTACATAGCCTTTCCATAGGCCTCCAAAAATAAATCTTCTGTGGGAATATAAAAGCCCTCAAATAATCCGTCTTTTCGGCATTCATCAATAATTAAGCCGGCAATAATTTCTATGGTACCTGTAATTTTGTCCGTTGCACCGCTTGGGTCTTCTGCCCAGGCGGCTCTTCCATCTGCAAAATCAGCCAAAGCTTCTGTCAAATCTGCCAGTACAGCCAACTTATCCAGACCGGATGAACTTTTTTTCAGCCATTTATAGTATGGTGGAAATACATGGTTAACATAATGCACCATCTTTAGTAAGGATTCTATATATTTGTACAGCACCATTTGCGCTGTGACGTAATCTCCCCGCATCATGGAGCGAGGATAATTATACTGGCCGTATTTGCCTAATTCTATAAGCGCATTGGCAATTTTTATGCGCCAACTCTCTTCGGTAAATGCTTCATAAAATGCCTTTCGACGTGCAGTAAACAGACCACTTGGATCATGGAATATACGTCCATTTAAAATAACGGACATACCCTCCTCCGGAATGGTCAGTAAAAGTCTGTTTTGAGCTGAGGCAAAATATTTCGCCATTTCCTCGGCACTTGCATACCCTACGTACTGCCTGAAAAAATCATCCATGCACCATACACCTACTCGTCCGTCTCCATTTACTACATGGCGGGAGTATCCCTTAAAAGTTTCCGGCAGCGTGTCATAAAAAGCCTGTACCATGTCACCGTATGCATCATAGTCTTCTTTACTTAACCAAATACAGAAACCGGGACCGAAATCATGGTCCGTGGATATTGCATCGTCAAAACCATAGCATTCGCTGCCTTCTCCAACCAGTCCGATAGCCATTTTGTCTGTAAGATCTGGAAACGCCCCAAATAGCCCTTCTTTTGCCACACACTCATAGAACTGCATGGAAAGGTCTAATCCGCAAATATGGGGCTTCTGGACGCTGTCAGCGGCGTTTATGGATGCTGTCTCGTCCGGCCTTTTCCCTTCGGCAGGGCATTTATTATTGCGAAAAATGTCCTCAGGCTCTTTTGATAATGCAATCCCTAGTTGTGCCTCCACAGAATGCAGATTTTCCAAAATACGATAAAACGCCTCACTTTTACCGCAATGCTTCATCTGCTCGTATAAAGCTTCCAAATAGCATTCTCTGGCATTATTAAGCTGACCAAGGGCCACATACGCCTGTCCCATGGCAGCAACCGCTGCATTATAATGGAAGTCTTTCTCTTCGGACTTATGGAAAAAAGCTAAAGCCCTCTCAAGATGCACTATGGCTTTCTCAACCTGTCCTAATTGCAGCAAAGAAGCACCCAAATTACTATGGGTAATGGCGACCTTAATTTCATCTTCGCCATGAGACACAATTTCAAGCGCCTGATTCAAACATTGCACTGCTGCCGGAAAATCCCCCATTTCCTGATAAAGCAAACTCATATTATTATAAAGAGCAGCAAAACGTTCGTCTTCCGGCTGCAGCTGCTCCCTATATATCGGAAAAATACTCTCATAAAACCGAAGTGACTCCTTATGAAGCCCGGCGGCACGCAACGCATTGGCCACATTTAAGCAGGTAGTTGCATATGGCAATGTTCCCTCGTAGCCCAATTGCTGCATTAACTTCAACACCTCTTCACAATACACCAATGCCTCGTCATACTGACTGGTATCCCGGAAAAATCCAATTAACTCATTAATAATAGAAATACATACACTATAGTCTTCTTTGGCGTAAGCCGCCTGCAGCTGCCCCGTCAAAAAAGGCTCCACAGCATCAAGCTGCTGCCTGGAAAATAATGTATCTAAATGCTCAAAAATTGCTTGAATATCCATAGAAACCTCCCGGAAAAACGGTTCAAAATTAAATATCTGCTTGCAATACCGTCAAGACAGACATTCATGCAGTCCTTTGCTTTTTTTGTTTCTGGTAAGCTCTAATAGTCCCAGTTTCGTAAATTCATAAACGGTAATTTTGCTGAAGTCTCTTTCAGAACAATTTTTTACAAGCTTAAGTATCTCCTGTTCCTTGGCTTTATCCTTCATGTTAATAAAGTCCACAAGCACCATACCGCTTAAATTGCGTAAACGCAGCTGTCTTGTAAGTTCCAAGGCAGCTTCCTTGTTGATTTCTGCATAAAGAGCTTCCGTTGTTTTTTCTTTATGGATGGCTTTGCCGCTGTTTACATCTACTACTATCATAGCCTCAGTAGGCTCAATGTACAGATATCCACCACTTGGAAGCCATACCTTTTTCTGGCGCAGCTCATCCACCTTGGCATTTAATCCATACAATGCCTGTAAAGAGACTTTTTCATCTTGATAGTATCGAATATTGTCTGCATATTCATCTGACACATACTCCTTTAAGGTGTTAATGATCTGTATGTCATCAGACACATACTCCTCAATCTCAAAGCCACAAGCTGACAATTCATTCCATACCTCTTCCAACCAGCTAATCGGCTTTACATGCACAGAGTAGCATGTACGCATAGCGGCTTGATTTATCATCCGAAGAAAACCGGAGATCATATCTTCCAGTTCCTTTAGGAAAGCATTACTCTGTAACGCTTCAACAGAAGTACAGGTGCGAACAGTAATGTCTACAGTATCCACTCCGATCAGCTGCTTGTCTCGGGTGATAATTGCCTTGCTTACAAGATAATTCACCAAAGTTTCCTTCATCTTGGCGGATAATTTTTTGGAAAATAATAATCTGCCACTTCCTGTCTGCACAACGATGTATCGTCCACTAATCTTTAGCTTGGAACTGAGGGTTGCTTCTTTGGTTTTCATAGGTTCTCTGACAATCTGCACCAACACTTCATCACCCTGCTGTAATTTCCCCTGATAAGTACGGTTGGTAATCACAGCCTGCGCTGAATCCGTAAGCGGCAAAAATCCCATGCTTTGCTCTTTGTCGAGTGCTACAAAAGCTGCATTAATATTGGGAACGATATTTTTCACCTTGCCGGTCACAATACTACCGGCAGGCAGTGCATCACTGTCAAGAATCACTTTTAAATATTCCAGGCGATTATTTGCAATAAAGCAAGCGACCGGACCTATCTTACGTTCTTTATTTGATTTTTCATATGGATAAGATGTAATAATTAGCTTTCCGCTTATTTTTTGCTTCATAAATAATCGCCTCGTTATCATTATGATGTTTGTTGAACTTACAAGGAACTTACAGAAAAATTGCCCCTGTTATTTTAAAACAATTTTACCATATCCCAGCTTATGTTACCAGATAAATTTATAAACATTTAAGCTACGATATTTACGACATTTAAATAGATGAACAGGAAATATATGACCATCGTACAAAGCACTTCTCATATATATAGAATAGTCCTATCTTCCCAGCAGCTCATCATATACCGCAAGAATCTCTTTGGTGTCCTTCCCAACTATAAAATAAAAATCCATCTGAGGTGCATTTTCCGCATACAGGTAGGAGCCGTAAGCCGGAATATCGCAGCAGAAAACCGGCCCGTCTGTAGCAAGCAAAATGCCGTAGCCCTTAGCGGAAATCAAAAGCGGCAGGTCCTTGGACTGGTCACTGTGAGAAATATAGCGTGCTGTACCTCGCATATTCTCACCAACCTTGTCCGCAATACGATGACCGAAAATCTGCTCTCCTTTCTGCCATTTCAGAAAGAGTCGATACCAGGCACCTGCTTTTGGAGATGTGTCTAATTGTCTGTGACCGCCTACACATTCCTCCAGCAAAAGCTTTTTATCTCTGTTCATATATCGAATTGCACCGTTAGTTTTATCAACCTGCAGATAAATCTCATCATTCATAAATTCAAAGATTTTTGCAGAATCTTTATAGCGACATGCTCTATTCAGTCTTTTTATAGCAATTTTGGAGTGAACCCCCTCACCCAATTGGGTACCTTTGGCAAAAGTAAGTCTAACTGCACTACTATGCACGCTGCTTATCCGCAGTACCCCATACCTGCTGTGCAAATATATTCCATCAGGCTGCTTGTCTATCCAGCGAATGGACAGGTCGATCTGGGAATGTCCCTGTGGCTTTAATATTTCTGTGGCCGGTATGTCCCCGAAGGCTGTTCCTGTAGTATTTTTAACCGCCGCCGGTTTGGCAGCGATCGTTGGTCTGACTTTAGGTACCGGAACAGGTTTTGCGACAATCGTTGTATTAACTTTGGGTACCGAAACGGAAGTGTCGGATTTTTCAGGACTTCCTGCTCTGGAAGGAATGATCACTTTTGCAGTTACTCTTACCGGCTTTTGCAGCTTGGAAATTTCATCAGTCTGTTTGCTAAATTTGCTAATTTCAGTACCTTGTCTTTCCTGACCTTGCATTTGGAAAGTGTCCATCTTCGTATCCTGTCGTCCCGGACTCTGCATATCCTGCACGTTCCGCACAGGCAACGGATCAGCAATCAGTCCGGTCAGATTGCCCTTATGCAGTACACACAATTCATGCAGGGCTCGTGTTGCTGCCACATATAAAAGCTTGGCATGTCCGTTGTCGGATGGATAGGCTTCCCTTGTGGGATTCCAGATAAGTACCGCATCAAATTCCAGACCTTTTGTATATTCCACCGGCAACACCATAATACCTTTACCGAACTCTGTTTTATCCGGGTCACTTTCCAGGACTTCTATATAGTCGCCCAGCTTTCCGGAGACTTCCAATGCTTCCTCCTGGGTTCGGCAAACAATAGCTATGGTTTCTAATCCTTTATCTTGCCAGATTTTACATATTTCAGCCGTTTTTTCTGCTAGCTTGTCAACCCATGTGTTGTGGTCTAATACATGATTTTTCGGAGCGTTCCTTAACTGTCTATCGTTCTTTATCACACTTTGCAGTTTATTATCTTCGGCTAAGTGAATCACTTGTACCGCAGCTCCGTGACGAATAATCGGCTCCACCGGATAAATGCTAAAAGTGCCATGCTGTAATATTTTGGTTGCAAAATTAGAAATTTCAATGGTATTTCTATAACTCTTTTTTAAGATATCAAAGCTCGCCCGGTCGGTGGACATATACAGCTGCTTTAATTCCTCCCAATCATTTAGGCCATAACCAAAGTGAATATTCTGAGACACATCACCCATGATTGTGTAGGTACAGTCCTTAATGCAAAATTTCAATACACTGTAGGCCATCATTCCGTAATCCTGAGCCTCGTCAATGACCACGTGATGTGCTTCACTGATAACCTCTGTTTCCTTTACTCTCTTATAGAGATAAGCCAGGGCCGCCAGGTCGTATACGTCAAAGCATATTTTATTATTTTTAATCCCAGGCTTCTCAACATCATATCCGCTTTTATGTTGCCTATCCAAAAAGTCATTGTACATATCCAGAATGGAATATTTCCATACATTTGCGCCATATCTGCCTCGATAAGCCTTTAAGATCGCTTTTTTCTCAGCTTCCGTATATTTCACACCTTTTCCAAGAAATTCATCGTTAATTTTTATGATCAGCCGCTCATTAAGCATATCGATTTTGCTTTGAATAGAGACCTTTGGATTTTGTCGGATATAATTTTCTACAGTAGATCCATCCACCAGCAATACCAGTGTCTTGTCATGGGCACTTCGTCCTTGAGGTGTCCTGATTTTATCCGCCTCTGTATTATATCTATCGTATGGCAGGTCGCTATGATTTGCCGCGGCCGGTTTTTCTGTTCTGTTCGATCTATCAAAGACGCCGAATTTGCCATTTTCAAAGCCTTCTATAAACTGCATAGGATCCAAATAAATATCTTCACAGGAAATTATGTCTTGCTCCAACTGATTGCAATATTCCTCCAAATCATGAAACCAGGTCAGGGTACCCTTCACAGCACCTCTGCCACCGGTCCGGTCCAGACCTTTTATACCATATTTCTTATCATCCCAATCCTCATACAAAAGCCGAATAAATAACTGTTCCATGGTCATCTGCCGCACACCATAAACATCCAGATCCGGCAATACACCAGTAATATAATTCAATAAAATCCTGTTGCTTCCCACAATATAAAAATCTTCCGGTCGAAAACGCTCTGCATAGTTGTATAGAATATAGGAAATCCGGTGCATGGCTACCGTGGTCTTACCGGAGCCTGCCACGCCCTGTACCAGACAGTTATGATAAGGACTTCTTCGTATAATATCATTTTGCTCCTTTTGAATGGTGGCAACAATTTCTCCAAGCACGGCCTGTTTATTTTTGGATAAATACTTGGTGAGCAGATCGTCATTGGCAATCACTTCTGTATCGTAATAATTCTGCAGCACTCCGTTTTCAATTTCGTATGTCCTTTTTAGCTGTAAATCAATCTGTATCGGTTTGTCATCGGGGGCCGGATAACTGCACCTTCCTAAACCGTTTTCATAATATGCATTAGCTACCGGCGCTCGCCAGTCCACTACAGCTACATGTGTTGCATCTTCTAAAATACCGCCTCTGCCGATATACAAGGATTCCTGTTGCCCTGTTGTATCATCATGAAAAATAATTCTCCCGAAATAGGGCTTATTTTGTGCCTTCTCATTCCGTTCCAAAGCACGTTTTAAATGGTCGTGCATAGTAATGGTATTTTCTAACAGATTAATCAGCTCCGGATTGTCATCATGAAAATGCTCAAGCATTTCATCAATCTCTTCTCTCATTCTGGAAACATCTGCACCGTAATTGAGCATATTGTTACGAATGATTTGAAGAGTTCTGATGAGATTTTCCTCTTCTGCCTGTCTGGATGTGATGGATTTGTTTGGATTTTCTTCAAAATTCATTTGCCTTACTCCTAACTTGTGAGTGGTTCTGTTCGGTCTCATCCCTTCCCGTCACAGTATGGGTTTTCGGTTACTTTGTAGCTACACCTAAGATTTTACAGGAAAATAAAAAAAATACTAGACTTTTCTTTTTAAATATGTTAAGATACATAATGAAGTGTGGGTTATGAAGCAAGCACTTCTTTAAACAAATGCATGACTTTAGCGCGTTAATTTACTAACGCGCTTTTTTTATATTTTATTTACTTTAACCATAGTTCTATGTTAACTTTTATTTAGTTTTCCAGTGTAATGCTTTCTTAATAACCGGACCAAAGATGCTGTATACTAGTCCTTGGTCCAGTTCTGCCCATACACTTCTTCACACAATTTCTCACAATATTCCAAAGAAAATGCGGCATCCTGGTGTCTAATCTCATTGCGCTGTGCAAGCTCCTCTGTATATTCCGCTAATTTATACACTGTAACGCCATTTACCCCTTGCTCCAGATGACAAACCACAGGATCTACATCATATTCTGCAATTCTGACCTCATCTTCTTTACGTACAAGGGTAACCTGGGCCATTCCGCCCACCATACGATTGGCAATACCGGTGCCGGATTCAGAAGTCCAATTCACAAAATTTCCAAGAGAATAATACACCAACATCTCGTGGCCGGTTGCTTCATCTGTAATCCATTCTATAGGCTGAATTACATGTGGGTGGGTGCCGATCACCAAATCCACACCATTTTCAGCAAAAATCTTCGCCCATTTTTCCTGAGAGGACGACTGTACCAGTTGATACTCAGTCCCCCAATGTGGACATACAATCGTAAAATCTGCAAGTTCTTCAGCCAACTGAATATCCTTAATCACCTGCGCTTCCTGCAGTAAATCCACTGCATAAGGCATGTCCTCCGGCAATGGAATGCCGTTGGTGCCATAAGTATAATTCAGCACCGCTACTTTGATACCATTCTGCTCATAAATATAAATATGTTCCTGGGACTCGTGACTGTCGTGAATGCCCAGCACACCGATTTCAGGATACTGTTCCTCCCAAAAAGATATACAGTTTAACAGTCCTTTCCGACCTTTGTCCAAAGCATGATTGGTACCGTGACAAATCACATCAAAACCTGCCTCCACCAAAGCATCCCCAACGGTAAACGGAGCATTAAAAGCGGGATATCCTGATACCCCCAGCTCTTCACCACCCAGAATAACTTCCTGATTGACAATGGCCAGATCTGCAGCTGCAATATCATCCTTTAAATTGGTAAAAATAGCTTCATAGCAGTAACTTCCGTCCGCCTGTAAGGCAGCCCGCTCTACAGGTGTATGAAGTAAAATATCACCTACCATGACGATGGACAGGGTCTCCGGCTCCGGCAATGACATGGATTCAGAGTTATCCTCAGTTGCATATTCGATATCCGTCTTGTTTTGGGATTCGGAGGAAGAATCCATATTTTCAACACTTTCGGTTGCATCAATCTTTCCATCGGTTGCATCTGTATTTTCTGATACAATCAGATTATCCGTATTCTTCTCTTCTATTGCAGTATTGCCACAACCCCATAACAAAAATATAATAAACAGAAAAAGGATAAATTTAAAATTTGATCGCATTCTTTTGCAGTTGTTTTTTGATGAACTATGTAACATGGAAAACCTCATATATAATTTATACTATAAAACAATACAACAGGCATGTTTTATAGTATAAATCAAATCACTTTATTATTAGTTTAAACCAGCTAGATAGGCTTCTCTTCCGGTTTCGTATAAATTATTACCATCACTGTCTATGATCACGATAGCAGGAAAATCCTCTACTTCCAAACGACAAATCGCCTCTGCACCCAAATCTTCATAAGCTACGATTTCTGATTTCTTGATGCATTTACTTAGTAGAGCCCCACAACCGCCTATTGCGCCAAAATAAACAGCACCATGTTCCTTCATGGCTTCAATGACTTCCGGTCCTCTTTTGCCTTTTCCTATCATACCGGTTTGTCCCAAAGCAATTAAGGTCGGACTGTATGCGTCCATTCGATAAGAGGTGGTAGGACCTGCGGAACCAATCACTTGTCCTTCCTTGGCAGGGGTAGGTCCTACAAAGTAAATCATACTGTCTTTTAAATCGATAGGCAGTTCTTTGCCAGCTGAAACCAATTCGCAAAGGCGCTTATGTGCCGCATCTCGGGCTGTATATATGATGCCGGAAATAAGGCAGCTGTCCCCTGCTTTCAGAGTTTTGGCCTGCTCTCTCGTGAGAGGTGCTTTTACGGAAATAGTCATATTACAGCACCTCCTTTTTATGTCGGGTTACATGACAATTTATATTGACTGCTACAGGAAGCCCTGCAATATGGGTAGGGAACTGTTCAATATTAACTGCCAGGGCCGTGGTTCTGCCGCCAAAGCCTTGGGGTCCGATACCCAGTTGATTAATACGTTCCAACAATTCTTCTTCCAATGCTGCATAAAATGGATTCTCATTTCGTGTATCCAAATCACGGGTCAATGCCTTTTTGGCAAGATAGGCTGCCTTATCAAAAGTACCGCCGATTCCAATGCCTACTACAATAGGTGGGCATGGATTTGGCCCTGCCTCTTCTACAACCTTTAGCACAAAGTCTTTTACTCCTTCCACCCCATCAGAAGGACGCAGCATTTTAATCTGGCTCATATTCTCGCTGCCAAAGCCCTTTGGAGCTATCATGATTTCCATCTTGTCACCGGCTATAGGTTCATAATAAATAATTGCAGGTGTATTATCATGGGTATTCACGCGATCTAACGGATCCCGCACTACGGATTTTCTAAGATATCCTTCTGCATAGCCCTGTCGAACCCCTTCATGAATGGCTTCTTCCAGATCACCTACCACGTGTACATCCTGACCTATTTTTACAAATACGCAAGCCATACCGGTATCCTGACAAATAGGCACTTGGCGGTCATCGGCGATTTTATAATTTTCTATAATACGGTCCAAAATTTCCTGAGCCTGAGGCCAGGTCTCCTGATCCCGGCATCCCGCAATACGATTTTTTACATCCTTAGGCAAATGACAATTAGCATCGATGCAAAGTCTTTTTACAACTTCAGTAATCTCATTTGCGTGTATTTCTCTTATCATGTGCTTTTTCCTTTATATAATTTATGCCCCAAGAACATATGCAATGAGTAAATCAGTTGTGTTTTTTAAGCCTTCCACATGGGTACGTTCCATGCCGTGGCTGCAATATACGGCCATTCCAAAGGCAGCAGCCTTCAGATTATTGCCGGCACGTAAAGCTGCCGTTCCATCAGAACCATAGCGATAAAAAACATCTACTGCATAATCACATCCAATACGTTCTGCAGTGTTTATCAATCTGGTGGTCAGCTCATAATCATAAGGCGATGATCTGTCTTTTGCACAAATGCTGACAGAAAATTCATTTCCCTCTAAGTCAGGACCTATTAAACCAATATCTACTGCCACATATTCGGACACTTCTTCCGGCACATAAGTACCGCCAAAGCCAATTTCCTCATTGTACGGAAAAGCCAGCATGGTACGATATTTAGGCTTAAGTTGATGGTCTGTTAAATATTTCAGCATAGTAAAGCAACATGCCGCAGCTGCCTTATCGTCAATAAATCTGGACTTAACATAACCATTTGGCGTAATCTGGCAGCGAGGTTCTACAGAAACCATATCTCCGTTACGAATTCCAAGGGCCTGCACCTCTGCCTTGCTGCCTATCCTTTCATCCAGGATAATCACCATATGTTCTTCATCACGCTCCATACTTCGCGCATCATCAAACACATGTACAGAGTGTGACTGACATGCCATCAGACCGGTATAAGTACGCCCGTCTCTGGTATGCACGGTAACTGTTTCGCCTTCCAGACTATGAAAATTCACACCGCCAAGAGCACGAACCCTTAGCTTACCATCAGCATCTATCTTGCGAATGATCATACCCAGAGTATCCAGATGTGCTCCAACCATAATTGTCTTGGAGTTGTCCTCTCCATCAATTGTAATATAAGCTGTGGATCGGTTGTCGTAAGTGACTTTATGACCCAATTGGGCAGCTAATTTTTCGATTAGAGGATTCATCAACACCGGATAGCCTACAGGACTGGGGGTTGCCGCCAATTCCTGAAAGCAGGATAATGTAAAAGAATGATCAAAATTATATTTCATAACAAACCTCATGTCTCATTATACATTGTAGTTTAATATAACGTATAACTTATAACTATAACTATATCTATAAACTTTAACTTAATCCATCCAACGGCCAAACTCAGCTAATGGAACAATAAACTTTAGCTTAATCCATCCAACGACCAAACTCAGCTAATGGAACAATAAACTTTAGCTTAATCCATCCAACGACCAAACTCAGTCAATGGGACAAGTTTCTCTTGACCATCAGTCAGCATGCTGCCGTAAGTTTCTTCACGTGTAATCAACAAAGCATTGTCCTGCAAAGTCTCACCAAGATATGCTGCAAAAGCTTCCATAACCAGGGTTGGCTTGATATTACCCTCACTGCTTGCATTTACCAGCAGATATATACTGTCACCTGTGCCATCAGAAAGAAGGCTATGTTTATATATGGCCGGCTTTAAGTCAATCTCAGCAGTACCACGTTTGGTAGCCTTGGTGATCAGAATTTGATTCTGCTCCATAAAGGATTCAAACTTTTGCTGCCAGCCAGGTTCAAAGGCTCTGCCTTCACGAAAACGAATAGTATAATCCGCTGCGGCCACACTTGCCATGGCATTACCGGCCTTGTCCGGAAGCAAACGAACATCTGTCACCGGAAGGCCAAACACACTGGCTGCATTTACCCTATCCATAAATTCCTGACTGGAAATAGGGGAAAGAATCTCTACATCAAAATACTCGCCGTTACTCTCCAGACCCACGCCCAGCGGAGAGGCAAAGGACATAATCTGGTGAGGACTAAAGCCTCCTGAATAAGCTACGTCTATATCTGCACGCCTTAAAGCTTTTTGGAAAAAGCGCATCACATCCAGGTGACCGATAAATTTCACCGGTCCAAATTTCCGAAATTTAATTCTTAGCTTCAAAGCACACACCTCCTCCAAATCTCATGGCACCACAGCCCTGACACTGCATGCGGCAGTTTGGTGTTACAGTCTCTGCCTGAGACTTTTTCCACTCTCTCTTTAAAAATTCTTTGGTTACGCCGCAGTCAATGAAATCCCAAGGGAAAATTTCATCCAGGGAACGCTCTCTGGTGGTATAGAAGCCGATGTCTACCCCACATTCCTCAAAACTTTCCATCCATCTGTCGTTGTAAAAATATTCACTCCAGGAATCGTACATACAGCCCTTTTCATAGGCCCTTAAAATAACCTCTGCTACACGTCTGTCACCACGGGCAAGTACGCCCTCTAAGACACTGACATCTGCCTCATGATAATTGTACTTAATAGACTTTTGATTTAACTGGGAGGCAATGGCACGCTTGGTCTGGTGTGCCTTCTCGATAAAGTCCTCCTTGGTAAACTGCTTTGCCCACTGGAATGGGGTAAAAGGCTTTGGAATAAAGAAGGAAGTACTGGTAACAATCTGTACCTTGCCGTTTACCCGCTTGTCCTTTGGCACCGTCTCAAAAAAGGTTGCTGCCACCTTATTGGAAAGCTCCGCGATGCCACGGATATCCTCCTCCGTTTCTCCCGGCAGACCTAACATAAAATATAACTTTACCTTGGTCCAACCACCTTCAAAGGCAAGAGCAGCACCCTTTAAGATTACTTCTTCCGTAAGTCCTTTATTGATCACATCACGCATACGCTGACTGCCCGCTTCCGGTGCAAAAGTCAGACTGCTCTTTTTTACATCCTGTACCTTACTCATAACATCCAAAGAAAAAGCATCAATTCGCAAAGATGGCAAAGAAATATTCGTGTGTCGTTTATTGCATTCCTCAATCAAAAAATCAATCAGCTCCGGAAGCTGTGAATAATCACTGGAGCTTAAAGAGCTAAGAGAAATCTCCTCATAACCGGTATTTTTTAATAATTCTACAGCATATGCCTTTAACTTCTCCACGTCACGTTCACGCACCGGACGGTAAATCTGACCGGCCTGACAGAAACGGCAGCCTCTGATACAGCCACGCTGAATTTCCAGTACCACACGATCCTGTGTTGCCTTAATAAACGGAACTACCGGTTTCGTTGGATAATAACTGTCAGAAACCTCCATTACGATTTCCTTTAAAACTGTAGCCGGAACCCCATCCTGTACCGGAGTAAAGCTTGCAATGGTTCCATCCTCTTGATACGCAACATGATACATAGAAGGAACATACATGCCGGGTATCTTACTTGCCTCATACAAGAATTCCTGACGACTCTTGCCGGCTTTACGGCAAGCTTTATACACATCTAAAAGCTTACGATACTGGGTCTCGCCTTCGCCAATATAAAACATATCAAAAAAGTCCGCAATAGGCTCCGGATTGTAGGTACATGGTCCTCCGCCAATCACAATCGGATACTCCCATCCAATCCCTCGCTCTGCTGCCTTTAGCGGAATCTGTGCCAAATCCAAAACCTGCAAAATATTGGTATAGCACATCTCGTACTGCAAAGTAATACCCAGAAAATCAAAATCCTTGACAGGCTCTTGAGATTCCAAAGCAAACAAAGGAATATGCTCCTTGCGCATAATCTTATCTAAATCCACCCACGGGCTATATACTCGTTCACACCAGGTGTCTTCATAGCTATTAAACATACCATATAAAATCTGGATACCAAGATGCGACATACCAATTTCATACACGTCTGGGAAACACATGGCAAAACGAATATCTACCTGTGACTTATCTTTAATAACTGCATTTACTTCATTGCCGATATATCGGGCAGGCTTGTCCACCTGCATTAAAATGTCGTCTGACAATGCCAGCTTTATCATAAAATTGTTCCTTTCCAATTTAAAAATAGGCCGGTATCATTTCTGTAAAAATAATACCCAACCTATTTTAACATTAATTCATGATTTTGACAAGAAGCGAGCTTCGAGTAGTATGGAGAAATGCTTTAACGCTTTGCCAGTTCTCTGGTGATTTCATCCCAGGTCACGTCCTTCTCTGCCATAAGCACCATCATATGGTAGAGGAAGTCGCAGATCTCATACTTAATTTCATTGGCATTAGGATTTTTGGCTGCGATGACTATCTCTGTAGCCTCTTCACCAAGCTTCTTTAAAATCTTATCAATACCTTTGTCAAAGAGGTAATTGGTATAAGAGCCCTCCTTTGGATGGATTTTGCGGTCCATGATCACATTATATACATCCTCAAAAACCATGGTAGGATTCTTGCTTGCAAATTCTGCAGCAGTAATTTCATTAAAGAAGCAAGAATGCGCTCCTGTATGACAAGCTGCTCCCACCTGACTGACTTTTGCCAAAATGGTATCCATATCGCAGTCGCCAGTGAGGCTTTTTACATACTGAAAATGTCCGGAGGTATCACCCTTCAGCCACAGTTCCTGTCTGGAACGGCTGTAATAGGTCATCTTACCGGTGCGGAGAGTTTGCTCATAAGCCTCTTCATTCATATATGCCATCATCAGTACCTCATTGCTCTGATAATCCTGTACAATTACCGGAACCATGCCTTCACTGTTTAATTTAAAATCATTCCATGTAAATGCAGCATCCAAAGTCTGAATCTCAAAGCCAGCCTCTACCAGCTTATCTTTTAGCTCAAGTACTTTAGCTGCATCTGCTGTAAAACCACAAACACCATGACAACGTTCAAATTTGCATACACCAAAAGCATCTATCTTACCACTGGTATAATTTACAAAAAATGGAACAGATGTACTTTCTTTAAAAGACAGTACCTTAAATTCATCAGCCTGAACCAAAATAACACCGGAAACAAATTCCTCGATCAATTCCATATTAGCTGTAAGATTTTCTATATCGGCTGCCTTAGCCAATAATTTTTCTTTGCCGAATTTACTGCTGACTTCTTCTGTGATGGCAATGCCTTCTGCAGTATCGTAATCAAGCACAGCTTGCTTGCATCCTGCATATAAAAGCTTTTTGATATCTTCCATGCGCTTCACATGACCTGCACCGATTACAGGGATTTCTGCCTTGGTACAAATCTCCTTTAATACATCCAGATTCAGCTCATGTTCTGCATCATCTGCCGATAAATCTGTTACAAGCAGACCATCCACATGGTTATTAGCATACTTTAATGCCAGATCCGGTGCAGAAATCTCAAAAATAATCTCTGCCATGGGATCAGAAACCGCTTTGCCGTTTTTTAAATATATATTGGAAATAATTTTTTTCTTGATACTCATATTTATAATGCATTCCTATCTAAATACTTTAATGTTGAAGCCCGAATATATGAAAAGAACTTTTTATAAGTTATACCATAATTCCAGAATCTTTCAACTTTGTCGCCAACTTACGAAGTTCGCCCTTGCAAGCAAACTTCTTGTGAGTTACATTATAGGCTGCCTTTCGTACTAAGCACATCTGCTATTCTGTTATCGCTGTCGACTGCCATATCCAGTGCCTTGGCAAAAGCCTTAAACATAGCCTCTATCATATGGTGATTATTGCCCGGTGTCAATACCTTGATATGTAAATTCATAGCTGCGCTGTAAGAAACTGCATAGAAAAATTCTTTGATTAATTCTGTTTCCAGCTCACCAACGCGCTCCACGGTAAAATCAGCTTCAAAACTTAAATAAGGTCTTCCACACAAGTCTACTGCACACAGTACCAGTACCTCATCCATCGGCAGAATAAAATAACCGTAACGTTTAATGCCTTTCTTATCGCCTACAGCTTCCTTGATAGCCTGTCCCAGTACAATACCGCAGTCTTCTACCGTATGATGACCATCTACTTCTAAATCTCCCTTAATCTTCAAATCCAAATCAAAGAAGCCATGACGGGAAAATCCTTCCAGCATATGGTCAAAAAATCCGATACCGGTGTGAATATTGCCTTTTCCGGCTCCGTCAATATTTAATTGCATGGAAATATCTGTTTCTTTGGTTGTACGTGATATATTTGCACTTCTAGCCATGTTTTTGCTCCTTTTTTATGGTATAAATGACATTACGCTTCAAAACGCACTTTGATAGAATTTGCATGGGCAGTAAGTCCTTCTTTCTCAGCAAAGAATTCAATATCCCTATGTACCTCTTCCAAAGCACTTCTGGAATAAGAGATAATACTGCTTTTCTTAATAAAATCATCTACGCTAAGAGGTGAGAAAAACTTAGCAGTTCCATTTGTAGGTAAAATATGGTTCGGACCGGCAAAATAATCACCTAAAGGCTCAGAAGAATATTCACCAAGGAAAATAGCACCTGCATTTTTAATCTTGGTCATCACTTCAAAAGGATTTTCGGTGAGAATTTCCAAGTGCTCGGAAGCAATTTCATTAGCGGCTTCGATAGCCTCGTCCATATTGTCTGCCACCAGGATATAACCGTAATTATCAATAGATTTACGCATAATATCTGTACGGGACAGTTCCTCTATGAAAAGCTCTACCTGCTCAGAAACCTTCTCAGCCAAAGTCGGTGAAGTGGTAATCATAATGGCGCTGGCAAGCTCATCATGCTCTGCCTGAGATAATAAATCTGCTGCTACATATCGCGGATTTGCACTGGCATCTGCCAAAACCAGAATCTCGCTCGGGCCGGCGATAGAGTCAATACTTACATGACCATATACTGCTTTCTTGGCAAGGGCTACAAAAATATTGCCCGGTCCTGTAATCTTATCCACCTTAGGTATGGATTCCGTACCGAAAGCAAGTGCTGCAATAGCCTGTGCACCACCAACCTTATATATTTCATCTACACCTGCAACCTTGGCAGCTGCTAAAGTACCCGGATTCACCTTGCCGGTTGCTCCAGGAGGTGTCACCATAACTACCTTTTCCACTCCTGCAACCTTGGCAGGAATTACATTCATCAGCACACTGGATGGATAAGCAGCCTTGCCGCCCGGTACATATACACCGGCTTTGGCAATAGGAGTAATCTTCTGACCCAAAATCGTACCATCCGGCTTTGCGTCAAACCAACTGTTACGCACCTGCTTCTTGTGGTAATCTCTGATATTGGCAGCAGCTTTCTCCATAACCTCATAAAGCTTCGGGTCAATCAAGGATAAAGCTTCCTCTATCTCTGCCTCTGTTACACGAATGGTATCTGTTGTCAGTTCACACTTATCAAATGCAGCAGTATAGGCAAAAAGAGCCGCATCGCCCTCTTCTCTGACCTTGGTAATGATTTCCTCTACCTTAGCTTCATATTGTCCATAATTGTTGGGACTTCTTTTTAACAAATCGTTTAAAAGACTTGATTTACTTTCCTGAGATAATTTTATAGTTCTCATAATCATACTCCTCTGGGAATTTTTATAACTTTTCCTTCAAAGCCATAATTAGCTCACGAATACGCTTAGTCTCCATCTGCATGGATACCTGATTTACGATCATTCTGGCTGACAGTGGACAAACTTCTTCTAAAACTTCAAGTCCGTTTTCCTTTAAGGTAGAGCCGGTTTCCACGATATCGACAATGACATCAGAGAGGGAAACCAACGGCCCCAACTCTACAGAACCGTTTAATTTAATTAAATCCACGGTCTGATGCTTTACATTGTAAAAATAATTCTGCGCAATGTTCGGGTATTTGGTAGCTACACGGATGCGCTCATGATTTTGTAAAAGCTCCTTAGCGGAAGCAGGTCCACAAACGCACATACGACATTTGCCAAAGCCCAAATCCAGCACTTCGTATACTCGTCTGTTTTCTTCCAAAATCGTATCCTTACCTACTACACCGATATCTGCGGCACCATACTCTACATAAGTCGGTACATCCGGCCCTTTTGCAAGGAAAAATTTAAGTTTTAACTCTTCATTCACAAATATAAGCTTTCTGGAGTCCTTGTCTTTCATCTCCGTACAGGTAATTCCTATCTCCTCCAAAAGCGCTAATGTTTTCTGTGCCAAGCGCCCTTTCCCCAGGGCAAAAGTTAAATATCTATCTTCGTTCATGTTTCTTCCCATTTCATTTTCATATAGATTGTCATTTGTGGGTATACTTAGGCTTCACGGGTCAAAATAACCGCTTGTCCCTGAGCACGCAGTGTCTTAGCCAATTCTAAAGCTTCTTTAAACATATCTTTGTGATAAGTAATGGTAACTGCACACTCCTCCATCGGGACTGCAATTTTCTGACGATCTAAGGCCTCTAATATATCATCTACAATAACCATAAAACCAACTGCCGGTGCTTCTTTGCCAAAATAACTTAAAAGCTTGTCATATCTGCCGCCTTTTACGATTGCATCACCGATTCCGTAAGTAAATGCCTTAAATACAATTCCGGTATAATAATGGTACTGACTTAACATCCCCAAATCAAAGGAAACATACTGTGCAATGTCGTAGCATTCCAATAATTCCCTTAACTGTTCTAATCGTTCAATAGCTGCAACAGAACGAGCATTATGTACTAAAGATTTGGCATAGGACAAATCCTGCAAGGAACCAAACAAGTCAGCCACCTCTAAAAGCGCCTCCCGAACCTTCGGACACATATCCAATGTATTCAGAATATCTCTTGCGGCAAACATATTTTTGCCGGAAATCGCTTCCCTAAGCTCCTGTTCTTTATCCGGGGATAATCCTGCCTCTTCGCACAATCCCTTAAAATAATCCATGTGCCCTACGGAAATCTGGAATTTGGTAAGCCCTGCTGCCTGTAAAGAGCTGACAACCATAGCAATCAATTCCGCATCCGCTTCCACACTGTCGTCCAGGATAAGCTCTGCCCCCATCTGTGTGGTTTCTTTTAATTTACCTTGTAAATGACTAACATTCACAAAAGTATTGCCTTCGTAGGTAAAACGAAGTGGCTTCACCTCATCCATAAAATACTTTGCCGCGCATCTGGCTATGGACGGAGTGAAATCCGGACGAAGCACCAAGGTTTCACCATCTTTATCAATTAATTTGTACAAATCCTTGGACGGCGTGGTACCAACTTCTCTGGAAAATACGTCAAAAAATTCGAAAGTAGGCGTCTGAATCGCCTCATATCCAAAGCTTGCAATACTGGTCCTGATCTGCCTCTGAATGGCCAGCTTACGCTTATATTCTAATCCGTAAATGTCCCGTACACCTTCCGGGGTATGTAATAATTGTTTGTTTGTCATGTAAAACCTCTTCTCAATCCATGCTTTAGCGTGGTAGTGTGCTAATTTGTGAACGTGATATATTTGAGTATACTACGTTTTTTTATTTTGTCAATAAGTTATTGTCAGCTTTAGGAAGATTTATTTTGTGTAGGAATATCTCTAATCCAGTAATTGCAGCAATTCATACACTCTTTCTTTGGTCAGTTCCGCCGCTTTCATATTCATAACCAAGGCCTGTATAGAACCCCCTTGATAATGTGCTCCGGCTTCTGCAATTGCTTCTTCCTTCCAAGCAATCCATTCCAGTTCTTCTTTCGTAAGTGCCTGCATGGTTTCTTCATCCAGCACCTGTTTTAGTACATTCCAAACGCTATTAAGGGATGAATCCCAATGCATGTACAATTCATATGACTTTTCATTTAATTCACTCTGTGTAAGAGTTGCGTCAGTCTGAATAGCTTTTTCCAGCTCTGCTGCCAGTGCTTCCGTAACTGTTATATTTTCTTTTACACTTACAATGATACTCTCTTCCTGTTGTACTTCGTCTTCTGATACTGTGGTTTCTTCTTGTGACATAGTCTCATTTTTTATATCTGAAATAGATTCTGTATTCCATATTTCTTCGTCATCTCTTCCACAACCGCATACTAATAACAATAATGCTCCGGTTATTAAAAATACTTTCATTCTTTCCATAAATTATATTCTCCTTTTGTCTTGTTCTTACCTAGCCGTTTTCCAGTCCTTTACTCCCGGTCCTCCAAATCCTTCTGCAGTGCATCCAGGTATGGCACCAGTACGCCGCCCTTTCTCGGAAGCACATACTCCGGATTCAGTTCCTCATATCGAAAGCTCTTGCGACCGCCTTCCATGGCCCGATTCCAGAAATACAAAAGCATTTCGTAGGGCAGATAATACAGAACATCCATATGTGTAAAATATATCAGAAAAAAAGCCACGCCACCCTGTTTCTCGAAATCTCCCATAAATTCTACCTGATGCTGATGGATATTTTGGAGAGCAAAAGTATCCTTGGCACACTCTTTGGCATCAAAGCAGATAGGAATGCCTTGCACCACACCGATATAGTCAACGGTACTTTTCTGGTCAAAGTAGGCCAATGTAATTTGTCTTGACTCTTGATCGATTCTAACCGGAGTAATGGGGGTAGGCACCTTTTGGATTAGAGCCAAACCTGCTTCCCGATATTTTTCATTTGTTTTATTGACCATATCCTCCAGGGTGGAGCCTCTAAGGCCTCTGGAATTCCATGTTGCCATGTTGTGTACTCCTTTTGTATTTTCATTATCTTGGTGTTTACGAAACTTGACGGCTGTTGGCCAGAGTAATATATGTTCTGGCTGAGGGGCCTTGAAACTCGCCGGTCCTTAGCGAAGCAAAGCCGTAGGCTGCAGTCTGAGCTTAGTACCGCTGCAGAGTTTCATGGAGCGGGAGCGTCCCTGAAGTGGAATATATATTGCTCTGCCCGACATCCTCGAGTTTCGCAGACGCCTTTTCATTTATCGATATGTCTGTAAAATCCGTTCATAAACCTCCGGCTCCTCTGCGTAAAATACTCGATCTGAGAGTTCCCATAAAGGTTCGCCCTCTGCAATATGAGGAAATTCCAGCCGGTAGGCGTGTAATAACTGATCTTCTACTTTATATGCCCGCTTAAAAATCTGATTGTACTCCACATTGCCATATTTAAAATCACCAATGAGAGGGTGACCGATACTGGACAAGTGTGCGCGAATCTGGTGGGTTTTACCGGTGATCAGCTCCACTTCCAGATAAGTAATATCTCCGCAGATTTTTAATGGATGATAAACCGTGCGAATAGCACTGCTGCCCGGCAGTTCCCTGTCGTAAATCGTCACCTTATTGGTACGTTCATTTTTGGACAAATAGCCGGATATATTACCCCCTTTAGGCATAGCACCGCATACGAAAAGTCTATAATATTTGCGAATGCTTCTGTCCTTAATCCACTGATTTAACTGTTGTGTGCCTGCCAGAGACTTACCGCAAATCAATAACCCTGAAGTATTGCGGTCCAGTCGATTACAAATAGAAGGCTTGAAACTAATCAAAGAATCTGACGTAATCTGACCACTATGCAATAAATAACCAATAAACCATTCGTTGACAGACACATCCTTATCCGCTGCCTTCTGACTGAGTATTCCGGAGGGCTTATTTACCAGTAAAACATGTTTGTCTTCATAGATAATTTTTATTTCCTTTAATTCGTTATAGGCCTTCTGATAGGACGACACATCCACCTTTACCGGTCCGTTTTTCAACAGTTTCCCGCCAAATTTTACGTAGGTATCGTCTGCCAGAAAAATTTTTACAACATCACCATGGACCAGAGCTTCTTTTCCTTCGGCCTTTTTACCGTTTAATGTAATATTTTTTTTGCGTAACATCTTGTATAAAAAGCTATTACCTGCCTCCGGCAATAGCTTGTGAAGCAGCTTGTCCAAACGCTGTCCTGCTTCGTTGTTTGAAATATGAATTTCCTGCATTTATAGAACCATTCCTTCTTGATGAAGCTTTTTTCATAATTATATGTCAGTTTTATCGTTCATTCAATCGGATTATAAGGTGATTTCCCTTAATAATTATAACGTAATTTCCTTTAGTAATTTCATAACCTCCGCAGCCAGCTTGTTCTCTTCGCGGTCCAGAGCCTGCAATCCTTCAAGTCTGTCACAATATTTATCCAAATCCGTATAAACTTTGACATTGATACCGGATATACTTGCTCTTTTCAGATATTCTGTAATATGTGCCTCTAAAGCCGTAGCATCTACATCCTGTTTTTCAGAAAAGAGAATCAAGCACTTGGATTTGTAAGCTCCATGAGCAATTGCAAAGGTTTTCTTTTCTGTGGTAAATATCAAATCATAAAGGCAATCCAAGGTGCTGTCGTATACGCAAACCTTGTCATGCACATTCTCACTGCAGCTTTGAAATCTGCAAAACATAATGGTGCTGACCAGGCTTTTGCTGGCAGGCAGACAGCCCAGCACTGCCACAATGGTCAGTAGATTCACATTAGACTTTGTAGTCACATAGCCTGCAATAAATAAAGAAATAGATACTGCAAAATAGGCTACAGTACGGATAATTTCGTAAACCTTCTGCGTGTTAATATATTGATAGGTATTTTTTACTGCTGTGGTTGAAATAAATCTTTTAAACTGCATCGTATTCAAGTCCTTTACTTTTTCTTGTGTATTTGACGAATGGTCTTTTTCTTAGCCGGCTGGGCCGCGGAAGTCTTTTTTCCGCCTGACTGCACCGAAGAAATCTTTTTACTGCCACCTGTCTTAGCAGAAATAGCTCCGTTCTTGGTTTTTACCCCTGCTGTAGCACCAGTCTTGGATTTTGCTCCGGCTGTAGCTACGGTTTTAGTCCCAGTTTTGGCTTTTGTTCCTGCTGCAGCTCCGGTCTTTGCCTTGTCTGCAGCAAATCGTCTTGGCTTAATCAGACATTTCTTGTCAAAACCAATTAGATCCATGCGGTCAGCTTTTACCAGCGCTTCATATACCAAATCGTAATTATTAGGGTTGCGATACTGAATAAGCGCACGCTGCATAGCCTTTTCGTGAGGATTTTTGCATACATACACCGGCTTCATATCCCGTGGGTCCAATCCGGTGTAATACATCACTGTAGAAACGGTGGACGGTGTAGGATAAAAATCCTGTACCTGTTCCGGCATATAGCCCAGGTCACGCAAATATTCTGCAAGCTCAACAGCTTCTTTTAAGGTGCTGCCCGGGTGTGAACTCATTAAGTATGGCACTAAAAACTGGTTCTTGCCAAGCTTTTTATTGATTTCATAATATTTCTTGACGAAACGCTCATATACTGCCTTCTCCGGTTTGCCCATGCGACAAAGGACTGCATCACTGATGTGTTCCGGTGCCACCTTTAATTGTCCACTGACATGATGTTCCACCAATTCTTTAAAAAAAGTGTCATCCTTGTCCGCCAGCAAGTAATCAAATCGGATGCCGGAACGAATAAAGACTTTTTTGACCTTTGGAACCTTGCGCAGCTTACGCAAAAGCTGTAAATAATCACTGTGGTCTGCCTTCATATTGGGACAAGGCTTCGGGAACAAACACTGTCTATGCTTGCAAACACCTACCTTTAACTGCTTTTCGCAGGAAGGATGACGGAAATTAGCCGTAGGCCCTCCTACATCATGTATATAGCCTTTGAATTCCGGATCTAAAGTCAAAAGCTTTGCCTCTTCCAAAATGGATTCGTGGCTTCGCACCTGAATAGTACGTCCCTGATGAAAGGTCAAAGCACAAAAGCTGCATCCACCAAAACATCCTCTGTTACTGATGAGACTGAACTTAATCTCGGAAATAGCCGGCACACCGCCCTTTTCTTCATAAGACGGATGGTAAGTTCTTTCATACGGCAATGCATAAACTGCATCCATTTCCTCCATGGTAAGAGGCTTCTGAGGTGGATTCTGCACTACATAAATTCCATTTGGATAAGGCTCCACCAAAACCTTGCCGGTATAAGGATCTGTACTATTGTATTGAATGGCAAAACTTTCCGCGTACTTGCGAGGCACCTCCTTCATGGAAGTATAGTCCGGCAATGTGACACTATTATACAAGCCGGAAATATCTTTGGTCTTGTAAAGCGTACCCGGAATAAAGGTAATGTCCTGAACAGCAATGCCGCTATTTAAAGCATCTGCAACCTCCACAATAGACTTCTCTCCCATGCCATAGGAAATCAGATCCGCCTGACTGTCTAACAAAATGGACCGCTTAAAAGAATTGGACCAATAATCATAGTGTGCCATTCTTCGCAGGCTGGCTTCAATACCGCCGATAATGATAGGAGTCTTTTTATAGGTTCTGCGGATCAGATTGCCATAAACAACTGTGGCATAATCCGGCCTTTTTCCCATTTCACCGCCGGGCGTGTATGCATCTTTATCACGGCGTTTCTTGGATACGGAATAATGATTTACCATAGAATCCATATTCCCGCCGGAAATTAAAAATCCAAGTCTAGGCTCCCCTAACACGGTGATACTGCTATCATCCTTCCAATCAGGCTGTGGAATAATACCCACAGTGTAACCATGGGACTCCAATACCCGGCTGATAATGGCATGTCCAAAAGACGGGTGGTCAACATAGGCGTCGCCCGTGATGTACACAAAATCCAATTGTGTTATGCCTCTGTCCATCATATCCTGTTTACTAATCGGTAAAAATGCCATGCTTGCTCCTTTACTGTCTAAATATTACTTCCTTGCAATTACAATAGGTTGATAAAAACCTGTTTCTTCCGGGAACAGCCACTTCACTTTGCCGCAACCACTGCAAAGCAGCAAGCTTGTTATTTCCTCCCTGCGAGTAGCCCTGTATTCACATTCAAACTTGCTTATTTGCAGAGTTTCCTCATCATCAATGATATACTGAATAAGTTTGTAGCGGTCTTCTTCCCAGTTCCATGTTTGGAAAGATACTCTCTGTCCCTTGTCAATCTTATGAATATAAGGAGGAGAATATGGTGGTCTATCCATCAGCAGCGCATCATAATCTCTAATACTGGCAACAAAGATACCACCCTCTTTGAGTTGATTTGTAATGCTCTTGATGGCAGTTTCCAAATCATTAGCGGAAAGCATATGGGGTAATGCATTATCCATGGCTATGATAATATCAAATTGTTCCTCAAAGATTTCCGATAATGCACAAAAATCAGCGCGCTCGAAACGAATCTTTACATGATTTTTCTCTGCTCGCTCTTTTGCTTCTTTCAGTTCTCCGTCACTGATATCCGAAGCTGTTACATGATATCCGAGGGATGCAAGTCCGATGGCTTGAGTTCCTATTCCACAGGCGCAATCAAGAATTTGAGCGCTATCATTAAATCCATTGTCACGAAAGAGTTTATCCAAAATCAAGGCTTGTTCATTTGTTGTAGACTGCCAATCAAGAAAAAGCTTATCATATTGAGAAGCTAAATTATCATAAAAGGTCTGTGTAATACTCATTCATTGCTCTCCCGTCATATCCTAATCTATCTACTAAAGTATAATCGGCTATTTGAAACATATCTATGTCATTCTTGCCATCACCAAATACAATTAATTTATCACAATTTAGCATTGCTTGCAATTGCTTTACGGCATTTGATTTGGATGCTTCTAACGGCATGATACGTAAATAATTCAAAAATAACTTTTTATTTTGGACATTCAACATGTTAAATAACTTGGAATTTATCTCTCGTCAACAGCTATCAATATAGCTCTGCATGGCGAACCGTCCGCACCGGATAAATTCAGCGGCGCAGCATTCAAAAAATAAACACCTTCCGGAACCTCTGCCAAACGAATCCCTTCAAGCAAGATAACATTGGCAGTCAAAAGTATGAGATGCACTGCCATCGGCGCATCTTCCGGCCCAACAGTCTGAGATTCATTTCCCAGAAGTAAAATTTCTGAGGAGGCAAATACTTTCGCAGCTTCCGAAGAAACTTCTGCCACTCCCTTAATCAGAATTCTCTTTGCTGCTTCCGAGTTCTGTTCTTTTGCTTTTTCAAGTATCTTTGTAGCGTCATCACCGGAGACAATCCCATGATGTCCTGCCACATAAGCCATTCCCACAAACGCCTCTAAGCATATAGCATCCACAGTTTTTCCGTCCTTAAGAAAATGAAATGGCGCATCTATATGTGTGCCGTTATGAGCGCACATGCTAAATGCCGTCAGATTGTACAAGTCGCCTTTTTCCATTAAACTAAGCACTTTTTTTTCCGGTGTCGGGTCACCGGGATATACCTGGCAACTAAAAACTTCTTGGGAAATATCGTAAATTTTCATTGCTTATCCTCCTACCAATTATCATTGGATTACTTTGGTTCACTATCTGTAATAACATAAAACCCTTCTTGAATTGCAGAAAATGTTGCAAGGGAGCATACAACTATGGCAATGTACTTTAATTCTACAAAGGACATTGTCAAAGGCAATAAGAACAGAAGTAATCACGTTACTTTGTTCATAATCGTATGCAAAGATATAAACTGTTTTTTAGAAACATATCCCCATATGATATTACTGATTTTGATAACCGCAATCACACTGCCCCATATCCACAACCATTTAGGAATATGAATTGCTGGCAACAACTTAAACAAAGATACCACTACAAAAATGAGGTCGGCAATAGTGTCCAGTTGGCTTCCAAACTTGCTGGTGCTGTTTGTTTTTCTGGCGATTGTTCCATCTATCATATCACTAAAACCGCATAGGAGATATGTGATATAAAAGTCTAAGGAAAATGCAGGAAAGAACAGCAACAAAATACTGCCGAAAATTCGACAACCCGTGAGTATATTTGCAATATGCTTCGTCATCCGATCACCTCAAATTCAAGTTTGTTTATTCAATTATAAACTCTGCCCACACGGAACATTCTGTTAATTGTTCTGCACTTGTATCTACAATGCAAGTAGAAAGAAAACGATATGTACCTGGCTTGTTTACTTTGTCAAATTCTGTTTTTGCATTTGTATCTCCTACAAATAATCTTCAATATAATAATCTGCAAGCTGTTTTTTTAGGTCTCGTTTTGGAGCAGTAAAGGCATCCTCCACAGCACAGACCTTCATCCC
>JAZRLF010000037.1:0-96040 GCA_045646695.1 Lachnospiraceae bacterium
CATTGCTTCCATGCATATGACTCATCTTGCTCATCTTCTCCAGTTGGCTTCCCACGGTCATTTTGGAAAAGATACGGCCAGAGAATTAAGAGTTCTCGCACAGAAGTCTGTCGGCATCAATGACAGTTCTCTATCTATTCAGATAACTCAAACCATTGAACAGATTGAGTTATTAGATAGACAATTGTTTCATACAGAGCTTGAAATGGCAAACATTGTCACCTGCCTGAACTCTGTACTCATGACTATTCCGGGCATTGGCACTACCAATGGCGGAATGATACTTGGTGAGATCGGCGATATTCGTCGCTTCTCTACACCATGCAAACTGCTCGCATTCGCCGGACTGGATCCATCTGTTTATCAGTCTGGAAACTTCCAGGCTAAGAAGACCCGTATGTCCAAGAGAGGCTCCCGCGTGCTTCGCTACGCCCTCATGAATGCAGCTCACAATGTTGTAAAGAACAATGCGACTTTCAAGGCTTATTATGACGCCAAGAGAGCCGAAGGCCGGACCCACTACAATGCCCTTGGGCACTGTGCCGGCAAACTTGTCAGGGTCATCTGGAAGATGCTCACTGACGACGTCGAATTTAACCTCAAATAAGAGGTCTGTATACCTATAATCGATAGATTTTAAAAAGGCACCTTATGGGAGCTTTATTAAAGTTACCCTTTTTTACCACCGATAGAGAAAATGAATTTTTTGCTATTTTAGACTTGACTTTTCATAGCTGGTCTCCAAAAAGGACTATTGCGCCTGAGCATATCAGCCCGCAACAGCCCTTTTTATTTTTATATATACTTATGCTTCATCAATAGCGGCGCCAATATCATGTCTCATATATTTGCCATCAAAGGAAATCCACTCTGTAGCCGCATAAGCCTTAGCTCTGGCTTCCTTTAAATCTGCGCCTGTAGCAGTAATGCCTAACACACGTCCGCCGTTTGTTACGATGCCTGCCTCTGTCAGCTTGGTGCCTGCATGGAAGCAGAATACATCCTCTTTACCTTCAAATGCCTCAAAGCCTGTCATCAGCTTGCCCTTTTCGTAGGCAACCGGGTAGCCCTCACTTGCCAGAACCACGCAAACTGCTGCGTTATCTTCAAACTGCAGATCTACCTGGTCTAAGGTACCGTCGATACAAGCCTCCATAACCTCGATAATATCATTCTTCATACGCGGAAGTACTACCTGGGTCTCCGGATCACCAAAGCGTGCATTATACTCTAATACACGAGGACCATTCGGTGTAAGCATCAAACCAAAGAAAATAATACCCTTAAACTCTCTGCCTTCTGCAGCCATAGCATCAACAGTCGCCTGATAAATATATTTCTTGCAGAAATCATCTACTTCTTCTGTATAGAACGGGCTTGGAGAGAAGGTACCCATACCGCCTGTATTTAAACCGGTATCACCGTCTCCTGCACGCTTGTGGTCCTGAGCACTGGTCATGGTCTTAATAGTCTTACCATCTACAAAGGACAGTACACTGACTTCGCGGCCGGTCATAAATTCTTCGATAACCATGCGATTACCTGCAGTACCGAACTGCTTGTCTAACATAATGCTCTTAACGCCTTCCTTAGCTTCCTCTAATGTATTGCAGATAAGTACACCCTTGCCAAGTGCCAGACCATCTGCCTTTAAAACGATAGGCATAGTGGCTGTTTCTAAGTATGCCAATGCCTCCTCTGCATTGTCAAAATTCTCATACGCAGCTGTAGGGATATTGTATTTCTTCATCAAATCCTTGCTGAAGGCCTTGCTGCCCTCTAAAATAGCAGCATTTTTACGTGGTCCGAAGGCACGGATACCTACTGCCTCAAATGCATCTACCAGACCCCCTACCAATGGGTCATCCATACCTACAATTACCAGGTCAATGGCTTTCTCTGTGGCAAATGCAACTAATTTGTCAAATTCCATGGCACCGATGGACACACATTCTGCCACCATACCAATGCCTGCGTTGCCCGGTGCACAGTAAATCTTGGAAACCTTTTTGCTCTTGGCAACAGCCATTGCAATAGCATGCTCACGACCGCCGCCGCCTACAATTAAAATCTTCATAAAAACCTCCGTTGTACTTCACAACAGTTCAGACACGCCATTCGCAAAGGCACCTATGGTGCTTTCTCGCTGCGCTGCAGCTAACTTTGCTCATAAGCGGGCGGCTCACCTCATAGCTTATGTCATATACTCATTCATGCGAGCATGATTCGTCCATTCCATAAACTATGGCTGAACTGTTAATTTAAATCCGGCCATTGGCAATATCATCAATTGCCTGGGGCAGTAAAATCCACTCTGCCTCTTCCATAACGCGGCGCTGTAACACCTCCGGTGTATCTCCCGGCTGTACATAAACGGCCTTCTGTGCAATAATCGGGCCGGTATCCATACCGCCGTCCACAAAATGCACCGTAGCACCGGTCACCTTCACTCCTCGCGCTAAAGCCTTTTCATGTACCTTCAGGCCATAGTAACCCACACCGCAGAAGGAAGGAATCAGAGACGGATGAATATTTATGATCTTGCCCGGGAAGGCTGCCACCATAGCCTCCGGAATCTTTACCAGAAAGCCTGCCAATACGATCAAATCCGGATTCATTGCAACCATTCTGGCTGTAAATGCCTCGTTAAAAGCATCTCTGGTCTCGTAATCCTTAGGCGAAATACAAAGTGCTTCTATCCCATGCTTACGTGCTCTGTCTAGTGCCTTAGCATCCGCATTATTGCTGATAACTGCCATAATCTGGGTATTGGTCAGCCTACCTGCCTCAATACTATCAATAATCGCCTGTAAATTGGTACCGCCGCCGGATACACATACTACCGCCTTTAGCATAAGGTCACTCCCTTTTCACCTGCTACAACAGTACCTACCACATAAGGCGTCTCACCTGCTGCCTTAACAGCTTCCATAGTCTTGTCTACATCTGCAGGATCCACTGCAAGTACCATACCAAGACCCATGTTGTAAGTATTGTACATCATATCGTCTGCAATATTACCGGTCTTCTGTAATAATTTGAAAATAGGAAGTACCGGATAGCTGTCTTTCTTAATCTCTGCACAAACGCCTTCCGGAAGCATACGCGGAATATTCTCCTGGAAACCGCCGCCTGTGATGTGGCTGCAGCCCTTTACGATAACACCTGCTTCCTTGATAGACTTCATAGTCTTTACATAAATCTTGGTCGGAGCTAATAATGCTTCGCCCAAAGTAGTACCTAATTCTTCATAATAGGTATCCAGACTCTCCTTGGTAATATCAAACACCTTACGTACCAAAGAGAAACCATTGCTATGTACACCACTGGATGCGATACCGATCAAAGTATCACCCGGCTTAATATTCTCACCGGTAATAATATCCTTGGCATCTACCACACCTACTGCAAAACCGGCCAAATCGTAATCTTCTTCCGGCATCATACCCGGATGCTCTGCGGTCTCACCGCCTACTAAAGCAGCACCACTCTGTAAACAGCCCTCAGCAACACCCTTAACGATGGCTGCAATCTTCTCAGGATAATTCTTACCGCAGGCAATATAATCTAAGAAGAATAATGGTTCACCACCGGAGCAAGCCACGTCGTTTACACACATTGCAACTGCGTCAATACCGATCGTATCATGCTTATCCATAACAATCGCCAACTTCACCTTGGTGCCGCAGCCATCTGTACCGGATAATAACACCGGATTCTCCATTTCCTTAATACCTACCAGGGAAAAAGCACCTGCAAAACCACCAAGGCCACCCATAACCTCCGGTCTGACAGTTTTCTTTACATGCTCCTTCATCAATTCTACTGATTTGTAACCGGCTTCAATATCCACACCGGCTGTCTTGTAATCTAACATTTGTAGTTCCTCCATGTATGTAAATTTATTTATTGCATCTATTCAGAGCCCCAGCTCGTAAATGCTCTGCATTTCCTCGCTGTTGCTTCTCGCCAAAGAAATTCGTATAAAATATGTTCACGAATGCAAGCATTCCTCACATATTTTTACGAATTGCCTTGGCTCTGAATAGTTGCATATTATTTGTAATTCTTGTATCCAACTTCCTGTAGTCTGGCATCCTTGGCCTGAACAGCCTCTTTCAAAGACTGAGAATAGTCTTTTAACTTCTGTAATAATTCTGCATCGGAAGTAGCCAAAATCTTAGCAGCCAATAAACCTGCATTAGCACCGCCGTTAATGGCAACAGTAGCTACCGGAATACCACTTGGCATCTGCACGATGGAATACAGAGAGTCTCTGCCTCCTAAAGATGTAGTATGCATCGGAATACCGATAACCGGCATCGGGAAAATCGCTGCACACATACCCGGCAGATGTGCTGCCATACCTGCACCCGCAATGATCACCTTAAATCCCTTTGCTTCTGCACCCTTGGCATATTCGAAAAATACATCCGGCTCTCTGTGTGCGGATATAATAGTCATTTCATAAGAAATACCAAGCTCCTCCAAAATATCAGCAGCCTTTGCCATAACCGGCATATCAGAATCGCTGCCCATTACAATACCTACCTGTGCCATTCTAAACTCCTCCTCTTGTGGGCTTTTGCCCTGTTTTTCATAATTATGACTGCCTCTGAAATTGTTTACAGTAACTGCAAAATATGTGCTTATCCCATCGCCATGTCTTCTCCAGACAGCTTAGGTCTTAAACATTTTCAAAAGGTTCATTTAATATCTCGCAGCCGGGCAGCACAAATCTGCCCTGACGGATAATGGATATTCTGCTTCCATCCCCGCATACTGCCACAATACTGTCCAGTTCATCATACGGAATGGTAATATCTGTATGACAATTATAATACGCTTTACTACGATTCGTCAATCTTTTCAGACTAACTTCATTATCTCTTGCAATAACTTCTTTGCCATCCGGGTTGTACATTTTCACATCTTCCTGGTGAGAATAGCAAGTGTCGCCCACTGCAAAGTGAGGTCCCATCTTCTCTGCTATTAATATAGGAAGCTTGTGGGCCATGTCATATTTCTGTGCCGCCACATAAGCTGTGGTATTGGTACCGATGGCAAACTCACCCATAGGCAGGGTGTCATGTCTGAAAAGCACATTATCCTTGATATATTTCTGATTGTCCTCTTCTGTCTCAAAATTGCTGCAGCTGTAGGCGGTAATCATACCATCCTGAAACTCCATGTACAGATTCTGATATTCCAATTCATTTAAAAATACTCTGGACACATGAAGCACACCGCAGGTACCGGAAAGCACCGGTGATGTAAACACCTCACCTACCGGAATATTTACGTCTGCTACACAGTTTTCAAAATTGGTCTCTTTGGACTTGTCCTGCAGTGTATGAAGCTGAATACGCAGGTCTGTTTTGTTGGTGCCCATACCTTTAATCTCTACATAATCTGCCTCATCCAAAGCATCAATAATGTGTTGCTGTATTTGTTTGTAAAGCTCATAATCCAGTGTGTTAATCCGAATAATCTCGTCAAAAATCTCCTCGAAAGGCTCCCCGATCTCCGGAAGTGGGAAGGCAATAATGGTAAAGCTGCGCTCTTCGCCTTTGATATACTGATTGCTAATGTCCCCGGACTGACTGCGGAATTCCACAAAAAGCTTCTGAGCCTCTTCACTCATAGACACACATTCCGGCTTACTCACCGGCGCAAAAGGCGTCTCACCGAATACTTCTACCACTGCAGGACCTGCATAGCCGGAAGCATCCTCCTTTACCTCTTCGAATGCATTTTTTAATACATCGGTCATACGCTGCAAAAGCTGCTTGTCCCAGAAAAGTCCCATGTCATCTCTATGGTCAAAAGCATACTGACGGTTAAAAGCACCGCCTTCCACCCAAGCTCTGTATACCGTAGGTTTAAGCCCCAAAGCCCAAAGCTCCTTTACCGCTTCCCGCATCATGCGCTCAAAGCCTGCATGATAATACAATCCTGCTGTTTTCTTCCGGGATAGATCTTTGCCTGCCATTTCAAAACCCTTGCGATAGCCTTCTACATAGGTGTGAGCCATAAGCCGAATCTTCTCCTCCGGCTGGGCATTTAAAAAGGCTGCAATACGCCTTTCATTTTCGGAAATATATACACCATAACGATACAGGTATCTCAAATCCTGCAAATCGCTGTTCATAATAATATCAATATATAAATTATCTTCCGGGCAAACCTGTGCACAAATTCTGTCGGCAGTCTCAATGTCCGAATAATCGCTGATAAACCAGTAAACAATCTGGCGAATATTTTCATAATCCGGCAGTTTCCCGCTCTCCTGCATTTCATATACAAAGGTGCCATACACCTCTAAAAACAACTCCAGACGAATCGTGAAAAGCTCCAATTTCTGCTCATAGGTATATATGATTCCTTTACGAAGCTCTGCATACAGACAAGACAGCAGTCTGCCAAACTCCTGTCCCAGTTTTGACACTGCGTAAGCCGGATTTAAAAAGCTGCCCTCATACTGCTCAGGTAATGCCTGATAAAACAGGGTTGCATTCCGTGTCTGAAGCTCTTCCCGGGACAATTGTGTCACGTCAAATTCTCCCTGTGAGATCATGGAATACTGCTGACACAACTCCATCAAAAATCCTGATACTTCCTTAAAATATGCATCATAAGCCTCTAACGGAAACTGCTCGGCAGCACATTCCTTCATCCTCTCTAGGGCCAATTCAAATCTCTCTGTCATGTTATTTCCAACTTTCTTTTCTATGATCTATTATCTGTGATTGTTTACTATCTGTTATTGTACATTCGCTGTTATTATACATTGGCAACTTACGGCATCCATTCCGGCATAGGAATACACTACAGCATCCCCAGATACAAAATTCCTGCCATAGATAACAGCGCAACACCATTTACAGCAAGTCCAATCCACCCCGGCAAATGACGTTGATAGTGGTCATTTACACATAAAAACGATAATACCAGTCCCAACACAGAAAAAATGCTGGCCAATAAACCTGCAAATGCATAGGAAATACTCGCCTCTCCGCCCTGCCTAAAGGTTAAATACAGTAGTAACAATACAGTAATCAAACTGATGATACCCAGTATAACGCCAAAAACAGTAGGAAGCTTCGTCTCTTTTACCGTAAACTTTGATTTATTTGGTGGTCTTTTAGACCTCTTCGCCATACCTACACCTCAAAAGGGCACCCCTAACAAGTTAGAGAATGCCCACATCCTTAGAATAATAATTTCTTGCGGTCCGTCAACAACTTACTGCCGCTTACAATCAATAAAATACCACTGGCAAGACCGATCACTATGCTGACAACTCCTAAAGAAATTCCTAATGCGCCTGTCCAGGTCATAGTTTTGTGTACTCTTTCTTCCATGAAAAATCCTCGTTCTTTCTTTATAGTCAGACTTATTTACAGTCAAACTTATTTGCAGTCAGACTTATTTACAGTCAGACTTATTTGAAGTCACATTTATTTGCAATCAGACTTCATTACAGTCACATTTATTTGCAGCCGTACTGCTCATAATAAGCATCAATGCTTGCCTTCATAGCGTCATCAATAATAATTTCCCCTTTATAAGGTCTATTATGCAAATATTCGGTAACTTCTGCCATATCTACAATAGCATGAGCATCAAAACCGTACTTCTCACGAATCTCATCCAAAGCGCTCATCTCGCCGCCAAGGCCCACTTCCATACGATTCAAGGAAACCATTAAACCAACAATCTCTACATCAGCCGCACCGCGTACCTTCGGAACGGTCTCCTCCATAGACTTACCGGAGGTGGTAACGTCTTCAATCATAACCACTCTGTCGCCATCCTGGAGCTTGCTGCCCAAGAAGCTGCCCTTGTCTGCGCCATGGTCCTTTTCTTCCTTACGGTCGGGACAATAACGAACTTCTTTGCCATATAATTCACTGTATGCAATTGCTGTGACAACACTAATCGGAATACCCTTGTAAGCCGGCCCGAATAATACATCAAAATCATCACCATACTTGTCATGAATGGCCTTTGCATAATACTCTCCCAGTTTCTTTAACTGGCTTCCTGTCACATAGCCCCCTGCATTCATGAAAAACGGACTCTTTCTGCCGCTCTTTAATGTAAAATCGCCGAATTTCAGTACTCGACAATCAACCATAAATTCAATAAATTCCTGCTTGTATGCTTCCATATTCCAACCTCCGTTTTAGGTAAATTAATCCATATTTAGGTATATTGTAGCATATTAAGAGTGGGGTTGCAAGAAATTTTCATCTGAGGTTCTATCTACGGGCTTATCTGGGGTTCTGACTAGGATACTAACTGGGGTAGTGACTGGGGTATTCTCCTTCTCTATTACTCTTCCCAATACTCATATTCATTATCCCGACACCACTGAATTGCAATCTCCCGATGTGCATTATCCTGATAATCATACCACTGCTTCTCAATCCCCAGCCTGTTTACACCATCCTTAAATCTTCGGAATGCACCTCGCCCCTGTATTGCACGAGCAAGTTGATTCTGCATAGTTCCTTCCGGCAAACTCTCTACAAACTCCTCCATGATGCTGTACTCGTGAATTTCGTACTTAGATGGCAGTCGGATAAATCTTTCCGGTTCCTCATCCAGCAGTTCTCTTTCCTCTTCGTCATCGAATCCGCCATACTCAGAAAACCAGATACTTTCATGAGTTTTCAAATCATAAAAATACTGCCATTCGTCAGATGCAGCCTCGATAGCACCGATTACTACACTAAGCTTTAATCTGGGCTTGGAATTGTAACTGTTACTATGATATCTGAGCCAAACGCAAGGTTCAAGCACCTCCGCTTTCATCAGCTGATAGTCCCCCGCAACCTCATCATAAAATAATGGTTTATCCCCTTTCTCACCAAGTACCGGTGCCTGTACCAGGCTAAGCTCATCTATTACATCTGCTTTTGCAAATGCACCATTCAGAATACTACCACCCTCTAAAAGAAGCTTTGTACCGATACAATTATGCCACAATTTATACAATGCCAATTCTACATCAATTTCTTTTTCTCCGGCAAATACATAGGAAACGCCTATACTACGCAGATACGCCAGATAAGCATCCTCCACATCCTCACTAAGCACTTCCACAATATGCGCCTTATCATATCCCGGATCTTCATCATGAATAACTGAATCCTTCCAGCCTAGCTTTCCGTGGGTATCAAAGGCAATCGCATGAAATTCGGCATCATAGGTCGCAATATAATCTTCACGCGCCATCTTCTGCCCCTGAAATGAGGTCAAATCAGGATACCAGCCTCCCGTAAAACTGCCCTCCATGGTGAGACGACCACAGATGAAACCATCTGCACCAAATTCTCTATGTATTTTATAGTATTGCTCTGCTGCCTTTAAGCCTGCATCTGTCTCTAAAAATTTGCCCGTCACCTTGCCATCAATGGATGTAACCATGTGACAGATAATGTATGGTCTGTTCGTCTTTTGTAGTTCTCCTTTATCCGCAACAAAATACTTTCTATCTAAAAAGTTATCCATTACCCTTCCAACACCTCATTTATCCCATCAATCCATGCAGCATCTTCACTACCGAGACCTTCCATAAATCTTGCAAAATTACTACTTCCTACTACTGTATCATCATCCGGTAACCGCTTAACTCTTTCCACCATGTCTGCGTAATTATCCTTTGTTACCTGTTCATAAAGACTATCTAACTGTTCTTTCTTTGCTTTGTAATTAGCCGCTCCGGTACATTCCTCGATAAGCGGAGCATTTACCTTCTTTGCAGGGGACTTTAAACATACTTCCTTCCAATGCTGAACAACTATCTGCATAGTACATGGATTTCCATACATCAACACTGCACCGGCAGCCCCTTCCACACCATGAAAATCATCTATTTTCCGCTTAATATCCACATATTGCTCATATGGTTTTCTATCTGTATCACAGAACATCAAAACCAAATCATAGGAACCATTTTGATATTTATCCTGATATCTGGCAGGCACATTCCCATTGCCACCTGCATTTTCCAGTAAAATATCATATTTCTCATCCCATACTTGAAGTGTCTTTAAACGCTCTAAATACGCGTATTCTTCATTGCCTTCACATATAATACAAATCTTGGTCCGGTTATTGACAGAAGGAAGCTTATTCTTCATCAGCACTTCCCCCTTCCTTATTGCCTTTCATATCCAAAAGCGAATGAATCAACTCCGGATCAGGCAATGCTCCCAATGCACCCTTGCGATATTTCTCGATAATATCTGTAGTATCCCTAACTCCCTCCTGTGCAGTAAAATCTGCCAACGAATACACATACACTCCGTCTTCATCCTTATGCACAAACCAAATCTGTTCTTTGCGGAACATTTTTTTACAATCCATCAAATTAATATCGTGTACTGTAAATATTAATTGCGCATCCCGGTTCAGCTCATTATTAAACATTGCAACAATAGCCCGGGTAAGCTTGAAATGAATACTACTATCCAATTCATCTACTACCAGAATTCTTCCCTGCTCAATCCCTTCAATAATGTAGCTGGCAAGAGCTGCAATCTTTTTGGTTCCTGTAGAGTCAAATAACATGCTGGGAACCTGAACACCTTTGTAAGTAGAAACAAGTCGTATCTGATCCATGATTTTATCAGGAACATCTAACACTTTTTCCTCCGGTCTGTCTTCGCTTCTACTTACATCCACCTTGATGTTTCCCATTTCCACATATTCAAAATTTTCCAGGTACAAATCTGCATTTTTGATAAAGGAGACAATTTTACCCTGTAAACCATTTTTATTCTTCATCAGCTCAATGGTTTTTTGCATAGGGATATTGTTCATGTTAATAATATCAATCTTTGCTGCAAATCCCGAAAGAATCCTCTTCATTTCGGAAAGCTTATTAAATTTACTGGTATCTACCAGATATACCATGATATTATTCTGCGCAACTAAGGACATCATCGGAAGCACCTCCACATCAGCACAACCGTACTCCTGTTTTTCTTTATCCTTTACCAACCAGACTTCTTCTTTTTCATTGCCATACTGATCTTTAAAAATCTCAGAGAACTTCTCGTATAAATATTCTTTCTTGGAAAAATCATATTTGAAATCATAACAAAACTTTCTGCCATCAAATAAAAAGGTAACACCTAATGCATATACCGAATCCTCAGTGAACATATTAGGTACAGCACCGGACTCCTGATCCAAAAGGACATTGCGAATTGCACGAATACATCTAACCAGACATGTCTTGCCCGCATTATTAGGACCATATATTCCTGCAACCTTCAAAACATTAAAATTATTCTCTCTGTGTACATTTGTTGCAAACTTTTTATTACGCATATCCGCTTTCATTGACAAAGCAATCTGCTCCGTAAATGAAAATACATTTTTCGCTCTGATCTCTATAATCATGGTTATCCCTCCATAGCTTTCTACTATTATCATTATATCACTTTTTATTTTTTACGCAATTATTTTACGCAAAATATAATTGCGTTCAAGTGTAAAATATTAACTTTCGTCTAATATTATAATGTTTATCAAATTCTTTTCGGTTACTTGTCTGTATTTTGTTCGGTTATTTGGCTTTTGCCGTTAGATCCCAGTCACATATGCATCCACATTTGCGCTGTGAATCAATTAAAAAACGAGAACAGCCCCACACTGTCCTCGCTCCATAAAATCCTATTAATTTATTTTCTTGCACAAAAAGCAATTTCTATAAAGCAAAAAAACACCACATTCATAGTACTTTATCTTTTGTAGAAATCTTATCGATTACTATTGTGAATGTGATGCTTCTTATACATCATAACATTTCCCGCAATAAGATGCAATAAAATCGACATTTTTCTCACTTATAATACGCTTATTCCAAAACTCACATCTCACATTCCCACACTTGCAGGGAGCACATTATCCTCTTACAGCACATCGCACATTTCCGCCATCAGCAGAAACAGCCTTTGCGCAGCAATGACTTGCTTGGTGTTCATCTGTTCAATAATAGTGACTATTTTCTCCTCCCTGTGCTCCCCTTCCATTTCTCCAAACATAATATAGTCGCAGCTTACGGAAAGACTTTTGGCCAGCCGCCCCAGAACGTCCGAGGAAAAATTTTTCATGCCGGCCTCAATTTGATATAAGTATTTGGCAGATATTTCGGCCGCTTCTGCCAGTTCTTCTCTTGTGTATTTATTTAACTCACGAATTTCTTTGATTCTTTGTCCTATGCATTTATACGGCATAATTACCTCCCAATGGTTTTCTCTTGTGTACATATGATTATTCATTGTAATGAGATAAGGCAATCTTATAAACTATCTATCGTTCTTGTGGCTTTACCTATCGTTCTTGGCTAGTATCCCCTTTCGTCGCAGTAACAAGGTATTATTTTCCATACCCGTTCTGATGCGGACGTGTGTCGCATCTGCATAAGAAATGTTTGACTGATCATTGCAAATTATATATATAACTTATTAAAAGTATCCCAATCAAGGCAGCTATTCACAAATTGATCCAAAACATCATGCTCTCTTTCGTACACTCCAGGAACTTCCTCTTCGATTTTTCTCAACAATTCCTCGCTTTGAGTTAATCGATATTTAATTGCCATATTGACCCATTTTTGAACTATTTCACAGCATTCCTCGTAACGTTTAATACATTCCACAGTCTCCGGCTTCATAGCTTTCTCCCACTTACGCAACACATATCTCATAGACACAATCATCATGCGCCTATGTTCGTAGAGCTTCTGAACAGCCACCACAATTCCCTGGCATCCAGGTTCCATTTCCTCTCCTGCCAATATTTTATGAATCATATCTACCAATCCATCCAGACAGGCGATGCCTCTATAGACTTTTGTAGTCATTTCATATCCACCAGTAGTGTTCCTCATATGCTTGTGAAGAATTGCACCATTTAATTCATCACTGATTTTTTTATACGCATAAAACGCACAATTCTCTGTAGAATATTCATCCCAAAGCTTAAATACATATATCGGGTATTCGTACTGTATGGACAATTCCATCCCCCTTTGCTCTCGCTTCAGAAAGTTATTTTGCAGTTCCGGCAACATCTCCGCTATGTATGCATAACTATAGGTCTGCTTTTGGAATACACCCTTCTCAATTTTAATCCCATAAAATACTTCTTCATGATCATTATATCCATAGAAATCCACTTCACGAAAAATTTCTTTATCTCTATAAGGCTTAATTGTCATGATTAGATGATAACCGTTTTCCAGTTCTATCTTCAGTTTTTTTACAACATTACTTGCCGTCATCCCAAAGAGATGCACTGGTTTACTTTCCAGAATCGGATCATAATAGTCCGGAGTATACATCCATGTCTCCCCAAATCGAAAGTTAAACTGACTTGTAGTATATATATTATAACGAGAGGCTATCCAATCCTCATAATAGGGCGATGTTTTCAAAACCGCCATTCTATTATGTGTCCAACATTCTGTAACACATTCTACATCCTCTATTACTATCGGCAGTGTAAATACCTTATCTGACATGCAATCATTTCTCCATTTCAACTATGTTATGCTTTTTGTGTTCTCATCCACATATCATTCAGTGGACAAACGATCACTCTCATAATCCCTATAAAATCTACCACATTTCTCCATTTCACCCATCACCACTTTTACCGCCTGCTCATCTTTCCACCAGTCTTTGCTGGTAATATTGTAAGTTTCCACCGGAACAACCATCAACTCTATCCCCTTAAATTGATATGCATAAGACTTATACGCCCTTCTGGCCTGATAAGCCTGGCAGCAGATAATGGCGCGCTCTATTTTCACTCCCAGCGTACGTACTGCTGCAGCTGAATACCATGCACTTTCCATCAGGCTCGTGGCCCGCTCCTCACACCAAATCGCATCTTCCGGCACGCCCTCTTCCATCAGAATATCTCTGTAATATTCATAGTCGATAGCATAATTACGTCTATCGCATTTTTTCTCTGCGTTTTCTCTTGTAACGATTTTCTCTATAACCGTTTCCCTTGTAATGGTTCCCTCTGTAGCAGTTTCCCCTGTAATGGTTTCCTCTGTAGCAGTTTTCTCTGTAACCATTTCTGCTATGACCGTTTTCTCCACAGCATTTTCCGTTTCAGCCAGATGGTGCCCAGACACCAATATGTATGGAGCATAGCCCCCATGATACAATTCCGCTGCCTTTTGAACCACCTCATTATTGGAACCCACCGGAATAAAGATCACATCACTCTTCCCGGGTGTATCATTCATAAAAATATAGTTGGTGATATTTTCAATTTTTTTATGATCCATATGCGCTTTCTCCATAATTTCTTTAAAACCTTTCTCCTCTAACACTACCCATATTTTACACTTTCACCTGCTCATCAATAAACCCGCAATTGTTACTATCCGCTATACCTATTGAACCTACTCAAGAAAAACCTTCCAGCAAAATAGGCATTTCCGAAACTCGGTAACTTTTGGCCAGAGTAATATATGTTCTAGCTGAAGGGCCTTGAAACTCGCCAGTCCTTAGCGAAAGAAGGCTGAAAGCCGCACTTGAGCTTAGTACTGCTGCAGAGTTTCATGGAGCGGGAGCGTCCATGAAGCAGAACATATATTACTCTGGCTGAAAGACACAGCGTTTCGCAAACGTCCGCATCATAATATAAACGAGAAGCACCACAGGCCTAAACCCATGGCGCTTCTCGCATTATTATTTACCTATATTCACTTTCCATTTACAAAACATCACACACCTCCGCCACCACCTTAAGCATCTTCCGGGCGCAATGATCTTCCCCAATAATATGTAAGATGCCAATGGGAAATACAGTGAAAGGTACCAGATATGATGTTGGATACAATAGTCAGTATTGTTGGTATTGTAGTGACTCTTGTCAGTATTATTGTCACGATGATCAGTATCATACAGACTACAAAGAAACATAAACGACTCTGGGAAATCATTCCTTAGTCATGCATTATGTTGCATACTAAATGTTTATTTCACATCAATCCAGGAAGATACAAACTGCTTGCTGTATTTACTTTCCCATAACCTCCAGCATTTGTTCAAAACAATGAATGATTGTCCGCCGTTTCTCAGGCGGATATTCCTTTAGTTTTGCGATCACATTGGCTAATTCCGTCTCATCAAACACACTTTTGTCTGAAAGGATTTCCGATACGGACACACCAAGCGCTTTGGCCAGCTCAATGATCGTAAATACGGATACCATGGTTTGACCCTTTTCCAGCCTTGCAATAGAACTGGATGATATCATAACCAACTCAGCCAATTCTTTTTGCGTCAGCCCTTTCAAAATTCTTAGCTCCTTAATTCGTTCCCCAATTTCTCTATCACCATTTAACTGCATATCAGCTCTCTCCGTGCATTTTCTACAAAAATTTTTACATCTTCTAATTTTTAGTTTACCAATGTAAGAAAAAATTGCATAATGCTTAATATGCACGCTTTGTTTACCAATATGCTCGCTTTATTATTTTATAATCTGTTACCAATTCGATTCGAAATCTCTCTGATACTCATTCTCACTTACAATTTTTTTATCGAATACTTCTCTCTAAATGCTTCATAATCCGCTTTGGCAATTTTATATTGCTCTCCTACTTGCTCCTCACCCATGGAATACTCCGACTCCTGTTTCTCGCTTTGCAGCGCATCTGAAATAATCCTTCTTAGATATTCCTTCTGGTCATAATTCGCCATAACCAGAGAATCTCTTACATACATTGGGTTATTCCTAAGCAGTGCCACTTGGAAATCTACACCTTTTCCCTTTAGATAATGCCACAGAAACGTGATGCAGGTTCTTGTATTTCCTTCTCTGAAAGGATGGATACTCCATAATGCCAGCAAGAACTCAGAAATCGCATCTCCCTTTTTCGTAGTCTTCATCCAATCAATGTGCGCATATTCTTGTAGTAATTTTTCCAGACAAGCCTCTATCTCATGGTAGTCTGCATACTCTGCAGAACCACCGGATAAAACACGCTCACTCTTGTACAAGTTCTCTTTTCGAAATGTTCCTGCCCATTCATAAATATCCCCGAATAAATACTTATGAATATTTACTAAATGCTCCGCGTCATAGGTATAACAAATCCTTTCCGGCTTTATATCCAAACCCAACAGCTTAGCAAATACTTTTTGTATTTCAAATTTCTCCAAAAGTTCCTTATCACGAATATTATATTTGTTAATAAGAACATCACTTTCCGGGTAACAATTTCTTCCACCGCTCATATATTACGCCCTCAAATACTCAAATCTATCAATTCTGGCTTCCATTTCTTCCAATGTTATTCTGCCAAAGATGTAGCAATCCAAAACCTCCATAAACAATTCGTCCGGGCCATTGGTAGCACTCAGCATAATAGCCATGGCATTTTCTACACTCCTTCTCCTTGCTTCACATGCTTCCACATAACTCTGACTAATAATCATCCCTTTATACTGCAAAATCGTTCTCATCATATTGATCACATATGCCGGAGGGTTTCTTCTTTCCTGCTCCCAATCTTTCAAAGTAGAAACCGGAACATCAAACATTTTGGCAAATTTACTCTGACTTAATCCTGTTTGTAAACGCAATTCTCTTACTTCCATGATAATTACCTCCACTCATTTTTTCTATGTTTGGTGTTTCGAAACTCCTATGTTCTATATATATTATACGGCATTGCCTACCATTATGCAAGGCATTTCTAAAAATATGTCATTCCTAAAAAACACAATCTATAGCAAATACTTTGTGCAATTTTCAAAAGCACCATAGGCCTTGAACCCATGGTGCTTCTCGCTTTATTATTTACCTATATTCAATTTTCATCCTGGCCGTGCCGAACCCAGCTGCCATTTACACTGCCATTCAGACCACCATTTAGCCCCATTCCGGTCCAAACTACCAATCCGGCAGTCACATTATGTCCGGCTCTGGAAGCTTATTCCTTCTGCCATACATTATGCTGCATACTAAATGTTTATTTCACATCAATCCAGGAAGATACAAATTACTTGCTATATTTATTTTCCCAAAACCTCCAGCATTTGTTCAAAACACTGAATGATCGTCCGCCGTTTCTCATGCGGATATTCCTTTAGTTTTACGATCACATTGGCTAATTCCGTCTCATCAAACACACTTTTGTCTGAAAGAATTTCCGATACGGACACGCCAAGCGCTTTCGCTATCTCAATGATCGTAAATACGGATACCATGGTTTGGCCCTTTTCCAGCCTTGCAATAGAGCTGGATGATATCATAACCAAATCTGCCAATCCCTTTTGCGTCAGCCCTTTCAAAGTTCTTAGCTGCTTAATTCGTTCCCCAATTTCCCTATCACCATTTAACTGCATATCAGCTCTCTCCGTGCATTTTCTACAAAAATTTTTACATTTTCTATTTTTTAGTTTACCAATGTAAGAAAAGATTGTATAATGCTTAATATGCATCTTTTATTTACTAATATGCTATATAAAGGAGATTTATGAGCCAAAATACTTTACAAATAGAAATCAAGAAAATAATACTTTCCAACTTGCAGCAGTCCGGGCAATCCATTCATACCATCATCGAGGATATTTTAAATAATCTGATGTTATTGTCTGCATCTGAGGCCACTAATGACTCCGTGCTTTGTACTGCCGCAGAGTACATTTTTGCCTATCTGCAATTGGGCTTCAGCTACTTAAATCACCGGGAGCTTTTTGATTCCGTATTAAGTACAGCTGGTTGTGATAGAGAGCAAATTGCAGCGTTGCAGACCCAAAACAAGCAAATTACTTTAAATAAAACACAGCTTCACTCTCTATTGGGGAAATGGCCTGCTTCCCCTCATAACTCCCACAATGTCACTGATGCCGTAAATGATATTTTGTACCGTGTACAGCATAACGATTATGGCACCTACTATTATTACACAGCAAAAAAGGACGGTAATTATACCGCCCTGTACCAGCTGACTATATCTGCTGACTATATATTATTTTGTGATGTGATTCATAATAATTACTATCAGTTAATTAAAAATTAATATAATCCCCGGGGCCATTCCCTTTCATGACAAAGCATTCCTGCCAAAAGCACAGCAATGCTTCTGTCATACCATAAATACCTATATTGCTTAATATGCTCCTTTAATTTGTTGGCATGTGCTTTGTTGGTAATTTGGTCATTCCAGAACCTGCACCAGTCTATTTATGCAATACTGCACCCTTTTGGTGACACTTTGCGCCGGCATATCTAAAAGTTCTCCTATCTTTTCCGGACTTAACTCCAATTCGTATTGCATTTTTAACAATATCAACTCTTCTTCCCCTAACTGTCTGAATGCCTCTACGATACGCTCCGGCTCATACTGATTTAAGCTCTGCTCCGGCATATCCGGGATAGCTTCCGTCTCCGGCTCGTTGTCATTTCCCAAACCTGCTTTTTGGATCTTGCAGGCCTGAAACTGTATAACCATGCAGCACAGCTTTACCAGCTTCTCATACGGTTCATCCACATAGGATGAAAAGCACTCTGCCATCTTCAGAAGCCCTGCATAAACTGCATTTTCCGCATCTGTTTCATTTTGTAATACCTTATACGCAATATAATAAAATTTTTGCTTGTTTTCCTTATACATTTTTATAAACAATTTTTTGTCAGATTCTGTTCTTATCATAAGTATGTCCTTTCATCCTTTGGAATAATTGGGCTTTGCAAAGCTCGGTGGCCTGCCGGCCATAGCACTATATGTTCTGGCTGAACGGCCTTGAAAAGCGTCGGTCCTTAGCGAAGCAAGGCAACAGCCGCAGTCTGAGCTTAGTACCGCTACGCATTTTCATGGAGTGAAAACGTCCGTGAAACAGAACATATATTGCTACGGTCTGCAGCCACTGAGTTTCGCAAACGCCTCTTTGAAGTAATTTGGTTGTTTGCCAAACGATGATTGTATTATAACAGTTATTTTACAGTTTTTGGCAACCTGACCTTAATCGGTATGTTTTTGACCTTATTTTACAATATTCCCTTTGAAAATCTCCAAATTTCGGCTTTTTTCTCTCGTCTCTAACCTACATTATTACAATTTAAAGTCAATTTTATGCCTTTTGAGGTCACCTTTAACCATTAGTGAATTTTTCTGTTATAATGTGGAAAAAGGGAGGACATTATGGAACGCTTTCGAAACCAATTAGCAGAGAAGTTACTTTCCCTAAATCTAGTCAAAAGTTCCGACCTACCGGTATTAAACTATGGCTTAGATGTGCTGATCTCATCCGTTATCAATATCATTACCGTGTTATGCTGCTCACTCATTTGTAACACCATTTGGCACGGCATTATATTTTTAATTATGTTTATACCTTTACGCATGACCCTGGGCGGCTATCATGCACAGACCCGATTAAGATGCTTTATGGTAGGATCAATTTTATACGGGTTGTTATCTTTACTCCACCACGGCATTCTTTATATTTTTTCCGACTTTTGGGGCAAAATCGTTTTACTCATTTTGTTGGCTATCAATACTACATATTTACTTTTAGCCAAGCCCGCCAGAAATCCTAACCATCCTATACGTGAGGAAAAGCTCAGGCGGAACAAAATACTATCCCTAAGATTTACAATTGCTGAATCAGTTTTTTCCTTGATTGGTTTATCCGTGCCCCCTACAGATTCACCAATACATTTCTCTATTTTGGCTCTTTCAGCAGTAGTAATATTACATCTTACAACGCATAAAGGAGGTGACACTCATGTTCGTTCTTAAATTGTTAGCAAGCATCGCAATGTATGCAGCAACTATCGGCGCAAATTCCGCATCTATGCTTTTAGCATATCAGCCGGAATTACCTTCTGAATTGCAGTAATGTTGAAAAGGACCTGCTACAATAGTCAATATTGCAGCAGGTCCTTTTTCTGATAGTATCCCCACATAGCTTCTATAGTTCACACAACATCACATTGGCATGCACCATTGTGTCCTTTACTTTATACTCTACATCTCCATTGTACTTCCACACAATCTGTTCAATAATCTGCATACCCAAGCCATGCCTGGATTTATCTTCCTTGGTCGTGCGGAATCTGCCCCCAACTTCTATGGGCTTTACCTTATAATCATTGACCACTTCTATCATGAGCATTTCGTTCACATGCTTAATACGTATATTAACTTGATTTCGGGCAGCTTCAATGGCATTATTTACCAGATTTACCAACAGAAGACAGAGGTCATTTTTGTCAATGTTGATGTTCCCGGGCAGAACCGGTACTTGAATTGCCATGGAGACACCTCTATTTTCAGCCTTTTGCTCCAAATCATATAGAACCACATCCAACATATCGATGCCACACCTTTTGGGTATCTTCCCACTTTTGGTAGGTGTTGTAATCTTCTCAATATATGCCTTTGCCTGCTCCGTTTCTCCTTGCTCCAGCATATGATATATTGCATTAAAGTGATGGTTCATATCATGATATACTTTTGCATTTTGGTTATAGAATTGACTCAGCTGCTCATAATTTTTCTTCAACAAATCCGTTTGTTTCATGAGCAACTCCGTTTTGTATTCGTAAGCTTCTTTCTTTATCTTATAATAAGAAACATAAATCAATGATACTATAAATAACAAGAATATATACCACATAAAATTCATATGTATATTCGCACTATTCAGGTACTGAACAAAAAAGTACATTCCACCAATAATACCGATTATTGAAACATACGTGAACTTTTTCATATCATTACGTAATATCATTGTATTTCGGGTTACTCTGATAATACATATATTGAAAATGCCCCAACATATATGATAAATAATCAAAAATACCATTCTTTCTATCCCTTGTTCAGCAGTGATAGCATAAAGCAAATGCTCATTTCCAATTAAATTAATTACAGATATTATAATATTGGAATAAATAAACACTAAGAATACATACATACCTGAAATGGCCAACGCACTCAAAATATCACTTTTCCAAAAAAGTAAAGTACTTATAGTCACTGATAGCATCCACGCCAATGAGGTATATGGAGAAACCAGTATTATGCTATTCATCCCACATACTATAAATGATGTGAACATCACACAAATCGCAAATACAACCTTTGTATTATTAGGGGACAATCCATTTTTAAATCTTCTGTCAAAAATGGTACCAATCAATAAATAAGCCCAAAAACTTTCCAATACAGTACATAATATATCCAGAACAACTACAACTTCTCGCATACTAACTAATCCTCATCTGTTAACCAATATTTTCTTAACTGCGCTTTTACTTCTGACACTCTGTCACGACTAACGCTCAGCAAAGAACCATTGAGCAACACTACTTCATTTCCGTTAACCTTCATAATCTGTCCCAGATTGCATATGCGTCCTTTATCCAACCATATAAAATCCCCTTCAGGAAGTTCTTCATAAATCTGCTTCAGTGTCTTTCTAACCTTCACACTGTCTCCCTTTTTTCGTTCAATATAAGCATATTTACCATAGTGCCAGATATTAATGATATCACCGATAGGAATCAGTTCTATGCCTTGCTGATTTTCCGCTGCATAACATCTATGGATATTATCCTCAATCCAAACAATCGCACTGGAAATGGCTTCGCCAATCTTCTCCTCGAAAGACTGCTTTGGTATGTATCGAAATGGACTAACCTTAAAAGAGTCATATACATACTGAGAATGAGAGGTTATAAATATAACCGCGCAGTTCGATAACTTCTCTCTGATTTTATTGGCAAGACTGATACCATCTATTCCCGGCATTTCAATGTCCAGCAGCACCAAATCAAAATACGCTCCCTCCTGAATCTCATACAACAAATAATCACCACCGCTAAATAGCTTTTGCTGATACACGATATGTTTTTCCACTAATATTTTCTTTACATTTTTCTCAATGCGCCGTCTCATTTCTGCATCATCATCACAAATTGCTATCCTAATCATTACGTTCCTCCACATCGTTTCCCGAAGACAGCATAAACTTTCCATTTTCCAAAATTTGGTAAGCATGCATTCTCTTCTGCTTGTATTAGATCAAAAGACACCTTGCGGCCTCTTCAAATTCATTTACTATATAAAAAGAGCATAATTATATCTCAGTATCTCCTTTGCCTGAGAATTTAATTTGCCCCTTTACACAAATAACATATACCTTTCTATTTTGTCTCCTGAGATTGTATTTAGTTGAATGAAATTGTTCATGTGTCCCCACTTCAGCCACAGTTCCCCCATCTACCATCACAATTTTGTCTACATTACGTATAGTAGCCAGTTTGTAAAATAGCAGACTTTCACAACTCATTTCTCATTCAATATTACAGCATTCATTTTACACCACAGTACTAAAATTTGTCAACAGCTAGTACCAATCTGGTATTCTTCGTCCCCATTTTCAACTCTTTTTGCAGGGTTGTCAGACACATGCAAAACAATATAACGCCGGAAATATTTACCACCTTTATTTTCCCTCCTTTTATTTGCAATCACCACTCCATTATTATAAAATGTAGGAGTAGTTTTTGATCAAGTAAAGAAAAAGGAGTAGAGAAATATGTTTTCCATTTTCAAAAAGAAACAAGAAGTTTTACCGGCAAATCCCAATGAATTAAAAGCTTTTCTTACCGGTAGAGTGATTCCTATCGAAGAGGTAAATGATCCTGTATTTTCCGCCAAAATGTTAGGCAATGGTCTTGCCATTGAGCCTGCAAATGAGCTGATCACAGCGCCCTGTGACGGCGTGATTTCTACTATTATGGCAGATTCCCGACATGCCGTAGGTATCACCGCTGCAAATGGCATGGAATTATTGATCCACGAAGGTATTGATACAGTTTCCCTGAAAGGAGAAGGATTCCGGTTATTTGTAAACGAAGGGGACCATGTCAAGGCCGGAGATAAGTTGATTTCCTTTGATCGTGCTCTGATCCAATCTAAGGGATATGCGGTAACATGTATTCTGGCAGTGACCAATTCTGACGATTACCCGAATATGAAGCTCCACACAGGTGTGGATGCCGTGGCAGGTGAGACAGTAATCATAGAAGCTGAATAAAAATTCTTTCCTAATTATAAATATAATAGGGATTTGCTCAGACAGTCAAACATTGAATTTCCAAATCCCTATATAAACACAACCCCAAAACAGCATGTGCCGCTAAAACACATGCTGTTTTTGTATGCTCCTAAATGATATCAGGATGACATTTCATTTTGTAGTTGTAATTTTTTATGCTTCTGCAACTTCTTCCGGTTTAATTGCAAGATTGGTGATCACATAACCCATTACATAACTGATAACCAGTGCAATGGCATAATAGATAACGCTCCAGATCGGACCATTTGGGCCACCTGTCATCACTGCCAGAGCGATCACACCGGACGGACCCCATGTGGTAGAGGCAACCTGCATAGCCATTGCAAAAGCACCGCCAAAACCTGCACCAAGGCCTGCTGTGATAAATGGTTTTCCCATCGGGAGGGTTACACCGTAAATCAAAGGCTCACCTACGCCCAGCACACCCGCCGGAAGAGCACCGCTGATAACGGACTGCATTCTCTTATTGCCAACCTTTTTGGCCTTTCTATAAATGGCGATTGCAGCACCAACCTGACCGGCTCCCGCCATAGCCAGTGCCGGATAGAGGGTTACAAATCCCAAAGTTTCCAACTGCACGGTATAGAGAGCAACCAAACCGTGATGCATACCCATAGCAACCATCGGAAGGAACAATAAGGAGGCCACATAACCGGCAATGATACGTACAAAGATAGATTCGCTCATACATACAACCTCTACAATCCAGCAAAGGAATGTAGAAACATAACCGGTTGCCGGCATAATGATAAAGATGTAAGGAATCAGCACGATAATCATAGTTAATAATGGAGTAACCACAATATCCAGCGCATCCGGAATCCGCTTACGCACCCACTTTTCTACCTTTGCGAGTACAAACACACCGATAACAGCAGCCAGTACACCGCCACGGCCGCTTCTTAAAATAGAATTCAACGCCTGCTCTGTGTCATACAGACCAACTGCCTTTGCAATATTATCAATACCACCCAGCGTAGTGATCATACCCAGCATACCACCCAGAATCGGTGTGGCACCAAATTTTTCTGCCGCGCGATAGCCCGCCCATGCAGTTAAATACGTCAAAAAGCCTTGATTGATCAAGGTTAATAAATTGTAAACAATTGTTAATACTGTATGCTCAGTATATGTAGGAACTAACTGAGCCAGTAAGGTAGCAAGACCGGAACATATGCCCGCTGCAATAACACCCGGAATAAGGGGAATAAAAATTTCACCGAAGGTCTTTAATACATTTTTTAATTTACTCTGCTTTTGACCGGCCTTTACCGCAGCTTTGTTGGTCTTCCAGTCATTTTGAGTGGAAGTGGATGCCTTTTCCCCGCCGGTAGCCGCAGGAATACCCATATCAGCACAGATATCAGCACATTTTCTACACTTTCCCGGTCCTACAACTACTTCTACGTAGCCCTCCTTGTCATGTACAATACCCATGACTCCTTCCACACCTTTTAATCCGGCATCGTCGATTTTCCCATCCTCTTTTACGTCGATGCGCAGACGTGTCATACAGTTAGTAGCAGCAAGTACATTACTTCTGCCTCCTACCTTCTCAAGAATTACTTTTACCAGTTCTTCGTTTGTCATACTAAATTTCTCATATAGTTCAGCCCTCTTTTAGGAAGGGCTTGAAGCTAGTGTTCCTTTCTATTACAATATTTTTATTAGTTATAGTGCATGGCAAAACTACCATGTCTACATTCCTTCTTGTTGCTTTTTATTTTTATTAGACTGACAGCCATCCTCTTGCACCCACATTTACTTTATTCGAATCGCTTCCCGTACATGGCCCCCGGCCTTTTCCAGCAACTCTTCTGCTGACGCCTGGTCACAATCTGCCAAAATCATAGTAATGGCTGTTTTCACCTTGCCATCAGCTTTCTCTATAGTCTGTCTGGCTTTCTCTCTTTCCACACCGGTTGCATCCATGACAATATTTTCAGCACGGGTACGCAATTTTTCATTGCTTTGCACTACATCAACCATTAAATTCTGGTATGCCTTGCCTATTCTTACCATGGAAGCAGTGGAAAGCATATTTAAAATCAGTTTCTGTACCGTGCCGGCCTTCAATCTTGTAGAGCCTGTCAACACTTCCGGACCAGGCTGAGCTTCAATTGCCAGACCGGCAATCTCACCGATCATACTTCCTTTGTTGCAGGAAACAGCAATTGTTTTACAAGAAAGCTGATTTGCATATTCCAATCCTCCCACTACATACGGCGTACGTCCGCTGGCTGCAATACCCACAACCACATCCTTGGAGTTCAGATTCTGGTCAATCAAATCCTGTCTGCCCAGCTCTCTACTGTCCTCTGCTCCTTCCACTGCCTTAATAAATGCCTTTTCACCACCGGCAATCAAGCCAATTACCATTCCCGGATCAACTCCGTAGGTGGGCGGACATTCGCTGGCATCCAAAACACCTAATCGACCGCTGGTCCCTGCTCCCATATAAAACAGACGACCACCTTCTAAAAAAGCGTGTTCAATGATAGTCACTGCCTCTGCTATCTGGGGCAATACTTCGGCTATGGCAAGGGGCACCTGGCTGTCCTCCCGGTTCATGGCTGTCACAATTTGTAGCGAAGTCATCTCATCCAGATTCATAGTTTCCGGATTTCTGGTCTCCGTTGCAAATTTCTTTAAATCCATAAAACACCTCCTAAATTATTATTTGCCTACAGATGAAAATTATAAATGTTGCACAAAATATTGTCAATACTTTCGCGTTTATTAGTTAATTTCCACAATTTTCCATTTTATTCTCAGAACATGATATTGAAACAAAGTAGACAAGTACACTATATTTTCCTCAATCCCCGGCCCCACGGGACTTGTTCCGCTCCCAGTGCGTATGTGCGGCTGTGAAGCAGCCTTCCTTAGCACATTCTGTGCATCCTCGCGAAGCGTTTTTTATCACACAGGAAAGAGTACTTTCCTGTGTGATAAAAAAATCATCATCCCCTGAGGAATGATGATTTCATAAATTATATTCAAAAAGACTCTTATGGCCCATTTATACCTTACTGCATCCACCGCAACCGGAGCAGCTTCTCTGGGCACTCACTTCCATAGTTACCATGTCTCTCGGACTGGTCAAAAGACAAACCGCCTGGGAGGAAATCCCTTGGCCCGTACCGGTAAAACCAAGCCCCTCCTCAGTAGTTGCTTTCACATTTACCTGAGAAACATCGATTGAAAGCGCTCTTGCAATATTCTCCCGCATTTCATCAATATATGGTCGCATTTTAGGTGCCTGTGCAATAATGGTTGCATCTATATTTTCAATAAAAAAGCAATTTTTCTCCAGCAAATTCCCCACATGCTCAAGCAGCACCAGGGAAGATATACCTTTATATTGAGGATCTGAATCCGGAAAGTGCTTGCCGATATCACCTAAAGCTGCAGCCCCAAGCAGTGCATCTGCAATGGCATGTAAAAGCACATCCGCATCAGAATGTCCTAAAAGTCCCAACTCGTATGGTATCTGAACGCCTCCTATAATTAATGCTCTATCCGGCACCAATTTGTGCACATCATAACCCATTCCTATTCTCATATGTTCTCCTTTCTTTATACCTATATGTTGACGTTTGCGAAACGTTGTGCCAGACAGCGGAAGTGATATATATTCCGGTAGAAGGGCCTTGAAAAGCGCCGGTCCTTAGCGAAGCAAGGCGGTAGCCGCAGTCTGAGCTTAGTACCGCTGCAGCTTTTCACGGAGCGGGAGCGTCCCTGAGACAGAATATATATCACTTTCGTTGGCGACCACCGAGTTTCGCAAATGCCTGTACCTATATGTTTGGCAGTGGAAGCTCCACTATGCTGTCAGTTCAAATATCAAAAGCTCCACACTCATCTTATCCTGTACTGCACCGGTTTTTATGGCTTCATCTGCCTGAATACATCTTTCCAGAGCCACTTTTAACTGCTCTGATTTATAAAGACCACACTGCTTTATATATTTACCTACTGCAAAAGGCGGAACACCCACCTTGGCAGCCATACTTTTCTGATCCACGCCTCGCTTCTTTAGGTCCTTGATCTGCAACAGCAGATTCATATGTCTGCCGATCAAAAACAAAATACGGATAGGTGGCTCACGCAATGCCTGAAGTTCATTATACAGCGCCAAAGCTCTCTGTCTGTCCCTTACACCGATGGCATCCACCATATCAAAAATATGTCCGGTAATTCTGGTAATGCAGACTGCTTCCACATCTGCCCGTTCGATCACATCCTTGTCCAGTGTATAGCAGGCAAGCTTTTCCAGTTCCTGCCTGATTACATGCATATCCGTACCGGTTTTCTCCAGGAACAACTCTAAGGTAGACTCTGTGATCTGCTTACCTTCTTTCTTAAGCATAGTCAAAACCCACCTCTTCAAAGTGTTCTCGTCCTGAACGGAAAATTCCACACAGAGGCCCGCTTTATCTGCAGCCTTAAAAAGCTTACTGCGTTTATCACATTCACTTTCCACCAAAATCCAATTGGTAGTTTCACAGGCTTCTTGAAAATAACCTGCCAGCTCATCACCACCGCTTTTCAACAATCCGGTTCCTTCCAACACAATCACTCTGCGCTCAGCCAAAAAAGGCATTGTCTCCGCAAAATCAATCAGCTGCGGAATAGAATAATCCTTACCCTGGATATGCCAGAAATTCATAGTATCCCCGTCACCCAGCATGGCCTCCATCAACTTGTCTCTATATTGTTTTTGTAAATAAGCCTCCTGCCCATACAGTACATATACTCTGTGAAAGCTTTGATTTTTTATATCTTCTAATATCCGCTTCATGACTACTTCCTTTGAATCTAAGTGGCTGTGATATTTTATTTTAACATGTATTTGCCCAAATGTCCATTCATTCTGTGAACCCATATATCTCCATCTGCTCAGTCATCTCCACCATAATGGCGCCTTCCCGCCCGGTATACCACAACTGAGCTCCTGCATGCTCCATGCGTGCCACCGCATCCTTGTGAGGATGTCCATAACTATTACCCACGCCATAGGAAAGCACCACATGCTCAGGACTGCAAATCTCCAAAAAATCCTCCGACGAGGAATACTTAGAACCATGATGGGGTGCCTTTAGCAACACAATATTTTTTTCGGTCAGCTGTTTAGACAGAAAAGCTTCCTGCTCTGCTCCGATATCACCGGTAAATAAAATACTCTGCCCTTTATAGGACCACAAAAGTACTTGGGAATATGCGTTTGCATCCTTGGTATCACTAAAGCCTTTGATAGGATAAAGCACCTCTATATCCAATTCCCCCAAATCCACGGCATCTCCTGCCCCTATGGTTACTACAGGTATTGCTTGCTGCAAAGCCAGCTCAAGCAGCTCAGCAAACTCCTCTTTTAATACCGCTTCCTCCAATTCCGGTAAAATAAGCATCCCTATCGCCACATGGCTGTGTTCATAATTTGCCAACCACTGGACAATCCCATTCATATGGTCGGCATCTGCATGACTGACAAACACGCCTGATACCTTGGATATGCCATAGTTTTTCAGAAACGGCAGTAAAATCTGAGTTCCCACATTACTTTTACCGGTACTTCCACAATCAATCACAAAAGCTTCCTTGCCATACTGTACCACAGCGCAATCTCCCTGACCCACACTCAAAAAACTGCATTGAACCCCTTTCACCGGCCGCCATAGCAGCACGCCAAAGGCTACCCACAATACTACCGGAAATAAAATCTTGCCATAGTTCGACGGCGAAAAAACTCTGCGAATGCCCCATATAATCAATGCCAGACAGCTATAATATACTAATATCTGCCACCCCTTCGGTGCTCCCAGCACCAGACAATGGTAGGGCAAGGACTGACTTTCCCGGCATATCCACTGATACAACAACAAAAGTCCCTCTGCACCGGCAACAAAAGGAACTGCCAATATTGCTGCTGCCTCAGGCAAAGCCAAAGTCACAGCTCCAAGCCCTACAATAAAAGGCAAAAAGGGGAGTACCATCACATTAATCAACATACTGTACACAGGATATTCATAGTATGAATACAATTGTATTGGAAAAGTAGCCAAAAAAATTCCCAGTCCACCACCGAATGTCTTTCCAAGCCATTCCGGAATCTTCCCTTTATCTTTGCACATCTGCTCCACCATAGGTGTCAGTATCGTTACCCCCAGAACAGCTCCAAAGGACAACAAAAATCCACTATAAAATACATACATAGGCTGCTCCAGCAATAAAAGAACGGCCGCCACCGAAAGTCCTGTCAATCTGTCATAGGTTCTCCCCAACAAAATTGCTGTCATCTGCATGGAAAACATACATATTGCCCGGAAGGTAGCTGCCTGCGTACCAATCATTGCACCGTAAATGAGCACAATGCTCATGCCTGAAACAGCAGACACTCTCTGGGACATGCCGATCTTTCGCAGCAATCGATAGCAATTCATCCCTAACATACTGATATGCAGTCCGGATATAGTCAGAATATGTAAAATCCCACCTTCTTGAAAGAGATTTTTCATATCCCGGTCCAAATCCGACTTATCTCCTAATAAAATAGTCTTTATAACGCCACCGTATTTTTCCGAAAAAAAGATGTCTATCTTCTCCAGAAAATACTGCTTGCATTCCTGCAAAAGCTGGGCCGGAATATTTTTCCCTCCATCACTCCATACAAGGCGGGCCTCCTGCAGACTGCCCCCAATCCCTTGCATATGATAATATAGTCTGCTGTCAAACTGACCCGGATTTTCCCCGGATTCATACATCTGAAAGGTTCCCTGTATCCAAATCTGAGACCCTATATAAACCTCCGGATATTCCTCGGAAGCATAACAATAGATGCGTTGATGCACATATTCTGTATCATCATGCTCGTCTATATTTTGATAAAATTCTTGGGTATTTTGAAAAGAATCATTTGTATTTTGATTAGAATTGCTTTTATCAGAAAGGTACCGGTAATTAGCTGCCCTGCTCTCCTGAAGCTGAACCTGATCCAGAGTGTATATAACAAAAGGTTCACTATTTATTTCCTGATATTTTTGGGAAATTACCCGACCGCATATATATACCTCCCTGCTTTGCCAGTAGCTGTAGTCCGGCAAAGCAGGTGGAAAACACGCATAAAAAATACGAATAAACAGAATGAAGAACAGGCAGGCACAACCAAGTGGTCGTTTCATGCCTTTCCTCCTAAACAGAATTATTTAGAACTGGTTTGTATATAGCTTAATTTTTTACCAAAGGTATTGGTTAATGGTATAATCTCTCTGAATAATACCTCCGAGCTGCCATCTACAAAGATTTGTACACGGTCAATGCCTGAAAGCTCACAAAGAGAATTTACGATGCTGTAAATTACGATTTCTGCATTTACGCTATATACTTGTTTCAAAAATGTACTGTCAAAATTCACGTAACATATATTGTCTTTCACCAGGGTACTGATCAGCTTGCTGTCCGGATTGATCGTAGGATACACACCCTGTGTAGTAGATTCAGGTCCCTTCAAAAGCTCCTCTACCACAAACTTGTCCAATGAAATATTGGAATTGTAGGCTTTGCTCCTATCCACGGCAACCAATGCGTCTCCGGTCTCATTTGTAAAGTAAAGTCTTACAGTCACCTTCTCATAGGTACTGATTTCCTCACCTGCATTATCAATAAATTCGTCCGGCGTCATAGTACCTACCACCTTATTCAGTCCGTCCTGCAAAGGCTCCCCATTAATGTAGATCTCCACACTGTCAATGCCCTCTATCCCGGTAAGACTTTTCACAAGAGAGGCTCTGGTCAATATCTCTGTCGCAGAATCTAATTGCTTGTACTCCCCGGACAAATTCAACACTAGCTGGCTATTATGAATCCTTTTATCGAGTACTGTGACCCCATGAGAAAGAGGCACCTGATATTCCAGCTTTTGAGGCAACGTAGACAAAAGGGTCAGCACCTCTTCCAGCATTTCTTTTGTATTCTCTGCTTCCAGATAAACCGTCTGCTCAACAATTTTGGAGCTGTCAGAACTGATAAAAGACATAACCATAGGGGTTCCTGTAACTTCTTTATTGCCACAGCCCACAAGAAAAAAACACAAAACAAGCACTGACGACAGTATCCAAAATCTGCTTATATTATTTCGTTTTGATATATTTTGCAACATAGCTTCTATCCTTTTTGATGAGTCAGCGGAATCGTCACAGTAAACACACTGCCTTCCCCCAGTGTACTTTCCAAAGATATGGTCCCTCGATGCATCATAATAGCATTTTTGGTAATAGCAAGCCCTAGGCCGGTTCCGCCGATTTCTCTGGAATGAGACTTATCTACCCGATAAAATCTCTCGTAAATATGCTCTGCATCCTCTTTCGGAATACCGATACCATTGTCTCGAACCTCTACTTTGAACTCCTTGTGGTCTGCATCTAATGTAACTTTAACACTTCCGCAGTCTTTATTGTATTTAATGGCATTTTCTATCAAATTGGTGAAGATCAAATTCATTTTCACCTCATCCACCTCGGCAGTAACAGGACGTATACATTCTAACACTAACTCCACGTCCTTTTTACGAGCAAGGGGACGCAGTCGCTTTAAGACCAACTCCAATAATTCTGCCATATCAATAGGCTCTAACACCAGCTCCGCAGCCTTCTTATCCATCTTAACCAGTGCCAGCAAATCTGTAATGATCTGATTTTCTCTATCGATTTCAGCAGTAATATCATTAAAAAATTCTTCGTACAGTTCTACAGGTGCTCCACCCATGCCAGCAATAGAATCTGCTAGAACCTTCATGGATGTCAAAGGTGTCTTTAATTCGTGGCTCACATTAGCAACAAATTCCTGTCTGGAATCATCCAACACCTTCATTCGTCCCATCAGTTCTGTAAATGCATCTGTAATCTGTCTTGTCTCCACATAAGTATTGACCGGAGCAAATTCATCAAAGTAACCGTTTTTTATATTGCTGATAGACACACTCAAACGTTTAAACGGCCCTACCAGTAACCTGGAAAGAACAAGTGCTACCAATACGATAATAACCATCGAAAAACTAAGCAGTACATAAGCCCTGTGCCTGAGTACCTCCAAAGTGTCCACAATAGAACCGTTGGATATACTGGTAAACATAACCCCGGTAACTACCTCTCGCTCCACCAGACCATGCTCTCCGGGCTCCGTCACCTTACGCTTAATCGGAGTTGTCATCTCTATGTAACCATCCACTTTATCGTAACGAGTTATGCTCTCTCCCCGGAAACACTTTAAAATCTCTTCAGAAAGCATATATTTGCCCTGACTGATAGAATAGGTATCCTTAACAATCTGATAATTGCCGGCAATAATTAGCACACGCCCTTCATATAGATTGGAAAGCATCTCTAATTCGGCACTGATTACATCAGAATCCGGATTCTCCAGATAATTATAAGTCACCAGGTGATTGGACAACATAGTAAGCTGATTCTGTACCGTATTGGCCCTAAGTTCAACAGCCTTGGTCTCATAGTTCTGCAAAATACCTACATATAAAATAAACGCCGGAACAATGCCCACAATCAACATAATGATAAAAATGCTACTTCTGATACTGATGAAGGATTTTAAAAAATCAATCAAATACTTCTGGATTTGCTTAAGCCTATTCATAACACCTGCCTATTTGCAAAGAAAATAATATCCCACACCCCACTTGGTATGTACATACTTCGGCTCGCTTGGATTCTTCTCGATCTTTTCACGAAGCCTTCGGATATGTACATCCACGGTACGCACATCTCCCGGATAATCTGTCCCCCAGACCAAGGTTAAAAGCTTCTCGCGACTGTAAACCTTATCCGGATTTAAAACCAGCAACTCCAACAACTCGTATTCCTTTGCAGTTAGGTTCATCTCCTGTCCTAAAATATAACAACGACGACCGCTTTTTTCCAGCCGTAAGTCACCGTTTTCAATAGCGTCCGTATCTTGAACCTTTTCTTCCTTTGGAGTAGAGCGGCGCATAATAGCCTTCATACGTGCCTTCACCTCCAAAATATTAAAAGGTTTGGTAATATAATCATCTGCTCCGTATTCCAGCCCCAGTATCTTATCCATATCATCCCCTTTGGCAGTCAGCATCAAAATCGGCACCTGGGAAAACTCACGTATCTGCTGGCACACCTCAAAACCACCCATTTTAGGCAGCATTAAATCCAGTAAAATAATATCATAGGCCTTGGCTTTGGCCATTTCCAAAGCTTCCTCTCCATCATATGCAGCATCTACCTCCATGCCATCCTGCTCCAAACTGAAACGGATGCCTTTTACAATTAACTTCTCATCATCAACTACCAATACCTTCTTCATCATGTCAAACCCCTTATTCTATGTAAATTTTGTCCTTTATCTGATGAAACAAACTGTCTCCTATACCGCTTACTTCCTTGATCTGCTCAATGCTGCGGAAACTGCCGATTTCCTCTCTGTAAGCCAAAATAGCTTCTGCTTTGGCTTCCCCTATACCATTCAGACTGCACAATGTCTCCACCGTAGCGGTATTCAGATTCACCCGACCATCCTCTTGGCTTACCTGGTCCTCTTGTACCTTAACGTATTCTGTCATATCCGGTACTACTATCTGCATGCTGTCATAAACAGGCGCTGCCAGATTAACAGATTCTTGAGCTGCCTCAGGCAAAAATCCACCGGCAGCTTCTATGGCAGTCACAATGCGGCTTCCTTCCGGCATAGTATATACACCGGGCTTTGTTACTGCACCACAAACATAGACATAAAGTACTCTATCGGCCTGGGAAGTCTCACCCATTTCTCCTTTCGTCCCTATATCCAACGCAGGCTTATCAGCTTCACTTGATAGGACGGAAGCCTGGTCCTTTGCCAAGATTGCCTCTTCTAAAGAAATAGTCTGCCCACTGCAGCCTGCCATCCCCCAAAGCATAAAATATAGTAACAATATGATATGAATTTTTTTAAAAAACATAGTATCATCCCTTCCGGGTCAGCCTCTTATGATACATCTTTCATTTTATGTCAAAAATCTGCTAAAGGCAAGTACTTGTTACAGAATAAGTCTTAATAATTCCTAAAATTCATTTCCATTTAAAAATAATAATTCCCACGATTGCAATGCCCATGCCCAAAATCTTACGCATGGAAAAACCTGTTTTGTCGACGCCGAACATACCGAATACTTCAATTACATAGGCTACAATCAGCTGTGAAATAACGATCAACATAACGGAGGTGGCAGGGCCCAGACTATTCATGCTCTGAATCACGGTATAGGTAATAAATGCTCCGATGACACCACCTAAAAGCATATACTTGGGTTGTACATTTAGTACCTGCATCAATGGCCCTCTTTCAAATATAAGCCATGCCCCCAGACATACAATTAAGGCAGAGAACTGCACAAAGGCTGCTGCTGCCCATATGCCGCTTGCTTTGGTAACCTGAGTGTTAAAAACACCCTGCACACTCATCAGTGCGCCGGAAATAATTGCAATCAAAAATCCAATCATATTAATACGACCTCACTTTCTTTCTCTTTAGTCATATCCACTATGATTGGATTTTAGTACTGTTATTTGCCCGGAATTTGATTTTTTAATCTGGCTTCTAAGGACTCCAGGGTCTCCTTAGCATCCGCACCGTCCCAGATTTCGTTAAATGCATTCTCTAACAGCATCCAGAAATTACTGGTTACCATACTGTTAGGCATCGGTACAGAAGCTTCGTATTCCTGCTTAAAAATCACTTCCATATTGGTGGAGGTGGCAGCCTGCTTATGAGCAGGTATATAGCCGGTTTTATCATAAATCTGGTCTGTAAAATAATGCTCCATAGTCATAAACTCTGCAAAATCAGCAGCTCCATGAGGCTGGTCTGCATATCCGTTGACTACCAAAATAGTAGTAGTGGATAATGGACGCCCCTGCAAAATCGTATCCCCTGAGACAACTATATTATTGCCCTCTTCATCCTTCACGATCACTCTGCCCGGATCCGGAATCAACGCATAATCATACTCAAAATTCAAAAGTCCCTCTGCATTGGCCTGTTCTAATTTTACAGCAGATTCACAGTCCAAAATGGTAAAAAGCACCTTGCCCTGCATAAATTCTGACAATACATTTTCGGTAGTAACTGTCTCAGCATCCATATAAAAATATTCTGTAACACGTTTGAAAATCTCCATACATGCTGCCGTATTGTCATTATAAATATCAATATTATCTGCAGATAATGAAGTGTATTCGCCAAGATAAAAATAATTAAAAAATACGTCGTTAATATTCCACTTGAATACCGTTTCCAGTCCCTCAGGCGCTTCGATATTATTGGATAGCTGGATCAGCTCATCTACAGTCTCGGGCAGCATCATATTCACCAGATTAGCAATATCCTCTTTGGGTACTTCAATGGATTCCGGATTCTCCACACCTTCTGCTTCGGCAGTAATCACAAACTGATCATATGCTATCTGCTCCAGCATGGTCTTATTGTATACCAGCGTACTGGTATCAAAATAAATAGGATACCCCAAAAGAATACCATCATAGGATACGGCATCAATAGCAACCTCCGGAAAAGCTTCTTCCAACGTAGCTGTATCTGCCACCGGTATGGTAAGTCCGGACAGATATGCCTTTTCCATCAGGTCATTGGTAATTACATATAGATCCGGAAAGTCCTCTCCTTCAATAGAAGCCCGGTAAATATTCTCCAAATATTCGCTGGCACTTACCAGCTTAGGGACTACATCCACGTCCTTGTTATTCTTATTGTATATACTAGCCACATTATTGTAATAATCACTCATTAATCCATTGGTATACCAAAGATATACGGTTCCTGTTTCACGCTTTTCCAACAGTTTGTGAAATCCCATACCATTTAATCCGTTATAGCTCAAAAAGCCTACCACGAATACCACAATCGTCATCAGAACTATTACAATTTTATGCTGCAATTTCATCATGTATCTCCTATCCTTCTAAAAGACATTCATCCAGAATATTGCACATAGCATCTACATCCTCTTTGGTAATCACTAAAGGAGGTACAAAACGAATGATATTGGCACCTGCATTGATCAGTATCAGCCCCTTTTCAATGGCCTTTGATATAATAGGGCCAACCGGGCAGGAGCATACAAGACCACGCATCAGTCCCAAGCCTCTCTGACACTGGATGAAGTCATACTTTGCTACAAAAGAATTTAACTTCTCCTCTAAGTATGGCGCAACATCCCCCACATTGTCAAGTATCTTCTGCTCTTCAAAAATATCAATCACCTTAGAAATAGCTGCACATGCCAATGGATTACCGCCGTAAGTAGTACCATGATCCCCTGCCACCAGACTTTTTGCAGCTACCTTCTCAGTCATGGCAAAAGCTCCTACCGGCACACCATTGCCTATAGCCTTGGCAGTGGTCATGATATCCGGCTTTATACCGTACTGCTGATAAGCATACATGCTGCCGGTACGACCCATACCGCACTGGATTTCATCCAAAATCAACAAGATCCCCCTTTCGTCACAAAGCTTGCGAATATTCTGCAAAAATTCAGGGTCTGCAGGATAAATACCGCCCTCACCCTGTACTGTCTCCATAATAATAGCACAGGTCTTGTCCGTAACCTGACTTAATACACTATCAAAATTATTAAACTCTGCAAACTTTACTCCGCCGATCAGAGGCTCAAAGGCTTCTCTGTAATGCACATTGCCTGTTACGGATAGAGCTCCCATAGTACGTCCGTGGAAGGAGTGCTCCATGGCAATAATTTCATGGTCTGTAGTACCGTCCATATTGTATGCATATTTTCTGGCTGCCTTAATAGCACCCTCCACGGCCTCCGCACCGGAATTGGTAAAAAATATTCTGTCCATACCGGTAGCTACCTTTAATTTGTGGGCAGCTTCAATGGCCGGCACGTTATAATAATAATTGGAGGTATGGGTCAGCTTATCAATCTGGTTCTTTAAGGCATCGTTAAAATCCTTCTGACCATAGCCTAAGGCAAATACTGCGATACCTGCGCAAAAGTCCAAGTATTCCTTGCCTTCGATATCGTACAAATGCACGCCCTCGCCCCTGTCCAATACAATTTGATAACGATTATAGGTATGCAGCAGATCCTTCTCGGCCTGCTCAATATATTCCTTCATCATAATTCTATATTCCTTCCTTAGCTAACATCATAAAACTCGGTATAGCTATATGATTAAAGCATCTGCTCCTTCTCATTATCTGAAACAATGGCAGTACCAATACCTTTGTTGGTAAACACTTCCAACAAAAGACTGTGTGCAATACGTCCGTCTAAAATATGTACGCGGTTTACACCGGCTCTGATAGCATCTGTACAATTGCCTAACTTTGGAAGCATACCTCCGCCAATCATACCGCTGTCAATCAATTCCTGGGCCTCTGTTGCAGACAATCTGGAAATAAAACTGCTCTTATCATTGAAATCTCTGTAAAGTCCTTCGATATCTGTAAGGAATGCCAGTTTTTCCGCACCTACCGCTTTGGCAATGGCACAGGCTGCATCATCTGCGTTAATATTGTAAGTCTGATAATCCTTGTCCATACCAATAGGTGCTACAATCGGCAGAAAATCCTTCTCCAGTAAATCATATAATACCTTTGGATTCACTTCTGTAATATTACCTACAAAGCCGATATCTTCCCCGCCGGAAAGTTTCTTTTCTACTTTCAACAAGCCGCCATCCTTGCCGCTGACACCTATAGCCTGCACACCCAGCTCTTCTACCATAGTAACCAGACGCTTATTTACTTTGTTTAATACCATTTCTGCAATTTCCATGGTATCTGCATCGGTTACACGAAGTCCATTCACAAAACGTGGCTCCATGCCTACCTTTTCTACCCACTTGCTGATTTCCTTGCCGCCGCCATGAACAATGATGGGCTTAAATCCTACCAGCTTTAAAAGTACTACGTCTTTGATAACGTTTTTTTGCAGTTCTTCGTTGCTCATGGCGGAACCGCCGTATTTTACAACTACGATTTTACGGTTAAATTTCTGAATATATGGGAGTGCTTCAATCAACACTCCTGCTTTTTCTAAAGCGGTCAAATGCTCTGTCATGTTTTGTTCTCCTTTTGTGGGTTGAGCGGGAATCGTGGTATCTGGTATGCGGAGTAACATATATTTCGTCTCAGGGCGCGCTCTCGCTCCATGAAAAACGCAGCGGTACTAAGCTCAGACTGCAGCCTTCGGCTTTGCTTTGCTAAGGACCGGCGCTTTTCAAGGTCCCTGTGCCGAAATATATGTTACTCCGCACAGCAGACACCACGATTTCTCACTCATCATTGTTTATATTGCTTGTTATTCTATAATCTACTTAGGAACGATAGTCAGCGTTGATTTTTACGTAGTCGTAGGTCAGGTCACAGCCCCATGCTGTGGCTTCAGCCTCACCCATTTTCATATCTACTACGACGGTAACTTCCGGCTCAGATAAGATTTTGGTAGCTTCTTCTTCGCTGTAGTCTGTACCGCAGCCATCTTTGTAGAGCTGGATGCAGCCTGCCTTGGAACGGAAGAAAAGCTCTACCTTTTCCGGATCAAACTTAACTCCGGAGTAGCCTAATGCACAGAGAATGCGTCCCCAGTTAGCATCATGTCCATAAATTGCAGCCTTGGTCAAAGAAGAGCAAATAACACTTTTCGCCAGTGTTCTTGCATTTTCCTTGGTGTCTGCATTCATGACATAGGTTTCAAAAAGAGCTGTTGCACCTTCTCCGTCACCTGCCATTTTCTTGGCAAGTGTTTCATTTACATAATGAAGGGCTTCTATAAACTTATCATAAGCTTCGTCCTTTGTGGTAATTTCTGTGTTGCCGGCCATGCCATTTGCCAATACCAAAAGGGTATCGTTGGTGGAAGTATCTCCATCTACGGAAATCATGTTGAAGGTATCTACTACGTCGTTTTTCACAGCTTCTGTTAATAATTCCTTACTGATAGCCAAGTCAGTAGTTACAAAGCCCAACATAGTGCACATATTAGGATGAATCATGCCGGAACCTTTGCACATACCGCCTACTGTAACGGTTACACCATCAATCTCAAACCGAACAGCCACTTCTTTAGAAACGGTATCGGTAGTCATAATAGCCTGAGCAGCTTCATGACCTGCGTCTAAGCCGGCTGCTTTTGCTGCTGCCAACTTCTCGATACCACCTTTTAATTTGTCCATTTTCAGCTGCATGCCGATAACACCTGTAGAAGCTACTAACACACTGTCCTTCGGAATCTGTAATGCTGCGGCCGCTGCCTCTGCAGTTTCCAAACAATATCCGTAGCCGATTTTACCGGTACATGCATTGGCAATACCGGAATTAATCACTACTGCCTGTGCAAAAGGACTGTTCTCCACAACCTCCATGTCCCACAGCACTGGTGCTGCCTTTACCACATTAGTGGTGAAAGTACCTGCTGCCTTACAAGGCACTGTACTGTAAACAAGTGCCATATCCTTTCTGTTCTTGTATTTAATGCCCGCTTCCACGCCGGCTGCCTCAAAACCTTTTGCTGCGGTTACACCACCTGTAATAATCTCCATAATCTGAAACCTCCTCATATCTGCAAGCGTTTAAGACTTACAGATTGTACTCTTGTTGTAAATGATATATGTATCCGTAACTCAGTTTTACTCCCTCTTGCTAATTAAGGAATAAAATTAGTTACATTTTCTTCGTTTAAATTTGCTTCGTAATAATTGCAATCATCTCTGAATTTCCAGCTTAATCTCTGCCAAAATTTGTTACCTACTGCATTGCTGCGGAATGCTATCAGATTGATTTTATTTATACCCTCTTGCTTTAGTGCTTCCTTGCATCGGACAACCATCTCCTGGCCAATGCCAAGCATACGATACTCCTGTCTGACACAAACATGATACAGGCAGCCCCTTCTGCCGTCATGCCCGCACAAGATACCTCCAATAATATGTCCTTCATGAAGAGCTACCACGCTTAAACCCGGATTGCGGTTAATAAACCGCTCAATCCCCTCCCAGGAATCATCCACAGAACGAATGCCAAAGCCGGAAATAGACTGCCACATATCGAAAACCTCACAGTAATCTTCCATGGTCATAGGTCTGATAGAAATGTCTTCTTTTGTTACTTTACTTATCTGCTTCTCTTCTGCTGTCATACTGCCTCCTGCTGTCCTATTTGTTGCCATGCCTGCTGCCTACCCTGCTTTGTATGCCGTCTCAATGGCTTGCTGCATCCTCTAAGTCGTATCCCCTGTCACTTACATCAGCCACCACACAGCCTAAATCAACTGCTGACCGTTGATATTCAATCTAAACTCCAGCCCCAGCTTTTCAGCTGCCCGCCTGCAAAGCTTCATACGTCCCAAAAAAATCTCAAAATAATCCATAACCACACACATGGTGGTATCTATCTTCAGATTCAAGGTAATATGCTCTCCCTTTTCAATGGACAATTCCGCTTCCTTTACAGAATAATTCACTTTGTCATGAATATCAAAGCTGGATGGATCGATATTGCGTACTCTGGTATAACGTACATCCGTCTTGTCCGCTAAGATCAATGCCGCAGCAATAGGATTTACCGGAAAAGCGGTAGACTCATCATGATTACCGATAGCGGTTATAATAGTAGCGGTATCTTCCGGATCTGAGCCCATATTGTCCAATATACGGAAGGCCATAACCGCACCGCTCTGTGCATGGTCCACACGATTGATCACATTGCCAATGTCGTGGAGATAGCCTGCAATACGAGCTAATTCCGCTTCTCTTTCGCTGTAACCCAAGGTTAATAAAATGTGTGCTGCAGTCTCTGCCACCTTGGACACATGGGCAAAGCTGTGCTCCGTATATCCAAGAGCTATCAAGGACTCATCTGCCTTTTGAATATAGGTTCTTACAGCCGGATTTTTCTTTACATCCTGATATGTTATCTTCATATATACCTCTTTTTTTCATTTTCAGGCAATTGCAAATTTTATATTTTACAGTTTTCCTATATATCTTTTACGGGAACATCGGAATCAGGTTCAGCCCCTCATCCTCTGCAAAACCAAACATCAGATTCATGTTCTGTACAGCCTGTCCTGCGGCGCCTTTTACCAGATTGTCAATAGCACCCATCATGATCACTCTGCCGGTTCTCTCATCCAATACAAAATTTACATCCACATAATTGGAGCCTTCTACCCACTTGGTCTCCGGGCAAACACCCTTATCTAACACGCGGACAAATTTTTCTTCCGCATAATATTTATTGTATGCTGCGCGGATCATCTGTTCTGTAGGAAGACTGCCGTCTGCCTGTACCTTTAATTTGGCATAGGCTGTTGCCAAAATACCTCTGTTCATAGGCACCAGATGCGGTGTGAAATTCAGGGTCACCTGACAATCACCTGCATAACCTAACTGCTCCTCGATTTCCGGTGTGTGTCTGTGATTTGCCACACCGTAAGCCTTGATAGTTTCATTGACCTCGCAGTACAGATTCGGCAGCTTAGCACCTCTGCCGGCACCTGAGGTACCGCTCTTTGCATCAATAATCAAAGTATCTACATCAATAAGCCCTTCCTTCACCAGTGGATAGCAGGTCAATATGGAGCAAGTAGTATAGCAACCCGGATTAGCCACCAATCTGGCTCCCTTCACATCCTCTCGATTGATTTCACATAAGCCGTACACAGCCTCTTCAATAAACTGAGGAGACTTATGCTCAATACCGTACCATTTCTCATAAGTAGCCACATCCTTAATACGATAGTCCGCAGACAGATCCACAAACTTTGCCTTCTGAAGATGTTCCTCTGTCAAAATACCTGCCAGATATCCCTGTGGTGTAGCGGTGAAAACAACATCTACCTGCTCTACCAACTCTGTGATATTGTCATCCAGACACTTATCCTCTACGATTTCAAAAAAATTACGGTAAACATCATGATACTTCTGATCCACATAGCTTCTGGAACCAAACCACTTTATCTCAACCTCTTTATGATTCATCAAAATACGAACCAATTCACCACCTGCATACCCGGTGGAACCGATAATACCTACCTTAATCATAATAAATCCTCCTCGTGAGGCCAATCGCCACACCTTCCCATTATCTTTTTATTTTACTAGAATGTAGAAAAAAATACAACCTTTATTGTGATTTTTAATCACATGTCCGCCACAAAATGTGTGTACCGTATATTTATACACCTTTTCCAAATGTTTTACAATAGTTTTATGCAAATATTTTGTATATTTTATTATTAGATTGTATTTTTATTCACTTCCATGCATGTATTCAGCTGTAAAGCAACCTTCCCAGCATATTTTATACATCCTCTCATAGTCTTTGCTATTGTCACCGGCTACTCTCCTGTAATAATAATGAATCGCTTAAACCATAAGATTTAAGCGATTCACGTTGAACGTAAAATCTATTTATTTCAAAGCACTTCAAAGTGAAACAACTGCACCATGAAGATGCGGCGCTTTTCTATTAGCGTTTTCCAAATAGTTTTTTTATAAAACTTCTTTTTGAGGAAATTTCCTTATTTATATCTGCAAGAACTTCTTCCAGAGCTATGCAGTCGTTTTTAAAACGTTGGTTATCAGGCATATCAGCACAAAGCTTTTTATAAATAGACACCGCTTTATTCAATAATTCACATTGTTCGTTAAGATTTTCAATTGATGCAAGATCTACATAAGATGTAGCTAACAAATCAAAATTTTCTATTGATGCTGCTTGATCCACAAGTTTTTCACACACCTCCACAGCTTCGTTGTAATAAATCTTTGCTTCGCTTAAATCACCTAATGCTACATACAGCTCACCTACACAACGACAGCTATAGCACAGTGCTTGTAAAATTGTGGAGTTGGATTGTGCTGACAATATTTTTCGTAGTCTATATGCATTTAAATATTGACTAAGTGCTTCCTCATTTTTTTCCAACATTCGCAAAAGTCCTGCAAGGTTATTATAAGAAGTAGTCAAATTCATTAAATTTTTATGAGTATTTGAAATATCTGCAGCTTCTTTTGCTGCCTCAACTTCAGAAAAACGCAATATCAACGCTTTATTTAAACTTCTCATCTCCTCATACAGCGAAGCAAGCTTATCGCAGCTGACTCTAAGATCATTATATGATTCAACTGTTGCGTATGCATCTGCAAAATTCCGGGCAAATCCTAATGCATCCCGATATAATTCTTCAGCAAGGTCATGATTCTTGCGATTCCGATTAATTCCGGCAAGATGAGAAGATATGATCATTAATTGTCTCTGTACATCTAAAGTCGGTGAAGCCTCATAAAGTCCGGTTATGATTTCATATGAAGCCAGGTATTCATCTGTGGCATCACATTCTTCACCGCTTTTAAGAAGAACATGTCCGATTTTATTGTGGGTTATAGCAACATTCAGCTTGTTAGTAATACTTTCACTTTCTGGTGACAACTGTTTGTAAAGTTTGATAGTTTTTCTATAATTGTCCAGTGCGTCAGAATATTTATTTACCTTATAACTAATATCTCCCAACTTCATGTATATATTGCTTGCAACACGGAAATAGTCAGTTGTAGATGTATTCTTCACTTTTTGAAGAAAATTAAGTGCTTCATGGTAAAGCAACAATGCATCATCAATATTAAATTGCTCCTCGAGAAACTCACCTAAACCGATTTGACTTCTCAAAAGCCTTAATATATCATGATCATCCTGTGTTTTGTTTTGAAGCTCAAATGCAACTTCATATGCTTTGCGATACTCTTCAAAAGATTCAGTATTGTTTCCGATAAGTTTTAAAGCATAACCGTACCTGTTGCGAATATGGCACAGCACTCTTAATAAATCAATATCCTCTCCTCTTTCTGCAAAGTACTTCTGACACAATTCTATACACTGACGATATGTATCTACAGCCTCTTTATTTCTACGAACCTCTTCATAAACCTCACCTAAATCTTCCAAAGCATACAAAAGGCTCACCAGGGCTACTTTGCTTAGGTTACTATTATACTTTTCTGTTTGCTGTTTTACAATACGACCATGCCAATAAATTGAGGCGTCATGGTTTCTTTCAACAGAGTCCCCATCAAAATACATATTCGCAAGCTTTTTCATTGCCTCCGGCAGATCTGCCTCGGCGGCATAAGTTATAAGCGATACAGCCTTCTCATGATCCACCTCAACATCAATACCACTGAGGTATGCTAAACCGATAAAGAAATTGTGTTCCGGTGAATTGTCATTTTCTTTTACGACCATTTTTTTAAGAGATGCAAGCAATGCTTCAGACAACTCTGTTTCATTATAAGCATCTGAAGGTTCTGGAATATCTTTATATTTTTCAGACAGCTGTTTTCTATCGGTAGGCACAAGCTCAGCAGGAAGAATAAGCTTCCCCTCCTGTTTAGCCATAGGATATTCAGTTGACATTATATAATTGTTTTCATTAATCAGATTTGGTGTTACGGCAAGCACAAACAATTCACTCTTTTGGAGAGCTTCTTTTATCGAATCATTGAAGTTTTCGCCCGGAGTAAGAAACTCATCATACCAGATTGCAATATCTCTGCAAAAGTCATTCTTGTGAATCAAGCGCATAAGCTCCCGGGCATATTTTCTATCTTTTTTACGATAACTCAAAAACACATAAGCATCGAAGGCTGCACGGATCTTCTCGGCAAGTTCATCCCCGATAAGTACTGATTCCAGATACTTCTGCATTTTCTCATCATAGCTGATAGCAGTCACATCTGTATTATGCTTGTCTAAAAACTGCAAATCCCCACATTTCTTATTAAAAAGTTCCTCCAAGCCTCTTTCCTGCATCAAAGGTAAAACCGGAATATGATTTTCAACAGCAAACTTAAACTCCTTGTCTAATACATCATTTTCAGTGCAAAGTAAGTTGGTAGTTACAGGCATGACGAAAAGCTGCATCTGCTTCAGATCCGCAAAGAAATTCTCATCACCAACAATATGTTCATCCGTATACCAAATACTACAGTTCTGTTTTGCTAAAATCTCATCAGCTAAAGCTTCAAAATATTTATTAAAGTCATCCGAATGACAGCAAAAATACACTCTTGGTTTTCCTTGTGGACTACAGTTGCTTCTTGTTTTACACTTTAAATTTACCATTTTTTTACTTCCTTACATAATTTTCATCAGCTGTTTATTTATTTTTGTCTCAAATAATTCTTTATTCAAACTGCGCTGCATACAGCTTATAATAAAAACCCTTCTTTTCCATCAGGTCCTCATGGGTGCCCATTTCCACCACATCGCCTTTATCTACTACCAAGATCACGTCCGCATTCTGAATAGTTGACAAACGATGTGCAATCATAAAGCAAGTCTTATCCTTCATTAACTGGCGCATAGCCTTTTGAATCTGCCGTTCGGTACTGGTATCTACATTGGAGGTAGCCTCATCCAAAATCAGCATACGTGCATTGTACAGCATGGCTCTGGCAATGGTCAAAAGCTGTTTCTGACCCTTGGAAATATTACCGCCGTCTTCACTGATCACGGTCTGATAACCCTGAGGCAAACGCATAATAAACGGATGAATGTGAGCGGCTTTGGCTGCTGTCACTACTTCCTCCATGGTAGCATTTTCTTTGCCGTAGGCAATGTTCTCATAAATGGTACCTTTAAACACCCAGGTATCCTGCAGCACCATGGCATAAGCCTTGCGCAGGCTTTCTCTGGTATAACTGCGAATCTCGGCCCCGTCCACCAATATGCTGCCCGCATCCACATCATAAAAACGCATGAGCAAATTGATAATTGTGGTCTTGCCTGCACCGGTAGGGCCTACAATGGCAACCAACTTACCGGCATCTGCCTTCAGATTCAGATTATGAATAATGGTCTTACCCTTTACATAGCTAAATTCCACATTTTGAAATTCCACATTACCTCTGGCATGCACCAATTCTTTAGCGTCTTCACAGTCACTGACCTCTTCCGGTTCATTTAACAGACCAAAGACTCTCTCTGCCGCAGAAAGAGCAGAATAAAGCTCTGTCATAATATTGGCAATTTCATTGATCGGTCCGGAAAATTTTCTGGAGTACAATACGAAGGAGGAAATATTACCCAGAGTAATCATATTTAACATAAATAAGATGGAGCCAAACATGGCCGTTAAGCTTAAGCCTACATTATTAATAAATCCCACCGTCGGTCCCATGGTCATGCCATGGTATGCTGCATCATAAAAAGCATCTGCAGCATCTTTATTAATATCCTTAAAATTCTCTGCCACCTTTTCTTCATAGGCGTAGGCCACAATACTCTTTTGTCCGGAAAACATCTCTTCTACAAAACCATTCATCTGGCCGTACTTGGCGGAACGTCTGGCAAACTTCGGCTGGGTAATCTTACGCATCTTAGTGGTGTAAATCGTAGCTGCAGGTATGGTGATCAAGGAAACCAAAGCCAGATAAGGAGACAAATATAGCATCATACCAAAGGATCCTATTACAGTTACCAAACTGGTCATAATGGCCACAATATCCGTGCCCAAGCAAGTAGATACTACATCAATATCGTAAGAAACACGACTAATAATATCCCCCGCCTGATTGGTGTCAAAAAAACCTACCGGCAGCCGCATCAGCTTATCAAATACATCCTTACGCATCTTTCTGGCAATACGGCGACTCATGTACATCATAATAATATTGATAGAAATACTAAGGGCAGAGGACACCAGGTAAAAAACAAGCATACGAATTGCATAATAATATACCTTATCAAAATCCACCTTACCTTTGCCGGCAGCAGCCTCATCTATAGCTTTGCCGGCCAAATCAGGTCCAAGCAATGCCAGCACGTTACTAACCAGGCACAACACCAGCACACCGGCCAGTATCCACTTAAACTCTGCTACATATTTCAATAGCCTGAGAAAAGTCCCCTTTGTATCTTTCGGTTTCTTTAAAACAGTCTCTCTCTTAGCCATTTACATACTCTCCCATCTGCGTCTTGTAAATATCCCGGTACATCGGACAATTCTCCAAAAGTTCTGCATGGGTACCGTAGCCAATCATCCTGCCTTCATCCAACACCATAATATGATCCAAGCTCAAAATAGAGCTGATACGCTGGGCAATGATAATCGTAGTAGCATCCCCATGGTGCTCACGAATGGCTTTTCTAAGGGAAGCATCGGTTTTGTAATCAAGGGCACTGGATGCATCGTCTAAAATCAATATTTCAGGATTTGCCACCAAAGCTCTGGCGATCAGGGTTCGCTGCCGCTGACCACCACTTAAATTGGCGCCGTGAATCACAGCACGATGGTCGTAGGCATCCTCGTAAGCCTCTATAAATTCTTTGGCCATTGCATCTTCTGCTGCCAGACGGATTTCTTCTAAAGACACATCCCGTCCAAAGGCAATATTTTCATGCAGACTGTCTGCAAAAATCACATCATTTTGGAATACCACACCAAACATCCTGTGCAACCCATCTCTGTCGTATGTCCGTACATCCTTGCCATCAATAAAAATCTGTCCCTTGTCAGCATCATAAAAACGCATCAGCAGATTGATAATGGTGGTCTTACCGGAACCGGTTGCACCGATAATGCCCAGGCTCTCCCCTTTTTTCATGGAGAAATGAATGTCATAAAGACACTTCTCCCGCTCAAAGCCCATAGCCTGTGGCACGCCGGATGTCGTCTCTCCATGCTCACCGATACCCCCTTCGTAGCTGAAATCCACATGGTCGAAAATTATATAGTTCTCTTCTGAATATCTACCAGGGTCCGGCGCCGCAACCTCACTCTCTGCAATCGGTGTCAGCTCCTCCCTAGCGTTAACTACTGCTTCAATTCGCTTTGCACTGGCATTGGCCTTTGACATCATCATAAACACTCGGTTCAGGCCCATGACACCCATAAGGATCATATTGAAATATGTAAGAAATGCCAAAATAACACCCGGTTCAATCTCGCCGGCATTCACTCGTCTGGCACCAAATATTACAACCAAAGTCAGACCTACATTCAAAAACAGCGTCATAATCGGGCCCGGCAGCGCCATCACAATACCCGCCTTCATATCATCAGAGGTCATTTGCTTATTGGCCCCTTCAAAACGCTCCATTTCATAAGGCTCCTTGGACAAAGATTTCACCACTCGAATACCGGTAATATTTTCACGCATAATGCGGACGATATCATCTACCCTACGCTGCACTCTTTCATACAGCGGAATGCCCTTGAATGATACAAATACTACAATTACAATTAAAATCGGTGCCATAATGCACAAAATGGAAGCCAGACCCGGGTCCATGATCATGGTAATAAAAATCCCGCCAAATAGCATAATCGGAGCCCTAACACCTATAGCCTGTACGCTCTGGATAAAATTCTGCACATTATAAGTATCAGAAGTCATACGGGAAGTCAAAGAGGGTAGCCCAAACTCATCCACCTGATTGCCGGACAGCCTGAGAGACTTCCAAAATAAATCCCTGCGGACTCTGTATATACTTTCTCTGGCCACCTTAACCGCGCTGCGGTTTGCCTTTACATTCAACTCACGGGTTAAAATTGCCAGCACAATCATGATAAGCCCCCAAAAAACTGCATTGGCTATGTCTTTGGTAGGTACTACATCGTCTATCAAATGTTGTAGTACATATGGAAGCAACAGTTCCCCCAGGGAACCGATCAATTTGATGATCATGGAAAATACAGCAAGCCAGATGTCTCTTTTTACATAGGAAAAAATAAACTTCATGTCTCTTTCCTTTCTTTTAATGCGTGAGAAGCTTTGTGCCGTAATTTATACTGCTCAGCATGCTTGGCGCAAAATTTCACACACCTAATATATTTGTTTTATTATAGCACCAATTTTTGGGATACGCATCCGTTTTTTCTATTATTTTACATATTTTTCAGCACCGGTATTTTATTAAAAACAGATCATATAATATACCCACATACGACATCTTGCATATTTATTTATATTTATTCATGTTTTATGCATTAATTTTGAATAAATTCGAATTTTGCAATGTATTTTTATGCATTTTCTCGAAATAGTACTTGCATTTATCCGGAAAAAGGTGTATTGTATCCTTTAGATAAATTATTTATACAAATATGAGGAGATGTTACTATGAAAGAAAAAGTTATTTTGGCATATTCCGGTGGTTTGGATACCACAGCTATCATTCCTTGGTTACATGAAAATTATGACTACGAAGTAATCTGCTGCTGTATCGACTGCGGCCAGGGCGAGGAATTGGATGGTCTTGAAGAAAGAGCCAAATCCTGCGGTGCTACCAAGCTTTATATCGAAAATGTAATCGATGAATTTTGTGATGAGTATATCATGCCATGTGTTAAAGCAAATGCTGTTTATGAGAATAAGTATTTATTAGGTACTTCCATGGCTCGTCCGGTTATTGCTAAGAGATTAGTTGAAGTTGCCCGCAAAGAAGGCGCTGTTGCTATCTGCCACGGTGCTACCGGTAAAGGTAACGACCAGATCCGTTTTGAACTTGGTATCTAGGCACTTGCTCCTGATTTAAAGATTATCGCTCCTTGGAGAGATGACAAGTGGGGCATGGATTCCCGCGAGGCTGAGATTGAATACTGCAAGGCTCATGGCATTCACTTACCATTCTCTGCAGATAAGTCCTACAGCCGTGACCGTAACCTGTGGCACATCAGCCATGAAGGTTTGGAATTGGAATTCCCATCTCAGGAACCAAATTATGACCATTTATTAGTACTCAGCCAGTCTCCTGAGAAGGCTCCGAATGAGGGCGAGTATGTTACCATGACCTTTGAAGCAGGCGTTCCTAAGACCTTAAATGGTAAGGAAATGAAGGTTGCCGACATTATCGCAGAGTTAAACGTACTGGGCGGCAAGCATGGTATCGGCATCATCGACATCGTTGAGAACCGTGTTGTTGGCATGAAGTCCCGCGGCGTGTACGAGACTCCGGGCGGTACTATCCTTATGGAAGCACATCAGCAGTTAGAGGAATTAATCCTTGACCGTGATACATACACATTAAAGAAGGAAATGGGCAATAAATTTGCTGATTTAGTATATGAAGGCAAGTGGTTCACACCAAAGCGCGAAGCTATTCAGGCATTTATCGATGTGACCCAGAAATACGTTACCGGTGAAGTTAAGTTCAAGCTTTACAAGGGCAATATCATCAAAGCCGGCACTACTTCTCCATATTCTCTCTACAACGAGAGCCTTGCTTCCTTCAAGACCGGTGACTTATATGATCACCATGATGCAAGCGGTTTCATCAATCTCTTCGGTCTATCCTGCAAGGTACGTGCTATGAAGATGGCAGAGGTACAAGATGGAATTTAAAACCGGATATTTTATTCTGGCATACTTTCTGATCGTAACCATGCTGGCATTTGCTCTTATGGGCATTGACAAACGTAAAGCAAAAAAAGGGGCCTTCCGAATTTCGGAGGCCTCTCTGTTTGTCACTGCACTCTTAGGCGGCAGCATCGGTTCTGTGGCAGGTATGTTAGTTTTTCATCACAAAACCCAACATTGGTATTTTCAGGCCTTTATGCCCCTTATTGCATTGGTGCAAACGGCCGGCGTACTGGTGTGGGCTATCATCAAAATGGGCTGGTTGTAATTGTACCAGCCCGTTTTAAAAAGCCTGCACTATACTGCATTCAGCTCATAATGCAAGCTTTTATGATTCGCATTTTCTTATTTTAAAACCCGCAAAATCGGTGTCTTCAAAATACCCATAGGTCTGTTCTGGTACTCATAAGCCCAGCCCACACCTTCACTGCGCCAGTAATCAGGTCCCAGATATACCCGCTTCTTATCTGCATACAGGGTATGTAAAGCGCTGAAGGTATTGTAGCGGTTTCCATACAATACAAACTTCACCTTGTGGGTTCCGGCTGTCAGCTCATTTACCCGGAGCTTAAATGGTGCAAAGGCGATGTTGCCCCTATCTATACCATCTACAAACACCTTGATAAGTGCCCCTCTGTAATAGGATATTTCAAATTCCACATCACAGTCTTCCTCCAGAGCAAATTCTGTATGATATTCAATATTACCACCATAAAAAGCCAGTCCCTGATTTACCACATTGCCAAAATATAATCGGTCTTCCTTATGGGTAATATATGTACTGCTGCCTCGGCACACAGTGCCAAACTCACCCAGTAAAAAACAATTTTCCAAATCCGTACGCAAGCCAAAAGGCATGGTGATTTCTAATATATTCTCACCCTTTGTAATGGTCGGAAGGGCTACTGTCTGTATGTACTTATCTACATACCAACCTGTGATTTTATTGCAAACCGGAGCGCCATTTAAGGTAATCCGGGCTTTTTGCGGATTTTCCATGGCAAGACTTGCGCCTGTACACTCTATCTCACTGTTAATCGCATAACGAAGCACCAGTGTGTGGTCTTCCGGTACCCCCTTTATGGCATAAGGCTGCACCACCTTTGTTCTGCGGGAGGTAAAGCCCAGCTTTTTACGCACAATATCATCAATGCGCAAAATCTCTTCATATTCACCGAATTCTTCTCCATCCACAGAAAATCTGGCCATATCTAACACCAATACATTAGCTTCTTCCAGCCTGTACTCTGTGCAAGGTGATATTTTTATTTCTCCTGCATATTCTTTCCGGGCGGAAAATCCGGCAGCCCCTGCTTTCTCTTTGCAAACGGTTGCATCCGGCATATCAGTCTCCTCTGATACCAGTACTGCATACTGAGATACCTTCTGCTCTCCTGCCTCCACTGCAACAGCTCCATAACCGCACTTGGCAGCCGCATCCACCTTTTCCATCTTCACAAGAAGCGAATCACTGTCAAAAAAAGTATACTGTATCACAGTCCAGCCATCACGATAACGGCACGGCATAGACTTGATACTACCCTTTAATGTATCATAATGCACCGGCCTATACATTCCCTTTACTGCTATTTCCGTCTCTTCAGGATTCACCGTATGAGGCAGCTGAGGTGTGTCACTGTGGGCAATAAACAACCATTTATCCTCCCCGTCCCTGCGCAAGGTATAGAGTAAATTGTCTGTCATAATACCATTTGTCTTCTTTATCATCACATCACGGCTTTCCAAAAGCAGTTCGTACAATGCCGCTTTGCTGTGAGGTATGCACACAGCCCCTTCCGTTAATGTCTTAGCTTCCTCACTTTCAACTCCAAGCGACATATATGGCGTATTCCCCATAAAGATCAGCTTACCGCCTCCGGCCTGAAATGCCTGCAGCATCTTCAGCGTGTGTGGTCTGAGGGTTACACAGTCGGCAACAATAATAGTATCATAGCTGCATTTGCCCACCTTTAGCGGTACAGAGCCTTCCCTGCACAAATCTTCCAATAGAGATTCTGCAATATAGTCATAATCCACACAGCCCGTCAGCAGCCAGTCTGACAATTCGTGGAAATGTTTTTCCAGTTCATCGCATTTATATTTTGTCTCAGCATCCGAAGCCTTGTAAACCCAGAAACTTTCAACAGGATGTATCACTGCCGTCTTTACCTCTGCCTGACCTCTGGTCAATGCTGTATTTACTCTTGCAAAATGATCCTCTATGTATTTGTACTCCTTATACCATGGGGACTGATAAAAAATAGAAGCAGGATAATCCCTCTTGCCTTCCCCCCCCTCATAGTTTGCCATGCCAGATGCGGCACACGCAAGGTTACACCCAGACAAGCCTGCCAGTCTCCCTGAAACTTATGCCCGCGGAAGTCATAATCCCAACCGGTCACACCATACAATTCTGACAACATACCTTCTCTGCCATACTGGCGTACCGCAGAACGGCACTGTACCGCCGTAGTAAAGCACCTGTCATCACACAGCATATCGATTCCCGGCAGCTGCATGTGTTTGTAAGCTCGCATAACATCAGCATTGCTATAGCACATTTCAAACAGCCAGTCCTCTCCCAACACATGTCCGGTGAACATAATGCCATTTTCCTCACACCATTTGCCGATATTGTCCATATAGGCATCATTAAAACGCTCACTGAGATGACGGTAAAATTGATATCTGGTCTTGGCACCACCCTCACCATACATTGCAAAATGCAGCTCAGGAAGCTTATCAATAATACTCTCACCATATTCAGCCAAATAAGTGTCGGCAATATCTGTAGTCCAGGCTGTAATGGCATCTTCAGTACTAAACCCACTGGTAGGTACGGTAAAGCTCTTTATCTGTGGTTCATCTGTAAAAATTACCGGTACTGTTTTGCCAAATTCCTCTCCCAACTCCCGCTTAAAGGTCTCATAAGTCCTTTCGATAAAGCAGTCAATGGCATCCTTACTCAAAGCATCTACATAAGACTGATAATTAAATCGTGCCTCACCTCCCGGCATCACATCTGCAAAAAAGTAGCGTTTATTGGCTGCAGCATCCTTTCGGTCAATTCTTTTATAACCGGTCATATAGCCATTCTGATTAATGTCCACATCAAAAGCTGCCAAAAACAGACTCTTGCCTTCCTGCAGTGCTTCCTTGGAATCCGCAGCATCGTCATTTCTGTCTTGCACGGTCATGGTCAAATACTTCATTCTGTGACGTTTATCCTTTGTAACTTCGCCGCCTGCCACGCCTGAAGGCCAGCGGTCCTCATCATACAGGCAGGCATACATCTGCTCCTCTTTGGCTTTTTGCGTGCAGCCCTTTAATGCTGCAATAAATTCACTGCCAAGGTACTCTGTTTCAAGACCCTGGCGCACATGCATATGAAACCCACCAAAGCCCATTTCCTTAAACACATCAATCTGCCCTTTCAGTTCCTGTAGGTCCAGGCCGGTATTCCAGGCCCAAAAAGGCATACCACGATATTCTGAAGTAGGATTTTTAAATAAATCTTCCTCCAGGCTTTGTTCCTTGGTCTTTTGGTACAACATCTCCGTAATCTCCTTTCAATGTAAGTAGCGTATTGGGTGTTTGCAAAACTCGGGAATTGACGGCGAAAGTGATATATATTCTGTTTCAGGGACGCTCCCGCTCTATGAAAAGCTGCAGCGGTACTAAGCTCAGACTGCAGCCTTCGGCTTTGCTAAGGACCGGCGCTTTTCAAAGCCCTTCTACCAGAATATATATCACTTTCGCCAACAGCCACTAAATTTTGCAAACACCAATAAGGAGAGTGTCTTAGGGCCGTCACGAGCCTATAAGTTCTCCAAACATCTTCTCATCTCCTAGCGCAAATATATCACAAATTCCGGATAAAGAAAATGCAAAATAGAAAACACAGCAAAAGAAACCACGAAACAAGAAAAATCACCCCTTAATTCCAGGAATCAGGAGGTGAATTTATATTGATATTATTAAATATTCGTTATAATGCAACAATAATGCCGCCATCATTGGCATACAGGCTGCTTAAGCCGCTTGTATCATTTACAAAAATAGACTTGTAATGAGCTCTCGCTGTAAAGAGACCTTTTACATACTCAGCTCTCTCCGGACAGTTGCAGTGAGCAATCACTAAATTACAATCTGTGGTCTGCTTTCCATTACACTCTGCCTCTGCCAAAACGCTTTCTACCATCTTTGAAAGGGCTTTTCGGCTGCCGATAGCTTGTCCTGTCTGGGCGATTTCACCTTGGGCCCCCTTGCACACAGGCTTAATCTTCATAGTACTGGCAATGACCGCCTTCAATGCTGAAAGACGTCCGTTTTTGCGAAGGGTCTCCAGATTATCCAGCACAAAATAAACCACATGATTATCTCTAAATCGATCAATACTATGTGCTATCTCTGCAAAAGAAAGTCCCTGCTCTTCCAACCGGAATATCTCTAAAAGTTGAGCGGTCATACCTGCACTGGCAGAGTGAGAATCTACCACGTGAATCTGCTTCTCACCATAGGTTTCTTCGTAGAGTTCCTTGCCCAACATAGCTGAATTGTAGCTGCCGCTTAACTTGCTGGAAAGAGTAATCACATATACACGCTCTGCCTCGCAATGATATGCTTCCATAAATGCCTCCGGAGACGGGCAGGAAGACTTTGGACAACCCGGATATGCTGCAATGTGCTCCAGCAATTCCCTCTGCACCAGCTTGGCGTCATCCACAAAAAATATATCTCCCACCTGCAACCCTAATGGAACACTGATGATTCTGTCATCTCCTCGAAGGTTTTCAGGCACTTCACAACAACTATCCACTACAACTCTAAAACTCATCCTCTCACCTCTACTGTCAGTTCTGGGTAAACTTCTCACATGGTTTTCAATACTACATTACTCTATTATGATATACCAACTACCATTATTTGTAAAGTTATTTTCTTTGTTTTTGTATGCTACATGGAACATTTATCGCTCCATATTTTCAAAAATTTTTTCTCCGGCAATTTTTCTTGGTGTTTAAAAAGATTCCATTTTGTAATGTATTTTATTTATAACTTTTTGGGAAACTTGTGCGAAGTTTATTGTTTTTTCTCATTTCCTGCTTGAAGATATAAGAGTTGTAATTTATAATGTAACATATCAGAAGGAAAGGACGCTTGCGTACTTTCACCTGATATGTTAGCTATAGAATCGTAGATTCTAGTGCTTTATGCCGCAGGCATAATGTAACATATCAGAAGGATTTTGCGATAAAATGCGCAGCAAAGGATTGGTAACAATATGATTGCATTACAAATAACCGAACTCAAGAATTATATGGCTAAGCTGCTTGGCAGTAGCACCTTTGACGATTTTTTATTACAGGAAGCCACCCTCCAAATGGGTATCAGCTATGTCATTGACGGCCACATCAATGAAGCCTTTTATCAGACCATTGATGAGGAAGATACTGTTGCCGGCAGACCGGCATTTATCCCTTACGGCGAGGTTAGGCATACCCTTTTTGAACTGATAAAAGGAAAGCGTACCCCCCTTGGTTTCCAAGTGGTTTTGCAGCTTTCCCCCAATAGAAGCGCTCTTTTATTTCCGGAGGGTCTGGAAGCCCACCTAATAAAAGGATTGATTGTAAATATTCGCTATGACGGCTCTAAAGTACTTATCACCTCCGGGATCAATTACTACTCCTTTTCCCTGAACAAAGCTCCGGAGCTTATCTGGGATGAAGCTCTGATGCATTTCCTCCACAGTGCTGGAATATTGTTTGAACAGATTTAGTGCTTCATCTTAGGCTTAAAGATCAGAGCCGCCAACAATCCAAAAATCAGAGCCGCGCTGCATCCCACAGCTGCGGCTTTAAATCCCCCTGTAAATAGTCCCATAAAGCCTTCGCTATCTACTGCTTCCTTTACGCCTTTCATTAAAATATGTCCAAATCCCAGCAAAGGAACACTGATTCCTGCTCCGAATATTTCCTGCAGTGGTTCAAATACACCCACAAAGCTGAGCACCGCACCTGTTACTACCAGTAGTACCATAATACGTCCCGGCATTAGCTTTGTTTTTTCCATCAATATCTGAACAAGGGCACAAACAATACCGCCCCCTACAAAAGCCATCGCATAATCCATATCTATTTCCTCACATACTTTGTTTTGCAAATTATCAGCCTCACAAGTAGTTTCGTCTTTGAAATAAAGCACATCTCTTTCAAAGGCCAAAGCACTTAATTCCCTCGGCATCTACCCGACTTTAGTATGTGACCATAGCAAAATAATATGCAAAAATTTATTTAAAAATATACAAAATAACATGTAAAATAATAGCCAAAACAGTCTACACTAACATTTCAACAAGGCTTTTCACAAAGTACAACCCCAAGGCTGCCTGACAACACTTTTGCACAGTATGATTTTACAAATCTAACTTCATATAGATTGAAGTATCCATAGGGCTATCATTGTAGCTTTCTATTTCATAAAAACCCAGTTTCTGATACATATGTATTGCACTTTCCAAAAAAGGAAGGGTATCTAGGAGCATAGAAGAATAACCTATTTCTCTGGCATCCTCTATAATCCTTTTCACTAAAATTCCACCCAATCCATTGCCTCTAAATTCCGGCCTTATATAAAGGCGTTTCATTTCGCAGTTCTGATCATCGATTTTTCTTAGCCCTATGCAACCTGCCGCTTGATCATCGCAGTAAAGCAGATATAATCTGCCATCCGGCATACCATATTTTTGTTCTAAGTGACGGATCTCGTCATTATAATTTTGAATATCCAGGTATTCTTTAAAGGATGCATCATTTTCAATCAACATATTGGTATATTCAGAAAATAATATGCTTATTTCTGCACCCAGTTCATAGGCCGGCACTATTTTAATATTCTTCATCATCTCCTACGCAAATCCCCTCATCTCCCATAATTTCACCAGAAATTTTGATTATTTTGATTATTATAAATTCTGATAAGTTACCCCTTTTCCTGAACAATCTCCCCTGTTATTTTTCCGGTTCATCAAATTCACAGGTCACATAAAACCCTTTTGGATTTTGTTTGATGTCTGTTACCAGGCCTTTGCGAGCCAGCATTCGTTCACGAAATGGATAATTGCCTGACATGGCCAAGGATGGATCTATGGTGTAATAATAATTGCTTGGAAGGACACCTTCGGTTACGGTAATCTCTTGTCCCACCTCCAATAATCCCTGTCTCTCCATTTTAAATTCCATACTTCGTTTCATGCGTGATACCTATTCTTTCTAAATATTCTTACAAAGGGCACGGCGTTGCAGCCATTTTCTTTACATCCGCTATTAAAGATGTGGTGCCTAAAATACAAATCGGAATATCTGTTACCTCCTCAGGTCGAGCACCTGCTTCTGTACATTTGCCATCTTTCGGGCTTATTTGCTCTAATGGGGTACGTGCCAGTTCCAATGCTTCCGCTATTCCATCCGCCCACTGAGCTTCTATGCCTGCTTCCTGCAAAGCCTGAAGCTGTTCCTTTCCGAATTTGTAATGTGGATTACTGCTCCTGGTGAGAATCATCCTGCCTGCCACGGCCTGCATAGCCTGGGCCACTCCCAGATAGTCCTTGTCCATCGGTATACCAAGAATGATATTGGCTTTTGGTATCTGTAAGCGCTTCAGTGCCTCCAATACATTTTGGCTGCTGTATCTGTTGATACAGGCATCCAATATAGTCAGCGGAGCCCCACTGAGTATCTCCAGTCTGCCGGGCCATTCCAGCCATTTCAGGGCCTCCTTCACTTTAGACAGCTTCAGGGCACCCAATACTTCTTCACAAAGGGCCACAGCCAGAGCGCAATTCTCTGCCTGATAAGTTCCCAGCAATGGGATTTGCAGTCCTTCATAACAATTGTTGGTTGTTACTACATCAAAACACATCCCTTGTCTGGTGAACATGATATTCTCACACCAAAAGTCCTTGCCGTACACCCTAAGTTCGCAATCCTTTTCCTGTGCACGAATTGTAAGAACCTCCATAACCTCCGGTTCCTGTTTGGCAGTAAATATCACCTGCCTCTTTTCTTGTCCGGCAGTCACGCATCCGGTCATGATCGCCGCTTTATTCTCTGCAATTTCTTTGAGCGCACTGCCCAGTTCTCTGGTATGCTCCAGGAAAATACGATTGATAACCCCGTACTCATGAGGCACTTGATTCACATCATCATAGGCCACACCTTTTCCGCATTCCATTACCTGAAAGTCCACGTCTGCAGTCCCAAAAAGCTCCAGTGCCGCTGCCGTCTGAATGCCCATAGGACTGATATACTCTCCGGTAGAAAGGGTCTGCTCCACTGCATCAAATTCTGGTTTCACTCTCATAATAGCCAAGTTCAATGCCTTTTCACTGACCGGCTCTCCTTGTATCTGAAATCGTTCCCGAAATTCCAAAATATGCGGACTGGTCATCAAACCTGTTTTCCTATGTACTCCCATAATCTCTGCTATCATCTTCGCCACAGAGCCCTTTCCTTTACTGCCTGTCACCAGTGCAGTAGGCTTACCAGCTCTTTTGACAATAATATCCTTAGAAAATGCCGGATTACGCTTCTGACTGTCAGGGGCATGATAGTCCAGATATGGCTCTGCCTTTAAATAAGAGGCATAGACATAATCCTCCAAATGAAAATCTTCCCAAATTGTATCTATAATGGCCCCTGCTACATTTACACCGGTAGCCCGCTCCATGCCTTCGATCCCCGGCATTACATTGATCTCACAAAAATAAGGCTTATCCTTGCCAAATAATAAATCAATTCCCAGAAAATCCAAGCCGGTCTGTTCATAAATATCCTTTGCAGTCTGTCGGATCCCTGCATCAATGGGATATGCTCTGACCTGGGCGCCTAACGCCACATTGGCCTTAAATCCACTGACCGCTTCCCTGGTCATGCAGGCAATCACCTGCCCCCGAATACTGTAAAATCGAATATCTCTGCCATAACTGGTGCTGATATATTCCTCAAACAAATATTCCTTATCTGCCGAATATTGCTGTCCAAGGAGCCTCAAGTCCTCCTCACTGGAAATCAGGAAAATCTCCGCTCCCTGAGCACTTTCCAGTCCCTTTGCCACAAAAGGCACTCCTAACACTTCAACAATCTGAGCAAAGTCCGTCATAGCAGTACCCAGCATGAATTTCGGCATATAAAAAGCCTCTGACTGCAAATGACACACCTGCATATATTTATTGATATAAACATTAAAAATATCTGTATCATTGTAGGTACGCTTTGCCAGCTTGCCGATAGCATCCTTAAGATGACCATACTTATAACGGTTGATTATAAAATCGCAGGGTGCCAAAGGCTGCCCCTTGTAATAAACAACACTCCCTTGGTCGCCCTCTAAGTGTTCTGCCTCGCTGCTCCCAATGGTAACGTCTGCAATCCCGATAATCTGCAGATCAATGCCTCGCTTGCCCGCTTCTTCCACTAATCGGTTACAGGTATAGGCTCCTGTCATACAACTGTATTTCTCAATAATATATCCTGTCAATCTCTTCACTTTATTCCCTCTCACAAACCATCCGGAAAATCTAAAACACACAACCTATCCTTCAGTGCTTTGGGCCCGGGTCCCAATAAACATCAACTTGGTTGCCATACCTGCACTCCCTCATTTTACCACTTCCCAATTCTTTTGTATAGAATTTGTTTTACATTTCTCTCGCATAATACCATTATCCTCTTTTGAGGGTAATGGATGATTCTCCTTTCTCCCAATCTCTCCGCATATATAACTTTGCAATTAACACATGCATCTATCCTGCATATCCCACATTATACACTAGCCATTCTTCAAGTTATTTGGTACAATATCCTTAACTGCTTATAACTTCACCAGCATTAAAAGGAGTACATACACCCATGTTGCTTTTCAAAAAAGAAACCATAAAAGATGAGGGCAGGATAAAAATAGAAAAGGCTGTCATTTCTGAGCCCTATCCTGTTCATAAACATGAATTTATTGAATTGGTATATATCATGGCCGGCAGCCACCGATTTTCGCAAATGCCCAATGAATATTATACAAGGAGGTTTTCATATGAAGACAATCTCAAAAGAAGAATACCATGACAAAGTATACGGCTGTTGGCTGGGAAAGAATATCGGCGGAACTCTCGGAGCTCCTTTCGAGGCCAAAAGAACTGCAGTAGATCTGGAGTTTTATACTCATGACCTTTCCATGGGAGCACTGCCAAATGATGATCTGGATTTACAGCTATCCTGGCTCTGTGCCGCAGAACGATTCGGCACTGCCGTAGATGCCAAGATTTTAGCAGAATACTGGGTTTCTACTATCACGCCTAACTGGGCAGAATACGGCGTAGGCAAAACCAATCTGCGTCTGGGTCTGGAACCTCCTGTTTCCGGCGGTTTTTGCAATGCCTTTAAGGATTCCAACGGTGCCTGGATCCGCAGCGAAATCTGGGCCTGCCTGATGCCCGGTCATCCTGACCTGGCTGTGCGCTATGCTTATCAGGATGCTATTGTAGACCATGCAGATGAAGGTGTATATGCAGAAGTTTTCACTGTTGCCTTAGAAAGTGCTGCCTTTGTGGAATCCAATTATGAAGAGCTTGTACGCATCGGTCTGTCTTATATTCCGGAAGACTGCGGTGTAGCCAAAGCAGTGAAAACAGCTATTGATTGTTATCGTTCAGGTATTACCTGGAAAGAAGCCAGAATCCGGCTTTTAAATGAAATCCCCGGCTCCTTCGGCGGCCAGCTGCGCCACCCGAATCCTGACAATGTTCCTCAGGGTCCTTGGGGCTATGATGCACCTTCTAATATCGGCCTGACTATTCTGGGATGGTATTACGGAGAAGGCGATTTCAGTCGCAGCATCTGTATTGCCGCAGGCTGTGGTGAAGATGGAGATTGTACTGCAGCCACCTTAGGCTCCATTATGGGTATTATCTTAGGTGCCTCTAATATCCCTCAGAAATGGCTGGAACCTATCGGTGATGAGATAAAGACCTGTTCATTAAATCTGAAATCCAGCATGATTCGCATCCCTAAAACTGTAACAGAGCTTACGGAACGTACCTGTCGCTTGATGCCGGCCTTTATGGTAGGACATTTTGACATGTATGCCCAGGGCAATGAAATCAGTTTAAATACCGGCGACTTATTATATGATCACCCTACCCGTGTCTGGACCATTAAGCCTTATCATTTTAAAGATGAATATCCGGAAAATTTCCAAACCTTTACCGGAGAAAACGCTATTATGAAGCTGCAAGTAACGGTACCGGAAGGTATTTCCATCCGCGAAGGAGAAACCAAAGAGCTGAAGCTGCATGCAGAAAACATATCCGGCTTTGTAGGCAATCAGCTTTGGCTGGAGTTAAAATGGATCCTACCGGAGGGCTGGTCCATTGACACCGGCACACATACCGCTATGTTTTTAAATCAGTATCATTGTGGTTTGGGCAATGCCTACAGTACGGCCCATATTACTGCGGGACCTATTACAGAACCTGTGACTACTGTTATTTTGGAAGTAGTCGCTCATGACCGTCCGGGCAGAATTTACATCCCGGTACAGTTTGTTTGTCAGGTATAAATTCATACACAAAAACGGCGGCAGCGGATTTAGATATGCTCCTTTCCTTGAGACATATCCTTATCCTGACTGTCGCCTTCTCTTTCTCTATTCTTTCTACTCTATCGATCGCTGCCCTGTCCGATCCAAGTTACATCCTTCAAATACCACGCCGTGGGCAATAGCCGGGATTGTCATCCCCTCTTCGCTTCGAAGCTTACTAAGCAGTGCTCCTGTTGGTACAAACAATACCCGCTTCCACTCTCCGGCTTTAATTTTCTCCAATACATATGCCGAAAGCATAGTTGCACTACAGCCACATCCGCTGCCGCCGGCATGCACGTCTTCCTTTTCCCTATCATAAATCAATAAGCCGCAGTCACTGTGTCTGTCTGCAATATCATATCCCTCAAGTGACAACAAATCATACAGCGCATTAGAACCTATTTCTCCCAGGTCTCCGGTAATAATCTGGTCATAGTCTTCTACCCCATAAGGCAGCTCCTTTAAGGCAGAGGAAATGGTAAGTGCTGCCGCCGGAGCCATGCAGCCCCCCATATTCTGGGCATCCTTTAAACCTGCATCTACAATTTCTCCCATTACTACATGTGATATACACACCTTACTCTGAGCCTGATTTTGCCCGGAAAGTAGGAAGGCACCACAACCTGTAACCGTCCATGTAGCGGACAAAGGTCTTTGGGCTCCATACCCGAGTGGAAAACGAAATTCCTTTTCGGCACTTCCGAAATGAGAGCTGGTCATGGCTACTACCTTTTCCCCGTACCCGCCAGACAAAAGTATAGCACCAAGAGCCAGTGTAGCCCCGCAATTGGAGCACGCTCCGTAAATACCATAATTGGGTATACCAAAGGATAAAAGACCATAGCTGGATGCGGTAGTCTGGCTGAGCAGATCTCCCGAGAATACGCAGTCGATGTCCGTCTCTTCCACATTAGCCTTCTGTAATAAGATATTAAGAGCTTCTTTTTGCAGTTCGCTTTCTGCCTCCTCCCAGCTATCCTTTCCCAGAAAAGGATCTTTGAAAATCTTATCAAACCCTTCCGCAAAATAACTTCTCCCTTCCTTGGGTCCCACAATGCTTGCACTGTTTTCCACGTAAACAGGAGTATTAAGCTTAATGCATCTTTTTCTTTTATTTTGTGTTTTACTTAATTCCATATGCTGAACCACCTTTTTTTCTTTAGTATGTTCAGCTTTTTATAAAAAATTCTTTAATAATCAGGCATGCTTTAGTCCCTTGTGCATTTCATCAACGAACAGTATTTATAACAAATTTTACAAAACACACAGAATTTTCTTGTCTTATTTTGATTGCAATACAACACACACAGAACTTTTCTTCCACACATTCTTCGTTTTGTAGTTTTAAATTGTTAATATATACATATACTTTAACAAAGGAGAATCCCATGATGAATCAGCAATATATTGCAATGGGCAATCGAATTAAAACTCGACGTAAAGAACTCCATATCAATCAAAACCAGTTGGCCGAACGCTTAGACATATCCAACAATCATATGTCTTCTATTGAAACCGGCAAAGAAAAGCCCAGTCTGGATGTCTTTACTCAGATATGTATTGAGTTAGATGTTACCCCTAATTATTTGTTGCTGGGCAGTATGCATTCAGATAATACCTTGCAAAATGTGGTAGACAAATTACGTTTGTGCAGTGCTGAGGATATACGATTAGTTAATTGCGTAATAGAGCATCTGATTCAGCGAAGGAATGACAATGTATAATACAACAAACTGAATACAACCATTAGGAATTGACCGAAGGGATTTCCCTTAGCATTGAAAATAAGGTATATATCTGTTTTTGAAAAATACTCTGTGATTTTTCTATACCAACCCATAATAACCTCCAAAAACAAAGCATCCGTATGTGCATCTTCTAAGACCTAACGATGTACAAACGAATGCTTTTAACATTCTACTACTCGGTAGCAGTTATTTATTATTTGATTTTTCAGTATGATACCACAATACCGATAATAAACCCTTTAGCAGAAGCACATTTGAAAACATCACATTCTCCCCAAAAAATCTTACCATTTTGTTTATCACAACCACCACAATTAAATTGTTCTTTAAATTGACAGGTATTACTTCTGCTGATAACCGTCCAGGAATTCTCCCATACGTCTCATAGCCGCTCTTAACTCCTCTGCTTCCGGAAGCATAACGATACGGAAATGATCCGGTGTCTTCCAGTCAAAGCCGCTGCCCGGAACTAACAGAATGTGGGTAGCATGAAGCAGATCTCTTGCAAACTTCTTATCATCAGTAATGTTAAACTTCTGAATATCCAGCTTAGGGAACAGATAAAAAGCACTGTTGTTCTTTACAAAGGAGAGGCCGTCAATCTTAGCTAACTCTGATGTACAAGCTTCTCTCTGCTCGTATAAACGTCCGCCCGGCATAACCATAGAGGTAGGTGTCTCCATATCCTTCAGTGCTGCAGGGATTACTAACTGTGCCAGTGTATTGGAGCAAAGTCTCATGCTGGTAAGCTGCACGATTCCCTGACGATATTCCTCTGTTAAATGGCGAGGACCGCTGATAATCATCCAACCGCAACGGTAACCACACAGACAATGGGATTTGGACAAACCGTTCATGGTCACAATCGGTAAATCCGGAGCCAATGCAGCGATAGAAGTATGCTGCAAACCATCCATAACCAATCTGTCATATATTTCATCGGCAAAGATCAACAAGCCATACTCTCTTGCAATTGCAATGATATCTTCTAATACTTGATCAGAGTATAATACACCCGTCGGATTGTTCGGGTTAATAAGTACAATGGCCTTGGTCTTTGAAGTAATCTTGGAACGGATATCGTTCATGTCCGGGAACCAGCCGGCCTGCTCATCACATATGTAAAATACCGGTTTGCCTCCTGCTAACAGCACGGAATTGCCCCAAAGAGAGTAACTTGGTGAAGGCACCAGTACTTCATCTCCCTGATTTAAAAGCGGCATTAATGCAAAGGATACTACCTCACTGACGCCATTACCGATAAATACATCATCCGGTGTAATACCCTGAATCCCCTTGCTCATATGATATGTACAAATAGCTTCTCTTGCATCCGGCATACCCTTAAAATCACAATAGCCAAGGCCCTTTGCCTCGTGGCCCTTTAACGCGTCTTCAATGCTCTGTGGCAGCTGAAAACCAAAAGTAGCCGGATTACCTGTATTTAATCGTAAAACATCAATACCATTTGCGCGCATCTGCATCGCTTCTACAAATAACGGCCCCCGGATATCGGAATGTACATGCTCCATTCTATCTGCTCTCTTAATCACTTCCATATCTAGCACCTTCTCTTTCCTGATATATTTACATTTTCTTATCATACACTGACTAAAATGCGTTATTATATGTAATTATATAACAGTTGGTTTCATTTGTCTACCATAAGAATTTAACCTTGATAAACCTGAATAATTTAATCGTAAAAACTCCAACATTCGCATTTTACAGTAAACCTTTTTCCAACTCTGTAAGCTTGGCCTTAAGAGATTTTTTTCTTATGAGTGTAGTTATTGCCATAAATACCAAGTAAATTATGTAGAAATAGTACAAGGAGCCAAAAACAACTAATATAAATGAAACGAAACCATTTTTTCCTACAGTAGCTTTTGTTTTCTTGTAGAATATGGCAAATACACAAATACAAAATATAGCCACTGCAATACTGAATAAATAAAATATTACTTTACCATCACCTTCGACACTGTTACTGAAAGCCAGGCCTACTACAAATATTGCGATAAGTCCTACTATATAATTAAGTACTGCCCAAAATGCCAAATTGGGATATGCTAACTTGCGCTTTATTTCTTCAATTTGTTTTTGCGTTTCAACTTGATCGAGAATGAATTTTTTATTATTAGTAGTTGTATCCTCCTCCGCTTCGTACCCTGAAGAAGTAATGCGAAAATGATATTCAAACGCACGTGAGTTATCTATCCACATAAGCACAGTGTATTTTCCGGGCAAAGCAGGAACACTGTCCGGTATATTTATAGCCCATGCTAAAGAAAATCGGTCATGAGTGGGTTCAAACTCAAGTTCGATTTCATACTCGTAAACTAAAGATCCTTTTGCATCAAATATATGATATCCTACTTTTTTTGTGGATTTTATTCCCATACTTTTCATAAGAACACAATGGAATCTTATACGTGAATATTCATCCATAGATATAACTTGTGAATATCGAGAAGCGGGCCACGAGTCGTTAGCATCATTAGTTCCTTTTACTCCAACCGTGGATATAAGGGCAGGTCCGTTTTTTCGCAGCGCCTTTGCTTTGTCAAGATCGCTAAGATTATCAAAATCATGGGCGTTGTTTGTAGAAATCTTTTGCTTTTTTATAAAGTCATCTAAAAAATCACTCGATGTAATATTAATTTTTTCTGATATCAAAGCTCCATCTGTATTATTGATTTTACAAGAATTTAAAATTTTTGCTTCGAACAGACCTTTAAAAAATATTTCTGTGGATGGTTGTTTATACATAAACATAGCTTGAACAGCCTCTAATTGAAGTTCCATCCCATATAACAGTTCAGTTTCTTGTAGATGTATGGCGAGCATTTCCTTATCATTATTTAAAGCAAGATTTATTTCTTTGCGACAGTTCTTAGAAGCAATGGATGATGGTGAAATAAATGCTAAAACAACTTTGCTTGATTTCAGCCGCTCTTGTATGAAAGCCGGCCATTCTGTACCAGCTTCAATGCCTAAATCGTACCATACTCTAAATCCATTTTCAGAAAGTGCTTCTATTATTGGAACAACAATGTCTTGATCTTTATGAGCATAACTGACAAAGATATAATTTTCATTACCTTGATACGGGGACATTTGTTAAATCCTCCAAATGTTATTTTCTATAATTTGTATCTAAAAATTCGTATGAATTTTTAGTATTGTAACATATAAATTTAATTGTATCAATCCAAAAAGTATAAAAATTCAGGGCTGCATACACAGCCCTGGCTACTTCGTCTGTAGGTTTCTATTTTTGTTTTATCACATAATCTGCAAGACCTGCCTTGTGCAGCAAACACACGCCGCCCAGGAAGGCTCCCTGACCCACCACATTAACACCTTCGGCAATCCAGTTCATGCTGGCCTGGGCAAAATCTCTGGAAGACAGATATCCCATGCAAAGGGAGCAGATAAAGGACAGCAGGAATAAAGCAATGGCTGATTTCTTTTTTAACTTGGCCGCCAGATAACTTAAACCTGCATCCATACAGCCAAGACCTGCCACCATCAGTCCCACAAATAAGAAAGTGCCGCTGTACACTGCCGGTGCTGCTGCCAAAACCGCGGTTTTCTTTTCCTGTTTAAAACAAAGCACGGCGATTATGCCTATGCCAGCCAGCAAAAATCCGATAGACTGTACCGGAAAAAACATGGCATTTAAGGACTCAAAATCACAAACTCCCGCTGCATACAAAAGCTTGTAAGTAGCTTTTAATGCACCTGCTGCAAATACATTGATGGTTCCTGCTGCAAATAGTGCAAAGGCACCCTTGCTCATTTTATTGTATAAATCGCGCTGTAAAATCACGGCACCGATCCCGAAAAAAAGCACCGGAATATAATCTACAAGCGCCATGGCAATCGTAAAATCTTTCATGGTATTCCCTCATCTCATAACCAATTCTTGTATTTTTCTTATTACTTATCAGCTTTATTTAAATGGTAAATCGGTAAGAATGGAATAATGATCGGTGTCTTATCTGCGTATGCCTTATATTCCTCATTGTTACCGTAACGCTTCATCTGGCGCTTCTCCAGACGCTGTGCACCGTTAAACATAATATATACGATACAGATGTAGGAAATAATAGCTGCAAGCCACTGACCGATGCCGATTAAAATATCCAGAGATGATACAAAAACGCCGGTCCAGAACAAGATTTCGCCAAAATAATTCGGACAGCGTACGATTTTGTAAAGTCCCTTGGTAGCAACCATATCCGGACGAACCTTTTTCTGGGCACTCTTCTGCTCATCTGCCCATGCCTCTAAGCCAATACCGCATACAGAAATCACAATACCGGCCCATAAAAATACGCTGACTTCACCGCCGTTATACATACGGAAGTATACCGGAGAGGTCTGTGCCACGTACAGCACACTTACAACGATCCAGATAGTCACCTTTACGAAAGCAGGCATACCCTTTTCCTCACCTGTTGCTTCCTTTAAAGTCTTGCGATAGGCAGCATTTTTCAGTTCACGGATCAATAAAAATCCGGATAAACGCATTCCGTAAATTACAAACAATGCAAAGAATATGTAATGTGCCAACGAAGCTTCAAAGTTCCCCAAAAGACTCATCACCGCCAATGCCACACCAATACCTGCCACAGCAAAGCCATAGCCGATAGATAAGAAATAAACATACTTGTAGAAGCCTACAAGACATACCACTAAACTAATTACGAAAAATATCAATAAATAATTCCAGCCCATAACGAACTCCTTTCGTGATTTTTAGATATTTTTAAAGCTCTCTTCAATGTACTGCTTAAAGCTCATGTCACCGGTCTTGGTATCGCCTACCATTTCCTCTGTCAGAGTCCATTTAGAGAAACGAAGGATTGCTTCCTTACCGTTCTTTTTAAACTTATTGATAAAGGCAAGTACATCAAACAGGAAAGCAGGAGCACGTTTGATCACAGGCTCCTTACCTGCAGCTGCAAAGCACAGGTTTGCAATTTCCTCATAAGAATAGGTCTCCTTACCGCCAACGTCATACATCTTATTTTCATCTGTCATATGAGCTACGATAAACTCTGCGAAATCTTCGGTAGAAACTACATTTGCATGTACAGGATCATTACCAAGTAATGTAACCTCACCCTTTTCAATCATCGGACGGAACACCTTCACGATATCATAGAAATAACCTGTAGGACGGTGAATGGTATAAGTCATTCCACTCTTCTTTAACTCTTCTTCAAATAAATACTTGGCATGGAGCATCGGTACCTTTGGAGCTTTGTCAGCCTTTAATACAGAAATATATGTAAAATACTTCACGCCTGCCGCCTTGGCTTCCTGTAATAAATTCAAATTCCCCTGGTAATCAATCTGATAATTGGTAACAGTTGCAGAAGTCTTGGTCAAGCCAACTGTGGTGATCACACAATCTGCACCGTCACACAGCCCTTTTAAGGTTTCAGGATTGGTTACATCCACCTTACGGAATGTAAAATTACCTTCCACACCAAGCTCACGCTCCACCATATCTGCTGCCACCACCTGGTGACCTGCCTTTAACAATGCTTTAAAAATATCTGCGCCTAAATTACCATAAGCGCCTGCTAATACAACTTTCATGTTTCGTCATCCTTTCTTTTTTCTTTCTATCCGTGTGGATTTTGCATCTTATCTCCCAGAGCAATATATTTTCCGGCTCAGGGACCTTGAAAAACGTCAGTCCTTAGCGAAGCAAGGCGCTGGCGCCACAGTCTGAGCTTAATACTGCTACGTTTTTCATGGAGCGAGAGCGCGCCATGAGACGGAATATATATTGCTCCGGGTACTAAATGCAAAATCTCCATTTTCTACTTCTTCTTACTCTTCTCCTTGGAGCGTTTGTCATTGATGATCTTCATATGCTCCTCTGTAATCAACTCTACGTTATTTTCTCTGGCCCAATCCACGCATCCCTTTAATACAACAGACAAGAATACACGAGGCACTCCCAAAATAGTCATAAGCGCTTCGTCTGTAAATTTCACCTTGTCGTCCACACGGTCTGCAGCATAGCGAACAGATTCCAGGCTTGCCTTACGCATCTGTAAAAGCTCTGCTTTCATGCGACGTGCTCTGTGGAACCAGAAATTCTTACTGTCACGATAACCGTAATCCACAGGAAGAGGAGGGAAGTCCTTTGCACGAACACCATTGATAATGGCATCTGCGTATTTTTTCTTCATTAAAATCTTGTCAACTTTTAAAATAAAGTGAGCACCGAATTTACTGGTAATACCATTGAAATCATGGTACGGACCTTCGTATCCGTTTAATTCGCCTGCCTCATCCTTGTCTGCACCGTCCAGTTCACGTACCCAGGTGCATTCAATTACCTGAATGGCGTCTGCCAATACCATAGGACGCTTGTCGGCCGGATTTTCTTCCTCGATCATGCTCTTTTCCAATTTGAAGTTACACTTTGGCATCTTCTCTTCCGGCTTGTCACCCGGCCAGCTTAATTTTACACATTCTTTAAACTCCTTCGGGTCATCGGAAATAAAATTCAAGGCGCACTTGCCGTTTCTCAAGATATTCTGGGCCGTGTTGGAAGAATTACGGCAGCACAGTAACATGGCATAGTAGTCCTTGCCGGCAACATAATAAGGCTGTACCAGGGAGTAAGGGCCACAGGTGGTAGTACCGTCTTCACACAATGTACTGATGACTACAGTAGGCATTGGGAAGAACAGTGAGGTCTGGTAGAAATTGTCTACCACACGAAGGTTTTCAAAACTGCTCATTTTCTATTTCTCCTTTTTTGATTAATTGGAACTGTTCCGTTCCGGTTCTGATTGATTGAATCGCTTTCAAAATAGTTGAAGAAGAATGCCGCTGATTTCTTCATAGCTACGTCCTTCCATAGTCCAAGTAAGCATATTTTCCGCAATAAATTCCGCCAGAAAAACTGCGTCTACCCTCTTCTGTCTTCTGCACAGCTTCCCAAAATGCTCTGCTATCTGCCCCCGAAGCTGCTCGTGTCTTTGAGGAAATACTGCTGCAAAGCTTTGGCCTGCCCTTTTGTCCTGAAAAAGTGTCGTATACTTCTCGATAAACGTACGTAGCTCCTCGTACACGCACTGCAGGACCTCCTGTGGTTTATCACTGCCTGCACTGACAGCCGTAAGCTTTTCCATACCGGCCTGCCAATCCGTCAGCATAAATTCTGCAATTAACATGTCCTTGGATGAAAAGTAATTGTAAACCGTCCCTACACCTACACCACAAGCACCTGCCACAGAACGAATGGTCATGCTGGAATATCCAAGCTCCATCACCTGTTTCTTTGCTTCTTCTAATAGTCTTTCCCGGATGTTTTCGATAATCTTCGGCATGGTTCCTCCTTTTATGAACGCGTTCATTATAAATTCATTATATAAACTTGTTAAACTTTTGTCAAGATTGCCACTATAAAACCGGCAAAATCAACAAAAATAATACATGTTTTTTATACTCTTTACAAATACTATTGGCGGAGGTGATGAAGATGAATTCTCTTTGGTCGAAAACTGCAAATATGCCTGATTTTGAGGCATTATCAGGTGATGCGAAAACAGATGTATTGATTGTGGGCGGTGGTATTACCGGCATTTTGTGTGCTTATATGCTAAAAGAAGCAGGGGTTGATTATATGCTGGTAGAAGCAAACCGGATCTGCAGCGGCGTTACCAAAAATACTACTGCTAAAATCACTTCTCAGCACGGGTTTATGTATCATAAGCTTTTGAAGCGTTTTGGTACAGAAAAAGCTGCAATGTATTTGCAGGCAAATCAGCTTGCTCTGGCAGAGTATGCCAACTTATGTCAGAATATCCCTTGCGACTTTGAAGTAAAAGATAATTTTGTTTATTCTATAGACCAGCCCCGAAAGCCGGAACAGGAGCTGGAGGCTTTACACAAAATAGGTTGTTGCACTCCTGTGTATTGCCCATCTGTTGAACATACTCGTAATTTGGCTATGCACCCATCTGTGGAATTTGCAGAACACCTGCCATTGCCTTTCCCCGTAGCCGGTGCCGTGAAATTTGCAGATCAGGCCCAATTTCATCCATTGAAATTTTTCTCCGGACTTGCAAAAGAATTAAACATATACGAGCATACCAAGGTGCTGGAATTTGCATGGCAAAAGATTGTGACCGGTGAAATCCATGACCAGATAACCAAAAGTCAGACATATCAAAAGCATCTGGTGAAAACCAATCACGGAACTATTACCGCAGATAAAATTATTATTGCAACCCACTTTCCTATGCTCAATAAGCATGGCATGTATTTCCTCAAAATGTACCAACACCGTTCCTATGTACTGGCACTGGACCATGCTCCCCGGCTAAATGGCATGTACGTGGATGAGGCCGACAAAGGCCTTTCTTTTCGAAATCACGACGACTTGCTGCTTTTGGGCGGTGGAAGCCATCGTACCGGCAAACATGGCGGCAATTGGGCAGAACTTACTGCCTTTGCTCATCGGTATTATCCCGAATCCCACATCCGATACCAATGGGCCACCCAGGATTGTATGCCTTTGGACGATATTCCTTATATCGGGCCCTATTCTCGTAACACCTCAGGTATATATACTGCCACAGGCTTTCATAAATGGGGCATGACCTCAGCTATGACGGCAGCTATGATTTTGCGGGACATGATTCTGGAAAGGGACAATCCCTACGCTCCGGTTTTTAATCCTTCCAGAACTATGTTACGCCCACAACTGTTTATAAATGCCTTTGAAGCCACCACAAATTTATTCACTCCAACCCAAAAGCGCTGCCCCCATATGGGCTGTGCCTTAAAATGGAATCCGGTGGAGCACACCTGGGACTGCCCTTGCCACGGTTCCCGCTTTACCAAGGATGGAGAACTGATTGATAATCCGGCAACGGATGATTTAAGCTCCCGGCACTGACCCAATGTGCCGGGAATGCTGAAAAATGAAACTTTGAATACCAGTTCCAAAACATGAATTCTTTTCAAAAAACTTTTCAAATAAGCGTAGAAAGGTGACACTCCTCTTGACATCTGACAGAGAACCGTGTAACATAAATATCGGTATTTCATACCAAAATACATATTTTGCTAGGGGAGCAATTGCTGAGATTGAGTGTATTTCACTCTAACCCTCATAACTTGAACCGGTTAGTACCGGCGTAAGGAAGCAGTTTATAACAGTCACAGTACTTGGTTGTTGTAAAAAATTGTGATAGACTTTATTAAGTGCACGTAATAGGTCTATTCGCTTAATTGCTTCCTCCTAGAGATTCAGGAGGATTTTTTTATGTTAGAAATTTTTGCAAGGGAAATTATTGACCCTGAGTGGGGCAACTACTACGAACTGACTACCTGGGGCTACATGGCTCTGATCGGTATTATGCTGTGTGTACTATTAGCAGCCGCCTTTTTTACCAAAAAGAGAAAAGTGCATACCAGACAGCTTTCTTTTTGTGCCATGGCTATGGCGTTAGCTATGGTCACTTCTTTTATCAAGATATGGCCCATGCCAATGGGTGGTTCAGTAACTTTGTTAAGTATGCTTTTTATCAGCTTAATCGGTTACTGGTACGGACTTCGCACAGGCCTACTGACTGCAATCGCTTATGGACTTTTGCAGTTGATCGTGGATCCATATGTGATCAGCCTGCCACAGCTTTTCTTTGACTATATTTTTGCTTTTGGTGCGCTGGGTTTGTCCGGTATATTTACCAACAGTAAAGCCGGCCTGTATAAGGGCTATGCCGCCAGTGTGCTTGGCAGATTTGTCTTTTCCTTTATTTCCGGGATGGCCTTTTTCGGAAGCAGTGCGGCAGGCTATGGTATGAGTGTGCCTGTGTACTCCTTCCTTTATAATGGTGCTTATATTTTTACAGAAGCGGTGATCACCTTTTTTGTACTGGCACTGCCACCGGTAAGAAGTGCCTTTCGCAGCATGAAGGATATAGCTAATCTATAAGTACACTGTATGAATGGTTATGGAATAGAAGCTATATGATTATCAGAGGGATTTTGCTTGCATTCGCCATCAAATTGTTATAAACTGTGTTTATAATATTTATCTAAAAAGGAATTTTGTACTTATGAAATATTTAGTAATTGGAGCCGGAGGAACCGGCGGCGCTATCGGCGGTTTTCTTGCCAGAGCAGGCAAAGACGTCACACTTATTGCCAGAGGCAAGCACTTAGAACAGATGAAGCAGAATGGACTTGGCTTTGAAACCACAAAGGAATCCTTCACTGTGCCTGTCCATGCCTGCACCATGGAAGAATATTGTGACTTGTATGGAGATCAGGCTCCGGATGTTATCTTTGTATGTGTGAAAGGTTATTCTTTAGAAGATACCGTTCCTTTTATAAGTCAGGTGGCTGATGCCCATACCATAGTAATTCCGATTTTAAATATATATGGTACAGGGCGAAAATTACAGACGCTTTTACCACATCTTACGGTAACAGATGGCTGTATTTATATTGCTTCTCAGATAAAGGCTCCGGGTATCATTTTAATGTCCGGATCTATTTTCCGGGTGGTTTACGGCTTACGAAAAGGAACAGCGGACAGTATCCATGCTGCGGTACAGCCACTATTAGAGCAGATTTACTGTGACCTGGAAGCATCCGGTATAACACCTCTTTTGTCCAACCAGATCGAAAAGGATGCTTTACAGAAGTTTTCCTTTGTTTCTCCTATGGCCGCTTTGGGTGCAGGCTACTGCATCACAGCTAAGGACATGCAGACCGGCGGTACATATGCAGACACCTATATCCGTCTGGTTCAGGAGATCAAGGCTCTTTCTGATGCTATGAATGTATCCCTACCGGAAGATATCGTAGATATTAATGTAAATATCATGGATGGTCTTGCTGCCGGCGCCACCGCTTCCATGCAAAGAGATATTCAGGACGGTAAGCCGTCGGAGGTTGACGGTCTGGTATATGAGGTGGTTCGTATGGGAGAAGCCTACGACGTTCCGGTGCCTACCTACGCAATGATTGCAGACAGGCTAAGGACTATTCTCGGCTAGATTATTGATACCTGCAGGTTATAGACAAATGCGAAACTCAGCATTTGCTGGGTTTCGCATACACTAATAGACAGTTTAATATATATGGAGATGTATCGAAGTGGCCATAACGAAGCTGACTCGAAATCAGTTCGGGAGTAATCCCACGTGGGTTCGAATCCCACCGTCTCCGTTTTTAACACATAATATAAAAATTAGCATTCTGCCATATCATTAAAAGAAAACGCCTTTTGCTTTTTCTTTAATTTCTTTAGAAGCTACAAATGGAATTCTTGTAGTATAGCCATTTTTTGCAGCCACAATTTTCTTAGTTGGCCATGCAAAAATATCTTTATTCCACTGATTGATGGTATCGTTGTAAAGCTCTCTTGCAGCTGTGATTTCTCTCTGTAAATACATATTCTGCTGCATTGCATCTGCAATTTCACGATGTGCAGCAAGCTCAGGATAGCTTTCTACAGCAACATTGATATTTCTGGAAAGTGATTCAAGCTGACCACCGAATTCATTTCGCGCAGCATCTGTATCACCCACATTTCCTGAACGTACTTTTGCAATATTTTCAAAAGTACTCTTATCAAGATCAATAGCCTTATCCAAAAGACGAGCACAATTTTGAAGAACCATAACTCTTTGTTCCAGATAGTTGTCTATCTGGGATGCGTTTCTTTGAATCTTCTGCTGCAGCTGATCAAAATGCTTCTGGGCACTAATTTTCATAAACAGGAAAATAAGACCAGGCAGTATACCACACACCCATAAAATAATTTCAAAGATTTTGGAGCCCACTCCAACTTCTGCAGGAATTTTCTTTGCGATAACATTTGTGTCGAGACCTTCTTCTCGTACCTCCGGATTCAGTTCATCTAATTGGTTTGCCATTTTAGTTTTCTCCTTTTCTAATTCATATTAAATATACATAAGCTCTTTCGCCTTGCAATAACTGTTTTGTTTCCTGCAATTTCATTGGTCGCAATATAGAAATTATTTTGAGCCTCCAATGGCAGGTACTCATCCCACTCAACGGCAACATTATGATAGCGCCCATCTCCTCCATATACAGAAACCATATCCACACGCTTTTCGATATCGTAAGAATATGCTGTAATGCAGGTTTCGTCTACATTGTCCTTAGAACGAACAAAGGATGATTTTAAAATTGCTTGAGTTTTGGTATTCGGATGCACAACATATCTGTAATCCACTGCATTTGCCAGTGCCTCGCTCTCTTTAAGAGAATATAACTGCGTATAATCCGGGATGGGCTTTAGGGAATGTACCGGTCTTTCCTGATAAGCCGGAATTGCCCAAAGGGGTGCAAAATCAAAGTATACTGCTTTAAAATATTCCTCATTCTTATTGATAAAGTTTTCTTTGATAACATCAAAAGAATAGGAAGTGTAAGCTCCCGGCAACAAGTTAATGTCTCTACCTTGACTATGCTTGGAAATAATTCTATTGGTTCTTTTGGATTTAAAGAAATCAAAATCATCTCCATAGCCTGTTTTAGAAAGAAGCAGGGAGACCATATTGGTTTGTGCAAGTGGTGTAAAAAGACTTCTAAACTGCACCTCGTCTGTCCTATTAAGGGCATCGAAAAGAACCTCAAACTCCGAATTGGACATACTCATAAAATCACTGTTTTGACTTATGGCCTTTTCCGTCTTTTTCTGTAATTTCTTTTCCCCACGTTTAACCAGCCTGTCGATTTCCTTCTCGCTCTTCCGTTCCAAATGGGATGCATCTCTGCTAAATACCAGGTCAGGACCGCCCTGAGAACAGTAGCTTAGGACTATCTGGTTTTTATAAAAAGGCTTAGGCTTGGTAACCGTAGCGTGGAGTTGTTGTGTCTTGGTCCTGGTTCTTAATTTACCATCGCTATCTCTATAGGTTTCCGTCCATCTGATTGTTTTGTAACCATGATAGGTTTGCCTTCCCATGGTGTGAATCAGTTTATTTTCAAATAAGAACGGATTTTCATTATAATGACCTGCCAGCACATCAAGGGTTGATTGTTCACTTTTGTTGTCTTCCCGAAAATCATAATTGATCTTCATATCGTTCTCTTGTTTAACCGAAAAGAAGGTATCAAAGGATAAGCGCGGTATCGTCGACTCTATGATATGTAAAGCATCTCTATCTGTAAATAAATTATGGAGAGGAAGCATTTGATTGTTGCCTTCTGCCATCAGTTCTTCTGCCTTTTTGTCAGCCTCCTCTATTTCAGTTCTCAAAGAGCGAATTTTAGGTGTTGTTTTCATAATTACAATCGGTATAAGCACGATGGTAATACACATCAAAACTCGTAAAACTCTCAATCTATTTAACTTTTTCTTGCTTTCCGCTATGTTGTCTTGATATTTATTGCATTCCTCCACAGTTTGTCTGTTTTTTGCAATATCAACTCCGGATTGCTGCACAAGCTTTTCAAAAAAGTTAATCGTATTTTCAGAATGAAGATTTTTATATTTAGTTTCATACGCTTCCAATGGATCATATATTACAGAGTTCATATTCATCCTCCTTATTCGACATTATACAACAATTTACATATATTGTAAACAATCACATACGCTTCCAGCAAAAAAAGGGGGGGTGAGCGCATGCCTGTAAGGAGCACATAAACATTTCTGCAAGGAGTACATAGACATTTCTGCAAAGGATGCATAGACATTTCTGCAATTGACACATACACATCTCTACAAGCACCACATATGAATTACTGCAAACGCCATCTTGACAAATAATTTATCATATCATTAAAAATCATCCAGTACCTTTAATTCCTCTAATTTGGTCTTTTAGACATAAAAACACCTCGCTTTGCCTATATTTTTGAGGCTCCAAAAATATCTCCTCATTATATATAGGCATTAGCAAGGCATTTTGTCACACTTTTTTTATTTCAACTATAACGGTAGACCCAAGCGCCATAGAATACAACACCGCTTCCTTCACTTTTTTATTCAACGCCTTCTCAAGTGCTTCTGCATAGTACTGCATTTGTACCCGGTATCTTTCCACCAGTTCTTGGCTGTTATCCACCCGGTCTGTTTTATAATCTACCAGTACCAATTCTCCATCTTCCTCAAAATAGGCATCTATGATACCCTGCACCAGAATCATTTCCTCTGCTGGAAAGTCCTGATTAACCCGATTTGCAGGTACACCCAGGAAAAAGGATCTTTCTTTTTGCAATTTTCCTTGCGCGTCTGCCTTTTTCATACGTTCTGCAATGTCAGATTGCATAAATTCCCGCATTTTCGGTACGTAAATGCATTCTTTTTGTCGCCCGGTTATTTTGCCGGATGCAACCATAGCTTCCAGCAACTCATACCAGCCTCCCACGGTATCCGGAGCATTTGTAAAATCTAACAACTCCATCACTCTATGATATGCAGTACCACGCTCGGCCCCCTTCATTTCCGTTTTTTCTTTCATAAAATCCGGAATATACGGAATAATTTCTTCTGTATTGGCCTTTTCAAATGTATCAAAAACGGCTTCCTGCGCTTCAGCTATGACAGCTTTTTTCAATTCCGACACGGTGGTTTTACTATATAATCCTTTTAGATTTTCGTGCGGGTAACGATAACCAAAGCGCTGCTTATAGCTTTCCTTCAGTGCATTTAACATAATCCTTGAATCATGATGTGGATCTTCTTCTGAGCATTCCTCCCTGTTTTCCTGGTTTATCGCAGTCATCAGCATATCCTTCCGCTCTTCTCTGGTCACTGTCTCCACGATTTCCGTCGTTACATAGTCCTCCATAGTCATGGTTTTCAGCACAATGGGACTACTCTCATCTCCGGCCAAAAGACACAAATCTAAATAAGACTTAGCCGTCAGCACATCCGGCAGTATACATCTCTTTGTCCCAATCATTTCTGCTCCCGGGATATCTTTCCTATTCATCCCCTCCTTATTAGCTCCGGCATCCGTTACTGTCATCTTTTCTGCCGCTTCTGTTGGGCTTTCATACTGCTCCTTATACCCTACCATAATCAGCTTTTCTTTAGCTCTGGTCATGGCAACGTATAAAATTCTCTGCTCCTCTGCCAAAATCTCCTGCTCCATTTTCAAAGCAATCACATTCTTACGCAAGGTTTTATTTTTGGATCGCAGAGTAGGATTTACATAATCCATCCCAAGTCCCATATCATTATCAATTAATAACAGCTGTTGCTTATCTCGCATCTGATAATGTTGTCCCATACCACATACAATGCATACAGGAAATTCTAGTCCCTTGCTTTTATGAATACTCATTACCCGGACTGCGTCCCCATGCTCTGAAAGTCCGGCTTCACCGTAGTCAATAGACTGTTTTTGCAATTGATTTATATATGAAGTAAATGCAAATAATCCCTGGTAACTGCCATTTCCAAAGGTCGTGGCCTTTTCCAGCAAAAGAGAAATATTAGACAAGCGCTTTGCCCCATCCGGCAGCACACTCATATATTCTCTATATTGATAATCTCTTAATATCTCATAAATCAACTCTGATACCGTCATATACTCCGCCTGAATGCGGTATTTGCGAAGCCTATTTTGAAGTGCAGCAATTGCCTGTCCGGTTTCCTCCTGCGGAAATGCAGATGCATACGCCTGAAGCATATCGTAAAGGCTGACTTCCCCTTTCTTATCCGATACCTGATTGTTTCTTAGAAGCTCATTATAATATACCTTAGCCTGACTCAGCTGGTTTTCACTCATACCGCCAAAAATAGAGGTACACACACCATAAAGAGGAATGTCAAGTCTGGGATTTTCTATGGTCTGTAACAGCTTTATGATATTTTGTACTTCCACAGCATCAAAATATCCGCTTCCGGATGTCATATAAAGAGGAATACCTTGTTCGGCAAAAACCTTCTTGTAAGCCTCTTCAAAGCTGGAAGGACTTCGAAATAGCAACACAATATCTGCATAAGTAACGGGTCTGAGTTCTTTACCGGTATCATCCAGAACCACACCTTCTTTTATTAATTCCTTGATACGCTTGGAAACACAGTATGCCTCCCACTCTTTGCTATCATAATGCTCCGGCTTGTCACCGGTGGCAATGATCAGTTCCGCTTCCATGCTAGGTGCCTCCGGATACTCAGCTCCCGGATATAGCGCTGCGTGCTCATCATAAGCGATGCCGCCAAGCTCACTTAGCATAACCTTCTCGAAAATACTGTTGGTAGCCCCCAAAACTTCTCTGCGGCTTCGAAAATTCTGCTTTAAGTCTATTCTGATATTTCTGTCTGAACTATCTAATCCCCCTAACACCTCATTGATATCTTCGTCAGAGCTGATATATACGCCGTCATCTCTGTCGTTTTCATCAGATACCCTTATTAGGCCTTTTGCATTCGCGTCACCCACGTCCATTCTGCCTTCAAAGCACACATGACATATCTCATCTTCACACATGACGCGCGTGTCATTCTTCCCGTGTTTCTCATTACACTCCTGTAAGTATCCCCCGCTGCGCTGCTCTGCCGCTCTCTCCATCTCTTTCTTTCTGCATTCACAGTCACTACGGTCTGTATTTGGGATAGCCTGCTTCCGGGCATAGGCATGGTATTTTCCCATGAAAAGCTCCGGCCTTGCCAGACGAAATTTATAAATGCTTTGTTTTACATCGCCTACCATAAATCGGTTATTCTTACCCAAAGCCTCGCCTGACACAGCTGTCACCAGATATTCCTGGACCATATTACTGTCCTGGTACTCATCGATCATAACTTCTTCAAAATATACCTGATAGCTCTTCGCAATCTCCGTTGGCTCATAACCATCTGCTGTCTCTTTCAACAAAATCTGCAGTGCCATATGCTCCATATCGTTAAAATCGATTATGCCTCGTCTGCACTTTTCTGCTGCCAGTCGCTCCATATATGTGATGGTAAGCTCCACCAAAGCCTCTGACACTCTGCTGCAAGCCTCATTTTCCACAGCAATACTCTGGGGACTTTTACCCAAAAATTGCTCATTTATCCCCTGAAGGGCCTTTTTGTATACCGTACGTAATTCCTTTACCTGCTCCTTTTTGCCCGGATGTACACTGTCGTCTTTCTTGGCCGGAAGTCTGGCAAAATCCATATTGGGCAAAAGACTGCCAATACCCTCCAGGCTGTCCTGCTTAAGTACCTTTTCCAGATACTCCTGCTCCGCTTCTAACACATCTGCATACATATAAGGACCATCCGGCTCTGTAGCAATTTGATATAATCTGCCATATGCTTGGTGATAGCTTTCTAAAAGCCCCCGAAGATGTTTCAGCAAATATTGGCCGCTCTCTGTCCCAGTAAAGGCATCCAAACTGTCAAAAGCATAGTCTTTCTTACGCTCTAAAAGCCACCTTTTGGGAAAAGGCATGCTCATGGCCCTGGCATAAAGCTGATCCATGTATTCTTCCAGCACTCGTTCCCTGCCATTGTGACAGATAAATTCTACCATATATAAGAAATCTTCTGTCCCATTTGCGAAGGCCTCCTCCAACACCTGTTCCTTTACTTCTGCAGCTATAAGCTTCACCGTAGCTTCATCTGCCACCTTAAAATCCGGCTCCAATGCAATGGCTTCAAAATGATTTTTTATTAAATACAGACAAAAACTATGGATCGTGGTAATCTGAGCCTGATGAACCAAAACTGCCTGTCGCTGTAAATGCAGATTGTCCGGCTCCAAAAGAAGACGCGCCTGAATGGCATTGCTGATACGCTCCTTCATTCCCGCTGCTGCAGCATTGGTAAAGGTCACCACCAAAAGCCTGTCAATATCAATAGGATGCTCTGCATCTGTGATCCTTTGAATAATGCGCTCTACTAATACAGCAGTCTTACCACTTCCGGCTGCCGCTGACACCAATATGTTTTTGTCTCTTGTATCAATGACCCTCTGCTGGTCCATTGTAAATGTTACCGCCATTTATTTCTCCTCTGCCATAGTCTATGACATTTTTCCTGCATTTTTGCTATTCGCACGACTTCTCGCCCAAAATCATGCAGACTTTTCTTGCAAATTGGCATCTAGTCATCATTTCTCTGCGCTTCGAGAATATCCTTCTCCATTTTCTCCCAAACTGCTTCATCGGACAGTGCTTCTATTTTACGCTTTTCATAGCCAAATTGCTTTTCATCGAATCCACAAACACCCTTGTACGGACAATAGGTACATCCTTCCTCCTGCCGACTGCGGGTATAAGGTGCCTTTTCGATATGACCGGACATAATCTCACTGCCCATTTCATAAAGCTTATGATGCATGAACTCACGCATCAACTGAAATTGCTCTTCTGAACACACCCCGGATCCCCTGCCCGGTGTTCCGTCTTTCTTTAAGTTTAAGGGAATAATATTAGAACTTGTCTCCATCTCACTGTCCAGCAAATGTACTACAGTTTCATCACTGTTCAGCAATCCTCGACTGCGCTGCTCTTTTAAAAGCACCTCCGGAAGCTCCTTAAGATCCTCTGCACCTTCCATACTCACCACCGGATCTGCTACACGATAGTAAAACATGGCCGCAGGATGAACCTGCTTGCCCGGATATCGCTCCTCTAACATTTTCGTAGCTGTATCCAGATACACCAGCAGCTGCATCTGCAAACCTTCATACAGACAATCCAGCTCCAATTGCTTATTGCCTGATTTATAATCAATTACCTTTACGTAAATATCATCATCAACCGCTGCCACATCCAGTCTGTCAATACGTCCTCTGAGCTTCATCATCAACTCTCTGGTGGCATTCCACTGGCAAGATACATCGAAATCCACTTCCAGACCATAGGTTCCAAAGGCTCCTGCCTGCATATGCTTCTTCAATACTCTAAGGCTGCGCTTCAAAATACGGTCTGCTCTGGATAAAGCATACCCATTTCGAGCCTTATCCAGTAACAATTCATCTCCGTACTGCTCCTTGATATAGGCCAGCTTTTGGCTCACTTTCAAATCCCCATATTCATCAGGGAAATCTTTCCAAGTATACCCGTCCTGCTCCAAATCTTTACCAAAGCTATCCAGCACATCGTGAAAAATATTACCCAAATCTGCAGATTCCAATATATATTCCTGAGGCTCTTTGAGTCCCAGACCATACTTTAAAAAATGTCCATACGGACAGGCTGCGTATTGCTCCAATCGGCTGATACTGCCATACAACACACTGCCATATAAAGAACGCGCCAGCTCACTGTCCAGTCGTTCCCCACCTCCCGTAAAAAAAGCCTGCTCCACAAATCCTCTCATCTTTTCCGTACCAAGATGCTCTTGCAGTACCAAAAGCATGGTATAAAGCTGCTGTTTTTCTCCCTCCTTCAGACTGCCCTCTGCATACTGTCTAAGCTTTTCTGCACTTTGGCTCAAAAGCTCTGAAACATGCTCCGGCAAGCCTTCCTGAGACACTTTTCTCATCTCCAAGGAAGGAAATAATTTTCTGACCGTTCCGATAAAATACGAAGGCCTTAACTCTTTTTCCCCATTGTCTGTCAAAGCATAGGACAAATACAGCCTTTTGGAAGGTTTAGTCAGCTGCTGGTACAGGTAAAACCGCTGTCTGAACTGCAGCTGTCTTCTGGTAGGTGACAACTCCATGCCCAAGCTGCACAGATACTCTCTGTCCATATCGGAAATCATACCGCCCTTGGTATTATTGCCCGGAATATTCACATCATTGACGCCTACAACAAAAAGTACTGCCGCCTGACTGATTCTGGTTCGTTCCAAGTCACCAATTAATACCTGGTCTGCTTTAGCCGGCACGAGCCCTACCTGCAATTCTTCAAAACCGGCAAGTAATATTTCACCAAAGCTCTCTACAGAAAGCACCTCATCCCCTAAAAGCACCACCATCTGATTAAATACATCCATAATCTTACGATAAATCTGGCGATACTCACGTGTTCTTCCTGCATCACCCATGGCTTCAAATTGCTCACTATAATGATATAGCTTCTGCTCCACACCCAAACCAGTCAAAAATCCATACAATCTCTCTATATAAAATCGAACCCTTTCATCCTTATCAAACAGGCAAGCAGAAAGCTCCGTCATAAGCTTTTCCCTAAGATGATTTATCTTCTCCAAGGAATAATCCTTTCCTTTTCGGGTAAAAGGTCGCAAGAAGGCCTTCCGGCCTCTAAGTCCGGTCTCCAGTAAATAAATTTCCAGCATGTCTGTCTCTTCTACGGACAGACTGCTAAATCCGCTGCGCAAATATCTCATCACTCCGGCATAGGAAAAATCTCGCTCCAATATATCAAAAAGGCCTTGTAAAAGCTCCATGGCAGGATTGTGCATAATCTTACTGCTGGCGTCCACAAAATATGGGATATCCATTTGTTCAAAAGCTTCCTGTAAATGATACCGATAGGCTTCCATATCGCCACACACAACTGCTATATCTCTATATCGGCAGCCCTCCTCACGGACCAGACGCTTTACTTCTCTGGCCAGAGCAAAGCCTTCCTGTCTCGGATTCATAGCCTGCCATATCTGAATATCTCCATGATAGATATATTCCGCCTTATTACTTATCTGTGTCCTTTCAAAGCTCTCTCCATTCTGTCTAAATATATACTTCTCGAAATGAGCTAACACAGGACTATTCTGAAACCTGATCTGCTCTCTGTACCAAATATAAGGGTCTACTGCCACACCTGCCTGCTCTGCCAGCCGTTCCAGATCCCGAATACTTTTGGCACTGGTAAAAAACAGCTGCTGCTCCTTAGTCACCTGCTCAGGCTCCTCATCAATGGTCATGGCCACATACATCTCTCCCGCCAGCACCATCATTTCCTGTACCAAGGGCATCTGCACCGGGGTAAAACCTGTAAAACCATCCAAAACTACCGTCACATCCCGAAAAAGTGCAGATTCCCGAAGCCTTTGTGTCAGTAGCGGATACATAGATTCTCCGGTAAGATAGCTGCCCTGTTGTAATTCCAGATAAGCCTTATACAGCTTCTGCACATCCTCCAAGCGGGCCTGTAAACCTCTTCTGCCGGCAGTACCTTGAATCAATTCATCCATCCCCTCAGGAGAAATACCATACTGCTGCAGTTCCGAAATAATACCCTTCACCTCAGAAATATAGCCCTGCCTATCCATAAGGCGTCCCAACACAGGAAGTTCCTCCTTCATGCTGCCCGCCAGCAAGCGCAGTATTAAATTTTTGCCGGTATCATCTAAAGGCGTAAGGGTATCCCCGCCCAGTTCTCCCATCACACGGTGATACAGACGACTGAAGCTGAGCACATCAATATTCATAATGGCATGGTTTGGATGTAATTGTACCATCTGCTTTTGAATCTGCATGGTATACTGGTCCGGTACCAAAATCATATATTGTCTGTCAGGATGAGCCAAAGCCTCTTTTATGATCCACCGGTAGGTACCTTCACTTTTACCGGAGCCGCTGGCTCCCAGCACAAAATGTAAACTCATTTATCTTATGACCTCTTTCATCATACGAAGAGCATTCTGCCCTTTCATTTTGTCAATTACACCGGGTGCAATATTGCACTGCTCCATTTTATCAAACAGCACCTGTAATGCCCCTGCATGAGGCATGGCAGGATTGGTGGTAATACCGTCAAAATCACTGCCCAGTGCAATCACATCCTCACCGCCAATCTTAATAATATGCTGTATATGTCTTACAAAACTATCCAGACAAACCTGTGTCGGATCATCCTCCAGAAAATCAGCAGCAAAATTCAGTCCGATCACACCACCCTTCTCTGCAATGGTCCGAATCTGTGCATCAGACAGATTACGCTTGTGTCCGCAAATACTTCTGGCATTGGAATGGCTGGCTATAAATGGTTTATGCATAATCATTGCCACATCCCAGAAACCTGCATCAGAGAGATGGGAAACATCCACAATAATGCCATTTTCCTGCATGATTTCCACAAGCTCCGCACCCTTCTTGGTAAGCCCAGGATAGGCACCTGCAACCTTCCAATCTGCAGGCTTTTCAGGAATCGGCAACGCCTCCAGACAACCGGGATAGCCAATCTCATTAGGATGATTCCAAGTCAGGGTAATCAGCCGCACTCCCATCTCATAAAAGACTTTTAAATGGTCCGGATCCCCCTCCAGCACACCCCCTTCTTCCAGGGTTAACATAGCAGACATCAATCCCTTGGAAGCATTCTCAGCAATATCTTCATAGTGGTGTACCGGGGCTATGTAAGGACAATACTCTGCACACAGCTGCTGAAATAATCTGGCCAGCTCCATGCCCTGCTCATAAGGGCTCTGCACCTTTTCCTTATTTACAAAGGCTGCAAAACACTGCAAAAGGTATCCATTCTGCAGCATACGCTCTATATCCAAATGGCCTGCTCTTTTGTATAAATTGTAATGCTCACCGCCCCGCTTTTGTGTTAAAAGCTCATCCAGCGTATCACAATGTAAATCCACTATCTTCATGACACTCTCCTTGTTATATCCTATCTATTATATTTATCTTATCACAAAATTGTGTGATAGGAAACACTTTCTGATAAATAAAGAGTCTCTTATCCATCTCGTAATTACACAAAACGGAAAGAGACCCTTTTAGGTACTATTCACTTTATCGAATATGTATTTATTTGTCTAAACAGTTTGTGCGCCCATGACAAAAACACTGTCAATCCGGATTTCATCATCAAATACCACAATATCCGCATCCTTGCCCGGTGCCAGGACGCCTTTATTCAGATTCATAATCTCTGCCGGTACTTTGGTGATCATCTTCACTGCATCTATTACATCAGTCCCTACTTCCTTTACAAGCACTCGCACCAACACATCTGCTGTAGCAATACTGCCCGCAAAGGCGCTTCTGTCCTTTAATTTGCAGACACCATCCTCTACGATAAATTCCGTGCTGACCATAATGCCTTCTTTTACATCAGTGCCTGCAATTGCAAGACTGTCTGTAGTTAAAAGTACTCTGTCTGTACCCTTGATCTTTAAAATAAGACGAATCAGCTCCGGCGGCAAATGTCTGCCGTCTGCTATGATTTCCGCATATATATCATCCGATAAAAATGCTGTCTCCAATACTCCAAGCCTACGAAAGCCCTGTTTTCTGGTGACTGTGGATGTGCAGGAATATAAATGAGTGATCAGCCTGCAGCCACTGTCCATGGCCACACACATATCATCATAAATGGCATTGGTATGGCCTGCGCTTGGTACGATACCATGAGCCTTTATATACTTACAAAATACACCGTCCAAATCATGCTCCGGGGCATAGGTCCAGCGGGCAATGGCATCTCCTGCTGCCTCCACCAGGCTTTCATATTCCATAGGGTCCGGTGCGGTAATATAATCCGTGCTCTGAGCTCCGCACTGCTCCTTGGACAGGTATGGGCCTTCCATATGGGCTCCCAAAAGATTGGTCTTTAAAGCGCTGCTTTTCTGAGCTTTCTGCACCTCAAAAACAGCCTGACTCATTACCTGAAAAGGTGCTGCGGAAATGGTAGGACAAATGGTAGTTGTACCATGGGTCATGTGAAAATTACAGCCCTCCACGATATCCTCTGCCTTGCCTGTAAAATCATATCCTTTGCCGCCATGAGTATGAGTATCGATAAAGCCCGGTGCCACATAGAGACCTGTCTTGTCATATTCTGCTTCAAAAGGCAATTCCTCTGTGGTCACGACATGGATTTTATCACCCTCTACATATATGTAGCCATTGAGAAGCTTGTCGCCTGCAATAATTTTATCACTTTTAATTCTATACATACTCTTACCCAAGCAATGCTGCACTGTCAGCATCCAAATACAAAACTGCTGCCTCATGCTCCCGTAATACGGTAGCCGGGCACTCTTCATTGATGGCACCACACAAAGTTCTCTTCACCGCCTGTGCCTTGGTCGGCGCAGGAACGATACAGAATAACTGAGGTGCTTCGATGAATACAGGACAGGTCAATGTAATAGCCTGCTTCGGAACCTGAGACAACTCTTTGAAGCAACCATCATTTACCTGCTGCTGTCTGCAAACCTCATCCAGCAGAACGGTTTTTACCTTCTTAGCGTCCTTAAAATCAGCTACCCATGGATCGTTAAATGCAATATGACCATTCTCACCGATACCCATAATAATGATATCTGCCGGTTTTTCTGCCAAAAGCTGTGCATAACGCTCACATTCCTTCTCCGGATCTGCCGCCTCACAATCAATATAATTCACAGACTTAAATGGAGCCTTGCCGAAAATATGCTCCTTTAAGAAATTACCAAAGCCCTGTGGTGCGCTCTTGTCCAAACCGATATACTCATCCATATGGAATGCATTTACTCTGTTCCATTCGATATCACTGTCCACCAGAGACTGTAACACATCATTTTGAGACGGAGCCGCTGCAAATATAATATTGATTTCTTCCTTTGCTGCCAGAAGGCTCTTTATCTTGGCACAAATGTCCGTGGCTGCCACCTCACCCATTTCTGTGCGGTTTGGCATGATTTTTACTTGTAATTTGTCTACTGTTAATGTTTTCATCCATTACTCCTTTCCATATCTTATGGCGTATCTTTTTTTATCCCATATACCTTCCTTGCATTCTTTACGTTTATTGTATAGTAAAATTACACTCTGTAAATTGCATTTTCTGCATTATAACATTGTAAAAAGTGAACTAGCAATAACAGCAATATACCCATACCATTCAAATAATACCAAATTTTTCATTTCCATATTTACGCCGAACAAACGTTTTGCTATACTATAAACAACACACAACTTGTGACAAAACCGAGCAGATAATAACTAGAATGCTGAATAGCATCTAAAACCAGAGTATATATTCCACCGTTTTTAGTGCATATGCCACGAAGGAGGTTCCTATGGAGAAGCAGCCCATTATTTTTCATATTGACGTAAACAGTGCCTTCCTTTCCTGGGAGGCCAATTATCGTATGCACACAATGGGAGAAACAGTGGACATCCGCACCATCCCGGCTGTAATCGGCGGCTCTGAGGCAGAACGCCATGGTATCGTTTTGGCCAAGTCTACACCGGCCAAGCGCTACAGGATTCAGACAGGAGAGCCTTTAGCTCATGCACGTAAGAAGTGTCCGAACCTGGTCATTGTACCGCCTACCTATTCCGTTTACGTAGACTCCTCCAGACGCTTTGTGGACTATTTAAAGCAATTTACTCCGGACGTAGAGCCTTACAGCATCGACGAGGTTTTCTGCGATTTTACAGGCACAGAACACCTTTACGGCAAGCCTGAAACCTGGGCCAGACAGTTGGCCGACCAGATTCGGGATACCCTGGGCTTTACTGTAAATATCGGCATTTCTTCCAATCGGCTGCTGGCCAAGATGGCCTCGGATTTTGAAAAGCCGGATAAAGTACATACCCTTTTTCCGGAAGAAATCCCTGCCAAAATGTGGCCCCTTGATATCCGGGAGCTTTTCTTTGTAGGCAAGGCTTCCGAACAGAAGCTGCGTACTTTGGGCATTCATACCATTGGCGACCTAGCCCGGACAGACAGGGATTTTCTGCACCACCATCTGAAAAAGCACGGAGAAACTATATGGGATTTTGCCCATGGCATTGACCACGGTGAAATCACCAAGAATGCACCGCCTCAAAACAAAGGCTACGGCAACTCTATTACCCTCTCCTACGATGTAACAGACCCGGATGCTGCCCGCGTGATTTTGTTATCTTTATGCGAAACCGTTGGCGCACGCATTCGCGCAGACAAGGCTTATGTCGGTGTGGTAGGCGTTACTATTACGGATCATAATTTTCATCATATGTCCCATCAAAAGGCATTATCTACTGCCACAGATGTAACCTACAGGATTTATGAAACTGCCTGTGAGCTCTTTGATGAGCTTTGGACTGGCACCCCCATACGGCTTTTGGGTGTATTTACCTCCCGTGCCACAGAAGACCAAAGCTTTCAATATACCCTCTTTGACTCGGACAAATATCAACGCCTGTCCCAATTAGACAAGGCCATAGATACCATTCGCGGCAAATACGGGGAAGACTCTGTACAAAGAGCCTGCTTTATTAAGAGCAGGCAAACCCATATGTCCGGCGGCATAGGCAAAGCCAAACGTACCGAACATACCCAAAGAGGCTCTGCAGATAAGGAGTAATACCTTTTCTACAGGGCCTCTTTTATAAACATATTTTTAATTATCTGCAAGATTTAACTTTGCCGGTTTAACTTTTTCTAAGGCATTTTTCTCATGCCCTGTTCTGCGTCCTGATCAGATAAGTCCGGAGATCAAAATTACAAGAATGAGTACCGGCAGCACGATCATAAACGGCCACTTCAGCCATTTTGCCAACTTCAGGCCTTTACCGGTATTGGCTTCAGCCAGATAATTGTCAAAGCCCCAGCCCCACTTGGTAACGCAGAATAACAGATATATCAAGGAACCGATTGGCAGCAACAGATTGCTTACAATAAAGTCCTCGCTGTCTAACACGTCTCTGCCTCCTATAATGCGTAAATCTTTCCATACATTGTAGCCCAGCACACAAGGTATACTTGCCAGTAAAATAAAGGTACAGTTTATGATAACAGATTTCTTTCTGCTCCAACCGAAATTATCCATGCAGGTTGCAAGTAAATTTTCAAACACGGCAATAACCGTTGTAAAGCTTGCAAAGGTCATAAACAGGAAGAACAGACTGCCCCATACTCTGCCGCCTGTCATATTGACAAATACATTCGGCAAGGTTACAAAAATCAGGGAAGGTCCCTGGTCCGGCTGAATACCAAAAGAAAAGCAGGCCGGAAAAATGATCAGACCGGACATCAATGCCACAAAAGTATCCAGCCCGCAAATCCGCACAGCTTCACCACCCAGTGTATGCTCCTTAGACATATATGTACCGAAAATCTCCATAGCTGCAATACCTAAGCTCAATGTAAAGAAGGACTGATTCATAGCAGCCACAATCACATTGCCTATACCAATCTCCGCAGCTCTTTCAAAATCCGGCAGTAAGTAAAAAGCAAGACCGTCACCGGAATTCGGTAATGTTATACTGTTAACAGCCAGTACAATAATAAGTACCAACAAAGCTCCCATCATATACTTACTAATTTTCTCCAGTCCCTTCTGCAGTCCGAAGCTGCACACAGCAAATCCGGCAATAACAATAATTGCCATAAAAAGTCCCATTTCCCATGGATCTGCCAGCATATCACCAAATACAGTGCCTATGGAAGCTGTATCCATGCCACTTTTAAAGGAACCGCCAATAAACTTAGCAAAATAACTAAGCATCCAACCCGCTACTGTAGTATAATACATCATTAATAAATAGCAGCCAATAATACAGAACCAGCCGTGAATATGCCACTTGCTGCCCGGCTTTTCTAATTCCTTGTAGCCTAATACAGCACTTTTACGACTGGCACGGCCTACTGCCAATTCCATAGTCAACACAGGAACACCCATACACAAAAGGAACAGCAGGTAAAATAAAACAAATACACCGCCTCCATTCTGTCCGGCCACATATGGAAACTTCCATACATTACCGATACCGATAGCACATCCTGCACTTACCAGGATAAAGCCCAATCTGGATTGAAAACTTTCTCTTTTCATATTATTACAATTTTCTCCTAACTATATTACCTAAATTACTTATATTTCCTATAGACAAGCCTTGATTTTCTCAATCATTTCTGCACATTCCGCATCGGTCAATAAAGTCTTGTCAGGATTCTGCGAAAGTACCTTTACCGGTCAGCAATTTTTCTGCGTAATTTGTATAATTCCTCCGCTGCCAGTCTGGTCTTGGCCACCACATTCCCTGCGTTACGAGGAAAACAGTAATACTGTACACGCTCATCTCCCACACAGATCATATCACCGATTTCATACCAAAAGAAGTCGGAATATAATCCATAAGAAGAATTGGGACTGTGCTTATAATCCAATAGTCCGTTACATCCTGTTAAATGAAACCCTTCCGCTGTATGCAGCAAATGCCCGAATCCCACCTTATACACACACTTGGTATCAAGCAACATACAAATATCCACATCTGTATCCAATCTGTATGTACCATCTATAAGCTCCTGTCTGACACATTCTCTCTCCCAGCGATACCAGTCCGGAATATGATTTATCAAGGTTTCACCTTTTAAATTCTTAAGAAAGCCATCTTCTGTCAGCTCGTATACAACACCACAGGCATTACAGGTAAGGGTAGTGCCCTTTCCCACTGTATGCCCTTCTTTATGACAATGCGGACATTTGTATAAGGTTCTTTCAAGCCCCTCTGCACGATCCTTCTCTGTAACCAAAATGCCTTTTTCCTGCTGAACCTTGAAATTATCAAAGCTAAAACTCTTCTCCAAAACAGCATTGATCTCTTCTACGGATTTTGACTTAATTTCCTCCGGTGAAAGCAAATACTCCATTTTGGCGGAAACAGGCACCCTGCGAGTCTTCAAATTATTGTACAAAGGCTGGCGCAAAAAGGCACCCTCTGTAGTAATCATCACTACCGGCACATTCAATAGTTTCAGACACTTGCCCAAACTGTCCGGCAATGGGGTGGCGGTACCGTCAAAGCTGTAGCTGGCTTCGGGGTACATGATCACAGATTCTTTTAATTCCTTCACCGTATGACGCATGTCTCTAACCAGTGTTACGTCATTTATAAACTTCTTAGTTGGAATGCATCCTACAAGACGCAAAATCCAATTAAGCCCCACAAAAGCATCTAATGTGGTAACAATATGATAAGGTCTGTCTGCCATCAACAATGCCGCAATTTCCAGGTCAATAAAACTGGAATGATTCATCAGTACCATACAAGGTTCTTTCTTGCCCAGTTTATCCATGCCAACCTTTTCATAGCCTGTAAAGCCCGCTAATTTTAAAAGCACATAACAAACCGGTCGCAGAACTACTCGAAGCAACCCCCACTGCCTTACAGGCTTTTTGTGTTCCCTTTTGGGCAGCTTTAAAACTTCTTCGTAGCTTTTTGTTATTGTTTTAATTTTCACTATATAAACCCTCAAACAGATTTTTAAATCACCTAAAAATACTTGATCTGCTCTGCCTTCAGAGCATTTTCATCACTTTTATCTCTGGTCTAATGCCTGTGCAATATCGGCCTGCATATCCAATACTGCCTGACGAGATGCCTCTGCAAAATGCTCTGCGCCGAACTTTGCATAAGCCTCCTGCTGATATGCTGCAATAATGCCTCTGGAGGAATTGATAATGGCACCCAGACCATCTTCATTAAAGAAATGTACCAAATCCTTGCCCTTACCGCCTTGAGCACCATAGCCAGGTACCAGAATGTAGTTCTTTGGCATAACCTTGCGAAGAGCTTTACCCATCTCCGGATATGTAGCACCTACAACAGCACCTATATAACTGTAACCGCAATTGCCCACATGGTCAGCCCCCCACTCTGCGATCTTCTCCGCAACTACTTCATAAAGAGGCTTGCCGTCAACCAATCTGTCCTGGAACTCGCCACTGCTTGGATTGGATGTCTTAGCCAAAATAAACAAGCCTTTGTTTTCTTCCTTGCAAACATTTACAAAAGGTTTGATACCGTCTGAGCCCAAATAAGGATTTACCGTAGCAAAATCCTCGTCAAAACCATAATACTGCTTGCTTCCCACTGTAACCTTGCCCAAATGACCTACGGCATAAGCTTCAGAGGTAGAACCGATATCACCACGCTTTACATCACCGATGATCACTAAGTCCTTAGACTTACAGTAATCTACTGTCTTCTTAAAAGCAATCAAACCCTCAATGCCAAACTGCTCGTACATAGCAATCTGAGGCTTTACTGCAGGAATCAAATCATAAGTGGCATCTACGATAGCTTTATTGTACTGCCAGATTGCTTCTGCTGCGCCGGCAAGTGTCTCTCCGTGCTCTGCAAAAGCCGCTGCCTTGATGTGCTCCGGAATAAACTTCATCATCGGATCTAAGCCCACTACGATAGGGGCTTTTGTTTTTGTAATTTTATAGACTAATTTGTCAATCATGCGTATTCTCCCATCTTAGAATATTTTTATAAAAATTTTATCATTTGGACGATAAAATGTCAACAAAGTGAAACAGATATTGTTATAATATCATCAGTTGTTTAAGATAAAACAACTGATGACATTATCTCGCTGCTATCTAAAGGGGATTTTTATGAGACATATTTTTGCATCGCGTGTGACAGAATTACGAATCAAAGCCGGCTTAACACAAAAAAAGCTTGCCCTCACCTTAAAGATCGGGCCCGGCAGTATGTCAAATTACGAAAACGGTATTTATCTGCCGCCTTTGGAGAAAGCTGTGGCTCTTGCCTCAGAATTACATACATCCTTAGATTACCTGACAGGTCTTACTGACAAGCATTTTGACCCGGCACTTTTATCAAAACCTATATCCGAAAAAATTACCTTTGCACACTTGATAAAGCTTTTGAGTTCTCTGGAGCGAAAAGAACTGGCAGAAATTGTCAGATACACGGAATACCTGAAATACCGAAAGAAGCGCATGCGCTATAGCAAATCTCCGAGCATATATCTGGTAGCAGAAGATTCGGAGGATGAATGATCTGGCATCCAAGCCATACAGTTGCCGCAAAATTTGCGACAACTATAGAATCATTTTACTGTGACACAATTTTCAAAGCGTCGACAGACCAAACTGCCGACGCTTTGCATGTTTTGCATTTATTTGCTTAAAACTTCTTTGAAAAACTACGGATTCCTGCGTTTTTCATCCAACGAGCAAATCTCCTCAATTGTCAGATTTGACAGCTCTGCTATTTCTTCGAGAGAATCTTTTCCTCTCTCAAGCAACCTTATAGCCATCTTGGTCCGTTCATTCTGAACACCTTCTGCACGCCCCTCCATCTTCGCATCATCCATCATTTCCTGAATTGCCTGACACACGTTTACTTCCTCCTTTTCTTCATACATATGGATTTCTGATCCTGTTACTGCTTCAATCACTGTTGCCGCCTTTCTGTCCAGCATCCGGAAACGATCATCTTGATTTAACATTTCGTTCAGCTTAGTTTTATCATTAGAATACTTAATAAACAACATAACTTCCCGTAAGTTTGTGGTAAATCGGTCCATTTCCTCATCTGTCATATGTGCCGGCGCAATCAGATTCAGCTTGTAGTCAGACACAAAAGAAAGTAGCTTCTTATCTGTTACTGAAAACATCTCGTGAAGGCTCATAGGCCCATCCCATTCTGATACTCCAAAACACACCACCAGCGTGATGACCGGTACCAATCGGTCCTCCTTGTAGAACCCACCTAAAAACTCCCCGGAATTGGGCTTCTTAGACAGTCCCATGCCGGTCCTGGTCTTACGCGCTTCCCTATGCGCTTTAACTGCCTCTTCCACTTGAACTGCATACTGTAAGGCATCATAAAGCATATCCCGCACCGGCATGGCATAATGTATCTCCGACTGGTTCTCCACTCCAAGGAGTAGATAAACTGCAGAATCATCATCCATAGCTGTCAGATATTTCAGTCCGTCTCGAAGCCTTTGTATGGGTAATTTAGTCCCATCTGCTCCGTATGGCACACTGACAACTGCAGAATCTAAGGAATGTAACTTCTCAGGCAGTATGACCTGATTTCCTTCGTAAATGAGCTGATTAAACACATCCGCAAACACACGGCTGTCTGTCATGAAATCTTTTGTAACCGTATCCTTTACACTCATTCTGATGTCCATCCTTTCCCAGAATCGGCCGGACATATCTCTAAAGTGTAGGTAGAATGATTCCGCAAAACTCACAGTATTCTTACAAAAATAATTATACCACCCATTCTCGCGATAATCAACTACTTTTATGCAGTTATCGCAATACAATAAACCAAACCGATCCTTATTGATGCAAGAACAGTATACTATACTTTTTCGACAAAGTTGGACATTTTATAAGCTTTTTCTAAAATTAAATTTTTTATCTTCGACACCAGTCTATCTTCAAATATTAACTAAAAGCAAAAAGCCCCGGAAAATGGCGGGGCTTCGTAAAACAGTTATT
>JAZRLF010000038.1:0-20480 GCA_045646695.1 Lachnospiraceae bacterium
AATCTTACTACATATCTATTAAAAAGTCATTACTTTTATGTCTATCTTATCAACATCCCATTGAATCGTATAGTAGCCGCATTCGGAAGCAGTAGTAATAAGAGCATTATCATAGTCTCCGTAAGGCGGTCTGAAAAGGCACATTTCATAGCCGGTCAGTTCTTTTACCTTGTCATGTACCTTCATCAGCTCTTTCTTCTTTTCTCCATTGGAAATCTGACTCATGTGCTTATGGTTTTCGCTGTGGTTGCCAAGGTCATGCCCTGCTTCAAGAATGGCTTTTACATCATCCGGATAGCTTTCTACCCAGCCGCCGGTCATAAAGAAGGTGACTTTTACATCATGCTTGGCAAGGATGTCAAGTATCTGCTTAGTATCTTCGTTGCCCCAGGCTGCATCGAAGCTGAGGGCGATTTTTTTCTCTTCCCCGCAGTCAACGCAGTAAATAGGCAGATTTCGGTCACCTACTTTGCTGGAGGTGACTACAGGGCTTAAGTAGTGTTGATACATATACTGCAAAGCGCCGGTACAGCAGAGGCAGAAAGCTGCCAGTGTGAATATCCGTTTCAATGTTTGGTTTTTGAAAAGTGGTTTTCGTAAAAAATTTCGATCAGAAAAGAAATTATGTATGTTCATAAAAAGCCTTTTTGTTTCAATATACGGGAGAACAAGGAAGAATAGAACGGAAGAATCCAATTACATTTAGCGGACAAAACAGTTTTACATGATATTTCACAGAAAAAGTCACAGAAAAAATCTGTTATTTATTTCACAAAAGCTCTTCCATTAAGTGGAAGAATGTGTTAGAATAAAAATGCAAAATATTTGTACAACGAATGAAGGTAAGTTATGAAAAGTTTTGAAATTAAGACAAAAATTTATTTTGGTGAAGGGGCATTAGACAGATTAAAGGAATTGCCTTACAAGAAGATTTTGGTTATCTCTGACCCTTTCGTAGTAAAGAGCGGCATGATTAAGCTGATTACCACACCTATTCATGAAGCAGGTATTGAATATGATGTTTTCTGTGAAGTAGTACCGGACCCTCCGATTGAGAAGATTAGTCTGGGTGTAAAGAAACTGTTAGAATACAAGCCGGATGCTATTGTAGCAGTAGGCGGCGGTTCTGCTATTGACTCTTCCAAGTCTATCCGTGAATTTGCGCTGAAAATCGAGCAGTATGGTGAGGTTGCATTGATTGCCATTCCTACTACCAGTGGTACAGGCTCTGAGGTTACCTCCTTTGCCGTAGTATCTGATCCGGTAGCAGGAAAAAAGATTCCGTTAGTATCTCGTGACTTGACACCGGAAGAGACCATTCTGGATGCTGAGTTAGTCAGAAGTGTACCTCCTGCAGTAACCGCGGATACCGGTATGGACGTATTTACCCATGCATTAGAGTCCTGTGTTAGTACAGAGCGTAATGAATTTGCTACAGCTCTTGCAGAGAAGGCTATCGAAATCTGTGGTGTATTCCTTTTAAGAGCATATTTGGATGGAGAGGACATGCATGCAAGACAGAAGATGCATGTAGCTTCCTGTCTTGCCGGACTGGCATTTAATTCCACTTCTTTGGGCTTAAATCATGGTATGGCTCACCAGCTGGGCGCTATGTTCCATATCCCTCATGGACGTGCCAATGCGATGCTGTTGCCGCACATCATTGAGTTTAACAGTGATATCAATAAGCACAGCAGAAGCCGCAAGGAATATCTCCCTGCTGTTAAGAAGTATTCAACAGTAGCTCAGATTTTGGGTTTAAGCAGTTACAACAAGATTATGACAGTTCGTTCCTTAGTAAACTGGGTACAGTTTATGTTAAAGGAGATGGATATTCCGTTATCTATTTCTCAGATGGGCACCATTACCAAGGAAGAATATATGAGCAAGGTAGAGGCGATGGCAGAGGCTGCATTGGCAGACGGTTGTACAGCTACTAATCCAAGACCGGCTACCAAGGCTGATGTTATTCAGATTTATAAGGATTTGTGGTGGCATTAATTGATGCATTGATTGATACTTATATCAAAAGCTGTGTTGACCTTTTCGGTCAGCACAGCTTTCTTTTTTTGTGTGGTGCGCCCGGTAGGTGCACGTTCTTAGCAGGAAGGTATTCCTTTGTTCTTATTCGTAATCAAAAACATTGATCCATTTGGCCAATAATTCTTTTTCTTCAGGAATGGCTTTTACGGATTGAGAGGCAGCCACGATTGGAATCCAGCGCTGAATGTATTTTTTGCTAATACCTGATTTGGTGCAAAAAGCGTTTAAGTATTTATTTGCAAGTTCTTCCTTGCCCTCCAAGGAAAAGACCAGATAGGTTCTGGCTGCATCCGCGGAAGCATTACCTTGAGTGGCGTGAGCCCAGTCAATGATATAGGCCTGACCATCAGGAGCCATGATAATGTTGCTTGGGTTAAAGTCACCGTGGCAAACTTTGTCATGCTTATGCATACCTTCTAATATCGTATGAAGGTCGTACTTGGTGCCGTGATCGATATCAGCCTGGGTGATCTTGCGGGCCATCTTGTCGATGTGCTTTGTCAAAAGAGGCGCTTTCTTTTGGTGAATTTGGGTCTGCAAAGTCACAAAGAAATCTAAGTATTCCTCCAGTTTGTCGGGATTTTCTTCCATCAGCTGCTCTAAGGTCGGTCCTTCTACGTATTCGCTGACAATAGCCCATTTGCCGTCGATTTTGGTTACTTCCAAAATCTTAGGAATAGGCAGACCGGTTTCTTCTACGCGGGCCTGATTTAAAGCTTCGTTTAAAATATCAGACTTGGAATAGTCTTCATGAAAAAGTTTGATTACTACGTCGCCATCGCGATAAACTGTTTTCTTAGGACGTGTTGCAATGATTTGTTCAAGTTTCATACGTGTATCCTCCGTGTAGTTATTTTGTAATGTTGCAATACATTCAATGAAATGACATTGCTATGCTAATATTGTATCATAGTTTGGTTTGCAAATCCACACTTTAATGCAAAAATTGTGAGAATATTTTGGCGACAAACAAAATAGTCAGACAAATTTAAGCGGACGAGTTTATAAAATCTTCACTTGCGATAATGCAATATCCTTGTTATACTTAGCTTATGTAAAAAAAGGGTAGCAGTAGTGGGCTGGTTCGCAGTCCGATTCCTACCCTTATGCATTAGGAGGAGACAGTATGTCTGACGATAAGAAGTATACAGATATGGAAGAAATAGATGATACAGAGCTGGAATTAGAAGAAGAGAGTGAAGAGGACGAATACGAAGAGGTGTGTATGATGTGTCACAGGCCGGAGAGTAAGGCCGGACGCATGGTACATATGCCGGGGAATGTGTGTATTTGCGACGATTGTATGCACAGGACCATGGATATGGTCAATGATATGCAGGAAAGCGGTATTTTGGACTCTCCTGAGTTTCAAAGGCAGATGGCAGAATTTGAAAAGCAGATGTTTGGTAAGAATTTAGCTAAGGTAAAGACACCCGACATGGCAAAGCCTGCAGAAGCCAAGAAAGGCATGGAGGAAGGTGAGGAGTCTCAGAACGGTGAAGGGACCGACAATGCTCGTCCTCAAGGATTTCCAAAAGGATTTCCTCAGATTCGTTTTATCAATATGGCAGATCTCCAGGGCAGTATGCCGGAGAAGCAGAAACTTAAGAAAAAGAAAAAGAATACGGTACCTGCGATTCAGTTAAAGGATATTCCGGCGCCGCACAAGATTAAAGCCGGTTTGGACGAGTATGTAGTAGGACAGGAACATGCCAAGAAGGCTATTTCCGTTGCGGTTTATAATCATTACAAGCGTGTAGCTACCGGCACTCAGGACAGTATAGAGATTGAGAAGTCCAATATGCTGATGTTGGGACCTACCGGTTCCGGCAAGACCTATCTAGTTAAGACATTGGCTCGCCTGTTAGATGTGCCTCTTGCTATTGCCGATGCTACTTCCCTTACAGAAGCCGGTTACATTGGTGATGATATTGAAAGTGTTGTAAGTAAGCTTTTAGCAGCAGCTGACAATGATGTGGAGAAGGCAGAGCGTGGTATTATCTTCATTGATGAAATCGACAAGATTGCCAAGAAAAAAGAAACCCATGCCAGAGACGTTTCCGGTGAAAGTGTACAGCAGGGTATGTTAAAGCTTTTGGAGGGTGCGGAGATCGAAGTGCCTGTGGGTGCTAACAGTAAAAATGCCATGGTGCCTCTTGCAACAGTCAATACCAAGAACATTTTATTTATTTGCGGCGGAGCATTTCCGGATTTGGAGCATATTATCAAGGAGCGTTTGACCGCTAAGTCCAGTATTGGTTTTGGCGCAGAATTAAAGGATGCTTATGACAAAGATCCTAATCTTTTAGCCAAGGTTACTATTGAGGATTTACGGAAATATGGTATGATTCCGGAGTTTTTGGGTCGTCTGCCGATTGTCTGCACTTTGCAGGGATTGGACAAGGAGAGCCTGGTTCGTATTTTAAAAGAGCCGAAAAATGCCATTTTAAAGCAGTATCAGAAGCTTTTGGAATTAGACGAGGTGCAGCTTGTTTTTGATGACGAGGCGCTGGAAGCTATTGCAGAAAAGGCTACCCAGAAGGATATAGGCGCCAGAGCGCTGCGTTCCATTATTGAGGAATTTATGCTGGATATTATGTATGAGATTCCAAAGGACGACAATATCGGCCGCGTGACCATTACCCGGGCTTATATCGAAGGCACCGGTGGACCTGTAATTGATATGCGGGGTAATTTTTAAATGTGTGAGTTGTCTGCTCAGTGAGTAGCTGTGTTGGTCATATATGTTCTCACTGAAGGGCCTTGAAAAGCGTCGGTCCTTAGCTACCTAGCATCCGAAGTCTGAGCAGACGCTTGTTTGGTGGGAGGAGTGGAAGAATTGTTGCTGACAGAGGCAGTGATTATTCTTACGATTTTGCTCATAAGCATATACATTGTGCTTGTGGATATACAAAAGAACCTGATTTACGACGAAGCAATACTGGCACTTAGTGTGCCGGCCATTGCTTCGTTTTGTGTCTGGCCGGAGATTGAGCTGGTATCCAGGATTGCCGGAGGGGTATTGATAAGCGGGATAATGTTGGCTATAGCTGTAGTTTGTCCCGGTGGCTTTGGTGGCGGAGATGTCAAGCTGATGGTGCCCCTGGGCTTTTGGCTGGGACTTTCCAAGGCAGCGTTAGCAGGGATGCTGGCAGTATTTATAGGAGGGGTGTGGTACTGCACACGGTGTCTTGCATGGGTACTGAAGCAGAGACTGAAGAAGCTGGTGAAGAACAGGAGGATAAAAAAACACAGAATTCAAAGAATAGATGAATCTGTGCAAGTATTTCATACAATGAATACAGCAACTGGGGTAAAGGCTCATATGCGAAGCTTGCCCTTTGCGCCGGCTTTGTGTATAGGAGCATGGATATCCTATATATGGGGAAATGTGTTGTGGCAGTGGTTATGGTACTAAAGGAAAGGAATATTTGCATATTATATAAAAATACATATATAGAGGTATGCTATGCGATGTACAAACAGCAATGCCATTCTATCAGAGGATTATGTGGATTATATCACGGACTATGTGGTGGAGGAACGGTTTGTTACGCCGGGCTTGGATTATTGCTCCCTGGAGGTTAATGAGCAGTATCGTGTAAATTACGTGAACCGTTCACAGCTTCCGGATGTGCGGGTGTCTGGTTATTATTATTATGGAATTCCAAAGCTTTACGGATTGTTGCAAACAGGCTTTAATACCTTAAACTTAACAGAATCGGCTATTTATCAGGTACAGCAGCCTCCTTTGGAATTGACGGGGCGACAGGTGTTGATAGGATTTATCGATACCGGTATTCGCTATACAGAGGATGTTTTTAGGGATTCATTTGGCAACAGCCGTATAGAAGCTATCTGGGACCAGTCCATTCAGATACCCGGCAGGGAGCCGGAGGGGATTCCTTTTGGCAGTGAATTTTTGCGGGCAGATATTGATGCGGCATTAAATGCAGCAAATCCCAGAGATGTGGTGCCAAGTTGGGATGAAGATGGCCATGGCTCTATTATGGCTGCTGTTGCGGCAGGCACTAATTTAGGGGAAAGCACCTTTATCGGTGCGGCACCGGATGCAGATATTTTGGTAGTGAAGCTGAAGCCGGCTAAAGAATATTTAAGAGATTTTTATTTGGTAAAAGAGGAGGCAACAGCATTTCAGGAGAATGATATTATGCTGGCTTGCAAGTACCTTTTAAGGTACGCAGAGGTCTTTGAACGGCCTTTGGTAATTGTACTGGGATTGGGTACGAATACAGGCGATCACGCCGGTAATAGCCCTTTAGGCACCTTTCTGAGCGGTTTGAATCGCAGACGTAACATAGCAGTGGTAGTGGCAGCAGGAAATGAAGGCAATATGAGTCATCATTATCTGGGCAATATGAGTCGGACTGAAGAGGCTATGCTGCCGGAACAGCAGGGTTTTGAGAATGTAGAAATCCGTGTAGGGGAAGGGGAAAGAGGCTTTGTATGTGAGCTTTGGGGCTCAAGTCCGGATGTGTTTGAAATTGGTATAGTCAGTCCGGGAGGCGAACGGATTCCGCGCATCAGCTTTAATTATCAGCAGGGGCTAAGCTTTGATTTTGTGTATGAGCGGACCAAAATTGACATTGATATTGTGCTTGTGGAGGAATTTAGCGGTCAGCAACTGATTTTCATGCGTTTTGCAGACCCTACGCCGGGGGTGTGGACGGTTACTGTGTATTACCAGGGTGCATTAAATAATGGCGTTTTTCATATGTGGCTGCCTTTACAGCAGTTTTTGAGCGGAGAAACTTATTTTTTAAGTCCCAATCCTTACACCACCATTACGGAACCGGGGATGGCTGCGGAGGTCTTTACGGTAGGTGCTTACAATGTAAGTACCAATGCCTTTGCTTTTTTTTCGGGGCGGGGCAACAATCGTTTGAATTACCCAAAGCCTGCCTTGGTAGCCCCCGGATTCAACGTATATACTCCTATACGGATCAGTACAGGCACCAGTGTTGCGGCCAGTTATGTGGCAGGGGCTGTTGCAGATTTTATGCAGTGGGCCATTATAGAGGCCAACGCTCCTTTGATCTCCGGCGTGGGTATCAGGGGGTATTTTATTCAAGGGGCTGAAAGGGAGGAAGATCTGCGCTATCCTAATCGGGAATGGGGATACGGAAGACTTGATTTGCAGGGCGTTTTCGACGGACTGCGTAGGTAGGGGAATGGTAGTTGTCGGTGTAATAAAGATTGAGTGTAAAGATGCAGCATAGGAAGATGCTGTATGATGATTTGGTAGAAAGGGCTGAATGTAAGCTGTTCATTTAACATATAAAATTTCTACTAGGAATTCACCTGTGTAAATGTTATAATACAAGCAAGTAAGATGATTCTAAAATAAAGGAGTATATTTCCTATGGCAGCAAAGTATTATGGGGTACAGAAGGGCAGAAGTATCGGTGTATTTTTGTCTTGGGCAGAGTGCCAAAAGCAGGTGGCAGGTTTTCCGGGAGCCGCGTTTAAGAGTTTTACTACTTGGGAAGAGGCAGAAGCCTATGTAAAAGGGCAGGCAATAGAGGTGACAGATAGTGCTATGGAGCTTTTGGCAAAGGAGCCGGGAGCTCTGGTAGCTTATGTGGATGGCAGTTTTCATAGTGACACCGGATTGTTTTCTTATGGAATGGTGTTATTGAATTGTAGAGAGCAATATTCAGATGGGGCAGAAAAGAACATATTTGCTTCCAATATAGCAGAGCAGACCTTTTATGAAAGCTTTATAGATGAGGAATTGGCTTCTATGCGTAATGTGGCCGGGGAAATCAAAGGCGCTGAGGCTGCTATGAGATATGCAGTTGAGCATGGATATCACAAGCTTTATATTTTTCACGATTATGAAGGGATTGCCAAGTGGTGCCAAGGGGCGTGGAAGACCAATAAAGAAGGTACCAAGGCATACAAGGCCTATTATGACAGTATTCAGGACAGGCTGCAGGTGATATTTGTGAAGGTGGCTGCACATACCGGAGATAAGTACAATGAGATGGCAGACGCTCTTGCCAAGAAGGCTCTTGGCATATAGATTCTTGTGAAATTCAGTAATTGCCGGTAAGTGGAATATGTATTGCTTTTGCTATCAGTTGCTGAAGCTGCAAATATGTACCTATCCGGGTATAGAACAAAAGAGTCTAGAGTCAATCCGGGGGCAATTATAGTATTGCACTTTAACCAGTACAAAAAACATTAATTTTTTGTAAAAAATCAGTTGACAAAGTGGTTGTGTTTAGGTATAATCTATTTTGTTGTGAAGCGCACTTTGCTTTGCAGGTATGTGTCCATAGCTCAGCTGGATAGAGCAACGGCCTTCTAAGCCGTGGGTCGGGGGTTCGAATCCCTTTGGGCACATTGGATGCTCTCAGTATTTGGGGGTATTCTTTATATGGTGGGTATAGCGCAGTTGGTTAGCGCGCCAGATTGTGGCTCTGGAGGCCAAGGGTTCGAATCCCTTTATCCACCTTCTTTTACATTGAGTGTCAGAGTGACACGCTTGGTGTCATTATAGGGCTATCGCCAAGCGGTAAGGCACAGCACTTTGACTGCTGCATTCGCTGGTTCGAATCCAGCTAGCCCTGTTTTTTTAATATCCGGGCCACTAGCTCAGGCGGTAGAGCACTTGACTTTTAATCAAGTTGTCCGGGGTTCGAGTCCCCGGTGGCACATTTTAGAAATCCTTGATTTTCAAGGGTTTTTTTGTTTTGTGGCAAAAAATGTCCTCACTTTTTGGTTTGCTTTTCTGGAAAATTTCATTAAAAAATTGAAAAAGAGGTTACTTTTAGGCATTGCGGCCATAAAAGTAACCTCTTAATAATTAGAAGCAAAATATTATTGCGATAATAGTTTCTGCAAATAAAGGATTATTTCTTTGCGGTTTTTCTCTGAATCAGCTTTACAATCTCTACGATCGGAATTACCAGTACGCCTAAAGCGATAGCAATAACATATTCAACAAAGCTTACAGAGCTGAAGCCGAAAGCATTTGCCAGGAATGGTACTTCACATACCAGTGTGGTAGCGATAAGAGTTACCACTGCGGCACCGATCAGCAGTTTGTTCTGAGTTGGCAAGCGGAAGATACTGCCTCTCTGAGAACGCATGTTAAAGCTGTGGAAGATTTCTGCCATGGACATGGTTAAGAATGCCATAGTCATGCCTTCTGCACTGTCAGTAATAGCCCAATTTCCGGTTTCTAAGAAGTGACCGATAAAGTAGGATACAAGAACCAGTGCGGATACCATTAAGCCCTGATATGCGATATCAAAGCCCATACCGCCGGAGAAAATACCGGCTTTGGCATTACGTGGTTCACGTTCCATGATATCAGGCTCAGCCTTTTCCATACCCAGTGCCAAAGCAGGGAAACAGTCGGTTACCAGGTTGATCCACAGAAGGTGAACCGGTTTTAAAATGGTAAAACCTAACAAGGTAGCAGTGAAGATACTGATAACTTCACTCATGTTAGAGCCCAAAAGGAACTGAATAGCCTTACGGATATTGTCATAAATACGACGACCTTCTTCTACAGCGCCTACGATAGTAGCAAAGTTGTCATCGGTAAGAACCATGTCCGCTACGTTCTTGGTAACGTCTGTACCGGTAATACCCATACCAACACCGATATCTGCGGATTTGATAGATGGAGCATCGTTTACGCCGTCTCCTGTCATGGCAGTTACATAGCCTGCTGCACGCCAGGTATTAACGATACGAGTCTTGTGCTCCGGCTGTACTCGGGCATATACGGAAATATGCTTAAATTCACGGTTAAAGGTTTCGTCATCCATCTCATTCAGCTCAGAACCGGTAATGGCTCTTTTGCCTTCGGTAAGGATACCCAATTCCTTGGCAATAGCTACGGCAGTATCGATGTGGTCACCGGTGATCATAATAGCGGTAATGCCGGCACCCTTACACTGAACGATAGCATCTGCAACTTCCGGACGAACCGGGTCAATCATACCACTGAGACCTACGAAACAAAGGTCTTGTTCCAATATATCTGCATCATAAGAAACAGGTTCTGTATCCCAGATACGCTGTGCACAGGCAAGTACACGAAGGGCTCTGTCAGCCATCGCCTTATTGCCTTTTAAAATGTCCTGGCGGTATGCATCAGTCATAGGAACCTGTTGACCATCCTTTAAATAGCTGGTACAACGGCCAAGGATTACATCCGGCGCTCCCTTGGTAAACTGAATATACTGTCCATCTGAAGGATGTACCGTAGACATCAGCTTTCTGCCGGAATCAAAAGGTGCTTCGCCGCTGCGTGGATAATCTGCCTTTAAATCATATTTTGGCAAATCCAATTTATAGGCCCAGGATACCAAAGCAGCTTCAGTAGGTTCTCCGGTAACAGTACCTTCACGGTCCAGTTCAGCGTCACAACAAAGGGCCATGGCTTTTGCCAAGTACTTCTCGTCTTCACCAAAGAAATCTACAACGGTCATCTTATTCTGGGTCAGGGTACCGGTCTTATCAGAGCAGATAATCTGGGCACATCCCAGAGTTTCTACGGCAGTAAGACGGCGAATGATGGCATTACGCTTGGACATATTGGTAACACCGATAGAAAGTACAACGGTTACCACGGCTGCAAGACCTTCCGGAATCGCTGCAACAGCCAAAGAAACGGCTACCATAAAGGAATTCAGGATCGGTTCAAAATCTAATGCACCGGCTCTTAAAATCTGTACAATAAAAATGATCACACAGATGCCAAGTACTAACCAGGTGAGAATCTTGGAAAGCTGGCTTAACTTAATCTGAAGCGGTGTCTGGCCTTCTGCAGCATTGGCTAAAGCATCGGCGATTTTACCCATTTCAGTATCCATACCTGTAGCGGTAATAACTGCCTTGCCACGACCGTAAACTACGGTAGAACCCATGTAGACCATGTTTTTTCTGTCGCCCAGAGGAACATCCTTTGAGGAGTCTTCTAAATGAATAATATCGATAAACTTTGTGACAGGAACAGACTCTCCGGTCAAAGCGGCTTCTTCAATCTTGAGGCTGGCATTTTCAATCAAGCGGCCGTCGGCAGGAACTGCATCACCTGCTTCCAATAATACGATATCACCCACAACCAGGTCTTCGCTATGAACAGTCATCAGTTTGCCGTCACGCAAAACCTTTGAAGTGGCAGCACTCATTTCCTGCAGGGCTTCAATGGCCTTTTCAGCCTTGCTTTCCTGATAAACTCCAAGTACAGCATTGATGATAACTACAGCAAGAATAATAATAACATCGGCAAAGCTTTCATTTTCAATGACAGCCAAAACCCCACTGATAGCAGCAGCGGCTAACAGGATTAAAATCATAGGATCCATCAGCTGGCTGATAAAGCGCTTGAGTAAGGAATCTTTTTTACCTTCGGCTAATTTGTTCTTTCCGTTTTCCAGCAGACGCTTGGCAGCTTCCTGATCGGAAAGACCGTCCACGGAACTATTTGCTTCTGTTAAAACAACGTTAATGTCTTCACAATAATGTTTCAAAACATATCTCCTTTCGTTTTGGGTTCATTTTAGGTGTTTGCGTTTTGCGCTTTGCAATCCCCTTGAGTTATAAAAATTTGAGAGAATTCAAAGCGGAATTATTCGCTTTAATCCTTATCTAATTATCATACTATAATAGAAAGGCAGTTGCAATTCATTTTTCTGCACGATAATGTAAAATATCGTGCGATTTTATCACAGTTTTGCACGATATTTTAGAGAGGGTAAAGAAACGGTAAAATTTCAAAAGAAAAGAATCAAAAAATATTCATTTTGAGTGGAATAATTTTACTCCTTATGATATTATAGACAAGAATTAGTTTTTTAACATTTTTAAGGAGGACAAAAATGGATTATTTATTGGAGGGCGTGAGAGCTCTGTTTGATTTTAGTGGTGGCGGCTGGAAGGCCCTTGTAATGTTTGCGGTTGGTATTATACTGATTTGGTTGGCAATCAAGAAGGAATACGAACCATCTCTGCTTTTGCCTATGGGTTTTGGTGCTATTTTGGTAAACTTGCCATTATCCGGTGTGCTGAATCAAGTAGTTGGCGGAATTGAAGCCCATGGTATTATTGAGTGGTTATTTGAAGTGGGTATTGAGGCCAGTGAAGCTATGCCGATACTGTTGTTTATCGGTATTGGTGCCATGATTGACTTTGGACCGCTTCTTTCTATGCCGTCTATGTTTTTATTTGGTGCGGGCGCGCAGTTTGGTATTTTCGCAGCTATTCTTTTGGCAGCGTTTCTGGACTTTGATATTAAGGATGCCGCAGCTATCGGTACTATCGGTGCAGCAGACGGTCCTACAGCTATTTTGGTTTCTCAGGTATTAAAGTCCAAATACGTAGGTCCTATTGCAGTAGCAGCTTATTCTTATATGGCTCTGGTACCGATTGTGCAGCCTATGGCTATTAAGTTAGTTACTACCAAAAAGGAAAGATGCATACATATGGAATACAGACCTGAAAATGTATCCAAGACTATGCGTATTGTATTCCCGATTGCGGTAACTATGATCGTAGGTCTGGTAGCGCCACAGTCTGTAGCTTTGGTAGGATTTTTGATGTTTGGTAACCTGATCCGTGAATGTGGTGTATTAGGCACCATGTCTGAAACAGCTCAGAACCAGTTGGCTAATTTAATTACACTGTTGCTTGGTATTACCATTTCCTTCAGTATGAAGGCTGAGGACTTTGTAACGGTTGAGACCATTCTGATTATGGTGATCGGTTTATTTGCATTTGTTATGGATACTATCGGCGGTGTACTTCTTGCTAAGTTTATGAATCTGTTCTTGAAGAAAAAGATCAATCCGATGATTGGCGGTGCCGGAATCAGTGCATTTCCAATGTCTTCCCGCGTAGTACAGAAGCTGGCACTGAAGGAAGACCCGACCAATATTCTGATCATGCATGCTGCCGGTGCCAATGTATCCGGACAGATTGCATCTGTAGTAGCAGGCGGACTGATCATCAGTCTTGTATCACAGTTCTTATAAGAAAGGAAGGATTCGTATGAACGAAACAATTATGCAGGCTTTGGAAATTATGGGAAAGGGCATGCTTGGTATATTTGTGGCCTTGATTGTCATTATGGTTTTTGTATGGGTTATGGCAAAAATCGGTGGCAAGAAGGGTGATAAATAATATGTTAAAACAGTTACACGGCAAAATAATCGAGGCTTTGATTTCTGTATTACCGGTTACCTTGATTGTTATTTTATTAAATCTTACGCCTCTGGTAGATTTTTCGGCAAAGGAAATAGGCGTATTCTGTTTTTCGGCGTTTTTGCTGTTAATAGGAATCGGCTTGTTCAATCTGGGAGCCGATCTGGCTATGACCCCTATGGGGAAATACGTAGGCGAGGGTTTGACTCGGTCCGGAAAGCTTTTGCTTTTGCTGATCGTATGCTTTGCCATGGGTGTTTTGATCACGGTTGCTGAACCTGACTTGACTGTGTTGGCAGGTCAGGTTTCCGCTATTATAAATGCTACTACACTGATTTTGTGTGTCAGTGTAGGCGTGGGTATCTTTTTGGTAATTGCATTGCTTAAGATTGTATTTAAGGTGCAGTTATCTTCCGTATTAATGTTGTTTTATTTTTTGCTGTTTGCATTGACCTCTATATTGATTGTGGAGGGTAAAGGAGAGTTATTGGCATTGGCCTTTGACTCGGGTGGTGTGACCACGGGACCTATTACAGTACCTTTTATCATGGCACTGGGTGTAGGTATTGCTATGACTATCGGCGGTAGGAATGCCAGCGAAAACAGTTTCGGTCTGATCGCACTTTGCTCTGTAGGACCGATTTTGGCAGTTATGATTCTGGGTATATGCTCCAGGGGAGATTTGACCTATCCGAATCAGGATTACGCTATAGCGGATAATATTTTATCGGCATATGCCGGCACCTTTTGGAGTGTGACCAAGGAAGTGTTGCTTGCATTGGGACTGATTGTGGGATTTTTCTTCATTATTAATTTTATATTCCTGAAAATTTCCCGCAAGAGAATCCAGCAAATCCTGTTTGGTATCCTGTTTACATTCCTTGGATTAGTTGTTTTCCTGACATCAGTAAATGTAGGATTTATGCCTATCGGTTACAAAATGGGCAATGACCTGGCAAGATACGACTCTAATTTATTAATTATCGTAGGCTTTGTGCTTGGTCTGGTAGTAGTACTGGCTGAGCCGGCGGTACATGTTTTAAATAAGCAGGTAGAAGAAATTACAAGTGGTGGCGTATCTAAGAAATCTATGCTGATTGCGTTGGCAGTGGGTGTAGGTGTATCTGTGTGCCTGTCCATGATCAGAATAAAATTTGATTTTAGTATTTTGTATTATTTATTGCCGGGATATTTTATATCATTAGGTTTATCGTTATTTGTACCGAGAATGTATACTGCAATTGCCTTTGACTCAGGTGGTGTTGCCAGCGGTCCGTTGACATCTACCTTCATATTGCCTTTTGCAATCGGTGCCTGTATGGCTATTTATCCGGATGGCAGTAAGGTATTAACGGATGCTTTCGGTATTGTTGCCATGGTTGCAATGACTCCGCTTATCACCATACAGTGTCTGGGCTTTAGTTCTATTGTCAAAAAGGTGGCAAGAGAAAAGAGGGCTATGCGTCGTTTATTGACTGCGGACGATAAGCAGATTATCGAATTTATGTAGGAGGACTCAGATATGGAACAAAAAGCAAAGAAAAGTCTTTCTAAGATCAATAGCAGCAAAAGTAATGATATTAAGAAGTTAAAATTATTGGTTACCATAGTAAATAGAAGCAAGGAAACTTATTACATTGATTTGCTGGAACAGTTCGAAGTGAATATGCAGTTCGTATTATATGGAAATGGAACTGCCAATTCGGAGATGTTAAATATGCTGGGACTGGCAGAAACAGAGAAAGCGGTTATCTTATCCTGGATCAGGGAAGATAAGGAGGAAGAGATAAAGCAGGCTTTGGATGAGAAATTCCACAAAATAAGAAATGGTAAAGGTATTGCTTATACAATACCCCTTCAAAGTGTTGTTGGCGTTGCTATCTATCAGTTTTTAAGTAATTATCAAACCACCAGAACGGAGGCTGATTAAAGTGAATAATTTTTCAGTTGTTTTATGTATAGTAAATAATGGTTTTTCTGAAACCGTAATGGACACTGCCAAGAAATTCGGTGCAAGGGGCGGAACCGTTCTTCACGGAAGAGGCACTGCTTCTAAGGAGGCAGAAAAGATTTTTAATATTACCATTCAGCCGGACAAGGAAATCGTAATGATTTTAATGAATTCTTCTATTAAAAATGACGTATTGAATGGTCTGTATGATTCCGTAGGTATGGGGACTGAAGCACAAGGGATTGCTTTTGCGCTTCCAGTGGAAGATGTAGTAGGTATAAATCTATGAATATATTTGATATCATTGGCCCGGTCATGGTGGGGCCATCCAGCTCTCATACAGCCGGTGCAGTCAAAATCGGCTATGTAGCAAGGAAGTTGATGGGACAGCCGGTGAAGAAGGCAGAAATTTTGTTACATGGATCCTTTCTGGCAACCGGTAAAGGGCATGGTACCAATCTGGCTTTGGTGGCCGGTCTTCTTGGCATGAAGCCGGATGACAAGCGGATTCCCCATAGTTTTGAAATTGCAAATGAGCTGCATATGGAATATTCTTTTGGGGAAACTGATTTAAAGGACGCACATCCTAATTCAGTTCTGTTAAAGCTGACCGGAGAAGATGGCAGATATATGGAGATTGTAGGAGAATCCTTGGGCGGTTCTGTTATTAATATTTCTTCTATTGATGGACATGCAGCTAATTTTTCCGGCGATTATCCTACTTTGATCATTCAAAATAATGACCTGCCGGGCAGGGTGGCTGAGGTGACCAGTGAGCTTGCCAAGCGAGGGATCAATATAGCCACCATGAAGCTCAGCCGCTCTGTACGAGGAGAAGATGCCATTATGATTATCGAATGTGACCACGAGGTGTGGGAAGAGGCTATCGGCTGGCTGAAGCAGATGGAAGGCGTGAAAAGGGTAACCTATTACAGCCAAGGAAACTGAGAGCAAGTAACAGACCGGATACCGGATATGCACATTAGCCAAGTTGGCATAACGTGCATTGACTGGGAATAGAGGTAACTATGAGTTTTAGAACGTTAAAAGATATTGTACAAACAGCACAGATACAGCAAATTTCATTTTGGGAAGCAGTACTTTTCGATGATGTGAAGGAAAGAGGTGTTACCAGGGAAACATCCTTTGAAACTATGAGGGGCATGTATCGGGCTATGGGCATGGCAGATGCAGACTATGACCCGGATTTGCGCTCTGCCAGCGGTATGGCAGGGGGAGAAGGTGCCAAACTTGAAAAATTACGTCAAACAGAAAATTCTTTGGTTGGTGATTTTTTAAGCTCTGTTATGGAAAAGGCAGTGAAAATGGGTGAATCCAATGCCTGTATGAAGCGTATTGTGGCAGCACCTACTGCGGGTTCCTGCGGGGTGATTCCGGCCGTACTTTTGTCCTATGAGGAGCATCGTGGTGTGGCAGAAGAACGGATGACAGAGGCTCTTTTTGTGGCGGCAGGGATTGGTGAAGTGATTGCTGCCAGCGCCAGTATTTCCGGTGCTGAAGGCGGCTGTCAGGCCGAAATAGGCTCCGCCAGTGCTATGGCAGCGGGAGCCTTGACATATTTGGAAGGCGGAGACAATGAAGCTATTGTACATGCAGCAGCTCTTGCACTTAAGAATATGCTGGGCCTTACCTGTGACCCTGTTGGCGGGCTGGTAGAGGTTCCATGCATCAAACGTAATGTTTCCGGAGCGGTAAATGCGGTAATTGCCTCACAAATGGTTATGGCAGGCCTTCGTAGTGCCATTGATCCGGATGAGGTCATTGACTCCATGCGCAGAATCGGCAAGCTTTTACCGGGCTGTTTGAAGGAGACCAGTAAGGAGGGGCTTGCAATTACCCCTTCTGCCCAAAAAATCACCCAAAAATTAGCGCAATAATCAGTGTGATATGTACGAATTGCACATTGTTTTTTTGAAAACCCGGGAGTATAATGTATCAGGATTTCGCTTATAAGGGAGATCAAGATTGACGGATCATGTGTAGGCATGGTTCCGCCTTGTATAGAAATGAGGGATATATTATGAATGAAATATTAATTTGTTTAGCATTGGCTCTGATTGCAGGCTTGTTGATGTCACGTGTTGCCAAGGTACTTCAGTTACCGGCGGTAACCGCATATTTGGTGGCAGGTCTGATTTTGGGGCCATTTTGTTTGGGAAAGCTTGGTGTGGCAGGTCTGGGCTTTCAGACATTAGAAGAAGTAGAAGGGCTTAAGATTATTTCCCAGACTGCTCTTGGTTTTATCGCTTTTGCCATTGGTAATGAATTTCGATTGAATCAGTTAAAGAGTATGGGAAAGCAGGCTATTTTAATCGGTATTTTACAGGCTGTTATCACAACAGCAATAGTGGATGTGGCATTAATTGCGTTACATATGCTTCGCCCGGATTTGATCAGTATTTCATCTGCTATTACTTTGGGTGCAATTGCTGCAGCTACTGCGCCTGCGGCTACTTTGATGGTAGTACGACAGTATAAGGCAGACGGACCTTTGACAAAATTACTTTTGATGGTAGTTGCCATCGATGATGCAGTAGGTCTTGTATTATTTTCTGCTTCTTTCGGTATCGCCAATGCATTGGAGCAGGGAAGTGTCAGTGTGGTAAACGTAGTATTTGAGCCAGTCCTGGAGATTGTATTGTCTTTGATATTGGGTGCTTTTGCCGGCTTTTGTTTGCACCTGTTAGAGTGTTATTTCCACTCACGCAGTAAACGTATGTCTTTATCTATTGCCTTTGTTTTATTGACTGTGGGTGCTTCTATGATAGAGTTTGAGATAGGTGGAGTACATTGCTGTTTTTCATTGTTGCTGGTATGTATGATGATGGGTACAGTATTTTGCAATATTTGTAATACTTCGGAGGAATTGATGGACCGTGTGGACAGATGGACTGCTCCTCTCAGTATTTTATTCTTCGTACTGTCCGGTGCAGAGCTGGATTTACAGATACTGCTCAATCCTGCTGCATTGTTAATTGGTGTGGTATACATTATCTTCCGCTCAACCGGTAAGATTTCCGGTTCTTATATCAGCTGTAAGATGAGTAAATGCAATGACAAAATCACCAAACACCTGGGCATTACTCTGCTGCCTCAGGCAGGTGTTGCTTTGGGTATGGCCATGACTGCAAGTAATCTGGCAGATGGTGCTATGGTACGTAACGTAGTATTATTGTCAGTATTGGTATATGAGCTGGTAGGTCCTACCCTTACCAAGCGAGCTCTTATTGCTGCTGAAGAGATCAAGCCGGAGGGCAGAACCAGTGCGCGTAGTCAGAATCAGCCAAAAGAAGCTGTGAAGATTACAAAGCATTGATATATTTGCGGAAGTTGATTTAAAAAAATAAAATGATATTTGCATAGAAGGAAGGGCGCGGACAAATGGCCGCGCTTTTCTTGTTACACAGGAAATTACTCTTTACTGTGTAACAAGAAAATGCTCCGCGGGGGTGTGCAGAATGTGCTATGGAAGGCTGCTTCACAGCAGCACATTCTAATTTCCACGATTTTTTCAATGTCAAGTGTTGTGTTGTGTCATTATTGTGTGATATGATGTAAAAGGCAAAATTAAAAACAGACTGCGGACATGCCCGGATGAATGCAAGTTCTGCAGCGGGTTATAGGAGAAAAGGACAGATTTATGAACATGAAGGAAAATAAGATGGGTACTATGCCTGTCAATAAATTATTAATTAGCATGGCATTGCCGATGATGATATCAATGTTGGTGCAGGCATTATATAATATTGTGGACAGTATGTTTGTGTCTCACATCAGTGAAGATGCGTTGACTGCAGTTTCTTTGGCATTTCCTATCCAACAGCTAATGATTGCATTGGGTACAGGTACTGGTGTTGGTATCAATGCAGTGCTAAGCAAGGCGTTAGGTGAAAAGGATTTTAAAAAAGCCAATAGCGCAGCAGATAATGGTATTTTTCTATCCATAGTGTGTGCTGTGATTTTTGTTTTTATAGGTTTATTTGTTGTAGATCCTTTTTATGCTTCTCAAACAACAGATGTAGATATTTTACAGGCTGGCCATGACTATCTTAGCGTTATATGTTGCTTAGGTGTGGGCTTATTTATACAGATTGTCAGTGAGCGTCTGCTGCAGGCTACGGGACGTACTGTATTATCCATGCTTACCCAGGGATTGGGTGCTATCATCAATATTATATTGGACCCGATATTAATATTTGGTTTATTAGGTTTCCCGGCTATGGGGGTAAAAGGCGCGGCAGTGGCTACAGTTATAGGTCAGTTGATTTCTGCAGCAGTGGGCATGTGGTTGAATATAAGTAAAAATCATGATATTAAAATATCTTTCAGGGGATTTATGCCGGATTTAAAGATGATTGGTACCATATATAAAGTGGGTGTACCTTCTATCATCATGCAGGCAGTAGGCTCAGTAATGAATTATGGTATGAACCAGATTCTGATAGGATTTACTTCAACTGCTACAGCAGTATTCGGAGCATATTATAAGCTCCAGAGCTTTATCTTCATGCCTGTATTTGGTCTGAATAATGGTATGATTCCGATTATTGCATATAATTATGGTGCAGGACAGCGTAAGCGTGTTATACAAACGATTCGTTCCAGTGTGGTTCTTGCTGTAGGCATTATGTTGGTAGGATTGGCTGCTATGCAGATTTTTCCGGCAGCATTGTTAAGTATTTTCAATGCATCAGAGCATATGTTAGCGATAGGTGTGCCGGCACTTAGACTGATCAGTCTAAGCTTCGCATTTGCAGGTTACTGCATTGTTATGGGCTCTGTATATCAGGCGTTGGGCAATGGTATGTATAGTATGATTACATCCATCGTACGTCAGATGGTGGTGCTTTTACCGGTTGCATTTTTGTTATCCTTGTCCGGCAATGTGAATCTGGTATGGTTGGCATTTCCTATTGCAGAATTGTTTTCTGTAACGTTGTCTACCGTGTTTTACTTCAGAATTAACAAAAAAATCATTTCCAAAATCGGCATGGATTTAGACGAGGAGTAACCGGTATATAAAAGAAATTAGTTCTGTCTTAGGGCAAAGGCAGGAAAGTATGAAAACACGAAGGTATGAAAATAAGAAGTAAAGCAATGAGAAATATTGTCCATAAATAAAGAGTATTATTCATAAATAGCTTGAGTTTCCGCATTCTGTAATTGAAAAATAGATATGTTTACCCAAAGTACCAATCTGCCTTTTTTTGAGAGTCTGAGAATGGGCGTTCAATGAGTAGAGGCACTTTAATAAGCCCCGCAGGAACCGGACTTGGTAAAA
>JAZRLF010000039.1:0-26650 GCA_045646695.1 Lachnospiraceae bacterium
GCCAAGGAGTTGATCATTTGGTTTGTCTTCCTAAGACCGCTTGGCCTCCGACTTAATCAGCGAAGCGGATTTGCGAGATGGCGTCTCTGCGAAGTAGCGTAAGGGAAAGATCGACGATGCGTTGGTCTTTTTTCTATGTGACCTATGAGGGGTAAAAACGGGGGATGTAGAGGATGAAGGGTTTTCAAGGGGAAAGGTGAAAAATGAGCGGTTGCATGATGGACTTTTTATATATGCTTGGATTGAAAAATAAGATACGTGAAGTGGTTATGGAATATATGGTTGGTAATATTGTGTAAATGATAAAGAAGTATTTGTAAGAGAAAAGATTATCTTGGAATATAATACGAGGAATACAAAAAGTATTATCGGAAAATATTTACAAAAAATGCAAAATATGCTATTCTTCTATTAAGGGGAATTTGCAACAAATATGATAGATAATTATAGTATTTAGCACAGATATCCTTGTTTATAGATATCTGTGTTTTGTTTTAGATGTGTGGTGCATGCATCTGATAATTATCTGAATATTGTTACAGAAGATAAACAAAAAGGGGAAAACAAATGAAAAAAATTATTACTGGACCATTGAATATTTTTCAATGGGTTATTGCAGTTGCTTTGGGCATCGGTACTATAGGTGCATTTGGCCAATCCATAATAAGTGGCGTATTTATGGCACTCGCAACCATTTGCATCTGCCCATTCACACGAAAAGCCATTGCCAATTTTATCGATAAAAGGCTGGGAGAGAAATCACCGGTGAACAAGATCAAAGGTTGGATGTATGGTGTGGCAGCATTTTTATTTGTGTGTATTGGCGCAAGCAGTGCACCTGTGAATGATACTTCTTATGAAGAATCATCACAGAATCTTATTCAGACAGAAAGCTCTGCAGAAAATGATGTAATATTGGAAAGTATAACAGAAAATGACAAAGAAGAGGATGTAAAAGTAGGGGCATCTGTGTCAACGGAGGTCCCAACATCGACGCCAACACCGACTCCGACGCCAACGCCAACACTGGCGCCAGCACAAATGACGGCGCCAGCACCAATGTCGGAACCGACTCCAATCCTGACGCCGAATCCAACGCTGACGCCGACGCCGACACCCACGTCGACACCGGTATCCACTCCAACACCGGTAATCAGCCAGGGGGAAAGTGCAGAAAAGGGCGTTTATGCGGTGAATGATAAAAATGGAAAAATTCATATAGTAGGTGATTGCTCCGCAACCGGTACCGGAGAACATGCTATGGATGAGCCTGTTTATTTTAATACCTATGAGGATGCGGAAGCATATTCTGTTAAGATAGAGCCAAAACTGGAAAAGAGAAGATGTGGTAATTGCTGGAAATAAATGTAATTTAGGACAGTAGAAATGCAAGGAAAAAGAGCAGCAGAATACCCATTGCATTTTTCAATAAAATCCATTATAATAAAATCCGTGTATAGTTTGCATACAATGTCTGTTATGCATATAATATTCATACAACACTACACAAATGGAGGGATTTCCATTGGTTTATGCAAATGTATTGGAAGCACTCGGTAATACACCTATGATTCGACTTGCTAGAATTGTGCCGAAAGGCTGTGCCGAGATATTGGTTAAATATGAAGGTGTAAATATTGGCGGTTCCATCAAGACACGTACCGCTTACAATATGATATTAGACGGTGAGAAACGAGGCATTATTACGCCGGACACCATTATTGTGGAGCCTACCAGCGGCAATCAGGGTATTGGCCTGGCATTGGTAGGAGCTGTCAAAGGATATAAGGTTCGCATTATTATGCCGGACTCTGTTAGTGAGGAGCGTCGCAAGCTGATCAAGGCCTATGGAGCGGAGCTGGTATTGATTCATGATGCAGGAGATATCGGTGCTTGCATCAATGAATGTTTGGAAACTGCACTTAGAATGGCCAAGGAAGACCCGAATGTGTGGGTTCCTCAGCAGTTTGAGAATCCGGCCAATCCGGAGGTGCATTTAAAGCATACTGCTATGGAGATTTTGGAGCAGGTAGAGGGCGACATTCACGGATTTTGCTCCGGTATCGGTACGGGAGGGACCCTTTCCGGTATCGGCAATGCGCTGAAAGCCCAGTATCCTGATATGGAAATCTGGGCGGTAGAACCTCAGAATGCAGCCATTCTTTCAGGAGGTCATATTGGTACTCATTTGCAGATGGGCATTGGTGACGGCTTGATTCCGGGGAACCTGGATTTGAATATTTATGATGATATTGCTATCGTTACAGATGATGAAGCCATTAATACTACTAAGCAGCTGATTCGTGAAGAGGGTATTCTTTGCGGTATTTCCAGCGGAACAAATGTGGCAGCAGCCCTTCGTCTGGCTAAGAAGCTGGGACCGGGCAAGAGGGTTGTGACTGTTTTACCGGATACCGGAGAGCGATATTTCAGCACTCAGTTGTTTGAAGGGTGAGTGTATAAAGGCTGTGTAACTATAGGTTGAATATATGCAGGTTATGTAGCCAGAGGTTGTATATATACAGGCCATGTGGCTATAGGTTAAATATATAAATAATATAAACACAGGTATCTTTTTGAGAGGTATCTGTGTTTTGATTTTCAGTAGCAAGCAGATAGAATTTGGGGGGAATATGTGATACTATAATGATAGTGTTATATATAGCATAAATAATGAGAGACAAATAATAGCTGATTAATTTGTAGTGGAGAGGACAGCATGCAAACCAAAAACAAAAGTAAAACAACCAATATATTAGGATGGCTGTTAGCGATACTTGCCGGAATCGGGGCTATTTTTTCCTGCGGAAGGGAAGGAAGCATTCAGGACATAACCTCTGATGTTACCTCTGAAGCAGTAGTGGAATCCTATTTCCAGGTCCACTTCATTGATGTGGGTCAGGCTGATGCAGCATTGTTGCTTTGCGATGATGCCTATATGCTGATTGATGGCGGCAATTCTGCGGATTCTTCCTTGATGTATTCTTATTTAAAAGAGCAGGAGATTACATATTTGGATTATATATTGGCGTCCCATGCCCATGAGGATCATGTGGGAGGCTTGGCCGGCGCCATGAATTACGCGGACGTGGGAGCGGTGTATTGTCCGGTTACATCATATGACAGTGAACCTTTTGGGGATTTTGTAAAATATGTGGAAAAGCAGAATTTGGAAATAACAGTGCCGGAAGCGGGAGATACCTTTAATCTGGGCAGCGCAGTTGTGGAAATATTGGGTCTGAATGCTGAGGGTGAAGAAAATGATGCTTCTATGATTGTAAAGATTTCTTACGGAGACACCTCGTTCCTATTTACCGGTGATGCAGAGCGGGAGGCGGAGCAGGCCTTGCTGAACAGTGGCTGCGATTTGAACAGTACAGTATTGAAGGTGGGGCACCATGGTGCTGCAGACAGTACTACGTATCCGTTTTTAAGGGAAGTGATGCCTACATATGCTATTATATCAGTGGGAGCAGAAAATGGTTACGGACACCCTACAGAAGGGACCTTAAGCAAGTTAGAGGATGCGGGAGTACAGATTTACCGCACGGATGTGCACGGGAATATTATAGCAACCAGTGATGGACAGTCTGTTACTATTACCACAGAGAAAAATGAGAAAAACCTAGTGGAGGATACCGGAGATGCTCAGGCGGATGCAGAGGAGGAAGGCACAAAATATATATTAAACACCAACTCTAAGAAATTCCACATACCTTCTTGCCCTAGTGTAGAAACCATAGCAAAGCATAACTATGCGGAATACACAGGCACAGCGGAAGAAGTAGAAGCTATGGGATATGTGGGCTGTAAAAGATGCAATCCGGCACAGTGAAGTATTTAAGATACTTACTGTATCGGATTGCACAGTTGATCAAATGAAATTATAAGACAATTTCCGGACTTGTGGCAACTGTTGCAGATGCCACAAGTTTAAAATTCTGCCTCATAAGCCTGTACCAAAGGCTCGTAGTAAATCTCTCGAATTTCAATATCTTTAATACGAAGTCTGGTACAATAAGGAGAAAATCCTACATGTCCCCCTGTAATCGGTACAGGGTCGATGAGCTCACTGACCATACAGTCATCTACCAGCATAAAGCAGTGACCGTCGATGGCACCGCAGCAGATGCGCACCTCTGTGCCCGGCTCATAATGATAAAGAGAAGTAGTAGCATACAGGTTGGAGGTCCCGATATTATTGCGCTCAATACCGCTTTTGTGTTCGTACCAGCCGTTCAGACCGCATACATAAGACTCTCCCAAATAATCGGTCTCCTGGTCCCAGTGAGCGCAGAATACTGCATTTAAATCTCTGGTAGCAGGCAGAACAGTAGACACGGTAAAGGTAAGCATCACATTGGTATTGAAGGCTTCTTTGCTGAAAAGAATACCCCCTTTATTACCGTCTTCCGTGCCAATCAGGCATCCATCTTGATATTCCCAATGGCCGCCCATGGGAGTCCAATAATTCTGCCAGTCAGGCCCCGGTTTGTAATCTAATAAAACTTTGGAACGTTCCGGAATGATCTTTTTGCCGAGAAGATGAATTTCTTTCATGTTGTCTCTCCTTTCGCAAACACCTATTAGAGATTGATAAAAATAATTGTAGCAAGGGTATGTTATAGTGTCAATCATTTTAATTACAGCTTTGTAAATAAATAACCTTGAAAACCCCAATATAACCGAGTATAATGTATTGTTATAGAAATAACAAAAACCCAACATACATAAAGGAAAGCAATGCCATGAAAGTTGTATTACAAAACTTAACCAAGAAATTTCCAAACCGCAGCAAAAAAGCACCGGATGTGGTTGCGGTAAATAACTTTAATTTTGAAATACCGGATGGGAAGCTGATCGGGCTTTTGGGTCCTTCCGGATGTGGTAAGAGTACCACCCTGCATTTATTGTCCGGTTTGCAGAAGCCTACCGGCGGCAGGATATTCTTCGGAGAGGATGATGTAACCGATTTGCCGGCAGAGCATAGAGGAGTAGGACTGGTATTTCAAAATTATGCCCTTTATCCACATTTGACAGTGAGACAGAATATTTGTTTCCCATTGGAAAATTTAAAGGGTGCAGCCAAATTAACCAAAGAACAGATGAACGAGAAGGCTTTGGAGGTGGCAAAGCTTGTGCAGCTGGAGGGACTTATGGATCGTAAGCCCAGCGAGCTTTCCGGCGGTCAGCAGCAGCGTGTAGCCATTGCCCGCGCGTTGGTAAAGATGCCACGGGTACTTTTATTAGATGAGCCTTTGTCCAATCTGGATGCACGGTTAAGACTGCAGACCAGAGAGGAATTGCGCAGAATTCAAAAGGAAACCGGGATTACCACGGTTTTCGTAACCCACGATCAGGAAGAGGCTATGAGCATTTCAGATATGATTGTGGTAATGAAGGATGGTGTGCTTCAGCAGATGGGAGAGCCGCAGCAGGTTTATGACGACCCTGTGAATTTGTTTGTGGCCAAATTTTTGGGAAATCCGCCTATTAATGTGTTTGCCGGTGAGATCAAGGAGGGCAAGCTTTACATAGGCAAGGATGCAGTAATGGATGTGCAGAACATAAAGGACCGACAGGTTTATGTAGGCATCCGTCCGGAAGGCTTTATTTTGAAGGAAAAGGGCGTACTGGGCTGTACATTAAACAGAGTGGAAGTGATGGGGCGTGATATCAGTGTGGTTTCCAACCATGAGGCCTGTGAAGCACCGGTGATTCGCTCTATTATCAGTGCAGAACATAAAGTAGATTTCGGTGCAGATATTGTTAGGTTTGATATAAAGCCGGACAAGGTATTTTTATTCTGTAAAGACACTGAAGAGCGCATCTATGTTCAGACGGAATAATATAAGCTGATTAGTGTATCGGATTTTCATGAAGTGTGCCGCATTTTTGCGATTGAGACCGACTGTGACGTAGGAAAGCGGCAGATTGGAGCATTAAAGATGGAAAAAAACAAATTAAAACCGTGGCTGTACCTGTTGCCGGCCATTCTTTTTCTGGGAGTTTTTATGGTATATCCGCTGATAGATGTATTTATTTATTCCTTTGAGGAGGGGTACAACTCTGCATCCCAGACTTATTTTGGGGTGGGTACATATAATTATTCCTATGTGCTGCGTGACCCTTATTTTCTGCAGGCAGTGAAGAATACCTTTATTCTGGTTATTTTTACAGTGCCTATTTCTACAGGAATTGCGCTATTCATTTCTGTAGGGCTGAATTCTATTCAAAAGCTAAAGGAAATGTTTCAGACCATATATTTTCTGCCTTATGTAACCAATACCTTAGCAGTTGGTCTGGTATTTATGATTTTATTTAAAAAGACCCCTTACTCCGATGGATTAGCCAATCTGATCATTAATTTCTTCGGGGGAAGCAGCATTGATTTTATTGATGGGCCATATTGGGCGAAAATGTTCGTGCTGTGCTTTTACACAGTGTGGGTAGTTCTGCCTTTTAAGATATTACTCTTAACCAGTGCTTTGGCCGGGGTGAATCAGGATTATTACAAGGCAGCACAGGTGGACGGAACCCCAAAATGGAGGATTTTTACCCGTATTACTTTGCCTATGATTTCTCCTACTTTGTTTTACTTGATTATTACCGGATTTATTGGGGCTTTTAAGGCTTATAGTGATGCGGTGGCGTTGTTTGGAACGGATTTAAATGCGGCAGAGATGAATACCATTGTAGGCTATATCTATGATATGCTTTACGGTAACAGCGGAGGTTATCCGTCTTACGCATCGGCCGGGGCTATTATTTTGTTTGTGATCGTGCTAACCATTACCTGTATAAATCTACTGGTAAGTAAAAAACATGTTCATTATTAATGAGGCGGGGCGATATGGAAAAACAATTTGATTTTGAAAAAATAGAAAAGACTGCCAGAGTTCGTAAAACAGTGCAGAATGTGATGGTTTATGCTCTGTTAACCCTTTGGGCGGTGATGGTATTGTTTCCGTTTTACTGGATGCTTTTGACCAGTGTGAAAAGCTACGGTGCTTATAGTTCGGAGTATATTCCACGATTTTTCACCATGTCTCCTACGTTGGACAATTACATAGAAGCTTTTACGGCAGTTCCTTTAGCCGGATATTTTGCCAATACACTGCTATTTACGGTACTTACCACGGCATTGATGCTGGTGGTCATCATTCTGGCCGCCTTTGCCTTTGCAAGACTGGAATTTAAAGGCAAAAACCTTGTATTTACACTGTTTTTAGCACTGATGATGATACCAAATGAGCTGGTGATCATTACCAATTACGTTACTATTACCAATCTGGATTTGCGTAATACTTTTGCAGGTCTTATTTTGCCGTCGGTAACCTCTGTGTTTTATATATATTTATTAAAGGAAAATTTTGCTCAGATACCGGATGAGCTGTATTATGCAGCCAAGGTGGACGGGACCAGCGATTTCAGATATTTGCGGAAGGTGATGATACCTATTTGCAAGCCGACTTTGATCACAGTTACGATTTTAAAGGTAATTGAATGCTGGAATTCTTATGTGTGGCCGCGACTTGTTACGGATGACGCCTCCTATTTCCTCGTGTCCAATGGTATTCAGGAAATTCGCGAAAACGGTTTTGGACGTGAGAATATCCCTGCCATGATGGCAGCGGTAGTGGTGATTTCCGTTCCTTTGATCATACTGTTTTTGATATTCCGCAAGAAAATTATGGCCGGCGTTTCCAGAGGAGGTACCAAGGGATGAGAAGATTATGCAAAAACATTTCTTCCGTATTATTGCAAAGAGGAGTTAGACGTCTGCTTTGTATGATACTGTTAGTGGCAGGGATGTTTACGTTTACCGGATGTCATGGTTCCAGAGGCTTAGACACTTTCGTGATTCCGGAGGAATTTGATACTACCAGAGATTACCAGATTACTTTCTGGGCCAAGAATGATACCAATAAGGCACAGACGGATATTTATAAACAGGCCATTGCGGATTTTCAGGATATATATCCCAATATCACAGTCAATTTACGTCTGTATACCGACTACGGCAAGATTTACAATGATGTCATTACCAATATTTCCACCAATACGACGCCAAATGTCTGCATTACCTATCCGGACCATATTGCTACCTATTTGACCGGTACCAACAGTGTTGTTCCTTTGGATGAATTATTTGCAGATGCCAAGTATGGATTGGGCGGCAGTGAGGTGTTATTTGACACCGTGAACAAAGAGGAGATTATTCCTCAGTTTTTGGAGGAATGTTCTTTTGACGGACATTATTATGCCATTCCTTATATGCGTTCTACGGAGGCTTGCTACATCAATAAGACTTACGTAGAGGCTTTGGGCTATACCTTGCCTGAGACCCTTACCTGGGATTTTATCTGGGAGGTCAGTGAGGCGGCCATGGCACAGGATGCTGAAGGGACTTATCTGGTGAATGGTCAAAAGGTAATGATTCCCTTTATTTATAAATCCTCTGACAATATGATGATTCAGATGCTTAAGCAACAGGAGGCAGGTTACTCTGACGAAAGCGGTAATATCTTGATTTTTAATGATACCACCAAGGAGATATTGTATACGGTTGCAGAACATGTGAAGACAGGAGCTTTTTCTAATTTTAAAGTATCCGGTTATCCGGCCAATTTCTTAAATGCGGGTCAGTGTATTTTTGCCATTGATTCTACTGCAGGAGCTACCTGGATGGGCACGGAAGCGCCACTTTCTGATATCAGCGAGGATAAACTGGTGCAGTTTGAAACAGAGGTTATGGCGATACCGCAGTTCGATACCGAGAATCCTCAAATGATTTCCCAGGGGCCTTCGGTTTGTATTTTTAATAAGGCTGATCATCAGGAGGTATTGGCATCTTGGCTTTTTGCTCAGTATTTGCTGACCAATGAGGTGCAGATTGCATACTCCGGTACAGAAGGATATGTGCCGGTTACCTCCAAAGCCCAGAATTCTCCGGAGTATCAGGATTATCTGGCTCGCAGTGGAGAGGATAATCAGACTCATTATGAGGTCAAGATAAAAGCTGCTCAATTATTGTTAGAACATGTAGATGATACTTTTGTGACGCCGGTATTCAATGGTTCAGCTTCCCTGCGTGATGCGGCAGGACAGATGATCATTAATGTTACCAAATCCGTAAGACGAAAAGAAACAGTAGATGAACAGTATATGGAAACACTTTTTGAGGATATGACTTCCCTGTATCGTTTGGATCAAATAGGCAGCAGCAGTGCTGCCGGTGGAAAAGCGGAGTTGGGGGCACTTCCTAAGACCTCGGTGATCCTATTGACAACATTGGCTGCAGTGTGGATTTGCATCCTGCTGTATATTGTGGCACAGATGATCAAAAAGAGAAAATCCCACAAGTAAAATCGGTACAACTTAGATTTTAATATTTATATTTGCCAATGACTTGTGAAATAAATAACAAAAGTGTCAAAAAAACCCTTTTAATTAAATAAAAATTCTCACATATTTACATTGATTTCCTTCAAAATTGATGTATAATGAAGGTGAAGTGCCGGAGAGCACAGAAAGGAAAAGGAGATAGAATTATGAAGAAATTAACAACATTATTTTTGGTTCTTTCACTTGTTTTAGCTTTTGTAGGCTGCGGCAATAATGCAGACAATAAAGCAGATGTTAAGAGCGAAGGCGTTATGACTTATGCAGAATATGCAGCTGCAGAGGTTGATACTAAGGTTGTAGTTGAGACCTACGTTCAGGCAAAACAGGGCTGGTGGGAAAAGGACGGCCAGGGTGTTATCACTGTTTACACACAGGATAAGGATGGCGCTTATTTCTTATATGAGATGCCTTGTTCTAAAGAAGACGCTGAAAAGCTTGTACCAGGTACCAAGCTTCAGGTTACCGGTTATAAGTCTGAGTGGATGGGTGAAGTAGAGATTATCGATGCTACCTTTGAATTTATGGATGGCAGCTATGTAGCACCGGCTACAGATGTTACTGCACTGTTAGGCAAGGATGAGCTTATCGATAAGCAGAATCAGTTTGTATCATTTAAGGGTATGACAGTAGAAGCTATTAAAGATGCAAACGGCAAGGAAGCTGCATTCCTGTATAAATGGGATGGTTCCGGTGAAGACGGTGATGACTTGTATTTCAATGTATCCATCAATGGACAGACCTACCAGTTTACTGTTGAGTCTTATCTCACTGACAAGACTACAGATGTATATGCTGCAGTAAAGAACTTAAAGGTTGGCGACAAGATCGATATGGAAGGCTTCCTTTACTGGTATGAAGGTGTTAACCCACACATCACAGCTGTAACCGCAGCAAAATAATTACATAATGATAAAATCCAGGGCCATCTCGCATGAGATGGCCCTTTTTCCATGGATGGAAAAGTAAAATGTTGAAAAATCTGTGAAATCACTATGAAATTGTTGGGATTTCTGATAAAGTATATGTTAATACAAATTCCGTGGGGATTGAAGGATTTTGGGAGTTCGAAGGGGATATGTCCGCTTTGAACGTAGGAATGATTTTAGTGATTATAACTGTCACGTAACATTTAGGAGAGCAATATGTCCAATATTATAGAGATAACAGATTTTTATGCGCCCCAACTGGATGTCTACGCCAGATTAACGGAGAACCAGCTGATCAATCGTCATGAGCCTGAAAAGGGGCTTTTTATTGCAGAAAGTCCCAAAGTCATTGAGCGTGCCCTTGCGGGGGGCTATGAGCCGGTTTCTCTTTTGATGGAGCATAAGCATGTGGAAGGAGAGGCAAGGGATATTATCTGCCGCTGCGGAGATATTCCGGTTTTTACAGCGGCTTTTGATGTGCTCACTCGTCTGACCGGTTTTCAGCTGACCCGGGGGGTATTGTGTGCCATGAGACGGGTAAAGAGACCTACTGTGGAAGAGGTATGTACCGGTGCCAGACGGATTGCCGTATTGGAAAATATTGTGAATCCTACCAATGTTGGGGCTATTTTCCGCTCGGCTGCGGCTTTACATATGGATGCAGTATTATTAACGCCGGCCTGCAGCGATCCATTGTACAGAAGGGCTTCCAGAGTCAGCATGGGTACTGTTTTTCAGGTACCCTGGACCTATTTGGAGGAACCGGATATATCATCCTTGCAGAAGCTGGGCTTTAAAACAGCTGCTATGGCACTAAGTGACCGGGCGATGAGTATTGCGGATCCTCAGCTTGCGGCAGTGGAAAAGCTGGCTGTGGTTCTGGGAACAGAAGGGGATGGACTGGCAGACCGCACCATAGCAGACTGCGATTATATTGTGAAAATCCCTATGTCCCATGGAGTGGATTCCTTAAATGTGGCAGCGGCCAGTGCGGTTGCTTTTTGGCAGTTGGGAAATCACGGATAAGGTATACAACTTAGTGGACTTAGAAATAAATTATTTTACAAAGGTTTCACATATGTATGATAGAGTAATAAAATCAGAAGGGAATAATGATATGAATTTACATGGTGAGAAGCAAAGTGGTTTATGGAAACTATTTTTAGCGTGCTTCAGTGCATGCATGGTATGTGTGCTTACCCTTAGTATATTAAAATCGGAAAACCACCTTCCTGTATCTAAGATGATAATATTACCTTTTGGTATATTTGGTGTGTTTGTGGCAGCAGGTTTGTTTAGAAAATGGATGGAGCCTTTTTTACAAAAAAACACACGCGTTTTGTTGCCTCTTTTTATGACTGCCTATGGTATTTTCATATATGTGGTGGCAGTTAGCGGCAGATGTGAGCCGGTACATGACCAACTGGCTCTAGAACAGGGAGCATTGTATTTTGCAGGATTATCGGAAGAGATACCTTGGGAATATTTTGCAAGATGCAACAATAATATTATTCCTGCCATGATTTTAGGAGGCATTTTCCGTATTGGTGCATTAGGAGGTTTGGCAGATCCTTATTATTTTGCTGTATTTGTCAATGTATTACAGGTTTTACTTGCAATGTATTGTATGTTCAGATTGTGCCTGCATAGAAGCGGTTATTTTTCAGCCTGGGCCGCAGTAGTGATGCAGGCTATGTTTCTTCCTGTTATAGGACATACTATGTCTTTGTACACGGATAGCATGAGCTATTGTTTTGGCGTGGTTGGCTTGTATCTCTGGGAGCAGAATCGGAATGATAGGTATAGTAAAGTTCGGTATTGGAGCTGCAATATCTTCATTGGTCTGCTGATGGGGATTGCAGCCAGTATAAAAATGACTTCTGCAATTGTTTTGGTTGCTTTGCTTTTGTACAGTATTATAAAGAAAAAAAGAAGTCTTCTCCATAAAACGATCAGCATATTGGTAATAACAATTCTGACGATATTGCTAACGGGTTACATTACGACTACGCTTCCATGCGAAGCATTAAGAGACTCTTATGGCACGCCTAAATTAAGTTATTGGGTTGGCATAGGTATAAAAGGCAATGGGGGATATGTGGATAATCAGCAGTACTCAGCACATTTAAATACTATATATGGTATGGAGGCTAAGGAAGCATGGTCCAGTCAATATATTAAAGAAAATCTATATGAATTTATAAACCCAAGTCACGTGGTACAAAAGCTGCGTTATAATTTTGCCAATGGAGGTATGGGGTGCAGCATTTTTGTTCATACGTTGGACACAGATCATATCCTGTATAAGCTTATGCATTATGATGGAGCATGGTATTGGAGATACAGTATGTTGACGACAGCCTACATGTATGCTATTTATGGGTTATGCACTATCGGGGCTGTATTGCACATTTGGCAAAAGAAGACTCCAGAGGCAGTTTTTGCTGTATCTTTGGTTTCTATATTCGGCATTATGCTTTATCTAATGCTTTTTGAAGCAAATAACAGACAATTGTATAATCACTTGCCGTTTTTTATCTTGGCCTCTTCCTGTGCCTTGACAGACCTTTGGAATATTTTATTTAAGGGGAAAGTTATGAAGTGAGCGGTGTGACCTTTTATTGACCGGTAGGTATAGAACAGACATAGACAGAGGTATTTATGAGAAAAAAATCCATTCGCAGACAATTTGCAATTACCACTATTTTATTACTGGCTTTTACTATATTAATTTGTCTGCTTGCCAATATTTTGTTTTTGGAAACTATTTATACGATAGATAAAAGACAAAGCTTAACGGAGGTATATGAATTTTTGCAGGAAAACGTGGAACAGGATAGAACGGCAGAAGAGGATGAAGCATTTTGCAATGCACTGTTACAGGCCTGCAGCAGATATAATATGAATATGATTATATTAGATGAGGATAATATTCCGTGGTTCTATGCAGGCATTAATATAGATACACTTGGAGCAAAGCTGGTACAATATCGTTGGGGCAAGCTTCCGCCACGCAAAATATTGGAGAAGGAGTCTTCCTATACAGTGCAAACAGCAATGGACAATCGTACCCAGGAAGGGATTATGGAGATGTGGGGACAGTTGGATAACGGCTACAGCTTTTTGTTTACCACGCCTATGGAAAGTATGGAAGAAAGTGCCGCTATTTCCAATAGATTTTTGACAGTGATAGGTATTGTGGCAGTGGTGTTTGGAGGGATTATTGCCTGGATTTATTCCGGCAGAATCAGCAGACCTATCTTGGGATTGGCTCAGTTATCGGAAAAGATTACGAATTTGGACTTTGAAGAGAAGTACACCGGTAAGGATCGAAACGAAATAGGTATTTTGGGTAAGAACATGAATACTTTGTCGGAATCCTTGGAAAAAACCATTTCCGAACTGAAAACCGCCAATATGGAACTGAAGCAGGATATTCGGAGAAAAGAAGAAATCGACAAGCAAAGGCAGGAATTTATCGGTAATGTATCCCATGAATTAAAGACCCCTATTGCATTGATACAGGGCTATGCAGAGGGCCTGAGAGAAGGGATTGCCGAGGATCCGGAAAGCATGAATTATTATCTTGAGGTTATCGGAGATGAGGCTGAGCGCATGAACCGTATGGTAAAGAGTCTGATGACACTAAACGAGTTGGAAAGCGGTCACAACCATATGAACATGGAGCGGTTTGATTTGGTGGCTCTGGTACGCAATTATATTAATAATGCTGATATTTTACTAAAAGACCGACCTACAGAGGTGGTGGTGGATGCACCGGAGACACTTTATGTCTGGGGGGATGAATTTAAAGTAGAAGAAGTGCTTATGAATTATTTTTCCAATGCAGTGCATCATGTCAGCGGCGAAGCACCGGAAATCCGCATTCTGATCAGACAGCTTGAAGATAAGGCCAGAGTGGTGGTTTATAATACAGGGGCCCATATTCCTGAGGAAGATCTGGCACACATCTGGGATAAGTTTTACAAAGTGGATAAAGCCAGAACCCGTGCCTACGGGGGCAGCGGCATAGGATTGTCCATTGTAAAGGCAATTATGAACAGTTTGCAGCAGAGATATGGTGTAGAGAATATAAAAGGCGGGGTTGCTTTTTGGTTTGAATTAAGTACCAAATAAAAACAAAGCCGGTAAAATAAATTTCTCAGTGGCTGAAATACCATCAAAATAATACTTTTATAAAAAAGGGAGGAATTACAAAAAATCGTATAAAAATAATAAAAAAGTCTTGCATTCTATTGCTTTTAGTGCTAAAATATACATGAATTAAATATGATGTTACTATAAGAGTTTGCTTCGGCAAACTCTTATTTGTTACATGCAACACCTCAGAAAGGAGCACACATGTCAAAGAGGGAGAATTACGAATTAACAGCAGAACGCCTGCTGACTCCGATCGTAGAGCGTTTGGGCGTTTGTGTTTACGATGTGGAGTATGTCAAGGAAGGCAGTGACTGGTACTTGCGCGTATATATTGACAAGCCGGAAGGTGTCAATATCAATGATTGTGTAGAAGTCAACAGAGCATTTTCCGACGTATTGGATGAAGAGGACTTTATTGAAGAATCCTATATTTTGGAGGTCAGCAGTCCGGGTTTGGGCCGCACACTAAAGAAGGACCGTCATTTACAGTACAGTATCGGTGAAGAGGTTGAAATTAAGACTTACAAGCCTGTTGATAAGGTGAAGGAATTTTCAGGCGTGTTAATGTCTTTTGACAGTGAAAGCCTTACCATTGAGAATGAAGATGGCCAGCGTACTTTTGCGCGCAGCGATATTGCTGTGATTCGTTTGGCTTTGGATTTTTAATTTGCCCTGTGGATGTCTGCTAAGTAGTGGCATCACAAACGGTACAACATATATTTTTTAGGAGGATAAAGGAAAAATGAACAAGGAATTATTAGAGGCACTGGATATTTTAGAGAAAGAAAAAGAAATCAGCAAAGAGGTTATGTTTGAGACAATCGAAAACTCTTTACTTGCTGCCTGCAAGAATCACTTTGGCAAAGCAGATAATGTAAAAGTAGAAGTGAATCGTGAAACAGGTGACTTCCTGGTATATGCTATCAGAGAGGTTGTTGCTGCTGAGGAGGATGTAGAGGATTCTGTGCTTCAGATTTCTTTGGATGATGCTTTGGAAATTTCCAAGAATGCCCAGGTGGGTGATATGCTTCATGTAGAGATTAAGTCTAAGGAATTCGGTCGTATCGCCACACAGCATGCCAAGAATGTTATTTTACAGAAAATTCGTGAAGAAGAAAGAAGCGTTGTATACAATCAGTATTATGAGTTAGAAAAAGAAATCGTAACCGGCGTTGTACAGCGTGTTGTAGACAGAAATGTAAGCATCAATTTAGGTAAGGCAGATGCACTTTTATTGGAAAGCGAGCAGGTAAAGGGTGAAATCTTAGTTCCTACCCAAAGAGTAAAGGTGTACATTGTAGAAGTGAAGAATACCACAAAGGGACCGCGTATTACAGTCAGCCGTACACATCCGGAGCTTGTAAAGCGTTTGTTTGAATCAGAGGTTACTGAGATTAGTGACGGTACCGTAGAAATCATGAGCATTGCCCGTGAGGCTGGCAGCCGCACCAAGATGGCAGTTCGCTCTCATGATGCCAATGTAGATGCAGTAGGTGCTTGCGTAGGTATGAACGGAGTCAGAGTAAATGCTATCGTAGAGGAGTTAAACGGAGAGAAGATCGATATCGTACCTTGGGATGAAAATCCGGGTAACTTTATCCAGAACGCTCTTGCTCCTTCCAAGGTTGTAGCAGTATTTGCTGATCCGGATGAAAAGACTGCCAAGGTTGTAGTACCTGATTATCAGTTAAGTCTTGCCATCGGTAAGGAAGGACAGAATGCCCGCCTTGCAGCAAGATTGACCGGCTACAAGATCGATATTAAGAGTGAAACACAGGCAAAGGATGCTTACGGATTCCGTTATGAGGATTACTTGGATTATGAGGAAGACGATTATGAAGAGTATGAAGAATACGAAGCATACGGAGAAGAGGCTATAGAGGAATAGGATTTGTGTATTCCTGAAAGAGGCAGCTATGACAAATAATAAAAAGATTCCAATGCGTTTATGTATCGGCTGTGGTGAGATGAAGAGTAAGCGGGAGATGATGCGCATACTGAAAACACCGGAGGATACCTTCACATTGGATGTAACAGGTAAAAAAAATGGACGCGGCGCATATTTGTGTAAGAACGGAGAGTGTCTGAAAAAGGCAATTAAATCCAAGGGTCTGGAGCGTTCTTTCAAGATGAGTATTCCAAAAGAGGTATACACAAAACTGGAAGAGGAGTTTGATAATATTGAAACAAAATAAGGTAGAATCTTTGCTGGGACTTTGTATGCGGGCAGGAAGACTGGCCAGCGGAGAGTTTGCAGCAGAGGGTGCAGTAAAGGACGGAAGTGCCCGGCTTGTAATTGTGGCTACGGATGCTTCCGGCAATACCAAAAAGTTATTTAAAGACAAATGCAGTTTTTATGAGGTCCCATGTTTTGAATATGGAACCAAAGAAGCTCTCGGTCATGCCATAGGCAAGGAGATACGAGCTTCCATAGCAGTATTGGATGAGGGCTTTGCAAAGTCCATTATGAAACACCTTGTAGGAGTGAATGAGTAAACGGAGGTAGTGAGCATGGGAAAAATGAAAATTTATGAGCTCGCAAAAGAATTGAACATACAGAGTAAAGAAATCGTATCATATTTACAGGAAAAAGGCATTGAGGGAAAAGTACCTCAGAGTGCCATTGAAGATAATGCTGTGGATATGATCAAAAACAAATTCGGTGCTTCTCAGGCAGCTGTAAAGGCAGCAGTACAGGAGAAGGCAGAGCCTGCACCGGTAAAAGCAGAAAAGAACACTCAGGAAACATCTGCAAAAGTAGAGGCTCAGCAGGCAAAGGAGCAGCCTAAAGAGGCAGCTTCCGGTGCCAAGGAGGAGGCTCCAAAGAAAAAGAAGCGTATTGTTATTGTGGGCAACCCACAAAACAGTAAGTCCGGCATGAATGTTCCAAAGTCTAAACCGCAGGAAAAGCCACAGACAAAACCACAGCAGCAGTCCAATACAAGAAGTGAAATCAGTGCGGAACAGGTGGCTGCCAAGTTTAAGGCTATTTTGGGAGAAGGCAAGAGCAATAAGCAGCCTGCAGCCAATAAAGACAATGCTCAGAAACCGTATGGCAATAACTATACGGGAGAGAGCAATCGTCCTAATATAAACGTAAACGAGCGCAAGATAGATAGTCGTGTAGAGAATATCCAGGCAATCAAGGAGTCTGAACACAAAACTGATAACCATAGTGAGAATCGCCAGGTTGTACAGGAAGCGGAACGTAAGAATGACAATCGCAATGAAAACCGTCAACCGGTTCAGAATGTACAGGAAACAGAGCGTAAAAACGACAATCGTGGTGAGAATCGTCAGCTGGTTCAGAATACTCAGGAAGCAGAGCGTAGAAATGATAACCGTGGTGAGAACCGTCAACCTGTAAGAGAAGCAGAGCGTAAAAACGACAACCGCAGCGAGAATCGTCAGCCTGCTCAGGAAAATGAGCGTAGAAATGACAACCGTAACGAGAACCGTCAGGGTGGTTATGGAGAACGTCGAAATGATAATCGTGGTGAGAACCGTCAGGGTGGCTATGGCGAGCGTAAGAATGACAACCGCGGCGAGAATCGCCAGGGCGGCTATGGCGAGCGCAGAAACGACAACCGCGGCGAGAACCGTCAGGGCGGCTATGGTGAGCGTAAGAATGATAACCGCGGCGAGAACCGTCAGGGCGGTTATGGCGAGCGCAGAAACGATAATCGTGGCGAGAATCGCCAGGGCGGCTATGGTGAACGCAAAAATGATAACCGTGGTGATAATCGTCAGGGTGGCTATGGTGAGCGCAGGAACGATAATCGCGGTGAGAATCGTCAAGGCGGTTACAACAATCGTCAGCAGTCAGGCTATGCTGACAAGGGTATGTATGACAAGGATAAAGACGAAGTTAGACAGACAAGACCTGGCCAGGGCGGTGCCAAAAAGCAGGGACAGAACCGTAATGCAGGCGGCTTCGGTGATGTAGCTCCGGCTAAGGACAATAAGCGTGACGAACGTCGTACAACCGGCAAAGAAAAAGAACGCAACAAAAAAGATTATATTTATGATGAAGAAAATACCAATATTAAAGGCAGAAGCAACAACAAAGCCGGCAAGTTTATTAAGCCTGAGAAGAAGGTAGAAGTAGTTGAAGAGCAGATTAAGGTTATTCAGCTGCCTGATATGATTACCATTAAGGATTTGGCTGACAAGATGAAGATGCAGCCGTCTGCTATTATTAAGAAGCTCTTTATGCAGGGTAAGATTGTGACCGTAAACCACGAATTAAGCTATGAAGAAGCTGAAGAAATCGCAATGGAATACGATATTCTTTGCGAAAAAGAGGTTATGGTTGACGTAATCGAAGAACTCTTAAAAGAAGCAGAGGAAGGCGAAGAGGTATTGGTAAAACGTCCTCCTGTTATCTGTGTAATGGGTCATGTTGACCACGGTAAGACTTCTCTTTTGGATGCTATCCGTAAGACCCATGTTACTGACAAGGAAGCAGGCGGTATTACCCAGCACATCGGTGCTTATACCGTTACTACACAAAGCGGTGAGAAGGTAACTTTCTTAGATACACCGGGTCACGAAGCGTTTACAGCTATGCGTATGCGTGGCGCCAATGCTACCGATATTGCCATTCTGGTAGTTGCTGCAGATGATGGTGTAATGCCACAGACTGTGGAAGCTATCAACCATGCCAAGGCTGCTGGCATTGAAATCATTGTTGCTGTCAACAAAATCGATAAGCCGGCTGCCAATGTTGAACGTGTAAAGCAGGAGCTTACCGAATACGAATTGGTAGCAGAAGATTGGGGCGGCAGTACCGTATTCTGTCCTGTTTCTGCCAAGAAAGGAGACGGTATTGAGGATCTGTTAGATATGATTCTCTTAACAGCAGATGTATTGGAATTAAAGGCAAATCCAAAGCGTCAGGCAAGAGGACTTGTGATCGAAGCTCAGTTAGACAAGGGCCGTGGTCCGGTTGCTACCGTACTGGTTCAGAAAGGTACACTTCATGTAGGTGACTTTATTTCCGCAGGTGCCTGCTATGGTAAAGTACGTGCCATGATCGATGATAAGGGCCGCCGCGTAAAAGAAGCAGGTCCATCCACTCCGGTAGAAATTTTAGGTCTTTCCGATGTACCGGAAGCAGGCGAAGTATTCCTGTCCCATGACAGTGACAAGACTGCTAAGAGCTATGCAGAAACCTATATGGCTGAATATAAGGCACGTATGCTGGAAGAAACCAAGAAGCGCATGAGCTTAGATGATTTATTTGGTAAGATTCAGGAAGGCAATCTGAAGGAATTAAATATCATTGTTAAGGCAGACGTACAGGGTTCTGTTGAGGCAGTAAAGCAGTCCTTATCTAAGTTGTCTAATGAAGAAGTAGTAGTAAAATGTATCCATGGCGGTGTAGGTCTTATCAATGAATCCGACGTTGTATTGGCATCTGCATCCAACGCTATTATCATCGGCTTTAACTCCAGACCGGATGCCACTGCCAAGGCTACAGCAGAGCGTGAAGGCGTAGAAATCAAACTTTACAGAGTTATCTACCAGGCAATTGAAGATATTGAAAGAGCTATGAAGGGTATGCTTGACCCGATCTTTGAAGAAAAAGTACTGGGCCATGCAGAGGTTCGTCAGATCTTTAAGGCAAGCGCTGTAGGTAATATTGCAGGTTCCTACGTACTGGATGGTATTTTCCAGAGAGGATGTAAAGTCCGCATCACCCGCGAAGGAAATCAAATCTTTGAAGGTGATTTAGCAAGCTTGAAGCGTTTCAAGGACGATGTAAAGGAAGTAAGAGCAGGCTTTGAATGTGGTCTTGTATTTGATGGATTTGACCAGATGAAGGAATTTGACATTGTAGAAGCTTACACTATGGTGGAAGTACCAAGATAAGCCCACGGATTTGTGAGCTTGTGGAAGCTGCAAGATATGTTAGAAAGAACTACACGAAAGAAAAAACTTAAATACAAACTTAAATACAAATAAAACTATAAAAAACTAGCGACTGCTGTAAAATGAAACCTAAATCCTTCTTAAGAGTGATTTTGACAACCCATTTTACAGCAGTCCTACGCTACTTTGTATATTTAATATGCAAAAAAGAGAATATAAATCATAGAAAAGCAATAATCATAAAAAAGCAAAAAGTGCTGGTGATTGGGAAAAGCTATGCCGAACTGTATTTTTGTTCAGTCGGCTCTGTATAGAGTGTCTCAATCCAAAGGAATGAATGAAAGGAAGTCATATGAGAAAGAACAGTATGAAAAACACCCGTATAAACGGTGAAGTGCAGCGTGAACTGGCCGAAATTATTCGGGGTGAGATCAAGGACCCACGCATTTCTCCGCTTACAAGCGTGGTGGCTGTGCAGGTTGCACCGGATTTAAAGACCTGTAAGGCATATATCAGTGTTCTGGGAAATGAAGAGGCTTGCAAGGAAACTTTGGCAGGTCTTAAGAGTGCTGCCGGCTTTGTAAGAACAAAGCTTGCCAGAAATTTAAATCTCAGAAACACACCGGAAATTACTTTTATTATGGATCAGTCTATTGAATACGGCGTGGCTATGTCCGCCAAAATTGACGAAGTAATTGCTCAGATCCCGGATAGAAGCGAAGAAGAAGCAAGTGAGGAAGAATAAACATGATAAACCTGTTGCAGGAATGTAGTGGAGCCGTAAGTGTTGGCATCGGCGGTCATATAAGGCCCGATGGTGACTGTGTAGGCTCCTGCATGGCATTATCTATGTATTTAAAAAAGGTGTTGCCGGAGGCAGAAGTTGTGGTGTATTTGGAAGAGTCTGCCAAAGCTTACCACCATATTTTAGGGGTGGAGGATATCGACTGTAGCTTTACAGCCAAAGAGCACTATGATGTGTTTTTCTGCCTGGACACAACTCCGGAGCGTTTGGGGGATGCACAACCTTTATATGACGGCGCATCCAAAAAGATCAATATCGATCATCATGTTACGAATCCGGGCTGTGGTGATATCAATTATATCCGTCCTGAAATCGGTTCCTGTGCGGAGCTTATTTATAATATAATCCCAAAGGAAGCTTTGGATGATGATATTGCCAAGGCTATATATATCGGTATGATTCACGATACCGGTGTATTTCAATTTTCCAATACCGGACCAAGCACCTTGCTTGCAGCAGCCACATTGATTCAATATGATATTGATTTTGCCAATTTGATCCAGGAAAGCTTTTATGAAAAAAGCTACAAACAGACAAAGATCATGGCAGATGTGGTACAACGCAGCCGTATGTATTTGGAAGGCAAATGTCTGGCCGGTATTATGACCATGGAAGATATGACCCGTCATCAAGCTCATGTTCATGATTTGAGTGGAATTATTAATCGCTTGAAGAGTGTGCGTGGAGTAGATTGTGCGGTATTTATGTACGAAATAGAAAAAGACCTGTTTAAGGTTAGTTTACGTACCTCTGACAAAGTGGATGCCACAAAGATTGCCTGTGTTTTTGGCGGCGGCGGACATGTAAGGGCGGCCGGCTGTACTATAAAGGGCAGTGCGGAAGAGGTAATGGAATTGTTGACAAAAGAAATATCCAGGCAGGGATAGTTAAATGAACGGAATAATAAATATATATAAAGAGGCCGGTTTTACTTCTTTTGATGTGGTAGCCAAAATGCGAGGCATTTTGAAGATCAAAAAGATCGGACATACCGGTACATTAGACCCGGATGCAGTAGGAGTACTGCCGGTGTGTGTAGGCAATGGCACCAAGCTGGTTGAACTTTTGGCTGATCATGATAAGGAATATATAACAGAACTTATTTTGGGGATTGCTACGGATACCCAGGACATTTCCGGACAGGTTATCAAGAATGCCAAGGTGGAGGTGACCTGTGAAGAGGTTACAGAAGCTGTTATGAGCTTTGTGGGAGAATCTATGCAGGTACCGCCGATGTATTCTGCCCTGAAGGTTAATGGCAAAAAACTTTATGAACTGGCAAGAGAAGGGATTGAAGTAGAACGAAAGGCCAGACCGGTATGCTTTCACGAAATAGAAATTCTTTCCGTGGAGCTGCCGGTAGTAAAGCTTCGAGTGGTATGCTCAAAGGGCACTTATATCCGTACACTTTGTAATGATATCGGAGAAAAACTGGGTTGTTTTGCAGCTATGAAAAGCCTGATACGTACCCGCGTAGGGAATTTTGGCATTGAGGAAGCAATCACGCTTAGCCAGCTGGAAGAAAAGCGGAATGCAGGATTATTGGAAGAGGTTGTGCTTTCTCCGGACAGGGTTTTTGCTCATTTGCCGGCTGTATATGCCAAGGAAGAGTTTTGTCGTTTGTTAGACAACGGCAATACCATTTATCCGAATATGTTAGAAAATCCCCCGTATTTTAAAGACAGCGTACAGGTGCGGGTATATGGCGGAACACGTTTTTATGGTGTTTTTCAATATAGTGCCAAAGAAAATAAACTAAAACCGATTAAAATGTTTTTATAGGGTTTATGAAGATTTTATCGGAATTGTTATAGGAATTTAGTATGGAAATAATTTCAGGAACAATAGATTTTCAATTAGAGGAGCCCACAGCAGTAGTCATTGGTAAATTTGACGGATTGCATGTAGGGCATCAGCTGTTGATGAACAGACTTTTGGAGCAAAAGAAAAAAGGCCTTAAGACGGTTGTATTTACCTTTGACAGATCTCCGGCCGGTTTGTTTTTGCAGGATGGAGATACATACAGAGAGCTATGTACACTCCGGGAAAAACGAGCAATTTTTGAGTCCATGGGCGTAGATGTACTTGTGGAATTTCCTATGAACAGGCAGACTGCCTCCATTTCAGCAGAGAGGTTTATTACGGAAATATTACAAAAACAGCTTCTTTGTAAAAAATTAATAGCAGGAGAAGATATTACCTTCGGCTACAAGGGCTTAGGCAACAGCAGGATGCTTGGGGAATTTAGTGAAGTATGCGGATTTACAGTTGAAATTATAAAAAAACTCTTGGTGAGTTCCGTGTATCCGGAAGAGACCGGCAGTGAAGCAATCAGCTCTACGGTCATTCGTAGTGCCATAAATGGGGGGGACATTGGTAAGGCAAATTGTTTGATGAATCGTCCTTTTTGCGTACAGGGACCGGTGGTACATGGCAGACAATTGGCGGGCAGTAGGTTAGATATGCCTACGGCAAATGTGAAATGGCCGGAAAATAAGGTTTTGCCGGCATTTGGGGTGTATATTACCAGGGTTATTACAGATACAGGCTGTTACGGAGGCATTACTAATGTGGGGAAAAAGCCTACTGTAGTTCAGGATGAGGAAGAGACCTTATGTGAAAGCTATTTGTATGATTTCCAAGGAGATTTGTATGAAAAGAATATCATGGTGGAATTCTATGAGTATCTTCGGCCGGAGCAAAAGTTTCAAAGCCTGGAAGCCTTAAAAGAGCAAATGCAAATGGATCTGTCACGGGGAAGAGCCTTCTGGGCGTCAAAAGGTGAAAAAGAGCAAAAACTGGTTGACAGAATATTATGAAGTTGTTATAATAACTTCATTGAGTGTAATAAATTTGTAACAATTTATACAAAAGCAGATCAATTGATGGAGTGATTATGACATACAAAAAGTTATTATTGTTGGGAGCAGCTATATATTTAATGGGGAGTCAGAATTTGTCCGTGGAGGCAGCTGACTTTTCTATGAACAGCTTGATCGGTAATGTAGGCATTGCAGCAGTTACCAATGAAGTGATGGATGCCAGCAAGTATTTAGAATATAAGGACAGCAGTGTCAGTGCTTCCTGGGGCTATGATGAGTTGGGCATTGCATCTCTCAGTGAAGGGAATCTGAATGTCCGTGAAAATCCAAACACAAGTGCTTCTATCGTTGGCAAGATGTACAATAACGCAGCTTGTGAGATTTTAGAAGAGGTAGATGGCTGGTATCATATCAAATCCGGTGAGGTGGAAGGATACGTAAGCGCCGAATACATCATTACCGGAATTGAGGCCAAGATTTTGGGCATGGAGCTTGCTTATGCCAAGGCTATTGTACAGACAAACGGTCTGAACGTACGTGCAGCGGCCGGTGAAGATTCCGAGATTATTACTCAGGTGGCAAAGGGCCATGAGCTGGAGGTTATAGAGATAGCTGACGGCTGGGTGAAGTGTGTACTTAATACAGATGAAGTTTATGTAAAGGAAGAATTCGTTGAGGTAAAGGAAGGACTGAATACAGCAATTACCTTATCTCAGTACAAGTATGGTATGGATGTCAGCGATGTGCGTGTGGATTTATGTGAATATGCACTTCAGTTTGTAGGTAATCCATATGTTTGGGGCGGCACTAGTCTTACTAAGGGCGCGGATTGCTCAGGTTTTGTATTAAGTATATACAAAAATTACGGTATCAAGCTGCCTCATTATTCTCGTTCCCAGTCCAATTACGGAACAGAAATTTCTTACAAGGATGCACTGCCGGGTGATTTGTTATTCTACGGCAACAGCAAGAGTACTATCAGCCATGTAGCTATTTACATCGGCGACGGACAGATTGTACATGCTAATGATGAAAAGACCGGAATTATCGTATCTAATGCGTATTACAGAACTCCGGTGAAGGCATGCAGACTTTTGGAGGATTAAAGTAATTAAAATTATAAAAACTCTTTACAAATACACGAATTTGTGATATTGTGTATTAGTTGAGTTTAGCCGTGACTCAGTGCAAGGACACTCCGACCTACACTTAGTTACAGGCGATTATAAATATTCAGGAGGATTTTATCATGATTTCTAAGGAAAAGAAAACCGCGATTATTAACGAATATGCAAGAACAGCTGGTGATACAGGTTCACCGGAAGTTCAGGTAGCTGTTTTAACAGCACGTATTCAGGAGTTAACTGAGCACTTAAAGAACAATAAGAAGGATCATCACTCCAGACGTGGTATGTACAAGTTAGTTGGTCAGAGACGTGGTCTCTTAGACTATTTAAAGAAAACAGATATCGAAAGATACCGTGCTTTAATTGAGAAGTTAGGTCTCAGAAAATAATGTTTCTTATTTAGGCGGAGCGTCCCGTAACGTTCCGCCTATTTTTCGCAATCGGATTAATATGCGAATTAGGTACGGGACAAGCTTTGGGAGGCAGTGATGTAACTGCACATTTGCTTGCAAGGCAGGCTTCCTGTTGTTTCATCAGGTAACAGCTGTCAGGCTTTGGCAGGGCAGATGATATATATTTGGCTTATGGGATAGGCCCTAAGCCCAGGAGAGAGTCGCAGCATTGCGATATGGAGGTTTTTTATGTTTAAAAGTTTTACAATGGAACTGGCCGGCAGAACTTTAAGAGTGGATGTTGGTCGTGTAGGTGCTCAGGCAAATGGATGTGCATTGGTAATGTATGGAGATACCACTGTTTTATCTACAGCAACAGCATCTGAAAAGCCACGTGACGGTATTGATTTCTTCCCGTTAAGTGTGGAGTATGAAGAGAAAATGTACGCAGTTGGCAAGATTCCCGGCGGTTTTAATAAGCGCGAGGGCAAGGCAAGTGAGAACGCTGTTTTAACAAGCCGTGTTATTGACAGACCGATGCGTCCTTTATTCCCGAAGGATTATCGTAATGATGTAACCTTGAACAATATGGTTATGAGTGTGGATCCGGAGTGCCGTCCGGAGCTTACAGCAATGCTTGGTTCTGCAATTGCAACCTGCATTTCTGATATTCCTTTTGATGGTCCTTGTGCTATGACACAGGTAGGTCTTGTTGATGGAGCATTTATTATCAACCCAAATCAGGAACAGTGGAAGAACGGTGATTTGAATTTAACAGTAGCTTCTACTTCTGAGAAGGTTATTATGATTGAAGCAGGTGCTAATGAAGTGCCGGAAGACAAGATGCTTGAGGCTATTTACATGGCTCATGACATCAACCAGACTATCATTGCTTTTATCAATGATATGGTAGCAGAGGTTGGTAAGGCAAAGCACGCATATACCAGCTGTGCAATTCCTGCAGAGTTATTTGACGCTATGAAGGAAGTTGTTACTCCTTTAGAGATGGAAGAGGCTGTATTTACAGATGTAAAGCAGGTTCGTGAAGAGAATTTACGTGTGATCAGAGATAGATTAGAAGAAGCATTTACTGACAATGAAGAATGGCTTGCTTTAATTCCAGAAGCATTATATC
>JAZRLF010000040.1:0-16086 GCA_045646695.1 Lachnospiraceae bacterium
GAAAGGAGAAGGGGATTATGTATATTAGTCGGTACGAAAACGGAGATATGTTTAATGAAATTGCAAGGTAACTGAAAATCTGATTTAAAACTTGAAGGAGTAATGTATGGTTAAATATCGTCGAATAGTATGCAATATATTTTTTGTTTTTGTAATCTGCTTATTTATTTTATTGTGCAATGCCGTAGCAGCATTTGCAACTAATTCCTTAGTGTATACTGAAGAGGTTGTAAATTTTTCAAATCAGAGTGATGCTGTTTTTGATGGATATACTGGTTTTGAGACTACCTTGACTGGATTGGTAGGGTATAATTACGCTATATCCCTGCCAAATGGTGAGTGTTTGCGCTTTGGCTTTGATCCGCGAAATACGACAGAAGCATGCAATGTGCATGATATATACGGGCTTGGTAGTGGTTGGCAATTAAAATTGCCACGCATGAATATAAAAAACACATCAGCTATTGAGATGTATAGGCCAAATGGTTATTCATATTTATGTATAGGTGAAAAGAATGTAATTAATGGAGTTGATAATACGGGTTGTGCTTATAGCGTAAATTTAAACAATGAAAATATGTTTGCTTATAATGGTACATATGGCGAATGTGAAGTATTTGATACTATAGGGCGTATAATGAATACGACAGATGCCTTGGGTAAAAGAACTGTTTACGAATACAATGGCGATTTAATTTCTAAGATTTGCTATTCAGATGACTCTTTTGTGACATTTAATAGAAAAGGTCTTGAAATTGAAATAGTATACAATCAAGATGGCATTTCTACGGTGCTTGCAATATTTACACTTGAAGAGTATGGTGATACATTTGTTCTTTCTGAAATTAATGCAGATAGCAAAGTGACTTTTAAATACGTTAATGGTATAAAAGATGAAATATTATTAAAAAGTTATGATAATGCGAGATATGAGAGAACCATTAATTATATTATTGATGATGAATGCATGAAGATTTTAAATTATGAATCTATATATTCTGATGGTGAGACTGCGAGGGCGGAATATAATTACGGTGCCTTTAATTATATTGATGCTATAGTTTATGATAATGGCATAGAAACATTTACGTATGAGAAACTCAGTAATAATTGCTTGAAAACAAACACAACAAAAAACCATAATAACATAATAACAGAGACATCGAAAACAGTTGATAATTGGGGCCATATGGTATCCTACTCTTATCCGGGAGTAACGTTAGATTTGATTTATGAAAATAATAGGCTGGTGTTGCAAAAGGAAAACGAAGAGGTGTATACCTATGAATATAATGATAGGGGGCTGTTAGCTGAAGCAACATTTCCGAGTGGCGAAATAATAACGTATAATCGTTCTGAATCAGGTGCTTTGCTGAGTACAATCTCATCAGTTAAAGGAGTTGTAAATAAGGAAAGCGACGCTAATGTTTTTGATGCGACAAATTTGCAGCGAGCAGTAGCTGGTTCTGTAAGCGTAGAATATAATATAAATAGTCAAGTTGGTGTGACTGATTTGGTTTCTGTATATGGTTTGACTCAGGATGCATTTAATTGCTACACATATGTTTGCGATAGAACATATGAAATGGCACATCCGGGATGGTATTCGGGAAATCTATGGTATACCGATGAGGAGGCACAAGCATATTGCACGATTTCAACAATGAGAGCGTTTACAGAGAGTGATCAGGAGAGTCTTGGAAGAACTACATATGTGAGTACATTAGATGGAGAAATTGGTACACATGCATGGAAGATTGCATTGAGAGTACGTCCAGGTGAGGATTTTCATTTTATGAAAATATCAAATGGTTCTTCTGGAAACGCATATTGGCAATTTAAAGCGGGAGGAAGCGGCCCGGTCATGCGGTTATTAGGGAACAATACTCCAGCAGGTGTGACTTGGGATTTATATGAAACTGATGTTTCGACGGGAAGATATTGCGTAGGATACTCGGGATATTATGTAGGCCCTATATGTTATTTGATTATTCAGGATTAGGAAAAATGAGAAGGTTCTTATTTTATGTATGGTGCATGGTATTATTTACAATATCCGGATGTGCAAAAGATACATTATCGTATAAATATGATAATCAAAAAGAAATCAGTGCATTTGAAGTGGTAGACATTAAAGAGGTGCCGGATGAGTTGGTGATTCACGAAATGGGGTGGTCGTCATTATTGATTACGTTAGAGTCTTTGCAAGAGCAGGGAATCGTGCAGAGCTTGCGGTATAATAAGGAGCATTACTATTCGATTACGCCATTTAGCGACGGCAGTTATTTGTTGCTTTTATTTGAAGAGTCCACGTTTGAAGCGAATGGTGAAGAGAAAGAGATATTGTATGTAGTGGACAACTGCCTGATTCCTGCTACAGCAGATGGCGGAGACGCAGATGTTGAGCTTCAGGACAAGATGGTAACGAAAGATATTTTTACTTACCTTTTAGCAAGTGATTTGGCTGTAATTATGGAATAAAGACAGAATATGTGCTGGATATACATGAATTTACAGAAAATATTAAATTACCCTTTGCAAAGTAGCAAAATAGTGACATGATACGACTATGAAATGTGGTCTTGAAAAAGGGAAAAGCATTATGTATATTAGTCGGTACAAAAACGGAGATATGTTTAGTAAAATTGCAAGGTAACTGAAAATATGTAGGTCCGCCTTTTGACAAGTGATTTGACTGTATTTATTTAGTGATATGTAGAAGGGGTTCGAATATAGAGAAATTTACAGTAGATAATGGCTTGCTACAAGGTGGACCGGAAAGGGGAGATTTTATGCATATTAGTCGGTACAAAAACGGAGATATATTTAATCGAATTATAAATTATGTTAAGTAATTTCGGAGTTATGACTTAAACAATTTAAGTAAGAAGGAGGACGCTTAATGAGGAAAAAGTTGGTAATATGTATAAGTGCAATATTTAGTATTGCATTACTGGTAGTTGGTATTCAATTGACCACAGGTGTTAATAGAAGCGATGTAGTATTGCCGCCAACCAGAATTGGAACAAAAGGTGAAAGTTCTGCATTGTTAGAGAAGCGTTATACAATTGAATCTGCTTATGCTGCTGCTGATATGGTTGCCCGGATAAGAATAGGGGATTGGCTTGGCGAGGAGACGGACTTTTCACAAACATATTTTGAAGCAACAATTGTAGATAGATTTAAAGGAGAAGAATTAGAAAAAATAGTTCTGTTGCAGTACGGAAATTCCCAACATACATTGAAGGGATTTCCATTGTTTACCAGTGGGAACGAACTTTTGGTATTCCTTAAGGCGGCACAAGGTGTTGAATATGAAAATGCATATTGGATGTTAGATGCTTTTACAGCCATGCTTGATTATGAGGAGACTGATGCCGGAGAAGGATATTATATGGATCGACATGGAATATTTTGTGAAAATTTGGATTTACACCCTAATTATGCTTCACAAAGTGCATTATCTGCAGAGCTATATAGCAATGCTGCGAAGCGGGATGCAATTGTAGATGAAATGGGGTATAGATATCCCTATATCTTTGCTAAGGAAGATATAGAGAAGTTAATTAGTGAATTACAGTAAACAGCAAGTATATTAGATGGTATATGGTGATAGAGAGGAAAACCAATGAGAAAAAGCAAGGAGATGGACAGTATGATGAAGCTTTTTAGACACAAATGGACAATAATAGGTGCTATTTTAATAGCGGTCTCAGCTCTGGGGATTTTTCTGGGTTTTCATTTAAACCAGGAGGAGGAAGTAGTAGGATATGATCTGGCTATTGTAGATAGGCAGCCGATGATGCTGTATGAAGGACAGGTGTATCAATATGACAAAGGTATCTGGACAATGTTGGAGTATGAGGAAAAGATAAAGCAGATATTTTCCGGAGAAACATTATGTTTTTTGGATATTAATGGAAAGATTTATTATGAAGGAGAAACGTTATTGTCTGACTTAGAGAAGGAGGGAAACGTTCCGCTTTCATCAGCGTTAACACTTTATATGACGGAAAAGGCATTAGCTTTGAATGCAGAACAAAAATTTGTTATAGTGAATCATAATGTAGAAAATAGCGGATTTCAAGCATTGTTATCAGATGGTTCTATTCTTTATCCGAAATTGGATGAGTATGAAAGTTTCAGGGTTGATGACGAAATAGTCATGCTTTCCGGAGGGTATATATTAACAGAGTCCGGAAATGTTTATAGTTTACGTTTGTATGAGTATATTTATCCAACTATGCCGGAATATGCATTGATATATGATGGTGGAGATATTACATACATCGATGCATGCCCCACTGCAAATCGTGGCATTGGCATCAGAGAAGATGGCACGGCGGTTATCTGGAGTGATTTGGTAGCCCCGGATGTATCCCATTGGAGCAATTTAGTAACGGCTGTACATGGATTTAATTATGCGGCGGCAGTAAAGGATAGCGGCGAGGTGTTATTTACACATTATGACGAAGCGATTACCGCAGATGTGGTGGAATATACGTCGAGGTGGACAGACATTGTCGAGATAGAGGCATATTACAATAGTTTGTATGCGGTAGATAGGGAAGGCAATTGCTTTGGAGTGGACTTTAGCAGCTATAGCTCTGTAAAAGAGGAGGGACACTGTGAGGAGATTGATTTTGAAGAACCTGTTGTAAATGCTATCCATTAGAAGAATGGCAGGAACCGCTGAATTTCCAAGAGAGGTTCACATTAAACATAACAGACTATAATGAGGATGGCACTTATGAAGTGCTGATCGGTCAGTATGGCAGCAGTAATTATAATATTTACCGCATGTACTATATTACGGAGGATTTGGAGATAGGCTGTTATACGGAAATCGGAGAGATAAATATATCCGACCGGAATATGTCTCCTGTGTTGGAAGCCGGAGATGGCGTGGTTACATACTCCTACTATGATAATAGTGTAGGCGGTATGATTACGGAACAGATTGATATAGGGGCATTGGAAGTGGAATAAAGAAGCGATGCTCAATAAAATCAGTGGCAAAATATGAAACATCTTTGCCACTGATTTTCCGTGTCTACTTTTCTTGACTGGTACAACTCAAAAAACAAAAAGTGTCAAAAAAACAAAATAGAAGGCGTCAAAAACACAAAACAAAAAGCAACAAAAATACAAAACAGTGTTGACTTTTAACTGAAAACAATATACGATTAAAATGCTGAGAGACACATGGAAATGATAGTAGGAGCTATGTATTATGAAAGAGTATTGGGATAGAATTGTTGATAAAGAAATAGAACTAAGATTAGAGGCGTTTGGTGCAACTTTGATTGTTGGACCTAAATGGTGTGGAAAGACAACAACTGCTGAAGAGAAAGCTAAAAGCGTATTAAAAATGCAGGATCCTGATATGAGAGACGGATATTTAGCGACTGCAAAGGCGAAACCCTCACTTCTTCTTAAAGGAGATAATCCACGCTTAATTGACGAATGGCAGGAAGCACCGGTTTTATGGGATGCAGTGAGAACGGCAGTTGATGCTCGGCAAGAAGAAGGTCTCTTTATTCTGACAGGATCTACTTCTGTTGATGAGTCACGGATTCATCATACCGGAACAGGCAGAATTTCCAGAATGAAAATGTATCCTATGAGTTTATATGAGTCAAAAGAGTCAAATGGAGAGATATCGCTAAAAGAATTGTTTGACGATCCGGAAGTGGATATTGATGGGATTACATCAAAAATGAAAATGGAAGATCTTATTTTTGCAGCATGCAGAGGGGGATGGCCATCTTCATTGAGAAAAAAGAGTGATGCAGCGAAATTAATTGTTGCAAATGATTATTTTAAGAATGTATGTGAAACAGATATATCAACTGTAGATGGAGTAGCACGCAATCCGGTATTGGCAGAGATGATTCTTAAGTCATATGCGCGTAATATCTCAACCCTGGCTAAGAAAAACAGTATTTATAAAGATGTTGCGGCAAATGTTGAAAGTTTATCAATGCCGACTTTAGACTCTTATATTAATGCATTTACCAGATTGTTTGTAATAGAGGATATTGATGCATGGTGTCCGGCAATTCGATCGGCTACAACCATTCGTTCCGGAAAAAAGAGAGGTTTTATTGATCCTTCTATTGCAGTAGCAGCGCTGGGATTATCACCGGATTATTTAGAAAAGGATTTAAAAACATTTGGATTCATTTTTGAATGTATGTGTATAAGAGATTTAAAAGTATATTCTCAGGCACTGAAAGGAAAAGTTTCCTATTATCATGACAGATATGATTTAGAGGCGGATGCGGTACTTCATATTGGTGATGGAAGATATGCATTGATTGAATTTAAGTTAGGCAGCGCTGAGATTGAAGACGGCGCAAAGCATTTGTTAAAAATAAAGGATTTGGTGAGAATATATAACAATACAGAAAAACAGGTACCACTCAGGGAACCGGACCTGCTGATAGTAATTACCGGCGGTAATATGGCATATACCAGACCGGATGGGGTGAAGGTTATTCCAATTGGCTGTTTAAGAGATTAAAATTGGATGATCAATATTCCCTCATGGACAATATCACAGTTTTAGAAAATCAAATAATCAGAATATATTATAATAGAGGTAAGTTATGTATGTAATCGTAGGGCTGGGCAATCCCGGCAAGCAATATGAGGGCACCAGGCACAATGTAGGATTTGATGTCATAGATGCTCTTGCAGACAAATATAATATTTCCATATTGGAGCGCAAGCACAAAGCGCTTATCGGCAAGGGCCTGGTAGGGGGTCAGAAGGTGATTCTGGTCAAGCCCCTGACTTTTATGAATTTGAGTGGCGAAAGTGTACGAGAGGCCATAGATTACTACAAGATAGACGAAGAGGAGGAACTTGTCATTATATATGATGACATTTCCCTTGTGCCGGGCGGCCTGCGCATTCGCGGCAAAGGCAGTGCCGGCGGACACAATGGTATAAAGAGTATTATTCAGCATTTGGGACATGATACCTTTAAGCGTGTAAAAGTAGGCGTAGGCGAGAAGCCAAAGGGTTGGGACTTGGCAGACCACGTACTCAGCCGCTTCCAGGCCGAGGAGCGTAAGGCAGTGGATGAGGCCGTGAAGGTAGCTGTGGAAGCGGTGGAGCTTCTGGTGACAGAAGGCCTGGATTCCGCCATGAACAAGTGTAACCGGACGGGTAAGTAGTGATTAGCGAGAGATGCATTTTGGATGGAGATGTGGCTGCATATACAGTCTATTTTTCTGGAGAAAAATTTGTGCCAACTGCTCCGTTAAGAAACCGTGAAGTAACGGCTTAGCGGTTTTAGGAGCTGATTTAGCCAAGTTTTTAGGAAGAAAAGATAGACTGTATATGTAATCACACCTCCACCGAAAATGCAATGAGTTCTGGAGGTGAGTATGCAAGCTTTATTGACGCCGCTATACGAATTGGCGGAATACAGTGCAATCAAAAAGGAACTGCAAAAAGGCGGCGGCACGGTATCCGTAACAGGATGTGTGGACGCGCAAAAATGGCATATGGCATACGGACTTAGCGATGATTACAGGTTCAAAATCATCGCTACTTTCAGCGAGCTGCATGTCAGGGAGATTTTGGAACAGTTTCGGGCTTACGATAGAAATGCTTATATATATCCTGCCAAGGATTTGATTTTTTACCAGGCGGACATTCACGGTAATCAGCAGACTAAGGAACGTATCCGTGTGCTAAAGCGTCTGCTGCAGAAGAAGCCTATTACCATTGTGACCACCTTTGATGCCTTGATGGCGCCCCAGGTTCCGCTAGAGGTTTATGAGGAAAGTATTATCGGCTTAAAGAAGGGCAGCGAGGTGGATTTAAAAGCATTATCCGCACAGCTGGTGGCACTTGGCTATGAAAAGACCCATCAAGTGGACAATCCGGGGCAGTTTGCAGTCCGCGGTGATATTTTGGATGTATTTGATTTGACGGAAGATAACCCGGTGCGTGTGGAGCTTTGGGGAGATGAAATCGAGTCTATCCGCAGCTTTGACGTAGAGAGTCAGCGTTCCATTGAGGAACTGACTCAGGTGCAGATTTTCCCGGCCAGGGAGATGATTTTATCCGAACAGCGTAAGGAACGAGGCGTGGCTGCTATTGAGGCGGAAGCAGGCAGGCAGTACGACCTGTTCAGAAAGGAATTTAAGACCGAGGAGGCGCACCGTATTAAACGCCAGGTGGAGGAACTGAGGGAGGATTTATTTACCTATCAATCCATGACCAATCTGGATAGCTATCTACATTATTTTTATGAAAATACAGGCAGCCTTTTGGATTTTATGGCAGAGGACAGGAGCCTTTTGATTCTGGATGAGCCTGTTCGTATCAAGGAGCATGTGGATGCGGTAGAGCTGGAATTTCAGGATAGTATGAGTAACCGCCTGGAGAAGGGCTATATTCTGCCGGGACAGACGAAGCTTTTGTATCCCGCGGCAGAGGTGGCGGCAGGGCTTTCGGGCAAGCGTGTGCTGGCCCTTTCTATGATGGAAAGCAGATGCCCGCTATTTCCGGTGAAGGCCCATTTTGAGGTGGAGGCCAAGATGGTTTCCCCATACAATCACAGCTTTGAGACCCTGGTAAAGGATTTGGCCAAATATCGCAGGAATAAATATCGTATGGTGCTTTTAAGCCCTTCCCGCACCAGAGCCAGACGTTTGGCAGAAAGTCTCAGGGACAATGATATTCCTGCGGCTTACAGTGAGGACCCATTCAGAGAGGCTATTGTAGGAGAGGTATTGTGTCTGACAGGCAGTGTCGCCAGAGGCTTTGAATATCCGTTGTTGCATTTTGTGGTGATTGCAGAAAGCGATATATTTGGTGTTGAGAAGCGCAAAAAGAAAAAGAAATCCGGCTTTTCCGGCACCAAGATTCAAGATTTTGCGGAGCTGCATGTAGGGGATTATGTGGTCCATGAGCTTTACGGACTGGGTCAGTATCAGGGTATCGAAAAGGTAGAAGTAGACCATATCATTAAGGATTATATAAAATTGGCCTACCGGGACAATGGCAATGTATATGTGCCTGCTACAGGACTTCATATTTTACAAAAATATGGTTCTGCAGACGCCAAGCCTCCGAAGCTTAGTAAGTTGGGCAGCAAGGAATGGGCGAATACCAAGCAGAAAGTACGAACAGCGGTGGAAAGTGTTGCCAAGGATTTGGTGGAATTGTATGCCCACAGGCAGCAGGCAGAGGGCTATCAGTATGGAGCGGATACGGTTTGGCAGAGGGAGTTTGAGGAAATGTTCCCATATGAGGAGACGCCGGACCAGCTGGCTGCCATTGAAGCCACCAAGAGTGATATGGAAAGCCGCAAGATTATGGATCGTCTGGTTTGCGGTGACGTAGGCTATGGCAAGACCGAGGTGGCCATCCGTGCAGCCTTTAAGGCGGTTCAGGAGGGCAAGCAGGTGGTATATCTGGTACCTACCACTATTTTGGCTCAGCAGCATTATCATACCTTTGTACAGCGCATGAAGGAATACCCGGTGCGGGTGGACCTGATGTGCCGTTTCCGCACGCCTTCCGAGCAGAAGCGTACCCTGGCAGATTTGAAAAAGGGCTTTGTGGATATTGTTATCGGTACCCACAGAGTGCTGTCCAAGGATATGGAATTTAAGGATCTGGGCCTCTTAATTATCGATGAAGAGCAGCGTTTTGGCGTAAGCGACAAGGAAAAGATTAAGAAGTTAAAAGAAAATGTAGACGTTCTGACTTTAACGGCTACTCCGATACCGAGAACCTTGCATATGAGCCTGATTGGCGTACGTGACATGAGTCTTTTGGAGGAGGCGCCTCAGGACCGACTGCCGATTCAGACCTATGTGATGGAATACAATGACGAAATGGTTCGTGAGGCTATTGTCCGGGAGCTGACTCGCGGAGGACAGGTGTTTTACGTATATAATCGGGTCAATGATATTGACCAGGTGGCTTTGCAGGTGCAGCAGCTGGTGCCGGAGGCTACGGTAAGCTTTGCTCATGGTCAGATGAAGGAGCATGAGTTAGAGCGTATTATGTATGATTTTGTCAATGGAGACATTGACGTATTGGTGTCTACAACCATTATTGAGACCGGTATGGATATTTCCAATGCCAATACCATGATTATCCATGACGCGGATAGTCTGGGACTGAGTCAGCTGTATCAGCTCCGCGGTCGCGTGGGACGATCTAACCGTACCGCCTATGCCTTTATGATGTATAAGCGGGGCAAATTATTAAAAGAAGTGGCAGAAAAACGTCTGCAGGCTATTAAGGAATTTACGGATTTGGGCAGTGGCTTTAAGATTGCCATGCGAGACCTGGAAATCCGAGGTGCCGGCAATCTGCTGGGCAAGGCCCAGCATGGCCATATGGAAGCTGTGGGATATGATATGTATTGCAAGATGCTGAATCAGGCGGTAATGACGGCCCAGGGCAAGAAAATTGCAGTAGATTTTGATACCAAGGTGGATGTCAGCGCTGATGCCTTTATTCCTGCAGAATATATTTTAAATGAAGTACAGAAGTTAGATATTTACAAACGTATTGCCGGAGTGGAAACACAGGCGGATAAGGAAGATATGCTGCAGGAGCTGCAGGACCGTTTCGGCAGTGTGCCGACACCGGTGGACAATTTGCTGCGTATTAACCTACTGCGTGTGCGAGCTCACCGTATGTATATGACGGATGTCCGCAGCATCAAGGACCGCATTCAGTTTGTGGTGCGCCCGGATGCACACATCAATCCGGACCTGATACCGGCCTTTGTGAAGTCTTTTAAAGGCAGCATGACATTTGCACCAATGGGTAACCCGACCTTTACCTATAGATGCACTTTGACGGGCATGGTGGAAAAGGATGCTCAGATTATTCTGGGAGCCTGCGAGGAGATATTGGAGCGTATGGAGCAGGAGATTTATACGGCGTAAGGTTTCAAGCCGTCAGGCAGCATCCTGTATTTCAGAAGTTAATAGAAGCTTGCTGGTAAAACTTACGCCGCTGGTTTTACACGCAACCATTCTAATGCCTTCTGAAATACAGGATGTTGCCTGACGGAGTAAAACTTACCCCGATATAAGGAGGAGGGATAGTAAGTTTTGAGGAAATTTATAAAAAATTAACAGAGTTTTACTTCCATTTAAAGGTATATTTTAGTAAAATAGAACTGAAGGGTGTCCTGTGTATGGAGGCCCCTATCAAGAAGTTTTTGGAACGGTAAGCGGCGGTGCAAAAAACAGCGCAGAGACTGCAGGGAAGCAGTACGGATACGGTGCGAAAAATGGTGTAGACAATGCAGGAAAGTAATAAGTCGCCCGGTTACTGGATGAAAGGAATTACTATGGAGAATCAGCAGGGTGGTATGTGGTTGGATACAGAACGTATAGAAGCGTTAAAGCGTGCCAAGCCTTTTGTGGAACTTATGATGTATAATCGTTGTGCCATTCGGGAGATAGAGACCAAGCTTCGGGTATTGGATGAGGAATTTTCCGTGCGGGCAGACCGCAATCCGATACAGACCATTAAGTCGCGTATCAAGAAGCCGGTGAGCATCATCGAAAAGCTTCAGAGCAGAGGCTATGAAGTGACGGTAGAGAATATGCGGGAGAAGCTGACTGATATCGCAGGAGTCAGGGTTATCTGCTCTTTTGTGGAAGATATTTACAAGTTGGCAGAGCTTTTGACCAGCCAGGATGATATACGCATTGTGGAGGTCAAGGACTATATCAAAAACCCTAAGCCTAACGGATACCGCAGTCTGCATTTGATATTGGAGGTGCCGATTTTCTTATCCCAGGAGAAGCGACACATGGTAGTAGAGGTACAGTTTCGTACCATTGCTATGGATTTCTGGGCCAGCCTGGAGCACCAGCTCAAGTACAAAAAGAAAATCGAGAACCCGGAACGTATTGCAACGGAGCTGAAAAAATGTGCCGATGTGATCACGGAAGTGGACATGCGGATGCAGGATATCCACTACATGATTGATGAGGTAGAGCAGAAACATTAACACAATATAAGGAGGTACACTGGCATGAAACAGTCCGGTGAGGATTATTTAGAAAGTATATTAAGGATCGGCCGAGAACGGGGGAATGTCAGAAGTATCGATGTCGCCCGTGATTTAGGGGTTTCCAAGCCAAGCGTCAGCGTAGCCGTACATAATTTGGAGGAAGCCGGTTATCTGATTATGGACGGGCACGAGCTCAGTCTTACAGCGGCAGGGCGTGAGATCGCAGAACGGGTGATGGAGCGCCATGAGCTTTTTTATAATTTCTTGACCAGTCTTGGTGTGGATGCCAAGGTGGCAGAAGAGGATGCCTGCAATATGGAGCATGCGCTGAGTATAGAGAGCTTCGAAGCAATCAAAGGATTTTTGGAGGCCAATTTAAAGAAATGAGTTATAAATACGAAACACATATGCATACCAGCGAAGGCAGTGCCTGCGGCAGGTCAACCGGTGCGGAGATGGCGAGAAGCTACAAGGAGCAGGGCTATACAGGCATCTTTGTGACGGACCACTTTTTTAACGGAAATTGTGCGGTAGACCGAAGCCTCCCTTGGGCAGAGAAGGTAGAGCTTTTCTGCAAAGGCTATGAATATGCCAAGGAAGAGGGAGAAAAAATAGGCTTGCAGGTGTTTTGGGGCTTTGAATATGGCGTACAGGGAGCGGATTTTCTGGTGTATAATCTGGACAAAGCATGGCTGCTTGCACATCCTGACATTGATAAAATGGCTGTAAGAGAGGCTTTTCGGCTGATGCATGAGGACGGGGGATTTATCATCCACGCACATCCATTCAGAGAAAGGCCTTATATTGAACATATTCAATTATTTCCCAGAGATGTGGATGGAGTAGAAGTTTTTAACGGCGGCCAGAGGCATGATGAGGGTATGAATGACAGAGGAAAGCTATATGCGCAGATGTATGGCCTCCCAGAGACGGCAGGCTCCGATAGTCATGGTGTAACGGACAACTTCCGATGCAGTATTGAGACCGAGGAGCGGATTGAGAAGCCAATGGATTACTTGGATATGCTGAAGGCCGGCAAGGTCCGTGTGGTAGAATGATAAACCTGATGGTGTATATAAGGCAGAAGAAAAGCAGTATTTAAAATACATATTATAAAATGTAAAATATTGAAGTGTTTTTGGAGTAAATGTCCTGAAACACTTTTTTTCTACTTAGTATATAGTACTGCCTTCTTGGTTTCGGTATATCATAACCACTCGTATAAAACAATTTCTATTGTGTTGCAATTCATAATTATTTGGAGTAAAATACCGATAACAACCAATGAATGGAGGTTATGTTATGAATATTCAGATTTTAAAAGAGTTTGATTTGGGGCTGCCGTTAGGAAACATCCGCTCCCTTCAGCTAAGAATTGCAAAGGATGAGCCGGAGTATATTTTGTTCGGTTATTCAGATTCCCACAACATGGATCCGTGGGAGGAGTATATCCGTCCGCAGACCGGTAACATGCATCTGGCTTTATACGGTGAGAAGGGCCAGAGGCTGTGGCACCGTGAGTATGGCCCTGGTGTTATGCCGGGCGTGTGGTTCTGTCCGTTTATAGCATTTGACTTAGACCAGGACGGTATGGATGAAATTTATTTTGTACATAATACAGATGATATGAGACCTTTCAGTGTGCTGAACTCCATTCTGGAAAAGATTGACCCGAGAACCGGTGAAACTATGGATAGCTGGTATTTTCCGGCGGAAAATACATTGCATGAATCTATTGCCAACTGCTATCGTCCGAATCTGACAGCAGGTTATGTGCACGGAGAACCTGTACTTGTTACTGCGCAGGGTACCTATGGTGATATGTTCCTGCAGGCGTATAATAGCGATATGTCTAAGCGTTGGGAAAGAAAAATCAGTGCAGAAGAGCCGGGTCCGCGTTCTTCCCACCATATTTCCGTCATTGATTTTAATGAAGACGGTATTGATGAAGTATTCTGGGGCGAGCGATTATTTTCTCTGGATGACGGACATGATTTGTTCGTGTGCGGCAGAGATGATTTCCAGGGACACAGTGATGTGGTGCAGATGTTCTGGGGACCTGACGGCAAAAAATACATTTACACCTGTCGTGAGGATAAGGACTATGTAGGCTGCTGGCGTGTGGTAATGTATGATGAAAAGGGCAATGTGGTATGGCGCAGAGTACAGAGTGAATATACCGCTTATAATACCAACCATATGCATACCGGCTGGGTGGCAACAGTGAGACCGGATCATTTCAAAATGGCTCTGGCAGTGAAAATCAAGCCTCAGGCCAGTCATATTCCTGATGAAATCTATGTGATGGACGCCATGACAGGTGAGGATGTTAAATTTGATTTTCCGGTGCCGATCAATACCTGTTCACCGGTGGATTTAAATGGTGATGGATATCACGAGTTTTATGCAAAGGGTGTGCTCTACGATGAAACAGGCAAAGTACTTTGCCGTATCGGCGGCAGCGTGCTGAATCTGACCAAATATTTCGGTTATGCAGGCGAGCAGGCTTTGGTATGGTATCCGGGTGAGACGAAGGTACGCCTCTGGGGCGACTTGGATGCTGTGGACAGTGAATATTTAAAGAAACGATACGAAAACGGTTACTTAGAGCATATGACGAAGCTAACAGGTGCAGGATACAATACGTTACCAACGGTTACCTGTTCCTTCTAAGTGAATTCAATATGAATATATAGGAAGTATAAATGGGCCAACGCTAAGCTGAAATAACTTAGCGTTGGCTCTGATTTTTTTAAACAAAAAGAAAAAAGAATGAATTAGTACCGAAAATGCAGGGAGTTTAGGCAGCACATGGGTATGACAGTTATATTGGTGTTGGTCATAAAAATCCGTAACCGTGACAAAAAAGTGTGACAAAATGCCTTGCTAATGCCTATAAGTAATGAGGAGATTTTTTGGAACCTCAAAATATTAGGTAAAAGCGAGGTATTTCTATGTCTAAAAGACAGCTGTTTTTATTTCTTTTTTTTCTCCGCTTTTTCCGATGGTTAACTAGAAGGTCAAAAACTGCTTTCTCCATCCGGATGCGCATACGGTTATACAAAGGAAATCTTTCCGTAATCTGTCGTCTGGGTAAATCACAGAATGAAATGATTATTTTTTTCACAATCTTAACCCTTGAAAAAGAAGCTTATCACGTACAAAAAGCCGGAGTTACATCCGGCTTAAATACTTCCTGATAGGCAGGCCTAACATACCTGCCAGTACCATTTTCAGAATCGTAACCGGTACAAAAGGCAGCACACAGGTCGTGATTCCGATAGTAAAGGTGGATCTGGTTATGATACAGTAAAAGGCGGCACCGCAGAGCAGGTTTATCAGATTCCCCACAATAAGGGAAATGGTAAAGAGGCCTTTCAAGCGCGCCCTGTATTGAGTACCCAGGCCAATGATCAAGGCCATCAGCGGAAAGGAAATTAAAAAACCTCCTGTAGGGCCTAACAGACATTGCAGTCCGCCTGTAAAAGCTGAAAAAACAGGAATGCCCACGGCACCTGCAAAGAGGTATATGAGTGCAGCCGATGCTCCGTGTTTGGGGCCTAACAGAATACCTGCCAGTGAAACTGCCAAGCTTTGCATGGTCATAGGAACGCCTACAGGCATTGGAATGACAATTTGCGCCATTACGGCCATAATAGAGGTGACTGTTCCGATCAGGCATAGTTTTTGTATGGGTAAGGTATGTTTGGTCATGTGTTTTCTCCGTGTAAAATATTAAGAAAAGTATAATTTCTCCGGCAAAAAGTGTCAAGAAAAAGTGGGAAAAACCGTATTTTCGATCAACCGCGGTCTGCGGTAATGTAAATATAATCGTACAAATACAAAGGCTCCGGAAATTTGTAATACAAATGTTTTATAAAAAATTGACACGTAGATGTGAAAAGGATATAATAACACTATAATCCCACAAGAAAGTCCAGCGGTGATATGTCAAGTATTAAATGATTAAAAAATCATATGGTTTTTAGTTGTTTAGGTTAAGGCAAAAAACGACCACCTAAGCCCTGTCGACCAAGGTTTTAAAATGAGCAGGGCGGACTCATCGGCAGAAA
>JAZRLF010000041.1:0-24017 GCA_045646695.1 Lachnospiraceae bacterium
CCATCTATCACACCCTCTGCATAGCCCTTGATAGCTGTAATCGGTGTCTTTAAGTCATGGGAAATATTACTGATAAGTTCCCTGTTCTGCTTTTCTCTTTGAATCTTCTCTTCGGCATTCTCCTTTAAACGCAAGCGCATATCTTCATAATTACGATATAAGTCTTCGATTTCACCGCCTTCATCCGATGTCTCCAGACGATACTCAAAATCACCATTCTTGATATACTTCATGGCCACATTTAATTCATTGATAGGCGATATCAAACCCTTGTAAAGCCACATTGTCAGCATAACACCGGTGAAAACTAATATAATGACAATAGAAAAAATCATATTTTTTAAAAAAGTAGGAGCGATAATCCGGTCAAATCCATCCATAGGCTCTTCAAAAAAGCCGCTGATGTCAACGTCCGTCTTTTCTTCTACCTCTTGTGCGATTTCCTGACGGAAATCCCCCTGCCTTACTACCATATAACGACCTACCATAACAAAGGTCAGACAGGTAAGTACCAATGGAATTAATATCATGGATAAACAAGTTACCATTAATTTTGTTTTTAATTTCATACTATCAGCCCTTTCTAACCTTACTATATCACATTTTTTCCGAGATACGAAATAATTTTGCATGAATTATATATAAATTTTTCATAAACCTGTTGACAAATTCATTTTTTCATGTATAATAAAAACAGTAATCGTTATTGTTATTAAGGAGGTGGTTGAATCGCTAAAATATAGTCGTCAACGAGAATGTATTAAGACCTTTTTAATAGGTCGAAAGGATCATCCCACTGCTGACACTGTTTATATGCATGTTCGTCAGCAATATCCCAATATCAGCCTGGGTACCGTTTATCGAAATCTGACCCTTCTTTCCGATATTGGAGAAATCAACCGACTTAATGTCGGCGACGGTGTCGATCATTTTGATGCTGACACCTCCCCTCATCATCATGTAGTTTGCACTAAGTGCGGATGTGTTCAGGATATTTTTTTTCCTGATGCCGACAAGATTATTGATACAGCAAGCGCTTGTTATGACGGGGTTCTTACAACACAAACCATTCATTTTAAAGGCACCTGCAGCAGATGCCTGAATTCAAAACAAAATTAAAAAATATTAATTTATAAATTTATTTAAAGGAGATTTTAATTATGAAATTTGTATGTAGCGTATGTGGTTATGTTCACGAAGGAAATGAAGCACCGGCACAGTGCCCACAGTGCAAAGTTAGTGCAGAGAAGTTTAATAAGGTAGAAGAAGGCCAGAGAAGCTGGGCAGCCGAACATGTTGTAGGCGTAGCAAAGGGTGCTCGCGAAGACATCATCATGGACTTAAGAGCTAATTACGAAGGCGAATGCACAGAGGTTGGTATGTACCTTGCAATGGCTAGAGTTGCTCACAGAGAAGGTTATCCTGAAATCGGTTTATACTGGGAGAAGGCAGCTTGGGAAGAAGCTGAGCACGCAGCAAAGTTTGCTGAATTATTAGGTGAAGTAGTAACAGACTCCACAAAGAAGAATCTGGAATTACGTGTTGATGCAGAGAACGGTGCAACAGCAGGCAAGTTTGATCTGGCTAAGAGAGCAAAGGAACTGGGCTTAGACGCTATTCATGATACAGTACATGAAATGGCTCGTGATGAGGCTCGACACGGCAAAGCATTCGAAGGATTATTAAAGAGATACTTTGCATAAAATGTTTTGATATAAATAGGCATAACCTATATATAAACTTCAGGGTAAATAATTCTAAATATTAAAACTATTTACCCTGAACATAGGAAATAATCGAAAGGATGGTTGATTATTATGGATAAGTATATTTGCCCTTGCGGCTATGAATATGACCCTGCAGTAGGTGACCCTGACAACGGCGTCGCTCCAGGTACAGCTTGGGAGAATGTTCCGGCTGACTGGATTTGCCCTTGGTGTCAGCTTGGCAAAGAGGTTTTTGAAAAGAACGTATAAACAATAGGAGCGGGATTTCTCCCGCTCCTAAATTATTTATTTGGATAATGCTTCATAAACAGTTAACATCTCACGAATAGCCTGCTTATCCTGATCACTGACTGTAAAGTCATAATAATAATCATCACCTTCAAAACGAATGACGGTCTGATTAGAATTAGCAATTTCCCAGAGCATTTCAACATCTGAGTCATAAACATCAATATCTACATATTCCCATACATCGCCGGAATCATTATCACGTGTTACATCAAAATAATTAAAGGTATCATAATAACGCTCATCATCTACAGCATATGTAATTTTTTCGAAGAAAATCCAATCATCTTCTGTGTAGTTACATACTAAACGCAGCCACACATCATCACCCTGCATTCCAAGATATGGAAGCACAAAGCAACGAACATCTGCACCCCAGTAATCTGTATAATAAGGGAATGCCATTGGATAGTAGAACTTCAATCCACGAACAAAATCCTCTGACAAACGCATGCCGCCTAACATTGCCTCTGCCATCTGTCTGTTCAGATTCTCAAATTCTACGATTGCATTTTCCAGTACTGCTACATTGCTTACCTTTGCGGCATCCTCTGCAGACAGTGCTGCAAGTGCATCCTGAGCAAACTGAATAGCTTCTCCGCTTTCTGTTGTTACAGTACCGATTAAATCAATGTATATCTCTACATTGCCTACGCGCATATCGCTCAGTGCAGTTGCTGCTTCTTCCAATACATTCAAGTTATCAACATATGCTTTAGCATCTTCTTCTAATGCTTCATATGCATTACGTGCAGCAGTAATTGCTGCTTCACTATCCAGTGTAACGGCACCGATCCCAGCAATAATTGCTTCTACCTCAGCCGCCTTCTGATCCAGTTCCTTCTCCTTCTCCTGCTGTACCAGCTCATCATATGCAGTACGTGCAGCAATCAAAGTAGCTCTGTTCTCTACCTGCTCTTTATCATCAGAAGATAAGGAGTCAAGTGCTTCCTCTGCAGCCACAATCTTAGCTTCGCTGTTTAAAGTTACTTCGCCGATTGCAGCTATTAAGTCATCAGTAACCTGTGCTGCTTCACTTTTGCCACAAGCTGCAAAAGAAAGCATCATCATAACCGATAACAATACTAAAAGTAATTTTTTCATGGTTATACCCACCCTTCATAAGTAAATATGTATAAATTATATCTCCATTTATACTCTTTGTCAAACTCTATATTTACTTGTATAGCTACTTTATTGCAATTCTTAAAGAAAATCCACAATACCCCAGACAAAACAAGTCCGCCTGGGGCGTGTTTTATATACAATGTAATTTATAATTTATACTTATTCTTATAAAGCTTGTATTCCTTATCATACTCTTCACTGCCGTGACGTACGGATGCCAGATATTTGTGCATATCCAAAGCACCATACTCTGCAATTTCGATGATACAGCTGGCAATATTGGAACAATGGTCAGAAACTCGCTCACAGTTAATCAACAAGTCATTAAGTACAAATCCCAGCTCAATAGTACATTCACCCTTCTGAAGACGTCGTACATGATTGAATTTTATCTTCTCAATTAATTCATCAATTACCTGCTCTAAAGGCTCAACATTAGCAGCTTCTTCTAAATCATTATGATCCAGACACTCTTTGGTAAGCATCAGGATGTCATGCAGTACCTCTCGGATAACTGCGACTTCTTTTTGTGCTTCTCCTGAAAATGTGCTCTTCTTATCTCGAAGTTCCTCTGCAGATTCCACGATATTGACTGCATGGTCGGAAATACGTTCATAATCACCGATAATACGTAAAAGCTTGGTCACCTGTCCGGAATCTGTCTCATTTGTATTACAGGAAGAAACCTTTATCAGATATGAACCCAGAGCATCCTCCATAACGTCTACTTTATTCTCCATCTCACGGACTTCTTCAGCCTTCTTGGTATCAAACTTTTCCAGTAAATCCAGGGCTTTAAATAAAGACTGGGTGGAGATTTCCGCCATCTGGGATGTAACCTCTGCTGCCCTTGCCAAAGCAATGGCCGGGGTCTCTGTTAAACGTTCGTCTAACAAGGTAATGGTATCGTTTTCTTCTTTCTTGTCCGGAATAGTCAGAATAGCCAACTTCTCCATTTGACGATAGAACGGCGCCATCAAAATAACAGAGAAAATCTTAAATAATGTATGTACACCTGCAACACCCCACATACCGATGGTATAATCAACAAAAGCAAACCGGAAAATAGCATCCGCAATGCTGAATAAGGTTAAATACACAACCACGCCAATAATATTAAAGTATAAGTGAACAATGGCTGCTCGTTTACCATTACGATTTGCTCCTACAGAAGAAATCATTGCTGTAACACAAGTACCGATATTCTGACCCATAATAATAGGAATAGCAGCTCCATATGTAATGGCTCCGGTAACCGTCAATGACTGTAAAATACCTACAGATGCAGAAGAGGACTGAACAATAGCTGTCAATATTAAACCTGCCATTACACCTAAAATCGGATTTTCAAACATAATAAGAATCTTTCGGAAGCTCTCACTCTGTGCCAGACCTCCTACAGAGTCGGACATCATGGACATACCTACCATCAAGATAGAAAATCCAAGAAAAATAACCCCTATATCTTTCTTTCGTCCACGCTTTACAAACATAACCAGGCAAATACCTACAATGGCTAAAATAGGCATCCAGGAATCCGGCTTAAACCAACGAATCAGGTTCATAGCGCCTTCTCCGGCTGCTCCAAGACCGGACAAACCGGTAAGCCATGCTGTTACCGCGGTACCTACATTGGCACCCATAATTACTCCAACAGCCTGTAAAAGCGTCATAGTGCCGGAGTTAACAAAGCCGACTACCATAACTGTAGTGGCAGAAGAAGACTGGATAACAGCAGTCACTGCAAGTCCCAACAGAAATCCTTTCAATGGATTTGATGTCATCTTTCCCAAGATAGTCTTCAAGCTGGAACCGGCACTCTTTTTCAAGGCATCCCCCATAAGCTCCATACCATAAAGAAACAGTGCCAATCCACATAACAGTGACAGAACATCAAAAATTGTCATAATTCTTTCCCTCTCATAATCAAATTTTGCCGTTTGGTTTACTTTTCTTGCGCAAACGCTCAAAAATACTCCTATAATATCATATTAGCCGAAAAGTTCACTGTCGTCAATGACGAACTTTCCGGCTAATATAATATATTGAAAATAATTATTCAGTTATCTGTGTAGTTGCGTATAATATGGTTATTTCATCCAGTACTAATTGCTTCTGTGCTTCTTCATAATAAGTACCAATGTATGTGCAAAGATTTCCGTCTGCCACCGCATACACTACTATTTGCTTTGTAGGCGCTGTATTTAACAGTGCTTCCCGTCCACCATATGCGTCTATATATTCTTCTGTAATGGCATTTTTCTGAAGCAACAAGTCAAGATACGCATCAGTAATCTTCATAGTGCTCTCTGTATAAATAACCTGCTTCCCACCCATGGTACGGATTTCGGACACATCTGTTGTAATATAACCCCCCATATCATTAAAGGTTTTCATTAATTCTATTCTATGGTTCTCTGTAATCTCACCTGTATATGTACCGGTAGTTTGTACGTTGATATATACAACGTTCTCTGTTCCATAAGTTTCCTTTAAATATATAGTAGGGGAACTCTGGTTTTCTTCTGTATAAGGATACCAGGTATTGGATTCGTAAGAAGCTGTAACAGAGCCTACGGTAACAGTATCTAATGTCAGATTAGTAGTATCCTTTGTCTGAATAACCGAATCCCCTGCCGGCTGGCTGCCGCAGCCTGTCATAATAAAAAAAACAATGGTCAAAAAAATTGTTATGATCCTTGATTTTCCAGCTTTCACGATATTTCCTCCTGATGAGTGCTTTTTTATAAGATTATAACGTATTTATTTCTTATTGTCTACCAGAATGTCCCTTAACACAGGCTCTATACGTGCTGCCATACGCCAATGTCCCAGATCTGCAGGATGAATTCTGTCTACGGTACAGCTTCCGGTTTCTTCGTCGCCCCACAGTTCCTTTCCATCTATAAAATAAACGTTTTCATCTCCATTTGCTTTGGCATTATCATAGGTTTCTTTTATGACAGCCTGACGTTTATCAGAAGTTGGGTCATAAATATAATCCGGTCTTGTTATAAAGACAACAGGAAGTGTAGGATTTTTCTCACGGATTATTTGAAAAAATTTCTCATGGGTCTTTTTTAAATGCTCTGCGTTAGGGGCATTGTGGTCATAGTCCATTACCAATATCTCCATGTCCAGGTCTGCAATGTACCGGGCCATATTTTCTTCCCCCAGGCATCCTGCTGAAAATCCCAGATTCAGAAAATCAAAATCTAATCGTCTGGAAAGAATTGCAGGGTATGCATTGCCGGGACGGGAAACACAGCCTCCCTGGGTAATAGAAGAACCATAAAATACCACCGGCTTCTCATACTTGTAAGGTCTTGCTTTCTGTAGCTGTGCCCCCTCCTCCAATTCAATATAAACCTGGCTGACCTCATTATATAAAGGAAAATGAAACATAATGTCCCTCATAGTACTGTCAGGAAACTGAATCATGGTACTATATCCGTCCTTAACATCCAGGGGCGGCACACAGCTTTGCTTAAACTGATTATCCTCATATATATCAAACCCGGTAGTTCCTGTTAAAGGCATATGAGGTACCGCAAAGACTGCAGGAAGCTCACAACGGAATTTTATGCAGGAAGAATCTGTTTTAAATCGCAGTCTGCCTCCGGAAGTATGGCTGTGTAGTGCCTCCACATTGTTATTAATACTTTTTGCAATTTGCTCCGGCATACGTCTGTAACCGTTCTCATAAGTAAGTCCATAAAGGCTAAATCTGTCATTTGAAGCTTCATATACATTGTCAACCTGCACTTCTACTTCTGTGGTCTTAAAATTTTTGTCTATTTCATCAATTCTTTTCATTCTCTTTATCCTCTGTTCCCCTTATTCTCCGGCATGGCTTACTTCAAATGCTGCAAATGCAAAAGGTCTGATTTCCTCTAATACTACCTTATTACCCTCTAACCTGCCGTTGCAGTTTAAGAAACGGATACCTTGATATTCTTCCTCCAATTCTACTACCGGCTGATCCACTGCATCTGCAAACATATTCCACAACCCCACAGACATGGTGTTTGTATCTTTTTTGCACATCAGATACAGGTCCGGATTACCAAAACAGTAGACCGGAAGTGCTTTGCCTGTTAACCATTTTATACCTTCTGCAAGCTGACTGGAACGACAGTAAGACCTATACAGAAACTCCGTATTAAAATATGCTTCGCAAGTAAATACCATAAAGCGGTGTCCCTGCTTGTTTTCATAATAGTATGCACCCGGTGCTTTTACCAGGTCAAAGTTTTCATTCATATAGTTAATGTAGCTTTGAACCTCTGCTCCATCTGCCAATTCACATACTCGGGCAGAAAAACGACCAGCCACGTATTCATCCTCTTTTACAAAATATTCTTCATACACATCCACATGCTTCCCTATGGAAGTGATACCGGTATCAATGCCCTGCTGCATAAGGATCTGTGCTGCTCTTACATCCAAAATAAGACCTTTTTGGAATACCTCCTGGGGTACCATTTTTATATTTTCTCCAAAAGCGATTCCACACACACCTTCTCCGGTATATGTAGTAGGAATAGAATTGTCAGATAGCATCCTTGACGCAACAGAGAAAAAGGCATGTTCTACGGCACAGGTGCCGGCCACTTTTTCCGGTATCTCCATGTCTGCAAATTTGTTCATAGCTTCATAAACTCTTACACCGCAGGCTTCTTTTCCTGAGAACATATCATCTATACCGGCATAAATCCCGGCATTTCTGCAATGTGCCTTTTCATAGCCTCTTTCATAATCCGGGCAGGACACATAATCCAATGCATATTTTAAAATTCCGTCTAAAGAACCATCTGCACGAAGGGCTGTATCATATAATTCCAGATAACTTGCAGGTGTTCTGTGACGTGGTCGGGGATAAGTATCTCCCTCACTGAAAATTTCAATATCTTCACCACACCAGCTGCCCTCCATTCTGATCAACTCAACAATATTTTGCAGACGATTTCCCCAGTTTTTCTCTACTGCCCAATAAGGTGCCCCTATGAGACGAAGAAACGGCTTTGTATTTCCCGCCAATATCTTTGTAATCGTAACAGAATCCACACCATCATTGTCCCAAAGAGACATACAAGAGCACACACCCATTCTGATGTTCGGATTCACCCTGTCCACATAGGAGCGCATTTCTTTTGCAAACACCTTTAGGCTTTCTCCGTTTACCTCTAACAAAGCATCCCGGTATTTATTTTTGCCATTTGAAAGAGCCTTTAAGCGCAAAGTGTCAGGGGTCAAATCTTCCCCTACCTTCTCACCGATTAAGGCCAGATGTTTATCACAGGCACAGTTCATACCTTTTCGGAAGCCATACCGATAATCATCATCAAACATAATCATATCTACACCGGTCTTTGCAATATCTTCAATGTAGCCGCCCACAAATCTTCTAAAGTCTTCATCTAGAGGGCAACAATCCTTTAAGACAAATCCATCCAGGGTTTTCATGGTAGTAAATTGTGTATTTCCTGTTACGGAAAAGCTTAAAGTCCATGCTCCCACTTCCAGACCATTTTCCTTAAAATAAGCACAGTTTTCTTTTAAATTCCTTAATTCCTCTTCTCTTTTAACAGTATCCACATAGTATGTATCCTGGGCCATAAAAATTCTTTTGGCATTTAAATTTTTTAAACTGGCTAAAATCTTTTCTCTTCCTGCTCTTTTCACAATTCTATTTGTAATAGGTACTGATACGTTGTACATAAGTCCCTCCTTTTAAATGTTCAGTAAAACAACAGACAAAACACCTACTATATATCCGAATATCTGCTTTTGGGACAAGTGCTCTTTGTACACAAACAATGCCACAAAGAACATAATGGAATTTCCGCCTGCTGAAATAGATGGAAATAAAATTGCAGTAGGTAGCAGTCCCGTTAAAATCATTACTAAAAGGTTTGTTGCTCCATTTGCCAGACCGGTAAACGGTGCATACTTAAAGCTTTCCTTTAACTCTGACTTTATATTTCCTTTTTGAAAAACTGCAAGTGTCATCAGCATAATAAAAACAAAGCCAAGAGCAACTATCATAAATTCATTTTTGTAAGCTCCCTGAAATTTTATCTGCTGAATCTTTTGTATGGTAGAACACATACCGTTTCCTATAAATCCGATTACCAGATATATAATCCATTTTACAGAAAACTTAACAACTTCTTTCCTTACATTAATAAAATACAACGAAATAAGCAACAAAGCAATTCCAATATATGCCAATGAACTTAAAGACTCTTTCAAGAATATGATTCCGTATAATGTAGGAATAAGCAAAGAATAAGAGCTTACCAGAGATGTAATACACAGGGGGCCCGTAGCAAGTGCAAGATTTACCCCTGCCATAGCAGCAGCAAATGTAATTGCAAATCCTATAGAATAAGGTACAAATTCTAAAGAGAACTGTAATCCGCCACCGGATGAAATTATAAAAAATATCAAAGCAAACAGCGCAGACACTGCTGAATAGAGAATCTGATTCGGTCTGCTGCTTTTCACAGCATACTGCTTGGTAATAATAGTCTGAGATACTGATACCAAAAGTGTGATCAGTAAAAATATATATTGCATTTTGGGTTTATTTCCTCCTTTACACGTGAGTCAATTTGCATGTAAACGAGAAGCCTATTACAGGCTTCTCGCCAAATGTGATTTATTCCGGTTTTGCACCAATCAATTCTACAGAATCGATGTAGTAAATAACTCCGTCTACTGCTGTTGTCGGGTCTATTCTCATTCGCTTCAGTGTTCCGGTCCAGGACGTATTTTCTGAACAATTTATGTCTATTGTGTAATAGCCATCAGTTCCTGTTGTTAATCCTTCGTAATATACCCAGAAACTCTTTCCGAAATTGGTTGACTGATCGGCCTCAGTATTAAAGTATACTCTCAAACCGCTAACCGGTGCATCTGCTTTTACTCTGATTCGCATTTGTGTTACACCTGTTAGGTCTACTCCCAAATTGTCCGGAGTCCAGATATACGGATTAGTGGTTCCTGCACTTACGCTTAAGGTACCATCTTCATTCCAGGTAAATCCGGTGCTGCCGCCTGCTGCCCAGCCTTCCGCATTTTCATCAAAATACCAGCCCTGCTTTACTTCCAGACCTTCGTCAAGCTCAGGGATGTCCGGTTCTACCGGTTGTTCCGGATCTTCCGGCTGCTCCGGTTGATCAGGCTGATCAGGTGTTTCCGGATCTTCCTCATCTAAAGAACCACCGTTTTCTGTGAAAAATTCTACCATTGTAGGTTTCAAGCTATCCCATAATCTTTCTGCAATAACTCTCATACCTTCATCTCCCGGATGTGCAAGTACTCCGGAGCTTATTTCGGTGACATTGAAGGTAGCTTTTAGCTGTTCTGCATAACCGTATGCACGGTATTTAGAATCTGTCAGATCATTCATGCTTACAAAGTCATATCCATATTCATTTGCTGCTTCTTTGATTGCAGTTTCAATCTCACCACCAACCCATATGGTTGTGCCTGCAATTACCTTTGCATCCTGATCCGGATTAAAGTAATCAATTATTTTTTTATAATGTTGTGCTGTAAATACCTGCTCTGTATCGGCATAGGAACCATCTTCTTCCGGTTCTGCATTTTTAATATTTGCGCCAATGGTACAAATAATAATATCTGCATCAAAATCTACATACTCTGAATAGTCTAAAGTAACCTTGCTGAAATCATAGAAATATTTCTCAAACTCGGAAATATTTACCCACTTCATAGTCGCACTCGGATTGATGCTTAATGCCTTTGCCTGAAGTCTGTGTACATAGTCATTTTCAGCACAGGTTGCTGCCATACCCCAATCGCCAAGCCATCCCTTAGAGGAATCAGGCGCATGTTGGGTAATAGAGTTACCGATTACCAGAATGTTCATCGGCATATCACAAGAAACCACTTTTTCTTTCAGCAACTCTACAGAGTCGATGTAATATTCAGCGGTACTGCTTGCTGTAGGAACAATTCTCAGTCTATTCAAGGTTCCAGCCCAGCTTGTATTGGCTGCACATTCAAAATAGAATGTATAATAGCCATCTTCGTCCGCCTTCGCGCCATCATATGCTGCCATAAATTTCTTTGTCTCATTCAATGAAGTATCAGCAGCTGTTGTAAAGTACAGGCTGAAAATTCCTGCAGCATTCTCTGATTTTACACGTACGCGGATATATGTTACATCTGAAATATCAATACCCAGATTATCAGCGGACCAGCAATACGGTGCGGAGTTTGCAGAGCTTAATTTTAATGCACCACTTTCATCCCAAGTAAAGCTTGTCACACCGCCGCCTACCCAGTTTTCCTGGTTTTCATCAAAATACCAGCCTGTTTTGGCTTCCAGGTCTGCACCTAAATCAGGTTCCTCAGGCTCTTCGGATGATGTTTTGGTTCCAAGCAGCTCTACGGAATCAATATAATAATCCCCGGTGCCTCCTGCTGTCGGATGAATATTAAATCTGTACAGAATTCCCTTCCATGACATATTGCCAGTGCAATCATATTCAATGGTGTAATAGCCATCGTTATCCGGTGTCAGTCCCTGATATTCTGCATAATAGCTCTTTGCATAATTTACGGAGGTATCTTCCAAAGTACTAAAGAATACTCTGAAACCGCCTACAGGATTTTCTGCTTTTACTCTGACACGAATTTTCTTCACTTCAGATATATCGATGCCCAATCCTTCCGGAGACCAGGTATAAGGATCACCATTAGCCGCACTTAATTTTAATGCACCACTTTCATCCCATTTAAATACTGTAGCGGAGCCTCCGCCCTGCCAGCCTTCTACATCAGCATCAAAATACCAGCCTTTTGTTACCTCTAATTCTTCCTCTACAGGTGGTTCTTCTTCTACCTTCTCACCAATTAATTCTATAGAATCAATATAGCAAACCACTGCACTTGCGGTCGGATCGAATCTCAGTCTGCTGAGAACTCCTGACCAGGCTGAATTCTTGGTAGGGTTAATGGTAAAGGTATAGTAACCGTCATCTTCCGGTTTTGCAGATGTATAGTTTGCTGAGAAACTCTTAGTCATGCTTAAGGAACCGTCGGATGTAAAGTATAATCTCATGCTGTCAGATTCCACAGGTGCTTCTGATTTTACTCTGATGCGAATCTGTGATACTTCTGACATATCGATGCCCAGGTTCTGTGGTGACCAGGTATAAGGTGCTGCGCTTGCTGCCGGGCTTAATTTCAGTGCGCCACTTTCATCCCAGGTGAAAGCTGTAACGGAACCTCCGCCTACCCAGCCTTCGCTGTCATTATCAAAATACCAGCCCTTCTTTACTTCCAAAACACGGCCTGTATTGGTGATATTGACAATTCCTTCGCTTTCATTCCATTCCACATAAAAGCCTGCTGCTTCCATGACTTCCTTCAATGGGAAGTAAGCCTGGTTATCAATAGAAATGGCTCCTACCGGAACGGTAAATGCCTCTCCGTTCACAGTTGCTTCTGCACTGTCATATTTAATATCCATATAACTCTTTTCACCGATCAGCATTAACAGAGAGGATTTGTCCAAACTGTCACACCAGCTTGCTGATACATAATCACCAAGTTCTGCTGCCGGGAACATGATCTGACCATCTCTGATCAGTATCGGTCTTGAGGTAAATGCTTCCTCACCTTCAAACAATACCTTTACGTCACTGTCGCTTTCCTTCTGTAATAATTCAATAGAATCGATTGCAAAAGTACCGTTTCCATCCAATGGATCCAATCTGAACTGCTGTAAGGTTCCGTACCATAACTGATTTACTTCTGCCTGAAGCAGAACGTCAACATATTCTTCTGAATCGCTTATTCCAATGGTCATGCATTGTGCCTGGCTCCAGCTTGGCTTTTCGTCTGTTCTAAAATACAGCATGAAGGTCGGAGCCGCACCTGTCTGTACCTTCATACGAACTCTGATATACGGCACATCGCCTATAACAATATTTAAATTATCCTTTGAAAAAATCTTAGGGTCGTTACCGGTTGTAGTTCCTTTTATTGCTCCGTCAGTAACCTGCAGGTTTTCAACCTGTCCTCCTGCGGTCCAGCCTTCTGCATTACCCGGAGTCTCGAAATACCATCCCAGTTTTACCTGTGTCGGAACCTCGCTGGAACCTTCCTCAGTATAGGCCCGAGGAATTCGACGGTCCTGAATGTACATCTTATTGATTCGTGCACGCTGTGTTTCTGTTGGCTGTATATCTGTATGAGTTGCGTTATCACCAAAGACTGCTCTGATACTGTCAAGATATCCAAAACCATTTACTTCTGCCGGCATCATGAAATGACCTTCTCCGTATTCATTCCAGTTACCAAGCATAACCATCTTGGAACCTAATGTATCACTGTCTAGGGTTGGCATAAACTCATCTCTGGTCCATTCCAGCAATCCCTTATATTCTTCCAAAGTGGTAAAGCCACCACCCATACGATCCCATGGCTGGGCATCAAAGCCCATAACAACAGTTGGAATAATACCTGATTTGCCTCCCTCTGAATTGATTTTTTCATTCAGTGTGAGCATTCCGTTCTTCTGCACGTCTGTTACAGAACTGTTGTATCCCCAGTGATATGCATACTGGCCGTCAAAACCGGAATATTCCACAAATTTTGCACTGCCCGTACTATTATTGGATGCGATAATATAGCAACCATCAAAACCTGCATCTACACAGGCCTGTCTCAGATAATCAAGCTCCGCCTTTAATGCTGTTGTGGTGCCGTCAAAATATTGTGCTACACGTTCTGGTCCATACATACCTACAACTGGTTTATTATCAATTACCAGATATCTGTCGTCCTTGAAATACTGCTCAATCCAGTACGGAACCACATTTTCTCTAAAGTCCTTAGAACCGGAGATTGGGCCGCCACCGCTTTCCCAGGTAATGGCAAATTTCATCTGGTCACTGTAGCGTGCATTGAAATAACCTTCATGAAGAGCAGTACCATTTCTGTTGGACTTAATCGGTTCATTATTACTTCCCTGTGAACGGTACCAGCAGAATAATTCAAAATCAATACCATGTTCTACCTTAAACTTTATCTCCCAGTCTGCTGTTTCAGCTGAAGTCTCATCATAATAACCTAATACAGGGGTTCTTTCGTCCCACTGTGTCAGCCAGTCCCAGCCAAAGTGATGACCTTCTACCCAAAGGTTACAGCTCTGCAGACCTACTAGGACAGCACCTTCTTCCTTTTCTACTGCCACCGGCTCCGGTACATAGTCTTCTGGATACGGAACCCAGTCTTTCAGTACGATATCATCCAGATATGCCTGTCCGTTGCCTGCCTCAAAAGTCATCTTGGTAAACTTCTCAAACGGAAGTTCAAGGCCTTCTGCTTTTAACTTATGATTCAGGTATAACATACCGACTTCGTCGGTCTGCTTCAACATTACGTGATACCATACATTGTTCATGCAGGTATACAGAGCTTCAAAGCTGCCGTCTTCTTTATAATAACCGAATTCGTTACCTACTGTGGAAACTACAAAAGAATTGCCTGCTTCATCTTCTAAAGTCATGGAGAATTCGTCCATGCTTTCCGGAATCAAAAGCTGGTATTCTACCCAGGCGCCGTCCTGTTCATAGAAAACATCCTTACTCAGGGTTGCTCCCTCTGACATACCCACACTGTATTTATCAGGTCCCTGTGTACCGCCCTTGTATGTAGCAACTGCATTGCCTGTTACAGTCCAGTCCTCAGGAATGTAGCCTTCATGAACCCCCAGGAACTTCTCATTTACATAATATCCTACGTATACACGTACTGTCGTCAGATATACAGAACCGGTTGCTTCATCTGTGGTCTGGATATACATTCTGTCCAGCTCTGTACATACATTTAAGAAATTTAGATTCTCTGCAGCCTTTACACCATCTGCATATACAGTATAGGTGCCCTCTGCCATATTGATTTCTACCTTTAAGGTCTTAAATCTAGCAGGAGACATTTCACAAATCACGATGTTGCCTTCAGGAGTTACCGCTTCAAGATTCCTACCGTTTAACAAGAAACGAATGGCGGTGGTATCACCATTTCTCATATCTACAACGGTGCCATCCAGGGTACTGTCAGCCTTTAATGTAAATTCCCATGTGAAATTTTCTGAAATTGGATTAAAAGCTCTTTGTACCTGTGCATCTGTATACACACTATTATCAGCATAGCATGCCGCTTCATTTATCGACGTAGGAATGGATGTGGCAGAAAATACATCCCAGCTACTAAATCCCTGAACACTGTATGCGTTGGCACTAACCATTTTAAAGTCATCCCACACTACGTAGTAACTTGCCTCACTTGGAGTCTCATCATCCTCCGGAGCCTGTGTCGGAGTCTCTGTCGGAGCTGTTGTTGGGGCTTCGGTCGGAGCTTCGGTTGGAGTCTCTGTCGGAGCTGTTGTTGGAGTCTCGGTCGGAGCTTCTGTTGGAGCCTCTGTCGGAGTCTCGGTTGGAGTCTCTGTTGGAGTCTCGGTTGGACCCTCGGTCGGAGTCTCGGTTGGAGCCTCTGTCGGACCCTCGGTTGGAGCTACAGTTGGGGTCTCACTCGGAATCTCGCTTGGTGTTGTAGTTGCTGCACTGCCTGCTTCATAGCCTACAATGTAGTTCACTACAGCGATAACCTCTGCTGCCTTGCCATCAATCTGGATTGGACAGCTTACGCTCAGATTGCCGCTTACACCTGCTGCCTGTGCAGGTACTGCTGCTGCCATAAGGCCGCCGATCATTACTACACACAGCATCATGGAAACCCATATCTTTCTGTTCTTGCCGTGTACTAACAGCGCTACTATACCGCCGAGCGCAAGAATAGAAACTACAGTCCATAAACCTGCCTGCATGTTGTCTCCTGTGGCAGTGGTGCCTGCTGTACCACTTAAGACACCTGCAGCAGATGTCCAGGCCTGGCCATTGGCTAAAACTGCATCAAAAGCGTTTGCGCCAGCTAATTTTACAGCACTCGGAACTGTGATCTGTGTAAAAACAAATACATCTTTTCCGGTGTGGTTTTCAATTTTCACTGTCGCATTTACAGATTCGCCAGCTTTGTAGGAATCCTTGTCTGTAACTAAGGTAACTGTAATGCCATCCTGGGTTACAGGTTTGCTCGTAGCGGCATATGCCTGAATACTAAGAGCAAACATCATTACTACGGCCAAAAGGACCGTCAGTAATCGAAAACGTTTTGCTTTCTGCATTTTCTTTTACCTCCTTTAATTAATGCATTTTTTACCAGGATGCCAAAAGACATACAATAAATTGTTTATTTGTATAAAAACATATTGCCCTTTGACACTTTAGTCTTATTATAGGATTTTATACCCATTTTTCCTATATTTTCTCTTTTGAAAAACATTGCTTTTTTTTAGATTGTATGTTATGAATGATATGGATACAAAATAGCAAATAAATCTTTTACGATTTAAAAAGGCTGTCTTCTCATATGAGCCATAAGTTTTTTATGATTGACGCAGACAGTATGACATCGGAAGGGAGATTATATGAATCTTTATAAAAGAAACGAGCACATTCAAAACGGAATTATCAATGCCTCACAGAAAAAATTGTATGGGCCTCGTTTAGCCCACGGACATGATTTTTTTGAAATCGAATATATTATTGACGGGTACGGAACATATATCATTGACGGTACAGAATATCCCGTCCAACGTAACATGCTCTTTTTTATGTCACCTGCAAGCTTTCATGCCACAGGCAAAACAGATGCTGAAATTATCAACGTCATGTTCCCTTGCACGCTATGCGATATGGCCCCATTGTTCCAATTATTTTCTAACAAAGTAAATACAGTTCTTCTTCCGGAAGCTGACTGCATATTGGTAGAGAAGTTATTAGAAGAGATTGTCTCCGCCTCTCAAAATGGCAACACTGCTTACGCAGTCCAATTTTTACGTTGTCTGTTATATAAGCTTACTACAGTTACACCTGCACCCAAGCAGCCTGTTGTGTCACACATTCAATCCGCAATCGTTTACATCATGGAAAATTTCCGCAAAAATATTACTTTACCTGACACCGCAGATTATGTAGGAATCGTTCCAGCTTATCTGAGTACACTTTTTTTGCAGGAAACAGGTATGAATTTTAAAACCTATGTAGATAATTTACGCTTTGATTATGCAATAAAACTGCTTACCTTTACCAAGATAAGCATAGCAGAGGTCTGCGTCCAATCCGGCTTTTCGGATTATGCAAATTTTAACAGACGATTTAAAGAAAAATTTGAACTTACACCCAAGGCTTACCGCATGGCTTATTGGGTGTAATAAAGAAAAATAAAATGAGCTGTTGCTCCGGTAGTTTTTCACTACTTTTTGCAACAGCTCTGCAAATTACTGCCTATATCAATTTTCTCAGGTTCCATCAGAATCCATTTTGATATTACTCTATTTTCTCACTCCTGCCCTTATGCCATAATGCTTCTTATTTTGCGCAAAGCATCCAAAAAGGCAATTTCCTGTGTCTCAAACTTGTATGGATTATCAAAGCTTCTGCCAACCAATGCATTGAGTCCGCTGAAGGTCTGTAAATGTGGCTCCAGAGTGGCGATGACATCCCTGTCGAACTCTTTTAAGTAACTGTCCAGAATCTCCTTGATGGAGCCGGCACCGCATCCCGGCGGCACTACGGCACCTTCGTAAAGGGCATCCTTAATGTGGAAATACTGAATATATTTTTTCAGCTTGTCATAAGCATCCGGATATGGTCGAAAGCCGCCCAGTACAAAATTACCCATATCAAATACACACTTTAAATCCCCTCCGAAGGTTTCCAGCAAATCCAGACAATGTTCCGGAGACTCTCCGTATATTTCTGCTTCATTTTCATGGCATGGTGTGATACCGTAGGTCTTTGCCAAGTCTATCATCCGGCCCAGCTTCTCTATTACCTCTGCGCGGCACTCTGCCTTACTCTTACCATCGTGAAGATAAAAGCTGAACATTCTTACATTTGACGTTTCCAGAATGCAGGCAGTTTCAAATACTCTTCTTGCCACCTCTAAGTGACCCTCATAATCATCTGCCAGATTTATTTTGCCCAAAGGAGAACCTATAGAGGACACCTTGATATCCCCCAGCTTATCCTTTAACTCCTTGGCTTCCTGAGCGGTAAGTGCAGAAATATTTTGGTCTCCGATAAATCTGGGCTCCAGATAAGGAACTCCCTGCTCTCTAAGCATTGCAATCTGGGTATCAATATCTTTGCTGTATTCGTCTGCAAATGCAGAAAGTATTATGCCTGCCATCTGTTCACCTTTTCCTCACAGCCGCTTTCCAAAGCACGTGCCATAGCATTGATCACATAAACCGGTGCAAAGAAATCTTCATAGGATGTCTTCTGCTGTCTAGTGGTCAACACCTTATAATACTCCATAAACTCACGCTCAAACAGACCATCCAAGCTGTAATGGTCACCTATGTATGCCTTTTTGCAGTTAATGCCCGCATAGTATTTGTCATCCATTTCTACAAAAGAAAGGTTTACATCATAATTGTCATATCTGACAAGACAGCTGCACACATCGCCCTTTCGTACTGCTCTTACACTGTTTGGATATAACCCAAAAATCTCCATGGTCACCTGTGTCAAATGCTGGGTATAAAAATAGAAACCGCCGTATGGATTATTAGTATTCATAGGTGCACGTAAAAATCCACCTAAGATCTCACCGTACTTTTGCTCTGCTACCGCCTGCTTTAACTCCTGAACGTAATCTGCCAAAACACAGACGGAACCGCCGGAAACAGGGACATTATGTGCCCTTAAGGCTTCCATAAATTCCTTGGCATCTTCTTCGGAGCAGGTAATCGGCTTGTCAATAAACATCGGAATACCGCCCTCAATATAAGGCTTGGCATATTTGTAATGATTATCTCCATGGCGCGCTGTAATAATGATACCGTCAACCTTGCCCACAAATTCATCGTAAGCTTGTGCTACATATACGCCAAATTCTTCGCGAAGCTTCATAGCTGCATCCATATCATCACTGTATACACCTACAAACTCCACATCCTCCACGATTTTGTTGTTAATAACTGCATCTAAAAATGCATTTGCATGTGAATTCTCACATCCAAGAATCGCCACTTTATACATGTTGCTCTCCTTCTATCCTCAATTACTATCCTTTTGCCAAACTCTGTGTCCGGCCGCCAACGCACTCTATGCTCTGGCCAGCAGACACTGAGTTTCGCAAATACCTATAAAACAACCCTTCTCTTACTTAAAACTTTACAGGTAATGGATTCTGGGCATGAACAGTCTCCATAATACGTACTATCTTGGCAACATCTTCGGTCTTCACCTCAAGCGGTGCGCCGGTAGTCAAAGTATTGTACAGGGATCTGTAGATTCTCTCCGGTCCTACATTAAATGCATCCCCTTCAAATTCGCCCTCTTCTTCATGAGCAATCAGCTGCTCGCTGCAATAAAGCGGATAACCATTTTCATCTCTTAAGAATTCTTCCTGAACCGGCTGCTCAGGATTTTCGCCATCTACGATATATTTCATCTTGTATGCACGGGTTGTACACTTGTATGTACCTTTAGTACCCTGAATCTTTAAGTTGTAATCGCTGTAAGGGTCTGTGGAATTGATTTCGATATCCACCACCGGTCTGCCGGATGCTGTCAAAAGAATCTTTGCATAGTCTTCTGCATCACCGCTTGTCATAGCACAGGCCAACTTGGAATATACCACCTGAATATCATCCTGATAACCCAAAAAGTCAACTGCCAAACCAATTGGATGAGGGCCTGTGTTGTAAACACTGCCGGCAAGCTTGGACTGTAAAGTCTGCCAGTCCCAACGTCTTGCAAAACCATTGTATCGAATGCTTACCTGTAACACATCACCAATCTTTCCGGATGCCAGAATCTCTTTGGTTTTTTCAAAAAACGGTGCCAGGAAGGTCTGCTGGAATACTGCCAGTACCACCCCATGGTCCTTTGCTGTCTTCATCAAATCCGCACACTCATAATAATTACGAGCAAATGGCTTCTCAACCAAAACATTAAAGCCGTGCTCCAGCAAATCTTTTGTAATCGGATAATGCTGATGAGAATAAGAACTATTTACTACCAAATCTAAATCCTCTCTGCCAAACAGCTCTTTGTAATCTGCATAAACCTGGCAGCCCGGATACTCTTCCAGCGCGCGTTCTCTTCTCTGAACATCTTCTTCTACCACTGCTGCTACTTCAAAAATGTCATTATTCTCGCTCTTGTAAAAAAGTCCGTGAATATCACGACCGCTTCTTCCCTGACCGATAACAGCAAGTTTCAACTTTTTCATGAATAAAATCCTCCTAATCTTCCAAATTATGTATCGCACTATATTGTGTAATGTCATTATAACTCCCCCATTTTGCCTTTTAAATAATAAAAAAGCATCTATTACATTGCAAAAAGTGTACAGATATGGTAATATGTGGGCAGAAAAGGAGGCGCTAACATGTTTTCAGATATTTCATACTCTTCCTATGCATCAGAGGATTTCATATTTAATCACACCTCTCAGTGCAATGACAACTGTTATCCTTCTCATACACACGATATTTATGAGATTCTTTTCCTGAAAAAGGGAGATGTGTCATACACTGTAGAGGGAAAAACCTACCAGCTGACCAAGAACAGTTTGGTTATTTCCAAGCCACTGCTTATTCACTCCGTATCTATGAACACTGTGACTACTTACGAAAGATACAATATACTTTTTGATGAGCATCTTCTGGAATCGGATATATTGAACCATATTCCGACCAACGTAGATGTGATTCATTTTGACGGCAATACACTAATTGCTGATATTTTTAAGAAAATGGATTATTACTGTGAGAATTTTCACGGTGAACAACTAAAGAAAATTCTGACCCACCTTACGGAAGAAATCATTTACAACATTACCCTTGCATCCAAAAATTTTGAAGACACCCATATTTATACGGTAAATCCTTTGATCAATGAAGCGGTAGCATATATTAATAGTAATATTACCATGCCCCTTACGGTGGAAACCATTTGCGACGAGCTGCATATTACCAAAAGTTACCTCCACCGGTTATTTGTAAAGCATTTGAAAATCAGTCCCAAGAAGTACATACTTTCCAAGAAGCTGATCATGGCTCAGGTCGGTCTTCGTTCCGGCAGCAAACCTACAGATATATATTTAAGCTATGGTTTTTCCGACTATTCCACCTTCTTTCGAGCCTATAAGGAATTTTTTGGCTATGCACCTTCCGATGAAGTGAATACACACATTATCCGTAAAATCGAGTCCTAAGGATCTTACTTACATTTTGCAATCTAAAATGAAATTTTTTGCAATTTCTTTCATTGCACGATGTGCTATAATAAATACACGACTTACTAGCAGTTTGCAAACTATTGTGATTGATGGATGGAGCGATATATGTTCTAGCTGAAGGGCCTTGAAAAGCGTCGATCCTTAGCGAAGCCAGGCGACAGCCGCAGTCTGCGCTTAGTACCGCTACGCATTTTCATGGAGCGAGAGCGTCCGTGAAACAGAACATATAGCGCTCCGTCCACCAATCTCCAAAGTTTGCAAACCCCAAAACAAACACACCAACAACAAGGAGAAGTTACTGCCATGAAAAATGCATGTATCGTCGGCTACGGCTCTATCGCTCCCCTGCATGCCAATGCACTGACCAAGACCAAAAACGCAGCATTTTATGCCGTATGTGATATTAACCCTGAGAAAATCCGCTTATGTCAGCAGGATTATGACGTTAAGGGATATACTGATTTTTACGAGATGTTAGCAGATACCAATATTGACAGTGTGCATATCTGCACACCACACTATCTCCACTATGAGATGATAACAGCTGCCATGAAAGCCGGTAAAAGCGTTGTTTGCGAGAAGCCGGTGGTTATGACCAAAGAAGACTTTGACCGCTTAATTCATACCGAAGGCAGTGACAAGATTTGTCTGGTATTCCAGAACCGTTTAAACCCTTGCGCGCAGAAGTTAAAATCTATCATTGAGAATCGGGAGCTGGGCGAAGTGATATGTGCCAAGGGCATTGTTACCTGGCATCGTTCTGCAGAATACTATGCCCAGGATGCATGGCGAGGCAAATGGAGTACCGAAGGCGGCGGCGTATTGATCAATCAGTCCATCCATACCCTGGATATGCTGCAGTATCTGGTAGGTCACATTTCCTCTTTAAGAGCCAATATGACCAATTATTCCCTTGAGAATATTATAGAAGTAGAAGATACACTTTCTGCATACCTGAAATTTGCAAATGGTGCAACAGGCATTTTCTTTGCAACCAATGCCTACAAGGCAGACCCGTCTCCGGATATTGAAATCGTCTGTGACAAAGGCGTGGCACGCTATTCAAACGGGAAATTATACATAAATGACGAACTTATTTGTGAAGACAGAAAGATGGTAGGTGAAAAAGCTTACTGGGGTGCGGGACACGAGCGTCTGATATGTAACTATTATGACTTTGATACTTACTTTACACTTTCTGACGCGTACAACACCATGTGCTCTCTCTTTGCAATTTATGAAAGCGCACACAAAAATCATTGGCAAGATGTTTAACATTTTGCCAATGATTTTTTTATTCAGCAATATAGTTCTAATCAATGAGCACATCATTCACAGTGCTCTTTTAACACTCGCACTTTTATATGATTAGTAATTTTCTTTTCTTACTTCAAAGTAGCTCTGAGCATGCTTACATACAGGGCAAACCTCCGGTGCCTTTACGCCGGTTACCAGATGTCCGCAGTTGCGGCACTCCCACATCACAATACCTGCTTTTTCAAAAACTTGCTTAGACTCCACATTGTGAAGCAAGGCACGGTATCTCTCTTCGTGTGCCTTCTCGATAGCAGCCACGCCACGGAACTGTTCTGCAAGCTCATGGAAGCCTTCTTCGTCTGCTTCTGCGGCCATACGATCATACATGTTTGTCCATTCGTAATTTTCACCTTCTGCAGCATGGAGCAGATTTTCCGCAGTATCACCCAGCTCACCAAGTGCCTTGAACCATAACTTAGCATGTTCTTTTTCATTTTCAGCAGTCTGCAAGAATAATGCTGAAATCTGCTCATAGCCTGCTTTCTTGGCTACGGATGCAAAATAAGTATACTTGTTGCGAGCCTGAGACTCCCCTGCAAAAGCCTCCCAAAGATTCTTTTCTGTCTTGGTTCCTGCAAAAGGATTCTTAGTCGGTGCAGCAGACTTCTCCTCAATCTTGGCAAATACATTTGCCGGCTGCTTACATACAGGACATTTGAAATCCTCCGTCATCTCACCTTCATGGATATAACCACATATTGTGCATTTCCACTTTTCCATTTTTATTACCGATCCTTTCCTCTTCACTAGACATTAGGTGTTTGCATAACTTAGAGGCTGGCTGCCCGAGCAATATATGTTCTGGCTGAAGGGCCTTGAAACTCGCCAGTCCTTAGCGAAAGAAGGCTGAAAGCCGCACTTGAGCTTAGTACTGCTGCAGAGTTTCACGGAGCAGGAGCGTCCCTGAAGCAGAACATATATTGCTCGGGCCAGCCAATCTCTAAGTTTCACAAACACCTATTATTAGATATGCTATCATTAGACAGCGAGTATCTTTTCCTGAATATTATACAACATCCTCCGCAAAAAAGAAACCATAATATGGAAGATCGGCCGCGTAAATTTACCCTCGGAAATAATGGTGTAGACTCCACCTGAGATGCACTGATAAAGTATCAGTCTGTGACTTGTGGTTTTACTATATCACTTTTGGACATCACTAACAAGCCCATCTTTTTCACTGAGCCTATGTCGAGT
>JAZRLF010000042.1:0-7814 GCA_045646695.1 Lachnospiraceae bacterium
TACTGTTAATATAATTATGTTCCCTCGTTCAAATGCCCATAAACTACCAAAACTAAATAAGAAGGCAATCCCCATTGCCATTCCCATTTGAGCTTTATCATATGCATAACTAAGCACAACTACAAACATAACTGCTACAACTATAAGAAACAGCATATAATAAAAGAACACAACTTGATTTAGTCTCAAATCCACCACTGTTCCTCTTATATTTACACCATCCAGAAAAGTATCTGGCCAATTAATAACAACATCTCTCGGAACCGAATGCCCAATTACCCAAAAGAAAAAATTGGCTAATGGGGGATAAATGGTTCCATATTGAGTATATGGATGTCTTCCTTTAGTATACAATACACTATTAAAAAAATCCATTCCTGTATCTAATCGATCAATAAAAAAGTACTCATTAAATTCAGTTCCATACGTCAGGAAAAGAATTAATATCATTGTCGTCATGGAAATAAATGTAAGTAGAATGTATATTTTCTTATACCAATCATTTTTCATATCTTGTGTCCCCGTTCATAGCTTAAATTAGTAGATTCTAGCAATATATTTCATTAAAAATTTATTCTCTCTTCTTCAATAACCAATGGCCTATTCATCACTCTCTGGTTAATACTCATAATATACTCTCCCAAAAATCCTAAAAAGAATAACTGAATAGACCCCAAAAAGAACATACCAATAAGTACAGGTGCCATACCAGCAACAAAATTATTCCAGAAAATCAATTTCATCACCAAATATACCATACCAATAATTGCACTAACAATTCCACATCCAATTCCAAGAAAAGTTGCTAACCTAAGTCCAATTTTGGTATATGACGTAAAACTAAGCATTGCTGCATCAAATAAACTGTAGAAATTATTATGTGTTTTTCCTGCTCTTCTTTGTGGTTGCTCATACGGAATCTCCTTACGTCTATATCCTAGCTCCGCAACAATACCTCTCAAAAAAGGCGTAGGGTCTTTCAAATCACGAAGCACTTGAACAAACTCTTTATCATATAAGCCTGAACCGGTAAAATGCTCGATTTGCTCTACATTGGAGAACTTTTTAATCATCTTATAGTAGAACCCTCTTAGATGATACATAATGGAGCTCTCTTTGCTACTGGTCTTAATACCAATGACAATTTTATAGCCTTCCTCCCAGGCTTCTAGATACTGTGGAATCAATTCAATTGGATCCTGAAAATCACAAACCATACTGATAGTACAGTCACCTGTTGTCTGTAAAATCCCATGATACGGAGAATTGAACTGTCCAAAATTCTTTGCATTAAAAATTGCTTTTACATGCGGATTTTCCGCACATATTTGCCTTAGAATCGGTCTTGTAGCATCTTTTGAATCATTATCAATAAACAAGAGTTCATAATCGTATTGCGTAAGCTCTTTCTCAAATAGATTAATGATTGCCTCACTCATCGGTTTTACATTTTCTTCTTCGTTGTAACACGGAATTAAAATACTTACTTTTTTCATATCATTTGTTCTTATACCAATTTATGGTTTCTTTTATCCCCTCTTCAAAGGAATACCTTGGTGTAAATCCCGTATCCTCTGATAATTCTTTTATATCTGCACACAGATACATCACCTGTTTTTCTGCATATGGAACTTGACCAAATCCCAGTTGTAATTTGGGGTTGATTTCATTTTTCAACTCATTTACATATTCAGCCAACGCTTTTGCATTACCACTTCCTATGCAATAAGTTTTGCCATGTATTCCCTTTTCGCCAAGCAGATACATGGCATATCCCGCATCTTTGGAATATAAATAATCCCATTGTTGTTCGCCTTTTGTCAATGCCGGCACTTCGTGGTTTAAAAGCTTCGCAATTGTCGACATAATCATTGTATTTTCACCATCATATGGTCCATATATGCTAAGAATTCTAGTCCATATATGTCTAATGCCTTTTTGTTCACAAGCAATACGGCTCATATTTCCAGCACATAGCTTAGCTATGCCGTATCCATTTTCAGGAAACGTAGGCGTCTCTGCAGTCAGTTTACCCTCAACCCGACCATATTCCGCCTGAGAACCTGCTCCCACAAATACTTTGCATCTCAGTTTTTCTGCTGCTTCTACAGCATCCAGGGTATACTGGATATTCCGCAATTGACCATACATATTATTACGAGAGTTACCAAATGTGCCATCCCATCCAAAATGATAAAACACGTCACATTCAGGAATACCCATCTCAGATAATTTATCCAAATTATTCAAGTCACATTCTACAACTGTAACTTTTTCATGTTGTGGTAAGTTACCACTTCTACGTGATCCGGGTCTGCAAACTGCTATCACTTCTACATTTTGAAGAATCAATTCTTGTATCAATGCAATGCCTATTGAACCGGTCGGTCCTGTAATAATCGCTCTTTTCATTACACTTCCTCTACCGGCTTAACAAACAAATTACTAAGCATCTCTTCTCTTGATAAAAACGGCGCCAAATCTTCCAATGGAGGACTTACTAATGTACCATCTTCCAAACGTTTGGTTGCACTCTTTGGTTCGAATATCTGCTCTGCTGACACAAAAATTTCCACAAATATGGGTCCTTCTTTTGTAAGTGCCTGGTCAACTACTTGCTTCATTTCCTCATTACTATGAGCAGCAAAATATGGATAACCAAACGCTGTCGCCAACTTACCGAAATCCGGGAAGGATAAGTCGTTGCTTTCCGGACCAATTCCTACCTTAGAATGGTTTTTGAATAGGTTGTTTTGTGTCTGTCTGATAGAGTGATATCCGTTATTATTGATCATAAATATTTTGATTGGCAGCTTATTAGTCAAAATAGTTTGCAATTCCTGGATATTCATCATAATACTGCCATCACCATCTAAACAAATAGTCATCTGACGATTATGTGCAATACAAGCACCAATAGCAGCGGGAACACCATATCCCATACTAGCCACACCACTATTAATTAAAAACCTGGCATCCTTCTGAATGACATAGTTATGGCTGCCTACTACACATGCACTACCATTTGATACTACAGTCATATTACCTTCCGGTAAGCTACTGCTTAAATATTTCACAAATGCATATACATTTGCATATTGTCCGTCTTCTTCCCAATGTTTTGGCTGTGTTACAGGATATTTTTCCTTCCAATTTCGGCAAATCTGCACCCATTCTGTATCTTTAAACACTGTACCATCCTCTGATGCAGTTAATTTTTCTATCTTCTCAAAGAAATCTTTTGCATCAGCCCAAATTGGATGTTCTACATGAATAGTAGTCTTTTTAAGTTCTGCAGGATCAACATCTACCATAATAACATGCGCTTCTCTTGCCCAAGTCTTCCAATTGTAACCAACTTGACGAATAGAAAGCCTGTTTCCGACAGCTAAAATTAAATCCGCATTCTGCACAGCGAAATTGCCTGCTCTATCACCCATAATGCCACCGCGCCCTACATAATACGGATTAGAATCCTCTATAGCATCAATAGAATCCCAGCAAGTAGCTACTGGAACTCCCAATTTATCAACAACACTTCTAAAAGCTCTATATCCGCCAGATAAACGTATACCATTTCCCGCATACAACACAGGTCTTTTTGCATTTCGAATTTTTTCAATGACATTAACTATTTCTTCATCAGAAATAGCTGGTGGAATTATTATTTCATCCTCTTCCGGATTATACCCATGCAATTCATCTGTTTCAATCATCGTGCCCTGATAATTTACCGGTATATCAATCCAACACGGTCCTCTACGTCCTGTTGTAGCAAGATGATATGCCTTCTCTAATGCATATCGTATCTGCTTAGGTTCTTCTATCATAGTACAGTACTTGCACATAGCAGCTACTGACTTCGTAATATCATATTCCTGATCGCCGACTGCTCTCAGCGATAAGCCTTCTGTAAACTGCTCCATATATCTGGCTGTGGTGTCATAACGAACTTGTCCTGAAATCACCAACATTGGAACAGAATCCAACCATCCGCCCATTACACCCGTAATAGCATTTGTTCCACCCGGACCGGTTGTAACACACACTGCCGCAATCTGATTATTGACTCTTGCATAAGCCTCGGCCGCTATAGCGCACGCCTGCTCATGATGATTAAAAGTACACTTCAACCCTTCTTTATGCCCCAGCGCATCATTTAGATGCATAGCTCCACCACCGGTTACCATAAAACAATCTTTTATGTCATGAGCCACTAAAAAATCAGCTACATAATCCGCTAATCTAATTTTCATTTATATTCCTTTCGTTCTCTCTTTGTATATATCTGCAAAAATCCAAGGTTGAAAGAATCTCTCAACCTTGGAAAGTATTCTTATAAATTTACAGCCTCTGAAATCACCTGTGCCATGTAGTCAATCATTTCATCTGTCATGCCCGGATATACACCTACCCAGAAGGTATCATTCATAATTCTGTCTGTATTTGTCAATTCCCCAACTACTCTATAACCTTTACCGGATGCTCTCATCTGGTCAAAGCAAGGGTGCTTAATTAAATTACCGGCAAATAACATTCGCGTCTGTACACCTTTACTCTCAACATACTGCACTACTTTATTGCGGTCTACACCTTCTCTACAAGTAATTAAGAATCCGAACCAACTTGGTTTTGAATTTTCACATGGTTCAGGTAAAATCACTTTATCTGCTATCCCCTGTAAACCTGCAATCAATCTATCAAAATTATGTCTTCTTCTTTCAACAAAGCTCGGAAATTTCTCAATCTGTGCACATCCAACTGCAGCCTGCATATCCGTGGCCTTAAGATTATATCCAAAGTGTGAATATACATATTTATGGTCATAGCCTAATGGTAGTTCACCGTATTGTCTCTCAAATCTATGCTTGCACATATTATCCTGTCCGGATTCACAAATACAGTCTCGTCCCCAGTCTCTAAAAGAACGAATACATTTATGCAGTAACGGATTATTGGTATATACTGCACCGCCTTCACCCATAGTCATATGATGTGGTGGATAAAAAGAAGATGTACCAATATCACCAATCGTACCAGTAAACTTTTCTTCTCCATTAAAGACATATTTGGAGCCTAAAGCATCACAGTTATCTTCAATCAACCACAAATTGTGCTTTTCACAAAATTCCTTCACAGCACTTAAATCAAATGGATTACCTAATGTGTGTGCACACATTACTACTTTTGTCTTTTCAGAAAGTGCTGCTTCCAATTTCGTGACATCAATATTGTACTGTGGAATCGTTACATCCACAAATACAGGTACTACACCATACTGAAGTGCCGGTGTAACCGTGGTTGGAAATCCAGCAGCCACTGTAATCATTTCATCTCCAGGCAATACCTGACGTTCCTTTAAAAGTGGAGATGTCAAGGCCATAAATGCATTTAAATTTGCTGAGGAGCCAGAATTCACCAACGACACAAATCGTACCCCTAAATACTCTCCAAACGCCTTCTCAAACTGCCTTGTATATCTACCTGATGTAAGCCAAAATTCCAAAGCAGAATCCACCAGATTACACATTTCATCATGATCATACACTCTTGATGCATAGGTAATACGATCGCCCGGCTCAAATGATTTCTTCTTGTTATGATAAGTGTCACAATATTCTGCCACTAAATCTAATATTTCTTTTCTTGCCTGTTCTTCAGTCTTGTTTGTAAACATAATTCCCTCTCAACTTTTAATTAAAAAATTCTTCAATCTGTTTGTTCATACATGCAATTACATCTCCGCCTGACGCATAAACCTTTGCCCATTCAACAGACTTCTCAATTGCCATATCAAAGTTCCATCTTGGCTTCCATCCAAATTTCCCCTTTAACTTAGAGCAATCCAGTTTCAAGAAATTCGCCTCATGTGGTCCACCATCATATTGGTTAATCCAAGTCAGACCCTCTCCCCATTTTGCACAGAATAAGTCAACCAATTGACCAGTTGTTACACAGTCACAGTCATCCGGTCCCACATTATAAAAACCTGCATAAGAAATGTCATCATACTGCTTTTGTGTAATCATCAAATATGCTGCCAAAGGCTCTAAGACATGCTGATACGGTCTTGTGGAATGTGGATTTCTAACAATAATATTCTTCTTTGCAATACCTGCCCTTACGCAATCCGGTACAATACGGTCATTGGCAAAATCGCCACCACCAATCACATTACCCGCTCTCGCAGTAGAAACTGCAAGCTTCATATCCTTAAAGAATGAATTAATGTAACTATGCGTTACTAATTCTGAGCATGACTTACTGTTGGAATAAGGATCGTAACCATCTAATGGCTCATTTTCTCGATACCCCCACTCCCATTCTTTATTTTCATATACCTTGTCCGTCGTGACATTTAAAAATGACTTCACGCATGGATTTAAGCGTATACATTCGCAAACATTAACAGTTCCCATTACGTTTGTTTCATAAGTATAAACAGGATCCTTATAAGAATCTCTGACAATCGGCTGCGCCGCTAGATGTAGTACAATCTCCGGTTGAACCTCTGCAAAAACACCTTTCATCTGTGCTAAATCACGTACATCCCCAATAATGGATTTCATCTGTGGTTCTACACCACTTAAAGAAAATAAATCTGGATTTGTTGGAGCTTCTAACGAATACCCTGTAACATCCGCACCAGCATTAATTAATATCTTACAAAGCCACGTACCCTTAAAACCGGTATGTCCCGTAACTAATACCTTCTTGCCTTTATACCATTTTAAGTCTAACATATTATTTCTCCCAGTGCATCCAAGGAGCTTTCTTATTTACAATAAGTGCTTCCAAGCCTTCCTTTTCTTTCTGAGTATCCATACACTGCCAGTAACCATTATGCTTATACGCACACAATTCTCCGATTGCAGAAAGGCGCTGTAATGGTTCTTTTTCAAACACAGTGGTATCATCATCAATATAATCAAATATTTCCGGCTGAAGCACCATATATCCTGCATTAATACGAGAACCATCTGCCTGAGACTTCTCCCTAAAGGCTGTAACCGCTTTAGTATCTCTATCAATTTCAAGAACACCAAATCTCTGACCTACATGTACCGCTGTCATAGTGGCAATCTTCCCATGGCTCTTATGGAAATTAACCAGCTCAGAAATATCAATGTCTGCAACGCCATCTCCATACGTCATTAAAAATGGCTCATTACCTACATACGGCTGAATACGTTTGATACGTCCACCTGTCATAGTATTTAAACCGGTATCAACAATGGTAACCCTCCATGGCTCTGACACATTATTATGTACCTCCATGGCACCACCATCTCTAAAGTCAAATGTAATATCACTATTGTGCAAATAATAATCTGCAAACCACTCTTTAATTACATGCTGCTTATATCCTGCACAAATAATAAAATCATTATAACCATAATAGGAATATTCCTTCATAATATGCCATAAAATCGGCTTGCCACCAATTTCGACCATGGGCTTTGGTTTAAGATGACTTTCTTCACTGATTCGAGTACCGAATCCCCCTGCTAATAATACTACTTTCATACACCTTCTCCTTTTGTTCCCCTTGCAATCTATATTGTCAAGTAATGCGATTTTCTCAAGTTTATCATATTTCCTTGTTCTTTTCAACCCCCCGTCGCCTTAAGTTTCCGCAGTTTTATCCACATGATGCTAAAAACATCTTATTCCTTATACACAACTTTCGAAAATTGCCCAAAATATAAGGAATCCTGGCCATCTTTGTAGTAGAATTAAGGTGCCTAATCAAAATCCTTACTAAACAAAAAACGGAGGACTCCTTATGTTTAATTCTACATCAAATACGTACC
>JAZRLF010000043.1:0-12044 GCA_045646695.1 Lachnospiraceae bacterium
ATGCTGGCATTCATGAACATATTTTTATACGAATTTCTTTGGCGAGAAGCCACAGCGAGGAAATGCAAAGCATTTTCGAGCTTGGCTCTGAATAGTTACGATAATTTTATAACTCAGAGCCGCGATTTTCAAATTTATCAACTTGTATTTTGTATTTAATAGTTATATAATTATCATATAAATATTATATAAATTCGTATTCATCATACATCCAACAAGAGGATTTTTTATGTATCAGATTCATTTTGACAAACCTATTCATATTTATTTTTGCGGCATTGGCGGTATCAGCATGTCCGGTCTGGCGGAGATATTGCATAAGGCCGGTTTTCGCGTGTCCGGTTCTGACTGGAAGGAGTCAGACATTACCAGAGCCTTGGCAGCCAAGGGTATTGCCGTTTTTTACGGAGAAGACAGCACCCACATCACAGATGACATTGATTGTGCCGTTCTTACTGCTGCCGTTCACGATGACAATAAAGAATTTCAGGCCATTCGCGCCCGCAACATTCCTTATATGACCAGAGCTGAGCTTTTAGGTCAGATTATGCGCAATTACCCATGTCCTATTGCGGTAAGCGGTACCCACGGCAAGACTACCACCACCTCCATGATCGCAGATATTCTTATGGCTGCTGACACCGATCCCACCATTACCGTGGGCGGCATTTTGGAGACCATCGGTGGCAATATCAGGGTAGGCAGCTCCGAATATTTTGTGACGGAAGCTTGCGAATATACCAATAGTTTCCTGCACTTTTTCCCAAAGATATCTATTATATTAAATGTGGAAGAAGACCATCTGGACTTTTTCAAGGATCTGGAGGATATCCGCAATTCCTTCCACACTTTTGCAGGCCTTCTGCCGGAGGACGGGCTTTTGATCATCAACGGCGATATTGATCGCTACCAGGAACTGACCCAAGGACTTTCCTGTAAGGTCATCAGCTTTGGCCATGGTGCAGACTGCGATTATTATCCTACAGATATTTCCTACAATGCACTGGGGCATATTTCAGCCACAGTTCATACAGCACAAGGGGAAGACTTCTCTCTTTCCCTGCGGGTGCCGGGAGAGCACAATTTATATAACGCTTTAGCAGCCATTGCTCTGGCGGATTGTCTTGGCATTGACAGAGACTGTTCCTTAGCTGCTCTCCATGCCTTTGTGGGCAGTAAGCGCCGTTTTGAATACAAGGGCAGTTTGGGCGATATCACCGTCATTGATGATTATGCACATCATCCTACAGAGATTACTGCCACTTTGACGGCTGCCAAGAATTATCCTCACCGTGAGCTGTGGTGTGTGTTCCAGCCTCATACTTTTACCCGTACCAAGGCCTTTATGGATGAATTTGCACAGGCTCTTTCCCTGGCAGATCATGTGGTACTGGCAGAGATTTATCCGGCCAGGGAAACAGACAACCTGGGCATCAGCTCCAGAGATTTACAGGCCAAACTCAAAGCACTTGGGGGAGATGCTTATTATTTCTTCAGCTTTGACGGCATTGAAAATTTTTTATTAGAAAATCTTATCCACAATGATATGGTGATAACTATGGGAGCCGGAGATATCGTAAAAGTGGGCGAAAAGCTTTTGGGTATCTGACTTATCCACTTTTCCACAATGGCGAAATTTGCCAAATCCACAGACTTATCCACAGGCTGCCCCAAAAATAGCTATTTTCAAGGTGAAAAATATATGTTATACTCGCTTTTGAACCCTTAAAAAGCAGGTGGATTTTATGAAAACGATAGATTTACAGCCGGTTACACGCCCTGACGTGACCATTATTCCAAACTCCATAATCGACAAAGATATGCTGGAGGCCAATGAGCTCCAGCTCAAGGTCTATTTATACATATTACGCAATATCAGCTCAGGCATACCGGTACAAATCTCTTCCATGGCTGACCACTTTAATGAGACCGAGAAGGATATTACCAGAGCAGTTTCCTTTTGGGAAAAACGAGGGGTATTTTCTGCCTGTCAGGACACACGGCAAGGACAGGAATATCCGGCTGCTGCCATGTCATACAACGCGGATCCGGCTGCCGAAGGTGCGCCGTGCCGGCAGACACCGGTCTCCCCTGATGTACCACATAACACCGTTACAGAGGAATCGTACAGTTCTGATTCACTTATCTCTTACAGCGAACTTACCAGAGACAATCTTCGTACCTTGAAGAACAGTCAGGATTTTAAGGAGCTGTCCTTTGTAGCAGAGACCTATATGGGCAAGCCTTTAAGCCGCAGTGACTGCAATACCCTCTTATTTATCAAGGACTCCTTAAATTTTTCCAATGAACTTATCGAGTTTTTGTTAGAGTATTGCGCTGAACGTGGCAAGAAAAGCTTCAAATATGTCCAGACCGTAGCATGCGCATGGTCCAAGCAAGGCATTACCACACCTGAAGAAGCTCAGGCCAGAGGCATTATGTACAGCCAGCGTATCTACGCCGTAATGAACGCCCTGGGCAAGAAAAGCGAGCCCACCAATGCAGAACTTAATTATATCGAACGTTGGTATCAGCAATACGGCTTTGAGGCAGACATGATTTTGGAAGCCTGCAGACGCACCGTACTTGCCACCGACAAAAACCGCTTTTCCTATGCAGAGAAGATTTTAAGCTCCTGGTATGCTGCCGGAGTTCATCATACTAACGATATCAGTCGCGCTGACGCTGCCTTCCAAACCCAGAAAAAGCAGACTGAAGGCACTGCACGCAAGACCCCGGCCTATGCTGCCGGCAATCCATTCCTGCAGCACAAGCAGAATGATACCGATTATGATGCATTAGAAAAGCAGCTTTTACAAAATTAACATACGCCTCATAATATGAAAGGACACAGGCATGGCACTAGGACATACGAAGATGCAAGCCATTCTTAAAGAATACGACCGGCTTCAGGCCGAGAATCGTAATGAAATGGCTAAACGCAGAGCCCGGGTTATTGAATTGGCGCCGGATTATTTTGAATACCATAACCGTATTATTTCCCTTTGTATGCAGCATACTAAGGATACCCTGTATCCTGATGGAGCTGATAATTCCGCTTCTGCCTACAAGCAGGAGCTATCTGCTTTGCGTGCCGCCAAGGAGCAATCTTTGGTTCGCGCAGGATTATCTGCCGATTATCTGGAGCCTGTATACCACTGTGCCAAATGCAGGGATACCGGTTTTTTAGAAACTGCACAGTGCGATTGTCTGAAGCAGCGCATTATCCGTGAGCTTTATGCACAGTCAGGCATTGAGCATTTACTGGCAGAGCATAACTTTGGCACACTGTCCTATGACTATTATGAAGGCACTGATCTAGAGGCCTTTAAAGCTGCTGTACAGGCCTGCAGGGATATGATAGCACATTTCCCTGATACCAAGGACAACCTCTTATTTTACGGCACTGTAGGCTGCGGCAAGTCCTTTTTATCCGGCTGTGTAGCCAAAGAGCTTATGGACCGGGGTGTAAGCGTTGTTTATTTCAGTGCAGCACAACTTTTTGACATTCTTTACCAAAATACCCTTTACAACGGGCTCGAAGACTTGTACAATTATGAATTGGTAATTATCGACGATTTAGGTGCAGAAATGACAAATAGTTTCGTGACCACCGCTCTGTTTTCCTTTTTAAATGAGCGTATACTTCGGAAGAAATCAACGATTATTTCTACTAACTTAAGTCTTTCCGATATGAAGGACCGGTATTCTGACCGTATTGTGTCCAGAATCATTCAAAATTTCAAATTGTGCAAATTGTCCGGTCCGGACATTAGAATACTAAAACGATTGTCAACAAGAAAGTGAGGATTTATCCGTGTCTACTCAAGAAAAACGTAACTTAAACACCATTCCTGTAGGTTCCTTAGGTATGATTCCTTTGGACAGCTGCAAGCCTCTTGGCGAGAAAATCGACAAGTACCTTGTTAAATGGCGTACCGAGAGAGAAAGCGAGCACAAAGATAGTCTGGCATTCTCCGGCTATCAGAGAGATTCCTACATTTTAAAGGCGAAGGCACCGCGTTTTGGTTCCGGCGAAGGCAAGGGCGTAGTTTTGGAATCTGTAAGAGGCTACGACCTATACATCATGTCTGATGTAACCAATCACAGCCTGACCTACTCCTTATTCGGCAAACAAAACCGCATGTCTCCTGACGACCATTATCAGGATTTAAAGCGTATTATCGCAGCTGTAGGCGGTAAGGCCAGACGTATTACCGTTATCATGCCTTTCTTATATGAGAGCCGTCAGCACAAGCGTTCTGCAAGAGAATCTTTGGACTGTGCCATCGCACTTCAGGAATTAGTGAAGATGGGTGTTGACCATATTATTACCTTTGATGCACACGACCCACGCGTACAGAATGCCATTCCTTTAAACGGCTTTGAAACTGTACAGCCAAATTATCAGTTTATCAAAGCACTGCTTAAGAATGTTCCTGACTTACAGTTAGATTCCAAGCACATGATGGTTATTTCTCCTGACGAAGGCGGTATGAAACGTGCTATTTATATTGCCAATGTTTTAGGCTTAGATATGGGTATGTTCTACAAGAGACGTGATTATACACAGATTATTGACGGACGTAATCCTATCGTTGCTCATGAATTCCTGGGCACCAGCGTAGAAGGCAAGGACATGATCATTATTGACGATATGATTTCTTCCGGCGATTCTATGTTGGAGGTTGCTACAGAATTAAAGAAGCGTAAAGCAAACCGTATCTTCGTGTTCTCTACCTTCGGTTTATTTACTAATGGCTTAGAGAAGTTTGACAAGGCTCATGAAGACGGCGTTATCGACAAGGTATTTACCACCAACCTGATTTATCAGAGTCCGGAATTGTTAAGCAAATCCTGGTATGTAAGCACTGACTTAAGCAAATATATCGCTTATTTGATTGACACATTAAACCACGATGCTTCTATCAGTGATTTATTAAATCCTTACGAGCGTATTAATAAAATCGTAACCCGTTACAAAAACGGTGAAGCTTTATAATTTTTATTAATGGAATTATGAGTTGTTATGATTGGATTAGGAACTATTATTAATACCCTTACTGTAATTGTAGCCGGAGTTATCGGCTTGTTTCTAAAAAGCGGTGTTAAACCTAACGTACAGCGTATTCTTATGCAGGCCAACGGTCTGGCCGTTATATTTATCGGTATCAGCGGTGTCATGGAGCACATGCTGGTCATAGAAGACGGTGAAATATCTACCCAAGGCACAATGCTGTTAATATTTTCTCTGGTAATCGGTTCCCTTTTAGGAGAATGGATAGATATTGAAGCCAGAATGGATTCCTTAGGCGAGAAACTAAAAGCTCTTGTAAAGATGCAGAATGACAATCGTTTTGTAGATGGTTTTGTGACCACCTCATTGATCATCTGTGTAGGTGCTATGGCTATCGTAGGCTCTATGCAAGACGGTCTCACCGGTGACAGCTCCATGCTCATTGCCAAATCCATGCTGGATTTTGTGATTGTCATTATTTTTACCGCTACATACGGAATCGGAGCTGCCTTTTCTGCCATCGTAGTATTAGTTTACCAAGGGGGCATTACCCTTTTGGCTGCACTATGCGGTTCCATTATCAGCGACCTTTTGATTGCCGATTTGTCCTTTGTAGGTTCCGCATTGATATTCTGTGTAGGCGTCAACCTTGTCCGGGAAAAGACTTTCCGGGTAGGCAATATGCTGCCGGCGTTATTAGTGCCTGTAGTTGTAGAGTTGTGGCGAGTTTTTGTAAAGCTGTGGCCAGTTTTTGCAGGGTAACCTCACTGCATTTTCAAACACCAATATTTTATTTTACATTTCACAACATGAATTAACCCGATGTAAACTGCCTTTCATAGCATTTACATCGGGTGTTTTTGTGCTCTTTAAAAGCTAATGATCTGTCTAAAGGAATTGCTGTTTCAATTCTTCTGCTCATTCACCATTCTTTAAAGAAAAATGCTTACTTATTAATCTGCTGCATAAATTCCTGCAAGCTCTCGGCCTTAGCAGCGAGCTTCATCCAACACTTCAAAGTTTCCTTATCCGCATGTGCCATGGAATCCTGTAACTCTTCCGGCAGTGGTCCAAAATCCTCCAATATACTAATCAACCCTTCGCATAAACCGCTTTGTTCACCTTCTGCCTTGCTCATATCCATCATCTCACCAATCGTCATATAGTGCTCCCTCACTTCCGCTGATTGCTTTACATGTCTTACATAGTCATGTATATGTGCAACCTGATCATTTGTTACATTTTCTATTTTACTACGATTTAAGTATGCGAGCAACTCTTTTTGAGCTCGGGTAACATTCTTTTTTCCAGTTATGTTGAAATAGATGAATCTCAGCCCGTCTCCATACTCCAGCTCCGGAAATTCCTGGCAGGCTTTTTCAAAGGTATATACCATGCTATCCATTCCAAAAGGATGGATAATACCTCTCAAAAGAAGGCTTCTCCCACATCCGGATCATTGACAATTGCATTTAGTAAAAAATTATCCAGTACATTCAGTTCTTCCAATTTTGGTCTTTTAGACATAAAAATACCTCGCTTTGCCTATATATAATGAGGATTCATAAATATCTCCTCATTATATATAGGCATTAGCAAGGCATTTTGTCACAGTTTTTTATTTATTTTGAAAAAATTTTATTTCCGGATTTTCCTGCTGCTTTAAGAGAAAATTTAATTAATCTTCCTTCGATAATAGGTAAATACCTGATTCTCTGTCTCCTCCAGCATCTCCTTGGCATCACTTCTGGACATATATCCCAGTTTTTTCTTTACCGGGTCCATGACTACGATGTTAAACTGATTAAAACCAGTAATCAAAACCGCTTCCCCGCTGTCATACAGCACCATTATCGGTATATCCTGATTGGTATAATAAAGCATAGCCTCCAGACTGGAACCTGTAATATCCATCAGAATATAATCCGCCTGGGCAATATCTAAAATTTCCTGGCAGGTCTTGCCCGCCTGAAGCTCTGCCTGACTGTCCTTAGGGCTTCCTACCTGCTTTAACATGATATCCAGGCAAATAGTTTTGGAATCCCTTTCCGAAGTCGCTGCTTCCAGCTCTATAGCCATAATCTGATTTTTGACCAGGGTAGCTGCTTTCTTCCACACAAAAGCTCCGTCTGCATCTCTGGCATAGCCTTCCAACTCATCTGCCAGACGTACTGCATCCCCTGCATCTGTCACATAATCCACTACATGCCACGGATTATAAACACCGTAATACGACGGCACCTGCTCAAGGACAGTTCCGATGCTTTTCCTTTGTTCATAAAATACTTCTTTTGTTTTTACACATTCCAAAGTTCCGATATCAATTTTATTTTTTAACTCTACCTGTTGAATGGTCTGATAGGTATCGGTCAGCGCAGGAGTAATAGTGTTGTACCGCCGTTCCTCACTTTTGCTGGACACAATCTGCTCCTGTGGAGCACTTACCACCTTGCCGTTTTGCACCAACACTTTATCCAGCAATATCTGATTGCCTGCAATGGTACACCTGCTAATCAGCGCTTCTTCATCCCGATACTTCTTTTTCATTTCCCCCTGGGCACTCTGGATACAAACCTCTTTCATATAGCGGGCGTAAGAGCCGTCACTCTGTAACACCCAATTATCCTCCCCGGATATACCATATACAAAATCATTATCAATAAATCCATGGGGTACAATTTCCTCATTGGCTTCTGTTGTAATCCACCGGGATGTGCCTGATTCCAACTGTAAAAACTGCACACCTTCTGCATGCTCCACGACCACACAACTATGATCCTCAGACACAAATACCTTCTGTTGCTGCTGATACCCTATCTCTACCTCAGTTGTTCCAGTAGCCAAATCATAGCAAAATATATTGCCTTCCATACAGAAATAAAACTTCTCCTGTCGGCTCATATAAGCCAGCTTGGATATTTCCTGCATCACATATTCCGGACTGCGGGTACTTTCGCAAAACCCGATCTCCTCTACCAGCTTAGTCTGTCCATTGTAGTAATACAGTGCAACACCGGTTCGACCTTCATAACTGCCACGATTCATATAACCATACACAATAAAATGCATAGACCCTGACTCTGCTACTTGCAGCACCTTGATATCATGACCCCAGTACATGCTTCTCTCGTCATCCGTAACACCATCAAAAAATCCATATACATGATATATTTTATTTTCCAAATCATCATAGTAATAAAGACTGCTGTTTACCACAAAAGCTGCCATATTGCCGTCTTCACTTTCTACCACAGGAATCTCCTTACTCTGTATGGAAAGATTGATCTTATCGTTCTGATACACCTCATCTGTATCATCAAAAATACGATCTGCGGTACGCTCATAGTCTAGCAGATAAATCTCTTCCCCATAAGTAGATACCAGAAAATTCTCCACCACATGATATTGTTCAAATACCCCATTCACATCACTGGACACATAATAATCCAAGGTATAGCCACCAAAATTATCCTGCAAATAAGTAATGTAAATATCCGGTTCACTCACAAGGGTTACCGGCAAGTCATCCCAAACCACCTGGCTGGTTGTAGAATGGATATTTACAAAAGCTAACGTACTGTTATCCTGACTTTTATCTGTCTCCATATATGGTGCTATTTCACTGACCCTGTCCTTATCCAGGGTACTCTCATGAAACTGCCGTACAAACTGCAGCTGATTATTTAAATCATAGCTATTTCCATACAGGAATCTGGTATAATAATAAACCTTGTCATGTTGGGCAGTATTTAATATGACTGCAAATATATATTCTTCACCCACCACGATCAGATCCTTCATTTTCACCTGAAAATCTAAAACATTGGACGCTTTTTCTTCCCAGGAAATACTGCCGGATTCAATCAGACGACTTCCGTCATTATTACGCACTTCATATGACACTCCTGTCACATCCGTACCAAAGGTCTCCACCCTTCCCTTCAAAATACGATCTTCGAAAACCGGACACACATATTTTGCCACATCACTGACATCTATATTGCCGGTATACCCCCGTAAAGTATTATAATTTTCACCATCTAATACTACCGTTATCAGCGGTAAAGTAGGGGCACTTAACTCTATCGTCATATCCTGATTATTTCTGTTAATAAACTTGTAGGACCCCACAATACTCAGAAAAAAAACAATCACAAAGGTCCCCCACATGACAAGCTTTTTATTCATGCCAAGCCTCCATCACGAAATATCTGCTGAAGTGAGGTTTCCACATTCAGCGCTTTTGTAAATTCATTAAGCTGCCAGGCGCTTATAGAACTTCCTTTGGCGCGCATGCCATCACGCTTTGTAGCTCTGATTAAAATGTTCTTAGGGGTATGCTCCATGTCAATAAACTCTAACACCTGAGTATCATATCCCAGACTTTCCAGCATATTGGCCCGAATGGCATCCGTTAAAAGGGCAGACATACGCTCCTTCAAAAGCCCGTATTTTAACACCGGCTTCAAAAATTCACTCTCTATCTGCTTATTTACTTCATGCTGGCAGCAAGGCACGGTCAAAATCACACTTGCGCCCCACTTCACAGCCTTCTCAATGGCAAAATCTGTGGCCGTATCACAGGCGTGCAGGGTCACTACCATGTCCACACTGTCTGCTCCCGTAAACCGGGCAATATCCCCCATCTCAAACCGCAAATGCTCAAAGCCATATCGAACTGCCAACTGACTGCAGTCTCGGATCACATCTTCCTTTAAATCCAGACCAATCACTTCGATAGGCAGCTTCAGCATATCATGCAGATAATAATACATGGCAAAGGTAAGATAAGACTTGCCGCAGCCAAAATCAATAATACGAATGGTACGTCCCTTCGGAAGCTTTGGCAAAATATCCTGAATAAACTCTAAGTACTTGTTAATCTGGCGGAACTTATCGTATTTGGCCTTCACCACCTTGCCCTCTAAGTTCATAATCCCCAAATCAATCAAAAATGGTATCTTCTGCCCTTCCTCCAGGATATACTTCTTCTGCCTGTTATGAGTCAAATCTGCCTTTTGGCCAATTCTTTGCTTGACCTTGACGGTGGTCTTGCCCTTCTTACTGATTAAAATATTGCATTCCGCAGTTTCTGTCTGAATCAACCCCTGCTTAAAATCCTCTTCCAGGTAGCGGCAGATGCGCTCTGCTGCCTCCTGTGGGGTAAAATTAGTGTGCAGCACCTTAGTCCCTACGTAGGCTGTTTCCTGGATGTACAAGGCCTCTTTCAGGCGGACAGGTCGATATTTTGCCTTGGATATCTTGTCCGGATTTTTGGCATTACTTAAAATCGCCTGCACTAGTCTTTCATCTATAAGGTTTATTATTGTACTTTTCATGTTTTCCATACAAATCATCCTGCTTCTCTTTTTTATGGTTACCAGGCGTCCGGTTTCTTGAGCGCCCGGCAACCCACTATCATCTTTATTTTAACTGTATTGTGCTGAAATCACAATATAAATTTTGTTAAATTTGTATACTTTTGCCATAACTCATTCTATTGTTGGCATGCATTCCTTTTGCCACGTTTACCTTCTCATGTCTTCCTTTCGGGTCATTCTTTCCCTTACACATAAGGTGACTTCCAGTTATCACCATCCAGGAAAATCTGGGTTCGCCTGCGGCCCTTGCGGTCTCCGTGTCTGCGATTAAAGATTTCATCAAACAAAAGTACCTGGACCATATCGCTGATCCACTCCCACTTTTCCGGCGTGTGCTCCTCACCATTTTCCTCAGCTTCATCCTTTAAAATTTTTACCATAGTCTCTGCCAGACGGTACATCTGCCATCTGTCCGGGTATTCATCGTAAATCATGCTTTCTTCGTAGTCCATCCTATCCAGAATATCCGCAATACGGTTCAAAAGCTTCTTAGCCTCCTGGGGATACATTTCCCTGAGATACTCTATATCTCTGGCCGCCCTGTTCTCCTGCCTGTATGGATATTTTACAGGATATGTCATATAGAATGGTAAATATACCTTATTGTCCATACCAAAATTACCTTTTATTTTATAGTATGCCCTAAGAAAGAAAATGCTAATATTCTCCTTGAATATTCTTTCTGAATGCTGCAGGAGATACACCCTTTTCCTTTTTAAACAAACCGGAGAAATAATGTGCATCCTCATATCCAAGTTGTGTTGCTACCTCTTTTACCGGCAGTACTGTGTCACGCAACAACCTTTCCGCAATGCTCATCTTGTGCTTATCCGCTCCACTGGTATTTTCTTTTTACGTAAGCGTCAAATCACTCGCCTTAACTAATCGTTAGTTTTGTGCCATACTTTAAAAAATCCAAAAAATCTATGGAGTTTTTAAAGGAGGCTAAATTTATGGACAAATGTACACATGAAGTACGTATGCAGTATTGGAAAAATATCATCTCACAATGTCAGGCAAGACCTGCCGGTCAGACTGCCAAACAATGGATGATCGAAAACGGCATCTGTGCGCAGACTTATTATCTGTGGCAGCGACGTATCCGTAAGGAAACCTATGAACAGATGGCTTCACAGGAACTTCTGCATGCAGTTTCCGGAAAAGAAGAAATTACTTTTGCTGAAATATCTGTTCCGGAGAACAAACAGCATGACGGTTGTCCCGATATGCTGAAGCCTGTTATACATCCTGTTGCAGTAATTAAAACCAGCGGTTATTCCATAGCACTATCCGGTGATATTCCCGAAGTGCTCCTTTCACGGATTCTTAAGGAGGTGTCCAATGCTTGAGGATGTAGCCGGTATCCGTCGTGTTGTGCTTGCCTGCGGCAGGGTGGATTTACGTAAAGGAATCGACGGGCTGGGCATGGGTCTGCCGTTTGGGGCGATGCCAACTGCTGGGCGCATACCAGAAGGGATTATGCAGACGCCATAAAGATAGCGGACAAAGCAGATCCGGATGCGGTAAGGCGGTCTGTTGCTTACCAGGCATTAAGCCGTATATCCCAGATATATAAGCTGGAGGGAGCTTTGCAAGAATTATCTGCCGGGGAACGCCTCAAAGAGCGGCAAAACTCGATCAAACCG
>JAZRLF010000044.1:0-2137 GCA_045646695.1 Lachnospiraceae bacterium
TATAACTGTGCCAAATGGGTGAGCACGGCGCTGGTTTGTAACTTCTTGATAATTAATCGTTTGACTTTTTGAGGCGTGCTTATCCCCCGCCCAGTAAGAGGGGTTGAGTACGCTTTCGTTTTGTAATATCTTGACTTATAACAAATTAGCTTTTTAGGTGTGCTCACTGAGTTGGCCGATGCCGACTTACGATACTTATCTACCCATAACTCTTCCATTTAAGGACAACTCTTCTGACGGCTTTGCCGACTGAAGTCTTGCCGTGCGTTTATATTTGCATTTTATACTCCAGCAGCCTTAACAAGAAAGAGCAACAGCAGCAAAGAGAGTAATATAGTCACACCTAACAGGTATAAGAACAATACAAACAAAGACTTGAGTATACATTTTATCCACCCGCTACCCGAATAAACCGTATGGGATGCAATTATGAAATAAACGAACAGGAACGCCATATACCCCTTAAGCAGCAGCGTTGACGGGATAAAACTTGCAAATGAGAGCAACAGCAGAACCACAAGCAGAGCAATGAATAATACCGCGCAGAAATGTAGCGAGAATACAAAATGTGACATATAGTTCATCTTCTTTTTCCTGTATATCACTTTAAGTATAAAGGCCATAAACGGAATGGTAAGGAGTATGATGAGCGGGAGCCAGCTCTTTACCAAAGACAAGAACTCATCAAAATAACTTCTCTTTATTGCATTTTCATTGTCAATCTTGGTATACCGCTTTTCCGGGGTCACTTTATAAAAATAGGCCATTGTTGCTGTTTCCAACTCTCTCTTTATCTCCGCAATTTCTGCACTATCCAAAGAATATGAAGTGGCAGCCATATCAAGTGTTTTTGTAATGGCAGCTATACCGGCATAATCAGCACCTCTATTAAAATCCTTTTTATCAACCCCTGCCTTCTCAAACATATAAGATGGAACCGTCATATCCCCTTTTACAACAATTCTGTCCCTTAAGAACACCACAGGGAGAGATAGAAGAATTGTATCGTGCCCAGTCTGCTCATCATCGTATGTGTAAATTGCATTCATACGCATATCCTCACCCATCTTCATCACGCCCCGGGCAAGAGAAGACTCATTCTCCTCTTTGGCCTCCTCAGGCATTTGTGGCATCACTGGTATTTCCAACTTTTCCACTGAAGTCAATTTCTTCACACTATGTTTTCCCGACAACCTCTTCTTTATTGTAAAAATATCGGGATAATTCTCCAACATATAAGGGTTTCCAATAAAAAAGATTGTTGTGTCCTTCCCCGAAAAATACTGGGAATCCAACTTCACATTCTCCTCCACATATCCCGGAATATTAGCCTGGGTAAACTGCTCATCAACCACCCGTTCCCCCATAAAGATTACTATAGTAAAGAATATCACCAATATGAACATATTGAGCTTCATAGGGTGCATATAAGAAACTATCTTCCCTGCATTGAACTCATTGGTAAGAAATCCCGGACGGCGGAACAGCTGCCATACTGTAACCGGTATCTTATAATCAAACTGATACACATTCTCAAAATATTGCCACACATATTTCCAGAACGGCTGGCTGTTATCGTGAGCAAACTGCCCACAAGTATGACAATACATCCCCTCCAACTTGGTTCCACAGTTCTGGCAATGCACATACGGAGGGATATACTTGCTTCTGGTACGCTGCAACCTCTTCAGCTCAATCATCCTGTGTACCCTCTCCTTACGTTTTGCAAGCCTATCTTTCCAATTGTTGTATAGATCTTTAACCTTTTTCATATTCACTGTAACTTACCGGCTGGTTTTTATTATCCAAAAATAAGGACTTTTTCTCTATTTTATTCCTTGTGCAAAGTGTCAGCCGGATCAAGCGTGGCAGCCCTCCAATACTGGAATGCCACAATTGCAATGGTAATGGCTTGGATTGCTATGAATGCTCCTATGAAAAGTAAGGCTGAAACACCTGTCCTCTCTGCAAAGTTCTGCTGCCATTGGGTTACTGCGTACCAGGCAACCGGTACTGCAATTATAAAGGATACCGTTACAAGCGTGAAATATTTACGCAATCCTCCAACAACCAAGCCTGATATCTCTGCTCCATATACTTTCCTTACTGCAATATCCCTTTTGCGGTACTGCACATC
>JAZRLF010000045.1:0-4688 GCA_045646695.1 Lachnospiraceae bacterium
AAAGTCCAGCGGTGATATGTCAAGTATTAAATGATTAAAAAATCATATGGTTTTTAGTTGTTTAGGTTAAGGCAAAAAACGACCACCTAAGCCCTGTCGACCAAGGTTTTAAAATGAGCAGGGCGGACTCATCGGCAGAAAGTGAAGTTTATTCTGCCGGACGGTATAAACGATTGTCTTTCAGCAGTCGAAAGACTAACCGCACAAATTTACGGGCAGTTAATGCGAGTGCACGTTTGTGTTGGCATCTGTTCACCTCTTTGTATTTGAGGTGGTAGAAGCGGCTATACTCTGCATCGCATCTTACAAGAGAAAATGCTGCTTCACACAGATAATACCTTAAAAAGCGGTTGCCGGATTTAATGAGCCTGGTTGTCTGGGCTTCAAATTTACCGGATTGGTGCTGAGTCCATACAAGACCTGCATATTTGGCAAGCTGGGCCTGATTTTCAAAGCGATTAATATCGCCGATTTCAGCCATAATGCCTGCAGAGTAAACAGGACCAATCCCTTTTATGGAGGATAAGACATTGGGCAGAAGCCCCATCTGGGCTGCGATTGCCTTGTCAAACTCCTTAATCTGCGATTCCAATGCCTTGATGGAGGTTATGGATATGGCAAGCACCTGGTTCACGGAATCGTTTACTGTTTTGGGTAAACGATAGGAACTGCGGGCTGCCTTCTGTATGGCTTTGGCTACTGCATCGGGATCAGGGAAGCGGTTTCTTCCCTTTTTCACAATGAAAGCGGTAAGCTCTTGTAAGTCCATATAGGCAAGTTGCTCTGCTGATTCGAATTCTTCGTAAACAGCAAGGGCTGTGGTGCTGAAGGTATCGGAAAATACCTTCTCCTGCGTAAAAGAGGAATACTTCTTGAAGAGCAGATTGATGAAACGCTGTTTTTCCTTGGTCAGGTTTTGTACAGCGAAATATCTGGCTCTTGTGAGGTTCTGCAGGGCTTTATAGTGGTAATCGCCCATATAGACCTCTTTGTTGATTCTTCCGAAACGTAGGCAGTCAGCAATCACGTAAGAGTCCACCCAGTCATTTTTAGGCAGGTCATTATAAGATTCTTTAAACTTATTGACCTGCTTAGGGTTGAGGACAAAGATCTTACGGTTAAAAGGTGCAAGAGTTGCATCTTCCCTCAGGAAGTAGACGAGATTGTCTCCATAAACGGAAGTGGATTCCAGTCCGATGAGGAGATGGGTGAGGGAATGGGAAGTGATTGCCGCATGTACACGTTTTACCAGTGTGATAGCCCCGTCTCTGGAGTTAGCCAGAGAAAAGTGGCTGTGCTTGGAGCCATCGGGGAGCATTAGGTAAACGACATTGGATTCGCTACTGACATCAATACCGACGTAAAGTGGGTTCATAAAAATCACCTTCTTTCGTTAAAATTTAGAGTGTTCAATCGGCTTGGTAACACCCATGATCATGGAGCATCAACACCCTCGCATATAAGAATCTAGTCTGAGGTGGTCTGATGCGAACCACACTGCTAGATGGTAGACCATGACTCAGACAAACAGCCAGCTGGTTTGCAGCTAACTTCCATGTCAGGGGAACAGACTTTCTATGAAGTAACCATTACTGGTTCAACAGGGGGAAAAAGAACTATTACCTGATTGACACTAGGACAATTATATCATGGGCATTAACAAGCCGATGAAGAAATTTTATTAAGTTATCAAGGTACTATTATGTATCTAAAAAATATTATACGAGGTAGGAAATGAAGTGTCAAAGATATATAAAAGTGCAATAGAATTAGTGGGTAGTACCCCGCTTATGGAGGCGGTTCATTTAGAAGAAAGACTTGACCTGTCAGCAAAGCTGTTATTAAAGCTGGAGTATTTAAATCCGGCCGGCAGCGTGAAGGACAGAGCAGCCAAGTATATGATAGAGGCAGCAGAGGCTCAGGGTATATTGAAGGAAGGTAGTGTGATCATCGAACCTACCAGTGGCAATACCGGCATTGGTTTGGCAAGCATTGCAACGGTTAAGGGATATCGTATGATTTTGACCATGCCGGATACTATGAGCAAGGAGCGAATTAATATTTTAAAGGCATATGGTGCCGAGGTTGTGTTGACACCGGGGGCCCTGGGCATGAAGGGGGCTATTGATAAGGCAGAGGAATTGGCAGCAGAGCTTCCAAACAGTTTTATTCCGGGCCAATTTGATAATCAAGCCAATGCACAGGCCCATCGGGAAACTACCGGCCCGGAAATCTGGCAGGATACAGAGGGCGCAGTAGATATTTTTGTGGCCGGCGTAGGCACCGGCGGTACCATAACAGGTACCGGTGAATATTTAAAGGCACAGAAGCCTGAGATAAAGGTGGTTGCTGTAGAGCCCGCAGCTTCTCCGTTATTGTCAGGGGGGCAGGCAGGTGGACACAAGATACAGGGTATTGGTGCTAATTTTGTGCCAAGTCTGCTCAATACAGGTATTTATGATGAAGTAATTCCTGTAGAGAATGAAGCAGCTTTTACTATGGCGAAGCTTTTAGGCAGAGCAGAAGGTATTCTGGTGGGCATTTCTTCCGGTGCAGCGTTACAGGCAGCAGTAGAATTGGCGAGACGGCCCGAGAACCGGGGCAAGATTATCGTAGTATTATTACCGGATTCCGGTGACAGATATTATTCTACACCATTATTTACTGAGGATGTTTTATAGAAAATTATTTGCACGGAAGGAAATTCGGTGTACAATATAAAAAGAATATAATTTAAAAGAATTCGTAAATACTAAGCATATGAAAGGGCATGTCAAATATACTGTAAGGGAATTTGATGTTGCATGCAGATATGATGGAGGTATTTATGAAGGCTTGTGTAGATCCTGGAAAATGTATTAGCTGTGGCTTATGTGTAAGCATTTGTGGAGAGGTGTTTGTATTTAATGATGAAGGCATCTCCGAGGCTGTAGGAGCAATCACAAAGGACAATGAGAAGATGGCTAAGGAGGCAGCGGAGGGCTGTCCTACAGATGCTATCCTACTGGAGTAGCAGCTCAAGATAAAAGGCGTTTGAGAAATCCTCGGGCTGCCTGACAGAATATATATTGCTCTGCCGGACAGTTGCCAGGTTTCAAAAACGCCTACAAAATAAAAAAATACAAAGGAGACCAACTATGGAAAGACAAATTATTCAAGTGGACGACAAAGTACCTGTAAAATTGCTGATACCTCTTAGTATACAGCATATGTTTGCTATGTTTGGCGCGTCTGTGCTGGTTCCGTTTATTTTCGGAATCAACCCTGCTATTGTTTTATTTATGAACGGTGTGGGAACGTTATTGTTTATCTGGCTGACAAAGGCCAAGGCACCGGCGTATCTGGGCTCCAGCTTTGCATTCCTTGCACCGGCCGGAATTGTTATTACATCTATGGGATATGAGTATGCACAAGGTGGATTTGTAGTGGTCGGTCTGGCCGGATGTTTGTTGGCATTCATTGTGTACAAATTTGGTACCAACTGGATTGATGTTGTTTTGCCTCCTGCTGCTATGGGGCCGGTAGTTGCATTGATTGGTTTGGAGCTTGCGGGCAGTGCAGCAGATACAGCAGGACTGCTGGAGGAAGTAGTAGATCCGAAAAATATGATCGTTTTTTTGATCACACTGGGTGTTGCGGTATTTGGCAATGTGTTATTCAGAGGTTTTTGGGCAGTTATTCCGATATTGATAGCTGTTGTTGCAGGATATGTATCTGCAATTGCTTTAGGCTTGGTAGATTTTCAGGCAGTGCTTACGGCACCATGGCTTTCTATGCCTGCCTTCCAGCTTCCGAAGTTTGATATGCAGGCTATCTTGATCATGCTTCCGGTACTGTTGGTTATTACATCTGAGCATATCGGCCATCAGGTAGTAACAAGTAAGATTGTAGGCAGAGATTTATTGAAGGATCCGGGCTTACATCGTTCCTTATTGGGCGACAATTTATCCACTGCACTTTCCGGTTTCATTGGATCTGTGCCAACCACTACATACGGTGAAAATATCGGTGTTATGGCGGTAACCAAGGTGTATAGTGTACGCGTAATTGCGGGTGCAGCAGTGTTGTCCATTATCTGTTCCTTTGTAGGTAAGCTGTCTATGCTGATACAGACCATTCCGGGAGCGGTTATCGGCGGAATTTCTTTCCTACTTTATGGTATGATTGGTACATCCGGCCTGCGTATTTTGGTAGATTCCAAAGTAGACTACGGTATTGCAAGAAATTTAACCTTGACTTCAGTGATTTTTGTGACAGGTTTGTCAGGTATATCCATTACCATTGGCAATGTTCAGCTGAAAGGCATGGTTTTGGCATGTGTGGTAGGTATGATTTTAAGCCTTGTATTCCATGTGCTGGACAAAGACCATACTGCAAAAAGTGAATAATACAGAATACTTCATTTGAATAAAGATTGTGGAGTCGTATCCGAGCAGTTTCTGGACAAAAACGGCAGGACGATTCTCTGGCGAAGATTTAATCGTGTAACATGGGGCTGTCGCATCTGTGATTGAAAAATCATAGGTGCGGCAGCATCTTTTTGCTCACATGGGTGAATATTTAGGTTATTAAAGGCAGTATTGATGGCAAATGGGTACACTTTTCCAAGCCCTGTGTCAGTTTCAGAGCTTCATCTAAAAACAGATTTTGCAGTTTTAAAATTATGCTGCTTTTTTCAACTTGAATAG
>JAZRLF010000046.1:0-8167 GCA_045646695.1 Lachnospiraceae bacterium
ATGCCCAAGGGAATTCCCGACGGACGTACCCGGGAAAAGGGCCCCGGTAATATGCCCACTCGTTTATTGGACGAGGAGCATATTCCCGAGGCTCTATTGCATTTGTTTTGCACTTTATTTGTATTTAATTTTTGTGTTTTAATTTCAGTTTATTTGCATGTGTTAAAGCTTTCATTGACAATATTTGTGGCCCAGTTACATTTTTTCAGCAAGATAAAAGCAATGGATGCTTTGATCAATTCAGCGCCTTGAACCAACAGATACATCAGTACCGGATGGATTTGGGTGAAATGACCAAGGAAAAAGGCAAGAGGAATCATAATATGACTTGCAAATCCTACTTGAGTCAAAAAACTTAAACGAGATTTCACTCCTATAAATTAAGAGTAAGCATTTTTCTATTAGACGGTGCATAACATATGTCATAGGACAGGGAGATGAGATTATGGAAAATTATTTGATGCAACATGCTAAGGGGCAGGTAACAGGAATTCGGGAAGTGACAAAATCAAAACGCTGGAAGGTCATTTATGCAGCCGGTTTTTTGGTGGGCTTTTTATTATTTGCAGTGCTGGGAAAGGGATTTGTGTCGGAAAACGGACTTTTGGATGTGGATTCTTTACGCCAGGTGAAGGACGCGGTGATTGATAAGGCTGCTTTTCTGCAATATATATTTCGCCGCCGTATACTGTGGCTTTTGGTAGGTGTCTTTATATGGTGGTGGGGATATGGCAAATGGTACATATATGGGCTGTTAGGCATCTCGGGGTTTGCCATGGGTGCCTGCTTGCAGGCAGCAATGATGCAATATAGCTTAAAAGGGATAGTGCTTTGGATATTTCTTTATTTTCCACAGGTGATTTTCTATGCGGGAGCCTTTTTGTGTGGTATAATATTATGTACAGGTGCCTTCAAAGAGAAAGCAGAAAAGGTCAGGTTTCTGGTACAGAATGGTTTGACTATACTGTTACTGGCTATTTTGTATGGAGTAGGAATTTATTGTGAGGGATATCTGAATGTAGTACTTTTGCAAAATTATTTACAGTTTTTTTAGTCGAAAATTTGGCTATTCATTGTTTTAACTATCAGAATTAGTGCAGTTAATGATAAATTGTAAAAGTATATATGGATCAAAAACAGGGTGTAAAATTGCAGAATCAGTTGCAAATAGCAATAGTTGCATCATAACAACTGATTATGAGGGATGTATAGGATGAAATTAACACGGGAATTTTATAATAGGGATGCCCACTTGGTGGCAAAAGAATTACTGGGAAAGATTTTGGTGCGAAGGACCCCGGAGGGAATCGTCAAGGGTCGGATTGTAGAGGTTGAGGTTTATAAAGGGACGGAGGATTCAATGGATCGGGCCTGTCATGCATTTCCAATGAAGCGTACGTCCAGAACAGAGGTGCTGTTCGGGGAGGCAGGCCATGCCTATATTTATTTGATATATGGGATGTATTCCTGCCTGAATCTGGTGTGCAATCAGACCGAGGTGCCGGAGTGTGTGCTGATACGCGCGTTAGAGCCCGTAGAAGGCATTGGCATTATGCAGGCGAGGCGAAAGCAGCAGAAGCTTTATGCACTGTGCAGTGGCCCTGGAAAGCTTTGCCAGGCTCTTGCACTGTCGAAGGCGGAAAGTGGATTGTCACTTTGTGGTGAGGAACTGTATGTGGAAACATACAATCAGAACAGAAGCTTTGCCATTTCTGAGAGCAAACGTATCAACATTGATTATGCCGGTGATGCAAAAGATTTTCTATGGAGATATACCATAACCGGGCACCCATATCTGTCGATGAAAGAAAAATAGCTGTTGATGTCCGGCAAAACTGAAAAGATATAGTATAGGAAAATAATGGCTATGAAAAGAAGCAACCCATCACAAGATTTTGCAGTTTTCTTGTGGCGGATTGCTTCTTTTCCTCTATTCGATGATAAATTTTCTGGTCTGCTTCATTACGATTGTAATAGGATGGAATAATACAAGCATAATGATAAAATTGCCGATTCCGTGTACCATATCCCAAGGAATTCCGGCTACCCACCAGGCAAAAGCGACCTTTAGTCCGTTCATGAGTCCACTATCCATGCAACCGATAAATATATATGGAATGGCTCCGAACAAGCCAAAGAGCAGCCCATACAAGCCGGAAAATATGCTGAAAGTAAGGGCGGAGTCAGACTTTTTGAACAATCTGGTTAAGATGGCCAGAGAGGGCCATAGGTAGAGATACATAATCCACCATAAGCCAAAACCATATATGGCGCCCTCGATTAAAATAAAAACCGGTATTGCATAATAAATACGTTTGCCTAAATAAAGGGAAAACATAATGATCCAAAAGGTGGTCAATTCGATATTGGGTATGTGGGCCATGACAGCCTTGCAAACCTCAATAACGGCCACCATCATACCAATCAATGCAATATCTTTAATAGTAAGTGTTATTTTATTTTTTTGTGTCATAAACTTTATTTTGTACGTTTAATATGTGAAATAACTACAGTAAAAGTGTTTGAATTCACAGTTTACAAATAATGTTACAGGGAACAATAGGGATGCCGTACTTATTCAGCCTGAAAAACCGTGTAAACAATTGCAAATGCATCCCCATCCTCTACAGGCTGGGTATCAATGCCGTAATTGCAGTATTCATCATTTACGTAAAAGCTCCAGTAAGCGTTGGATGTGGTAAAGTCTGCAGTTTCTCCGTTGACTGTATTGACAGTCAGACCATATTCTGATTCGTTTCCTTCAAAGGTAAGTCCCTGGGCTTGTGCCTCTTCCATAGCCTGTCTTAAATACATGGCGTCTGTTTTCAATGTATATTCTTTAGATTCTCCTGCTTTATTTACTACTTCGATAGTGATAGCTTTGCTTCCTTCTACCGGCTTCTCGCGGAAGCAGAAAAATACTGCTGCAAGTACTGCAATCAGGGCCACAAATAATACGGCACCTAAAAGTTTTTTGTTTTTCATTTCTTTCATTTGAATACTCCTTTCAATTCTGTAAATTAGCTATTTGCGAAACTCGATAGTTGCCGGCCTGAGCATTATATGTTCTAGCTGAAGGACCTTGAAAAGCGTCGGTCCTTAGCGAAGCAAAGCTGTAGGCTGCAGTCTGAGCTTAGTACCGCTACGCATTTTCATGGAGCGAGAGCGACCGTGAAGCAGAACATATATTGCTTAGGCCGACAGACACCGAGTTTTGCAAACACCTACTGTAAATCGTCACAACCCCATCCAAGTTGTAAGGAAGTGTAGAAAATTGTGGGATTACATTTTGAATAGGATGAAATATTTGAATCAAAACAAAGCAGTTTGCTTCAGGATTAAACAATACTCTGAAAATGATAAAAAGCCCTTTTCCGGCAGAATAAGGGCTTTGGACATAATTATTTCATGACAAATATAATTTATGCTTCAACCAATTACTCGTGGCTCCACAATATCATCACAGGCAGGTCTTCTGACTAAGCTATCAACGCGTTCCTTCGTCTTCCCGGCAATAAGCCAGTGACTTGCATGTCTGCCGGCAAAAATTCTGCACGGCAGTCAAGGAAGGAAAGCTCCTGCATTACAGCGACGAGTTCGCACGGGATTTGCACCCGTTTCCCTTTTCACCGGAGGGCGTACCCTCCGACACCTGTTATGTTCTATGCACTTGCTATTATTTATACCACATTTTTGGATATGGAGCAAGTAAAAAATATTTGCTGAATATACATATAATCTTCTAATGGATACGTGCAGTGTGTTGGGAATACAGGGAATAGAAGAAAATATTCACGAAAAATTTACATAAAAAAGTGTGACAAAAGTGTTTCCCAATGCCTAAAGGTAATAGAGAGATGTAGGTGTTTGCGAAACTCTGTGGCAGCCGGCGGAAGTGATATATATTCTGTCTCAGGGACGCTTCCGCTCCGTGAAAAGCTGCAGCGGTACTAAGCTCAGACTGCGGTTATCACCTTGCTTCGCTAAGGACCGGCGCTTTTCAAGGCCCTTCTACCGGAATACATATCACTTCCACCGGCTGTCACAGAGTTTTGCAAAATCTAACAGAGAGATGATTTGGGAGGTTTAATATGTATCATACAGAAGGATATGTAGATCCATATACCTATTTTACAGAAGGGAAAATTATAAGCTTTGAAATGTGCAGGGAAGGCAGCAATTGCTATTTTTGGTGTGTGATGTGTTGGGAAAAAGATTTTTTGAAAGCAGAGTATAAAAAGGCATTAGCCGGATGGTTTTATCAGGATTTGATGGTGATTTTAGATAAGGGAGAATTGTGTATACAAAAAGAATTAAACCGGTTGGGTGATTGTTTGAAGGGCAGTGACAGAGCGGAAATAAGCAGAGAGAGTTTGTTGCTATGTTTATATTATCGGGGCAAGCTATATATCTATGGCGAGGAGGCACAAAGGCTGTGGCATCAAGTTTCCGGTGGTGTGGGAGTTTGTATATCTTCTCAGATGGTGAGGGTACCTGAAATCATGAACCGTGCGAGAACGACGCCCGGAGAGGGCATACTTCAAAGCATAATAACAGATCATCCAATAGAAGAGAATGTAGAAAAAAGGAATGCTCAAAAAGAGAAGCAGGGGACCGGAGTAATGATGAACAAGAGGCTTGACAGTAAGATTGCAAAGCTTGGAAATGAGCTGAAAAAATATTTACTCAAGGCTCTAGGTGAGAAAAAGCTGGAAAAGGGCTATTTTCTGCTGTGGGAGGATAAGGATGTTATTTAAACCGGGAGAAGGAACAAAAGGAGATTTGAGCTGCGAAATATTGCGGCCAATATATAAGGGAGGCATGGCGGAACTATATCTTGGAGGCCTGAAAAATACCGGTCACAAGGTTGTGATAAAAGCAGCAGGTGTCAGAGAGCAAAGCTGCAGGGCATTACAAAAAGAAGCAGAGATTTTATCTATATTGAGACATCAAGGGATTCCGGAGTTATTGTCCTTTGTAAAGGAAGAAAGTAGGTGGTATTATATCATGGCTTATTATGAAGGAATGACTTTAGAGCAATATATAGGGAAATGCAGAGAAATGACTGAAAAACAGGTAGCTGAGATGGTGAAGAATCTTTGTGGTATTATGGTGTATTTGCATGACAGAGATATTATACATAATGATATTAAGCCATCCAATATTTTGGTACAAAAAAGTGGTGGAATGATTTTGTTGGATTACGGATTGGCAGGATATACATCAGAACCATGTGGCGGCTGGGCTTTTCGGGGGACTTTGGGATATGCAGCACCGGAATGCTGGCAGTCTTACAGCAGAAATCCAAATCCGGGACCTTATACGGATATTTTTGCATTGGGAGCAACTATGTATTATTTATTGGACAGAAAAGAGCCCAGGTATAGCTTTGGAAAATATCAATTATCGGAAGAGGATACGAACAAAAAGAACAGGTGGCAGCCTGTTCTTGATCAGTGCACGGCCCGGCATCCCTTTAATAGATACCGGAGCGCGGCACAAGTATATGAAGATATAAGCAAATGGGACTTTTAAACCACATCAGCAATATGATACAAGAGATTTTCCGTGTCTTCCCAGCCCAGACATGGGTCGGTAATGGATTTGCCGTAGATACCCTCAGTAAGCTTCTGGCATCCTTCTTCCAAATAGCTTTCGATCATAAGACCCTTTACCAGATTGTGGATGTCTGCATCCAAACGGCGAGAGTGCAGGATTTCCTTGGCAATACGAACCTGCTGCTTAAACTGCTTATTGGAATTAGAGTGATTGGTATCCACGATGCAGGCCGGATTCTGTAAATCACGCTGGCTGTACATATTTAACAGATTGGTAAGATCCTCGTAATGGTAGTTTGGTACATTGCGGCCATTCTTGGATACAGACCCTCGCAAAATGGTATGCGCCAAAGGATTACCATCTGTACTGACTTCATAACCACGGTAAGTAAATTTGTGAGGATGCTGTGCTGCAAAAACAGAATTTAACATAACGGTGAAGTCGCCGCTGGTAGGATTCTTCATGCCGGTAGCCACATCAAAACCGCTGACTACCAGACGATGATGCTGGTCTTCTACAGAACGGGCACCGATTGCAACATAGGACAGCAGATCTTCTACGTATACCCAGTTTTCCGGGTAGAGCATCTCGTCAGCAGCAGATAAGCCGGTTTCGGTCATGGCGCGGATATGCATCTTACGCATTGCGATAAGACCTGCAACAAAATCCTCTGCTTTGTGTGGGTCCGGCTGGCTTGCAAGGCCTTTGTAACCTTCGCCGGTGGTACGAGGCTTATTGGTGTAAATACGTGGGACAAGAATTAATTTATCCTGGACCTGCTCGTTGACTTTGGAGAGGCGTCTGATATATTCGCAAACAGATTCTTCATTGTCGGCAGAACAAGGACCGATAATGACGATAAATTTGTCACTTTTACCGGTCAGTACGTCAGCAATCTCAGCATCACGTTTAGCTTTTATATCAGCCAACTCTTTGGTTAATGGGTATTCTGCAATAATTTCCTGGGGAGTTGGTAATAATTTCTCATATTGGAAACTCATAGTAATTTTCTCCTTTGTTATAACAAAAAAGTCAATAATCTTCTTCATTATAAAGCTGCAGTGTAGAAAATGCAAGAATAATGAATTGATTTATTTTGCTTTAATAAGGTTGATTTATTTTATGCTGAAGGCAGTACTATAAAGGGCATTGCAGCAATGACGAATCTGAATATGGTCATTTCAGTTTATAGCATTGCCACAGGTACATGGCGCTGGAATATAATTGGCTTACCAAAAGGCCTGCAAGATACCCTTTAATACCGTAAACAGGGACACAGAAAAAGACAAAGCCTAGTCTTAGCAGCAGCCCCGTTACATTGATAAAAAATATACTCATAGCACGACCAAGCCCCTGCAAAATACCTGTAAAAATACCATTTACATACATAAAAGGGCACAGCAGACAAAGGGCCCTGATATATACACCGGCAAGGGGTTCTTTGAAAACGACAGTGCCTAAAAAATCCGAAAACATAAAAAACAGTATACCAAAGAGAAGACCTGCAAATACTACAAAAAAAGTAGCGTTGATGGTAATAGTTTTAATGCGTGCTTTATCATTTTTGCTGTGTGCTTCGGAGATTGTGGGCAAAAGCATGGCGGATATGGCGCCGGTAAAGGCACCTGGGAAAAATAACACCGGCATGGCCATACCGGTTAAAATACCGTAAGTACTAAGCGCAGCACTGTCTGTCATTCCATAAAGCTGCAGCATTAAAGGAATACGAATGGCCTCAATACTGCCCAGAAAATTAACTGCAAGGCGGTTAGCACTCAAAGGAACAGACATTTTAAGTAATGAATTTATGACACTTTTTTCCTCGTTGGCAGGGTGGGATACCAGCTTTAATCCCGGATTATCTTGGCGGCTGCCTACAAGTAATCCTATTCCGGATACCATAAGGGCAGCAGCTTCTCCTAAGCAAACGCCCCAGGCCATAAAAGCAAGCTCCGGTATGTCTCCCGTTGCCAGGAAGCTGGTGCAGCAGATGTAGACCACTGCAACACGTACAAGCTGCTCTGCAAATTGACTGATTGCAGGCAGAAGGGTACGCTGTCTTCCCAGAAAATAACCGTTGATACAGGCATGCACTGCACTTAAAGGAAAGGAAAGAGCCAATACACGTAAAATCGGTGCAGTACGGGCTTCTGACAAAAATTGTATTGCCAACCAGTCTGCAAAGGAATAAACAAAGAAGCTACATATGACAGAGATCAGAAGTACAAAGGAACTGCCATAATAAAGGTACTTACGTCTTCGAGTCTTTTCTGTGCCTGATACTGCGGATACACATTTGGAAATGGCAGTCTGCATGCCTGCACCTGTGAGTGCAAAAACTATAGCACTGACGGGACCGGTTAGTTGAATAATTCCCATGCCCTCGGCACCAAAAATTCTGGATAGATATATACGATAAAAAAAGCCAATGACGCGGGTTATAATATTTGCCGAGGATAAAATAAGGGTCCCCGTAAGAATGGGGTGTCTGGATAATTGCTTTTTCATGTTTTGTGGGGTATTCCTATAAGCAGTTAATTTATATAATATATGTGAATCACAGAATAATTAAAACAGAGATTAATTTGGTAAAATGGAAAAATATAAG
>JAZRLF010000047.1:0-9090 GCA_045646695.1 Lachnospiraceae bacterium
GCCTAACTGCTCAAAGTCATCCGTAACCTTCTTTACGGTCTGATGATATACCTTCTTCAGAGTATCATCCTGTTCGGTAGTTACATTATCCGGATTTGCAAAGAAGGTAAATACACGATTAATAAACTTCCTTGCACCTTCAACGCCCTGTGGATTCCATGGTTTGGACACTTCCAAAGGTCCCATGAACATTTCATACAATCTCAAAGTATCAGCACCGTAATCTCTTACTACATCACTAGGATTTACTACAAATTCAGGGAAACGCTTGCCCATCTTGATACCATTGGCACCCAAAATCATACCCTGATGTACTAATTTACGGAATGGTTCTTTAACAGGTGATAAGCCTTTATCATACAGATAACGGTTCCAGATTCTGGAATACATCAAGTGTCCTACTGCATGCTCAGGACCGCCGATATACAAGTCAACCGGAAGCCAATGCTTTAACAATTCCTGATTTGCAAATTCCTCTTCGTTATTTGGATCAATATATCTCATATAATACCAGCTGGAGCCAGCACTGCCCGGCATAGTAGAAGTCTCACGGGTACCCTTTACACCATTTTGGTCATATTGCTTCCATACTACCGCATTTTCCAAAGGAGCCTTTCCATTCTTGCCCTTGTAATCTTCTAATTCAGGCAATACCAATGGCAGTTCGCTGTCATCCAATACATGAATCTGACCATCCTCAGTATGCACTACAGGCACCGGCTCGCCCCAGTAACGCTGTCTTGCAAAAATCCACTCACGGAAATGATAATTCACAGTTCTACGTGCCACACCCTGCTTCTCTAACTTAGAAGTAATAGCTTCCTTGGCCTCTTCTACAGTAAGTCCGGTAAATTCCTCAGAATTCATCAGCTTGCAGCCCTTGCCCAAGTATTCTCCCTTTTCAAAAGCTTTCTCACTAACATCACCGCCCTCAATAACCTGAATCATAGGAATATTGTGTGCAATAGCATATTCAAAGTCACACTGGTCATGAGAAGGTACTGCCATAACAGCACCGGTACCATAGCTTGCCAATACAAAATCGCCAATAAATAAAGGTACTTCCTTGCCATTTACAGGATTAATTGCATACAAGCCCTTTAACATGCATCCGGACTTGGTTTTATTTAACTCGGTACGATCCATGTCATTTTTCTTTAATGTTTCATCAATGTATGCCTGTACTTCTTCCGGATTCTGCACTCTAGGCATCAAATCCTTCACAATCTGACCGTCCGGAGCAAGTACCATAAATGTAATACCATAAATAGTCTCAATACAAGTAGTGTAAATAGAGAACTGACCACCGCCTACAATCTGGAAGTCAACCTCTACACCTTCGGATTTGCCAATCCAATGTCTCTGCATATCTTTGGTAGATTCCGGCCAATCGATTTCCTCTAAGCCTTCCAAAAGCTTCTCAGCAAAAGCCGGCTGATTGATAACCCACTGCTTCATATTCTTACGAACAACAGGGAAACCTCCTCGCTCAGACTTACCGTCAATAACTTCATCATTGGACAAAACAGTACCTAACTCCTCACACCAGTTTACAGGCATGTCAATGTGTTTAGCATATCCATCCAAATAAAGCTGCTTGAAAATCCACTGAGTCCATTTATAAAATGAAGGATCACTGGTAGCAATCATCTTGCTCCAGTCATAATCAAAGCCTAATTCTTTTAACTGCTTAGAAAAGGTTTCGATATTTTCCTGAGTAAAACCATTTGGATGATTGCCGGTATTTACTGCATACTGCTCTGCCGGTAAGCCAAAGGAATCATAGCCCATTGGATGCAATACATTGTAGCCCTGCATACGCTTCATACGTGACATAATATCTGTAGCTGTATAGCCTTCCGGATGTCCTGCATGTAAGCCTACACCTGACGGATACGGAAACATATCCAGTGCATAGTACTTAGGCTTACTGAAATCCCATACATCCGTTTTAAAGGTTTCATTTTCTGCCCAATATGTTTGCCATTTTTTCTCAATCTCTCTCGGATTATAAACTCTTTCCATAATTCTTCCTCTTTCTTTGTATCATTTATAGATGTTTGCAAAACCCTCTAGCTAACTGCCGATTCTTAGCAAACACCTATATACTTTTATGCTGCGGAGAACATCCTCACAATATAACTTATCGGAAGGAAAGGACGCTTGCGTACTTTCACCTGATAAGTTAGCAATAGAATCGAAGATTCTAGGGCAATATGCTGTAAGCATAATACAATTTATTACACAGAAAACTCCTTCCTATATAACTAAAAAGCCTCCCATCTCATCCAAGAGACGAAAGGCCCATACTCCTACCGCGTTACCACTCTCATTCAGGAGCATACACTCCTGCACTCAAATTCTATAACGGGAATTCCCGCCAAGACCTACTCCATTCAGCCCCGGAGCTCCCAGATGAGTTCAAAGCTCTTGGGGTTATCTCACACCAACCGATAACTCTCTGTCACCCAAAGGATACTTTTACTAGTTCTGTTCACAGCATGTACATATATATATGACATATTACACTGTTCTGCATCAAAAGTCAAGTATGCTGACAAAAATACAATTACTACAGCTGACGAAAATACAATTACTACAGCTAACAAAAATACACTCCTGCAACGAATGCATATACAATTTTAAGAAGCAACTGTTGACCATTAGCTGATTAACGAAATCACCCTTTGAACCTATCATCCATTTAACATTCACGCAAGCACAAATAAACTAGCACAAATATTTTCCTATAAACGGAATTCTGCGCAGTACCGCTGCCACTGCTCCGGAAATTGCAAAGCAAATAAAACTTAATAGCAATATACCGGGCACAGTGGAAAGACTTCCTATGATAAATTGTTTCGTCTTAAAAAAATCCAATAAGCCAACATGCATTAAATAAATTCCCAAAGTATCAAGGGCTATATTGGTACATAACTTAGCCCCCTTCTGTCCGATCTTGGCCTTTGAGAAATTATCCACAAAAAATACAAACAGAGCCACAGAATGTATAAAAGTAAACACACCAAAGCTATCATATATTCCTGCAGAATAAGCCCCCTGGCGGTTAGACATATAATCTGAAATGACATAGTTAGCGATCACCCCAACAGGAACCAAACTGTATATCACAATCTTCACTCTGGTCGATATACCGTAACGCACTAAAATGTAACCAATAACAAAATAGCCTACATACCAGGACAGTTCCACAATCTTCACCAAACTGAAGATTTTTTCTACCAATGACTTATCAATCAATGTAGTTATGGTCGTTCTTCCAATCTGGAAAACCAAAAACAATATAACAAAATAATCTATTTCCTTCTTGTCGGCATGATGCAGCCATGTCCGTAAAAAAGGAACCAAAGCGTACAAGCCGATAATCATAAAAATAAACCAAAAATGATCAGACGCATATACACATCCGGTAATGGTGCGAACAATTCCTTGTCTCCAAAAGTCAAAGTTCCACCAATACAAGCTTTGATATACATAATATGCAAAGGACCAGACTGAAAATATCACAATCATTCGAAAAATGTTGCGGCTCCAAAGCTTCTTGATGGTCACTTGCTTCTGTTCTGACAGAAAAATAGCTCCGCTGATCATCACAAATACAGGTACTCCAAATCTGGATACGGAATTCATAAAATTGGCCAAACCAAAATCTAAACTGCCTACTTGGCTGCCCTCAATATACACACCGCTTACATGTAGCATCACCACGCTAAATGCAGAAATAATACGCAGCAAGTCAAAAGATATATTTCTTTGTTTTTTCTCCTGTATGTTCATGTTCATTACCCTTTCTAGGCTTGGCTTCTATACTCTCCAAGTTCCTTAGAAAGCAAGACAATTGTCTCTACATTTGCAGTCCAAGGGAACTGATCCACTGCACAGGCTCTCTCTACACGGTAACCCGCCTCCAAGAACACCTCTAAATCACGCACCAAGCTTGTAGGTTTACATGAAATATAAACCATATGTTCCACACCATAATCTACAATCTTAGTCAATGCCTTTGGATGAATGCCGTCACGAGGCGGATCTAATACAATAAAATCCGGTTTTTCTTTAATATCATCCAGCGTCTTTAATACATCACCGGCAAGAAAGGTACAGTTGGTCAATCCATTACGGGCTGCATTTTCTTTAGCAGCTTCCACTGCTTCTTCCACGATTTCTACGCCGATCACTTGCTTGGCCACCGGTGCCATCAACTGGGCAATGGTGCCGGTACCGCTGTACAAATCATATACGATCTTCTCTCCCTGCCCCAGATCACCGATATACTCTCTGGCCGTAGTATAAAGCACCTCAGCACCAAGAGAATTGGTCTGAAAAAAAGAGAAAGTAGATACCTTAAAGGTTAAGCCCAAAAGTTCCTCAAAGAAATACTCCTGTCCATAAAGTATCCGGGTGGCATCACTCTGTACCACGTCAGCCAAAGAATCATTGCTGATATGCAAAACACCTGCAATGATTCCCTCTAAAGGCAATGCCAGCAGCATTTCCTTAAATTCCCGAAGTAAAGCCTCACAGGCAGCTAACTCACTGGTGGTAACTAAAGCAATCAGAATCTCTCCTGTTTTTACTGCTTTGCGCACCAATAAATGGCGCAAAATACCATCATGACGCATTCTATGATAATATGGCAGCCCCTTCTCCTGAAAGAAAGAAAGCACTTCATTTAAGATCAGTCTGTAATCCTTATCTACGATGTGGCAGTCCTTCACTGTTACAATATCATGAAAACTGCCTCGCTTATGCATACCCAGAGCCAGAGGGCCATCCTTATACGCATCTCCAAATGAAAATTCCATTTTATTGCGGTATTCATAAGGCTTCGGACTGGCCTTAATACCCTCCCACTTATATGGAACCTCCTGCTTAGACAGCACACTATCTAAAAGCTTGTGCACCTGCTCTTCCTTGATATGTAACTGTTCTTTATAAGGTAATGCTAAATACGTACAACCGCCGCACACACCAAAAAAGGAACACTTTGGTTCAATTTCTGTAGATGCCTTTTCCAAAACTTCCAACAGAATACCCTCTGCCTTCCCTTTTCGTATTTTGTTCACACGGAATTGTACAGTTTGTCCGGGCAATGCATTCTTTACCACACACAGTTGGTCCTCTACGCGAACACCCCCCTTATTGGGAAAGTCAATTCGTTCGCACACACCCTGATACACCTGTCCTTTTTTCATGCTGATTATTCCTCTTCTGTCTGTACTTCTGCTGTAGCTTCCTCTACTGCAGCTTCTTCCGGATAGGTGAATGCGAGCTGAATACAGGAATCTTCCTCTTCAAAGATTTCTTCACAATCACACACGTTCTTTTCTTTCTTGCACTTTGTAACCAATTTGTATACAGCAAAAGCAATAGCTGCCGCAACTACGATCACACCTACAATCCCAAGTATTGTCTTGATAGTTTTGCAACACTTTTCATCCTTTGCCTTTAATTCTGCTTTCTTTACCAATGTAACCAGTTCATCCATTTTTTTCATAAGAATACCGCCTTTCCGTATTTATATTTTCAGTGAATGCAAAGCTGCGTTATTCACTGTCAGCATCAGTCCTCTGATATTCTATTGCACGCTTCATACTGGATCTCATGCACCTTATTGTTATTTTATCACATTTTATAGCAACTTACTATAAAATACTTATAAATTTTTAAATTAAATGTCAGTCCAACTGAACATTTAAAATATCCGTTCCAATATCATAAATGTTACTTAAATTTTACGCAGTTTTGCAAAAGACGCATACATGATCTTCTGGCCAGCCTTATCAAAGGCTACAGTTACCTTGTAATCTCTCGGTTCCTCCTGCACATTAAGTACAGTTCCTTCCCCAAACTTGATATGACTTACTCTGTCACCGTTGCCGTATTCCAGCCCACTCTTTGCTCCACCTATGCCTTTGGAAATACCTGCAATTTTATTTAAATCACCAATGCCCTGTGACACAAAAGGCTTTACTGCCTGAGCTGTTTCTTTGGGTTTCGGCACTGCCTTTGGTCTATAATCATATATCGGTCTTTGGGCAATAGTCTGGATATACGCATCCTTCACCTCTTCTTCGCTGAAACGGGGCTTTGGCTTACTCCTGTCTAAAAGCTCGTCCGGAATCTCCTTAACAAAGCGGCTGATCATATTGTACTGTGTCTGACCGTGAATCATACGTGACTTAGCACAGGTTAATGTCAGATCCTTCATAGCTCGGGTGATGCCCACATATGCCAAACGTCGCTCCTCTTCTAAATCTTCGCGATTATCGGATGTGATATTCATATAGCTAGGAAAGACGCCATCCTCCATACCTGCCAGATACACATGTGGAAATTCCAGACCTTTGGCGCTGTGCAAAGTCATAAGCAGCACTCTGTTCACATCATCCTTCACAGAATCAATCTCTGCCACCAATGCCACTTCCTCCAGGAACTCCCCTAAAGTAGGCTGATCATGCTCTGCCTCATAGGTAATGACTTTATTCACCAATTCCTGCACGTTTTCCATACGATCTTCCGGCTCTTCTTCATTTTCCTTCAGGTACTCTTCATAGCTTGTCATTTCAAGCAAATCCTTTAACAGCCCCTCCAAGCCATAATAATCCACCTTACTGCGAAAGCCTTGGATCAACGTCACAAAAGGGGCAATCTTGGCTGCAGCCTTACCCAGTCCGGGAATCTCCTCTGCCCGGCACAACGCATCATAAAAGCTCATTTCCCTGTCATCTGCATAAGCCTGTACCTTTGCGATACTGGTAGCTCCGATGCCTCTCTTTGGAATATTAATAATTCGCTTTACTGCCACATCATCTCTGCCGTTGTCAATGGTCTTTAAATAGGCCAGTATGTCCTTGATCTCCTTGCGACCATAGAAATTCTGTCCCCCTACTACTGTATATGGAATGCCAAGCACCACCATACGTTCTTCTAAAAGTCTGGCCTGTGCATTGGTACGGTACAGCACTGCACAATCCCCATAAACAGCTTCACCCTCGCGGTTTTTACTACGGATATCTTCTGCGATAAAGCTTGCCTCCTCCTGAGCTGTATCAAACTGTCTCAAATGAAGTCTGCTTCCTTCTTTGGCTGCAGTCCAGAGCTTTTTGCCCTTGCGTCCTTTATTATTGGAAATAACTGCATTGGCTGCCGCTAAAATATTACCCAGGGAGCGATAATTCTGCTCCAACTTAATCACGGTAGCTTCCGGATACGTTTCTTCAAAATCCAAAATATTGCGGATATTGGCACCACGAAATTTATAAATAGACTGGTCATCATCTCCAACCACACAGAGATTGCGATACTGCTCTGCCAACAAACGAACCAATTCAAACTGAGCTGTATTAGTATCCTGATACTCATCTACCATAATATATCTAAAACGGTTCTGATATTGGGCTAAGATTTCCGGATAGCTTTTAAACAGCTCCACCGTCTTTACGATCAAATCGTCAAAATCCATAGCATTATTTTTTCTCAGGGTATTCTGATATTCTGTGTAGGCCTCTGCAATCTTACGCTTCTGAAAATCTCCCATAGCCTCCATAGCATACTGCATAGGACTTATGAGCTCATCCTTTGCACTGGAAATCGCCCCCAAAACAACCCGTTCCTTTATCATCTTCGTGTCAATGTTCAAGCGTTTGCAGACGTCCTTCATCACCGACTTCTGATCGTCTGTGTCATAGATGGTAAAATTAGTGTCATATCCCAGTCTGTCTGCATATCTACGCAAAATGCGCACACAAGTGGCATGAAATGTAGCAACCCAAACCTGTTCGCTGCCATATCCTACAAGCTTGTCTACCCTGTCACGCATCTCTCTGGCCGCTTTATTGGTAAAGGTGATGGCAAGAATATTCCACGGGCTGACCCCTTCCTCTTCCAGTAAATATGCAATTCTATGGGTCAAAACTCTGGTCTTGCCGCTGCCTGCACCGGCCAGTAAAAGCACCGGTCCCTCCGTGGTCTCCACGCCTAATCTCTGTTTATCATTTAAGGTATCGTAAATACTCATATCGTCCTCCGCAACCAAACATACGTTCATATTATCACATTTTTATTTTCCTGTCGATACCCTAAAAATATTTTCTATCAAACTCACACTAAAAATATTTTCTATTGAAGCATCCACTCTAACACATACTGAATATACTCTTCCCAGAAATTCCAGTCATGAATCCCTTCACCTTCACGGTATGTATAATCATAATCCAGGCATTGGATTTTTTCTTTCAACAGGACATTTTCATCGTACATATAATCTCCAAATCCAACCCCCATGTACAGTCTAGGTCTGTCGGCAAACTGTTCGCACTGCTCTACCAGATAAAACAAATCATCCTCTTTTGGAATCTGCAGTTCCTCTCCCCAAATAGGCCTCTTAATCTCTTCCCATGCCGGGCGTCTGATATTGGCAACAGATGATAATCCTGCTGCCGCGCCAAAGGTACCATGCTCTTTAAGTGCAATCTTCAATGCTCCGTAACCACCCATGGAATTGCCTGCAATGAAAGTATCCTCCTGCTTGTCTGAAACATTGAAAAATTCACATATAATTTTTGGCAGCTCCTTTGCAATATATGTATAATATTTGTTGCCGTACTTCATATCTGTATAAAAGCTCTTGTGAGCGCAAGGCATTACAACACAAATGCCATATTCTGTAGCATATCGTTCAATATTGGTTCTGCGAAGCCAGATAGAATGATCATCGCTCAAACCATGCAACAGATACAGACATTTATATTTTTTTGCCGTACCATTCCCTTCTACTCCTATTTCTCCTACAGAACTTCTCTGAGGCATTACCACATAGCATTCCGTCTGCATACCCAATGATTCACTGAAAAACTTAAATTCCATTAAAGCCATGACTATTCTCCTTACTTATGTATTATCACCAATTATTGCGACAAATCTATGCCAAACTTTTTTTAATCATACCACATCTGCCACAAGAAGTCTACTTTCAACTTCAGCACTTCCCCACCCAAGTTACATTGCTTACTGTGTACAATTATGTGCCAACTTACAACACTTCTCTTATACAATCAGATCTTCATA
>JAZRLF010000048.1:0-77147 GCA_045646695.1 Lachnospiraceae bacterium
ATCGGTCATATCAATAAAGGGTCCGTCATACCGACTGAAAGAAAAAAGAGCTTTTCTGGAAGGTCAAGCTGAGGACTAATGTGGAATAAAATGTACATTTTTATTTTCCACTTTTTGAACAAGTTTATATTGACATTTACAACATGAAACAAAGTACGAATATCGTAAATATATTCAATACGATATATTGACAAACGCAGAAAATAGTGATAATATAAATATACGAAAATCGTAAATGGAAAATTTACAAGAAATGAATCAAATCTAGAGAAATGAAAGGAGGATGAAATTATGGCAAGGCAGAAGTATATGATGACTGCAGAAGATATTGCAGAAGAATTAAACTGCTCTAAGTCTTATGCGTATAAGGTTATTCGAACCTTGAACAGTGAATTGGATGCCAGGGGCTTTTGGGTAAAAGCAGGCTCCATTCCGAGAGCGTATTGGGCGGAGAAAATGTATGGCTATGAATTAACAGCGAACTAAAGAAAGGGGTGTAAAACGTGGCTTATAAGGAGAAAGACACAAAGAAATGGACGGCCCAATGGTTTGAAACAAATGCCAAGGGCGAAAAGAAAAAGAGAAGAAAGCGAGGCTTTGATACGAAGCGGGAGGCACTGGAATTTGAACGCCAGAAAAAGCTGAGTAGTGTTCGGAGTATGGATATGAAGCTGAGTGACTTCATGGAGGTTTATTTTGAGGACAAGCAAAATGAGCTGAAAGAACGTACGATGAAAAATAAGAAATATATGATGCAGCAGCATATTGTGCCGTACTTTGGAGAGCAGATGATGAGTGAGATATCTGCAGGTCAGATTATTCAATGGCAAAATGAAATGCAGTCAAAAGGCTTTTCTGATGCCTATCTGAGAATGATTCAGAATCAGTTGACCAGCTTATTTACACACGCATCACGCATATATGATCTGCAAATAAATCCTTGCAAAAAAGTGAAACGCATGGGTAGTGATGATAATCGAAGCTTGGACTTCTGGACGACAGAGGAGTATCAAAGATTTATCCAGACCATTGAACCAGAGGATAAATACTACATCATCTTTGAGATTTTGTTCTGGACGGGTTGCAGAATAGGAGAACTGCTGGCATTGACCAAAGGTGATATTGATTTTGAACGAAACAGAATCAGCATTACGAAGACTTATTACAGAACCGGGCGGAAGGATATGATAACGGAGCCCAAGACAAAGCAATCAGTCCGTATGATAGAGATTCCGGAGTTTTTAAAGCAGGAGATTAAGACCTTTGTAGATCATCAATATGGACTTCCGGATGATGAAAGACTCTTTCCTATCGTACAGGAGGCGGTACAGCATAAAATGAAGCGCCACATGGAGATTGCCGGAGTAAAGAAGATTAGGGTGCATGACTTGAGACATTCTCACGTAGCCTATTTGATTCATAAGGGAATAGAACCTTTGTTGATCAAGGAGAGAGTAGGACACAAGGATATTCGAATCACATTGAACACCTACGGGCATTTATATCCTAATCAGCAAAGAAAAGTGGCAGATATGCTAGACAATGAAAAAAGCCCCAACGGCGGCAACCGTTAGGACTTGAATACTCGATAGACCTTTGCTATCAAGATCATGCAAATCTATTATAGCAGAGGTCTTTCTAAGTAGCAACTAAAAAAATACGAAAGGAGGACCGAAATGGCTATTATCAGAAACAGAGCAAAGCAACAATATACAAATGTACCTGGCAGTATCTTAAGAAATTCGGAATTAAGCCTGCGTGATAGAGGGCTATTAATCACGCTGCTTTCACTGCCGGATGATTGGGAATTCTCTGTGGCAGGTTTACAACAAATTTTGAAGCTGGATGGGAAACATGCTATTATAGCTTCCCTGACTCATTTAGAGGAATTGGGATATCTGATTCGGAAACAGTCGAAGTCGGCAAACGGGAAATTTTCTCACGGAGAGTGGGATGTGTTTGAAGAACCTTGCAAAAGGATACCGTTTGCCGATTTTCCGTCAACGGTAAAACCGTCAGCGGAAAAACCGTTAACGAAGAATCAGCCACAATCTAATACTAATATATCTATTACGAATAAATTTAATATGAATCAATCTAAGGACGATGAAGAAATTGCATATCGGAAGTATAAAGATAAATGGGAATATGACATTGTGGCAAGGAAGGTTTCGGAAAAAGTGTTGAATGCTGTTTGCACTGAGCTTATGAAAAGAGAAGAAAAGGAACGGACAACCAAGAAGGATCTTTTGGAAATTTGCAGGAATATCGAAGATTACGATAAGCCGATCAGTAATTTGAGTGCATTTGTGAAAAGTAGTCTGGATAATTATTTTTCCAGAAAGATTTATGTATATCAGTCCAAGAAGAATTCGTTTCATAATTTCATGCAGAGAGATTATGATTTTGAAGAATTGGAAAAAGTGTTATTAAGTAATTGATTGACGGGCAAGGGGACATACCTCTGCCCGAAGTTTTGAAAGGAGAATTAACAAGTGAAGCAAAATGAAAATATGATGGCGGCAGAGGCGAACAGAAACATAAATATGCAGTTTCGGGTAAATGAACAAGAATTGGAAAGAATCGAACAGCGGATGCAACACATTGGGACAATTAACAGAAGTGGCTTTCTTAGAAAAATGGCACTGAACGGAATATGTATTGTGGTGGATGTGAAGGAACTTAGAGAAGTTACAAAATTGCTTTGTTCTATGAGCAATAATATGAATCAGTATGCGAAGAAAGCAAATGCAACAGGCAGCATTTATCTGGAGGACATCGATTCCATGAAGGAGAAGCAATCGGAGTTGATGCAAATATATGGAAAGGTACTTTCTGAGCTGGATAAAATATCGGTTGCACTTGAAAAGCTCACTTATGAGCGTGGATCAGTTTCGTAAAACTGTTCAGGGAGGGCTTGGGAGAAATCCCAACAAGAGGCAATGTATTACATATGCACTGCTTGCGAAGTAGTGTAAAAGGGATGTTGCTTGTATGCTGTTGCAAATTTTTTCAATATCATATAAAATATTTCTAGGCTGTTAAAAATAGTAAAATTAATTTCAGGAGAAACAGATGATAAACATTGTATTATGCGATGATGAAAAAGTGATACTACAGCAATTGTACAAGTATGTTTCAGATGTGTTTGCTGAGCAAAATATAGAATGTGATATACAGTCATTTTCACAACCGATGGAACTCTTGCAGACGCTGGGGCATCAAAAATGTGATATTCTTTTGTTGGATATTGAAATGCCAGGAATTAATGGAATGGATATTGCTGCAAAACTACGGGAGATGAGTCATCAACCACTTTTGATTTTTGTTACAAGTCAGGAAGCGTTGGTATATGAATCTTTTCAATATCAACCCTTTGATTTTATTCGCAAGACCTGTTATGAGAAGGAATTACGGATTACGTTGTTACGAGCAATCAAGCAATTGGAGAACCGGAAACAAGAGTACTTAATTGAACAATCTGATATGATAGTGCGGTTGTTGTTGGAAGAAATACTGTATTTTGAAACATGTGCAAATTATATCATAATCGTTACAAATAAAGGCAATTATCAGCAGAGAAAGACTATGCATCAATTGCAGGAGGAGTTGAAACGTTATGGTTTCATACGCATTCATAAAGGATATTTAGTTAATCAAAAGGCAATCCATGTTTTGAAAGCGGATAAAGTTATTTTAGTAAATCAGACGCAATTGCCGATAGGACGACATTATAGTGTGACTGCAAAAGAGGAAATTTTGCATTTCTTGCGAGGATGATGGTATGAGAAAATTACGAAAGTATAAAGAACAAATGACTGATTTAGATAAGCGGTGTTGTGAGGCATTGGCGGAGAATATAGCTTTAAAGGAAGAACTGGATTTATTAAGAGGTTCCTATGAACAGCAGCAGATGGCTTATAATGATATGGAACGTGTTTACGGAGAGACCAGAAAGTTGAAACATGATATGCGTAATCATTTGATGGTTATTGCATCTTATTTGAATGAAGGAGCTGTAGGGGACGCAAAAAAATATACATCAGATATTATTGATAAGATGGAATTAGAGTATTCGTATATAGCATCGGGAAATGCACTGCTGAATTATATGCTTAATGAAAAGTTTGCAAAAGCAAAGGATGCCGGGATTTATATTAAGGCGGATGTGGAAAACATTAGCTTTACGGGAATCAATGGCATTGATTTTTCATCAGTTTTGGGAAATTTGTTGGATAATGCTTTTGATGCAGCTCAAAATTCGAAAGAAAAGCAGCTATGGATTCAGGTAAAGCGTAAACGAGGTTATGATATGGTCAAGGTATCTAATAGTATTGATCTATCTGTATTGAAGAATAATCCAGAACTTAAAACCACAAAAACAGATATTGACCGACATGGACTTGGTTTGGAGCAGGTAAAGGGTATCGTTTCGAAGTATGGTGGCGTGTTTGATGTTTGGGAAGAATATGGTATGTTTCATGTGCAAGTGTTGTTCGAGGCGGGAGAGAAGGAGGTTGTATGATTAGTCAACCTGATTCCGCCAAAGCGAATAATGGATAGACAGTGGCATTTGTCGGAATGAACATGTAAGAATAAATGACGTGGAAGTAAAAACTTCTACGTCAATTCTTTTTTTCTTCTGTCGTTCATACCTGTGTGTCTGTCGTTTATACCGGACTACTTCACAAAATACCCCAGTTCTTTTATAATGTGAAGCAAAGAATAGGAGGAGTACAGTCATGATTATAGGACATAAGATTACAAAATCCTTTCAAGGAAAGATGATATTGAATGAAGTTTCCTTTCGAATTGATCCAGGTCAGATTACAGCATTAATTGGGATCAATGGTTCTGGAAAGACTACATTGTTGAAGATTATTGCAGGAATATTTGATATGGATAAGGGATACTTGAGGATCAATGGGAAAGAGCCGAAAACTGTTCAAAAAGACAGGGGAGAAGTAATCGCTTTTATGGGTAGTAGGTATTCTAATCTGACAGGAGCTGGGACTGTGAAGGATGCAATTGATATGTGTAGGAAAATGTACAATGTCCCGAACAGTTATTATGAATATTTTAAGGAGTATGTCGAAAAGCGTTTGGGCCTAAATGAACTTTGGAGGAAAGAATGTGGTGCGTTATCAGCAGGTGAGAAAGCTAGAGTGGAATTTTTCTATACTCTACTTATGCGTCCTACATTATGGTTGATGGATGAGCCCACTATTGGAGTGGATTACGAAACACGCCTTAGAATGTATGAGATACTGCAACATGTTAAGTCCAGAAATCCAGAGCAGATCATAATTGTTGTCACTCATAATTTGCAGGAAATGGAGCTTTTATGTGACAAGGTATTAGTATTGCAAGATGGAAAGATGATTTTTAGTGGTCCATTACATTATTTGCGGCAAATATATCAGACATTGGGAGTTATTTCTTTCGAAGTGACGGAAGGCAATGTGGCTTTTCAGGATATGCCTATCAAGTGGTATCATATAGAGGGAAACCGAGTGAAACTAATGTTTGACAAGCATTATGTCAGTGCAGCAACGGTACTAAAATGTGTCATGGAATCGGTTCGACTTCAGAATTTATCAGTCACAGATGTTGATATGGAAAGCATGATTAAGGGGATATTTCGGAAGGAGGAATAAAGGGAAATGATGATAGATGCAAAAGGCATAGGAAAGGATTACCGCATTCGCAAGCAAGATGGTTCTTTTATAAAGAGGATGTTTCGTTCCGAATATGATATAAAAGTGGCAGTAACCAGTATCGACATTCAAATTAAAGAGGGGGAGATAGTTGGTTTTATTGGACCTAATGGAGCAGGCAAGTCTACGACCATAAAGATGCTGACAGGAATTTTGCAACCGGACAGGGGAAATGTTACTGTAAATGGTATCGTGCCGGGAGAGAACCGAGTACAGAATGCGTTAAATATCGGTGTAGTATTTGGACAACGTTCTCAGCTATGGTGGGATATTCCGGTAAAGGACACGCTGCATTTAATGAAACATATGTACCATATACCGGAAGACGTATATCAGGAAAATCTGGCTTTATATTCAGAAATACTAGGGATGAAAGAGTTTCTGAACCAACCTGTAAGGCAGTTATCCCTTGGACAGAGAATGCGGGCAGATATCGCCTGTGCTATCTTGCATAATCCGAAAGTTCTTTATCTGGATGAGCCCACAATCGGCCTGGATATCTTTGTAAAGGAAGCAGTCCGAAAGTTTGTAAAGGAGATAAATGAACAGAAGAAGACTACGGTGCTGTTAACCACTCATGATATGACTGATATTGAAAAACTGTGTTCCAGAGTCATGGTCATTGATAAGGGAATGGTTATTTACGAAGGATCTTTGGAGCATTTGAAAGAGAAGTATGGATATCAGGAAACAGTGGAAGCAAAGGGGTGTTGGGACAGCAGAACTGTAATGGAGGTTAAGGAGCTTCCTTCTACGTTTGTGGAAAAGGAAGCAGATAAATTGTTAGTGCACTTTGATAACCGGGTGGTCAATTCTGAGCAGATATTGTTTAAGATTATGCAGAATAATCAGATCAGGGATATAAAAATACATGAGAAGAAGTTGGACAAGATTATCCAACAGTTATATCAGGAGGGAAAGCATGGTATATATTGAGCAGATTAAGAACACTTTCCGGGCACAACTCAGATATCGGTTGAACTGGGGGATGAGATTGTTTGGAACAGTTATATCTGTGTTTCTGCAGATATGCTTGTGGAACTCCCTACTAATCAATCGAGATGGCGTCATTGATATGGAATATATGTTAGGATATATCCTTGCGAGTGCCATGATACAGTCACTAATCATGGGAGATACCATTGGTAGAGTAAACGGCCAGATTCATTCAGGGCAGATTGCCATGAATATGATAAAGCCTATACGGTTTCGAATGTACATATTTTGTGAGTCGTTAGGAAACAGTCTGTTTAACTTTCTGTTCCAATACCTGCCTGTTACCATCGTCATGACAGTAATATATAGTGCATATGAAGTCTGGATGGGTATTGATTTATGGTTCCTGCTATCCGTGTTCATTGGTATGTACTTGTATTTTTCCTTGTCTTATTGTTTGGCAATGACCAGTTTTTGGTGGGGACAGACATGGATACTGGGTCGTTTTCTAAATGATTTTATCAATCTATTTTCAGGGAAGATTATACCTGTGCTGTTGTTTCCGGTATTTTTATTAAATACCAGTAGTTGTCTACCATTTCAGTATATTTACTATACACCTATATCCATGCTTTTAAATCCTTTAACTGTACAGGAAAAAATGTGGAGTATTGGTCTGCAGATTGCATGGTGTATCCTGTTCACAGTTTTAGGAAGGTACATTGAGCATAAAGGTATGTGTAAGCTGCAAGTACAGGGAGGGTGAGATATGAGGTCGAATATAAAAAGCAGGATAAGATTATTTGCAGAGCTTTGGAGAATGTTGCTTAGGAGTAAGGCAGAGTATCGGTTCAATTTCTTCATGGAGATATTCATAAATATTTTTACATATGTGGTGACATATCTACAGATATGGGTTATTGTCAGGAACTTCGGTGATATTCAGGGGTGGGATTTTTATGAATTGATGTTGCTGTACAATTTCAATCTCTTTTCTTATGGGTTTTCCTGTATGATATTATATCATCCTATGAGAGAAGTGGAGAATCTAGTAAACAACGGCAATTTCGATGGTGTACTGATGAAACCCATGAATCCTTTTGTATACATGCTTTTACGACAAGGATATTTTGGCTTTTGGGGGCATATTATTCTGGGAATTATAGTGTTTATAATTGTGTTCCAACATCTTGCATTACCATTTACTTTTGGTGTTTTTCTGGATCTTTTGGGCAAAATGATAGGAGCAATACTGATTCAAGGTTCTGTTATGATATTTACTGGTGCATTGAGTTTTAAATTTATTCGAGCACTGGCGGTAATGGATGTATGTATTTATCGTATCAGAGATTTTATCAATTATCCTATCAGTATCTATTCTACGGGGATACAGATATTCTTGACAATCATTATTCCGTATGGATTTGTCAACTTCTATCCGGTGGAGGCTTTGATAGGGAAGCAGACCAATTTTCTGCCTCTTTGGGTTGCAGACATAGGGGGGATTGTGATTGGTGTAATATTGATAGTGTTGAGTTATCGGTTCTTTATTCGGTATGTGAATAAATATCAGAGTACAGGAAGTTAAGTGTGCTTAGTAGCAAATTCAAGGCTTTTAGGGAATGCTAAGAGCCTTTTCATGTTTGCGAAAGACAGGTACTAGTCATGAGTTTTACTATAGGTTTTGAATAGAAATTGGTATAAAATAAGAGTTATTTTGTGGAAGTGTATGATTGAGTTAGAGTGGTGTTTGATGTTATAATTTAGTAAATTGCTATGGGAGGAGGACGGCAGGAATTTGCCAATGGGTTATGAAGTACATCAAAATTATGAAACTTGGCATAAAGAGAGTATTTGTATATAGAACGGGTATTCTTTTAAGCTTATTCTCAAGTTTAGTAAGTATTTTTATACTGCAAAAATTTTGGCATGCGTTATACGGAGAAAATCAAGCGCAATATCTTTACATGGCGAACTATGCAATTGTTGCACAAATATTAGGAATAGTTTATCAGGTCAGATCTCCCAATACCTTGTCCTCACGCATTGGGACAGGTGCTATCTCGGTAGAATTGCTTCGACCATGGGAGTACATAAACGCATTGCTATTCGAAGATTTGGGAGCAATTATAGGACATTTATTATCGTCGGGAATGATTCTTTTTGTCACTTCCGTATTCTTATTTAATATGCAAATTCCATCGGCTGGAAATAGTATATTATTTTTGGCGTCAGCATTTTTAGGTTTTTTGTTACTATTCTTGGTAAAGACACTTGTGGCAATGGCTTGTTTTTGGATTGTAGAGGCGTCTTCTCTTTTGATATTAATCAATGTGGTAATAAATTTGCTCTCAGGTCAATTTTTACCGACCTGGCTGATGCCGGAGTGGTTGGAGAAAGTGATGAATGCACTTCCGTTTATCTGGATATACCAAAAGCCCATTAGCGTATTTATTGGGGAAGCAAGTGGTGCAATCGGATTTGAAACGCAATATGTTCAGATACTATTGCTCCAGCTTGGCTGGATAGCAGCTTTGTATATTTTAGTTCTTTGGATATGGCGAGTCGCTGTTAGTAAATTGAGTGTGCAGGGAGGATGATATGAAGCTATTTATAAAATACATGAAGATGAGCTTCAGAAGAAGTTTACAATATCGGTTAAACTTTATACTGCTTTGTATTTCCGTAGCACCGATACATTTGATCCAAATGTTGTTTTCGTGGTTTGTGGCAAAAGAGTTTGACGGTTTCGGATCTTGGGATGGTTGGAATTTGATTTTTTTGTATGGTGTACTTTTGACGTCCTATAGTATTGCACAAGTGTTCTGTAGAAGGCTTAGATATCTGGAAGGAGATGTTATCAGCGGTGGGCTTGATGTATACTTCACCAAACCTTTATCGGTGTTATCGAGTATTATATTGAATGATCTTAGAGTTATGGAAATTTTTGCACAGCTTTTGCCTTCAGTTGTTGTGCTGATACTTTCTTGTATATTTAATGATATACAATGGAGTATTGCTAAAATTGTAGTGCTAGTAGGGGCAATTATTGGGGGCTCGATAATCCAGATGGCATTATTTTTACTTATAGGTAGTGTGTCATTCTGGACGATGCAATCCAGCAAGTTGGAAGATATATTTTTTGCTTTTAAGGATTTTTTGAATTATCCACTTTATGTATATGGCAAAGAAATAGTGGCGTTTTTAACATATGTATTTCCATTGGCATTTATCAACTATTATCCCTCTTTATTTATATTGGGGCGTGAGGATGCAACTAATGTTTTAAATTTCATGACGATACCTGTGGCAGTAGTACTTTCAATTATAACATTGGCGGTTTGGAAGGTATCGCTTGAGCATTATAATAGTACGGGTAGTTGAGAGGAGGAAAAGTATGGCAATTATCGAGGCAAGAGATTTATCAAAAAGTTATACTGTGATTAAGAATAAAAAGCAATTTTTAAAAAGTTTGTTCGCACCGCAGAAAGAGATTATTCACGCCGTAAATAATATTGATTTAAATATTGAGAAGGGGGCGTGTGTTGGATTTATTGGACCGAATGGTGCCGGAAAATCAACAACAATAAAGATGCTAACAGGGATATTAAAGCCCACTGAAGGCAGCATAATAGTTAATGGACTTTCGCCCACAAAGCAACGAAAAGAGTATGTGAAGCAGATTGGTGTGGTATTTGGCAACAGAAGTCAGTTGTGGTGGGATTTGCCGGTAAAAGATTCATTTGAGTTGTTTAAAGAGATATATAAAATACCGGATAAAGTATATGAGGAAAATATAAAGGTTTTTTCGGACATTCTGGATTTGGCAACAATTGAAAACAGGCCGGTACGTCAATTGAGTTTGGGCCAGAGAATGCGTTGTGAAATTGCAGCTTCTTTTTTGCATAATCCGCAGATTGTATTTTTGGATGAGCCTACCATTGGTTTGGATCTGGTGGCAAAGGATAAAATCAGAGAGTTTCTTACATATTTGAATAAAGAAAAAGGGACTACGCTCTTAGTTACATCACACGATATGGCAGATATTGTGAATGTTTGTAACGATCTTATTGTAATTGATCATGGAAATATTGTTTTTCAGGGGGCAATGAATGAAGTTGCAGATATTCACGGCAGAAGACGTTTTATTGACGTGGAATTGTGGGAAGAAGTTATGATTTCAGATGAGAGAATAAATATTATTTCTGATGCAGGGCGTAAAAAATCATTTGTGATTGATTTGGAGGAAATATCAATTGATGAAATGATTAGTGTGTTATCCAATGGTTCAAAAATAGATGATATTAAAATTAGTAGTACACCTATTGAAGATATCATTAAAGAAATCTATAATTCAAAATAAATTGAACGGTGCCAAAACGGTGCCAAGAAATCAAGCAAATAAAAATACATCAAGAAAGATTGCTTAAACACTGCGATTTACAGAGCTAAAAACACTAAAAATATGTAGTGAAATGAATTTATTGTAGCGTGAAGGTGGTAGAACCGTTGGTTCAGGCCGTGTTGCTACTATCATCGAGTAATCTTTGATTGGTTATCACAGTATAAAATGAATTATGCCCCGGAAACGCAAGTTTCCGGGGTTTCTTCATGTATATCAATTTGCAAAGGAATAGCGAATAAAAAGGAAACAGCCAATCGGATTTTGGGTCCGGTCGGCTGTCTGTGATAACAGTTTGATAACAAAATGTGGAATTTTGGTACAATTAATATAATATTTATCGATTTAACCATGCATCTTTAGTTATACAAGAAACATGTTCTGTTCTCACCTCATTCAGCAAGGAGCAAAGAACATTTTCTTTTGTATATTGATAGGTAAAACCACATTTTTCTTGAACTCGCTTAGATTTTAAGTTTCCATCATAATACCCGCACCAGATTTTTTCAAGGCCAATGTCAATAAATCCGTGACGTAATATTTCATGTACGGCTTCCGGTATCATTCCTAATCCCCAAAACGGAACGCCTATCCAATAACCAATTTCTCCTTCTGTATCGGGAAGACCTATGTTGCTGTTATTGCCGATCATTAATCCGATACTTCCGACTGCGTGACCGGAATCCTTTGGGATAACGGCGTAGGTTTCAGGTGCCGAAAGTACATTGCGGATAATATCACGGCTATCCTCTAGGCTGGTATGAACAGGCCAGCCGGCTTTTGGACCAACTTCAGGAGAACTGGCGTAGAAATATAAGTCTTGAGCATCTGTTTCTTTCCAAGGACGTAGGATCAGTCTCTCAGTTTCTAATATCATATCTTGGATACCTCGCAAAAATCTTTTACATTAATAAACAATACGAAACATTTATACTTTACTCAGTAAAATCAACGGAACTTCCATTTCCTCAGTCAAGGAGGTATGATGGCCTTTGAATTTAGTAGATATCGGTGTTACCAGTGCCTGTTTATGCGTATATGTACCAATAGCAATATAATCACCTAATGAGCCCGCTTTATCGCCTATATCACCAAAGTATCCCTTTGCAATCAAATCTTCGGATTTGTACAAAACGAAATCTTCACTATATTTTGAGCGGAAGTATTCCTCGAATTCTTTTTCACGTCCATCTTTTACGAGGAAGGCGGGTGCTCTGGCCTCCAAAAACGGATAAATTTCAAGCATATCCATTAAGGCTTCATCTTCGTACAAGTTTATATAGTCTGATATATCTACTTGCCCATGATCTGCGGTGATAATAAACAAAGCATCCTCAACATTTTCGTAGAGAGCCTTCAGGTTTTGGGAGATGCTTTCTATTATTTTTTTTGCTTCCGGGCTGGATACACCATAGTCATGCATGGTAGAGTCTGGTTCCGGATAATATACATAGATAAATTGTTTCCCTGGTTTCCGGCAAATGTTCTGGACGGCAGAAAATAATTCTTCCATGCTTTGATATGTACTATTTCGCTCTGGATGTGATACCCGTATGAAACGGGGAAATACTGTATTGATAGTATAGTCGGTATTTGCTTGATCGAAATAGTAATCAATCTTTCCCAGTGGAGAATGATTGTATTGTACGGTTTCTCCGGTGGCAGAATCTCTATTTAAAAAGATGTCAACATTTTTATTGATCTCATCAAAGTGCATACTCCATCCAAACCAGCCATGTTCCAGAGGTAATTGGTTTGATAATAGAGACATGGTGGCATTTGTTGTTGTGGACGGAAATGTTGAGAGGAGCACTTGATTAATATTTTTAACCAAGAAATCCTCTTTGTCTAAGTTTCTGTTTAATGGATACATACCAAGTCCATCAAAACAAATAAATACAACGTTTTTATAGCCTTTAGCAAGTTCTGCTTTTAGGACAGGCAAAGTGGCATTCTTATTAGGGGCACCTAGAAATTCTGATAGGGTGGCCGAGATATTTAGGTTGCTTCTATTAAAGTCAGGTATAATAAAGTCTTTCATTTTCGTGTTCCTTTACAAGTCTAATTCTTGAGCAATTTCTTCCCAAACATCTTCACTTACGAGATGAAGGGAAAGTCCGGTTATCTGTTCGGCCATTGATACACATTTAAAAACATAATTGGTACCGGTGACAATGGTCTTTTTAACGGCACGGTTCAGGACAAAACCGATTTCATCCAATCCACTTTCTTTAAAATCCTGCAAAAATGCAGCTGCATCATAAGGAATAGAGATCAGTTCGGTTTTCCAGCGGTGTTTATTCGTATCACCATGAATCATTGCAAATTGAATATTTCCTCCAATGCCATCAAGGGCATAGCCTAAAGATCCGGGATTTAAATATGTTTTATCGTTCCAATGAAATAGTTCCTGTTTGTGGCTGTGGCCACCAAGCAAATAATCATCTTTCAATATTTGCAACGTATTTTCTCTGAGAGTAGGCGTTAAATCAACATTGCCACGTACATTACCGGGAACTCCATGACAAATATAGAGATCAGGAAGCCCGTTTATGGAAATACGCATTTCTTCCGGCATATTTTCAAAATATGAAATATCACCTTCTGATAAGCGCAGGGCAGTATAATGTAGACATCCACTTTGTGAAGAAGGTTTCCAACCTTGGTCATAGTACATATTATTTATCAGGTAGTTTTCACGATTTCCCCGAACCATATAACATGGATATTGGTCTTGCATTTGTTTTAATAGAGCAATCATCCGTTCAGGATAGGGACTATCTGTCAGATAGTCGCCCAAGCCGATAATTCCGTCTATATGATGTCCCTTGCAATAGTCCAAAAAGGTTTCTAAGGCTTTATAGTTTCCATGTACGTCACTAATAACTGCGTAAGTTTTTGGTGTGAAAATATCCATAATCAATCCTCGTAGGTTTGTTAAGAGTATTGTAAAAATCTTTTGCAAAAAATATTCCTTTAGGGAATAGGTAGCATAGATTTTACTACTATAATAATGTTGTTTAATGCTATATGAAATACTTTAACATTAATAAAGGTAAAAAGCAATGCAATAAAGTAAGTAGGCACCTATAGGCCGAAGGCACATACCCACCTAAAGTTTATACTATATTCTTATTTCCAAAATACTGTTTTTGTAGTATATTATTATTAGAATATTTTAACTTGCAATAAAAGCAAGAAGTATTGAGGAGAACATAAATGAGATTAAGACCATATAATCACTCTGAGGATTACGATTATATACATAAATGGATAACCGATGAAAGGACGCATGCCTTGTGGTGTGCCAATTTGATTCCCTATCCAATGACAGCGGAGAAATTACATGAAGTGTTAGAAAAAGATGCTGCTGATTGGGGAGGCTGTGCTTATGTGGCAACGGCTGATGATGGAGCTTTGTTGGGCTTTTTCGTATTATCGGTAAATGTACAGAATAATTCCGGATTTTTAAAATTTGTGATTGTAAATAATGAATTCCGGGGAAAAGGTTATGGAGCTCAGATGATTAAATTGATACAGAAATATGCATTTGAAATTGCAGGAGTATCATCCATTCAATTAAATGTATTTGACGTAAATATAAGTGCAAGAAAGTATTATGCCTAGAATGGTTTTGTAGAAGATGGCTATGCAGACAACGCATTTGCATTCCATGATGAAAGCTGGAGAAGATGTCATATGGTGGTTTCAAAAGTAAATGGTTGAAAAAACAGAACGGGATGTACGTTCTGGAATTATTTTCAACGCTTGACATATAATTTAAGTAGTAGTACAATAACAGAAATAAAATCATACTTTATATGAGGTACCTAATTATGTTTAACAATCAGTTCCGGAAACTGAATAGGGACGACGATAGGTAGCGTTTGTATCTGTGATGAGTCATAGGTGCAAACGCTCAATGTGTTGTGCCTATGTGGAATATATAGATAATAGACCACATTGGTAAAGAAGATATACTTTGCTCGTGTGGTTTTTTTATACCCTTTTTATCTATTTCCATACGAGTAATACTTTGAAAGAAGGTGATCGTATGGGACATAAAGACGATGTTCTTATGGATAGCGGCTATTTGGTGAAGACAAATTAGTGAACGAGATAGAAAGGATAATACAATGGAGACTATAAAAGGCAATATTAATGTAAGTGAATTAGAAGTGGAAAAATTAGCAGAGCGCATTGGAGAAACAATAAAAATCCATGGAAGTATCTATAAGATTAGAAAGATGAAAGGCTTTTCTTTTGTTTTATTGAGAACAAAAAGAGATGTGGTTCAGTGTGTTGCTCCAAAGGAGATTGAAATACCTGCAGAAGAAAGCTGCGTGGTCATTACTGCAAATGTGGCAGAGGAAGGCAGGAGCAAGACCGGATACGAATTGCATATAGTCGAGAGCGAGGTTTTAAGTGAGCCGCATGAAATATCACCTATTGTGATCAATCAGAAAATTGTGGACACCTCTATAGAAAATTTACTTGATTACAGACCAATCACATTGAGAAACGAAAAAGAAAGGGCAATATTTAAGCTACAGGAAGGTATTTGCAGGGGGATTCGAGCATTTCTTTATAGTGAAAATTTCACGGAAATCCATACGCCCAAGATTGTACAGTCGGGAGCAGAAGGAGGCGCAAATATTTTTGCTTTAAATTATTTTGGACAGGAGGCATATTTGGCTCAGAGCCCGCAGTTTTACAAGCAGATGATGGTAGGAGTATTTGAACGGGTATTTGAGATTGCGCCTGTGTTCCGGGCAGAGAAACACGACACCTCAAGGCACTTAAATGAATATACCAGCGTGGATTTTGAGATGGGATTCATTAATAGCTTTCAGGAAATCATGGAAATGGAAACAGCCATGCTGAAATATACATTAAGGTACTTGGCTAAGCATTACCAAAAAGAAATCGCATTGCTTAATTTAGTGCTGCCTGTCATTGAGGCTATTCCTGCTGTTCGTTTTCGTGAAGCAAAGATCAAAATAGCTGAAGCGTACAATCGCACGATAAAAGATTGGGAGGATTTTGAACCGGAAGAGGAAAAACTCTTATCAGAACTTATTTACAAAGAAACAGGAAGTGAGTTTGTATTTGTGACACACTATCCAAGTGCTAAGAGACCATTTTATGCTATGGACAGCAAAGGAAATCCGGAAGAAACAGAAAGCTTTGACTTATTGTTCAGGGGACTTGAGATTACAACCGGAGGCCAGCGAATTCATAATTATGATGAGCAGATAGGGAAAATGCTTCAGAGGAATATGAATGTGCAGCTATTTGAAAGTTATCTGATGATGCATAAACATGGGATGCCGCCTCATGGTGGGCTCGGTCTTGGGTTGGAACGTTTCACCTGTAAGTTATTGGGCTATGAAAATGTAAGGTTCACAACATTATTTCCAAGAGATATTCATAGATTGATTCCTTAGGTGGAAGAGTATACCCCAGAGGCTTAAGCTTCTGGGGTAATTAAGATTTGTAATAAAAATCATTATGCTTGCTATTCCTTCACTCTGTTCACCAGCCAGATACCGCAGCAGACCAGCCCCAGTGCCAGCACAAGTTCAATTCCAAAGGAAGAGGTTTCGTGCAGGAAAAGGAAGGACAAAAGTACGCTGAAGATTGGATTGGTAAAGGAATAAATAGCAACCTTGCCAACCGGGTTATGCTTCAATAAGATGCCCCATACAGAGTAAGCAACGGAAGAAATCAGAGCCAGGTACAGTAACAGCAGCACAGAGCGGAAACTCCAGCCGGTCAAATGACCGCCCATCAAAGCACCGCAGATTGCCATAATGATACCACCAAAAATAAATTGATAGCCACTGAGCACAACGGGATTCTCTTTTTGAGAATAATTTTTAACCAGAGCAGAGGAAAGCGCGTAAGCAATAGCAGCAATCAGAATAGCGCCTTCGCCTCGGAAAGTAAATCCTCCGGTCAGACCGCTGGGGTCAAAATTAATAACGATAACACCCGCAAAACCAATCAAACAGCCCAAAAACTTCTGTAGGGTCAGCTTTTCATAGCGGAAGACAAGACATGCCAGCACAATGGTAATAAAGGTTTGAGAACCGTTAATTATAGCAGATTTTACGCCGGTAGTATAAGCCAATCCCATATAGAAAAAAATGTACTGAAATACAGTCTGTACCAATCCAAGTTTACAGATCATACCCCAGGAGCTTTTCTGTGGGAACAGGGGCTTTCTTGCAATGAGACTGCCGAACAGAGCAGTAAGTACGCCTGCAAGGATAAAACGTACTCCGGCAAAAAGAATTCGAGACGCCACATCCCCGGCACCGATGCCGAACCATTCATAGCCTATCTTAATGGCAGGAGTAGCACTGCCCCATAAAAGACAGCAAAGGCAAGCCAATAGTCCGATGCCTAAGGCAGTTGTGATAAAAGTTTTTTTCTTATTCATATTAAAATTTCTCCATTATGTATTTATTGGAACCATCATTGCATGGTAGACATTAATTCATGAATCGAATTCATGATAAGCATGCACTGCCGGTTCAATACGCTAGCTTTTTATTCGCTATGGCCCATTATAGCATAAGATATGTGTTTTTCAAACAAGGATAGAAGAATTTCAAAAAAATTTCACTTTACGAGGGGCATATGTTTTGATACCAGCAAAGAAAAGAACATATGTTCTTGACGCGTTGTTAGGAATATGGTAATGTAATACTAAAGAAATTACAATTCAAATGTTTTTTTGATTCTATTTTGCATTGATATGTAAGATTATCCATCCAAAAGGAATTCTCAAATTTATGAAACACAATATATTTATGAACAGGAGAACAGACTATGAAAGAAAAGATTTCTGCAAAAACACAAGAGATTATGAATGAAAGATTTCATCATGATGCTCTAATAGCACTTGCCACATTGGACGGGGACAAGCCATGTGTCCGTACTGTCAACAGTTATTATGAGGATGGTGCGTTTTATGTAATTACTCATGCCCTTTCCGGTAAAATGAAGCAAATCGAACAAAATCCCACAGTTGCCATTTGCGGAGACTGGTTTACGGCTAACGGAATTGGAGAAAATTTGGGCCACATACTGGACAATAAAAACCAAGTACTGGCAGATAAATTACGAGCTGCATTTGCAGCATGGTACAATAACGGTCATATCCATGAAGAGGATCCTAATACCTGTATTTTATGCATTCATCTGACTGATGGCGTGCTGCGGGCACAGGGAACCAGATATGATATTGATTTTACACCTGACAGTAAATAACAAAATAGACAAATTACATAGTTTATACAAAAGCCGCAACTGAATTTCAGCATCACGAAAAAAACGTATGATTTTTCCATAAATACGTATAATTCGTCAGTGGTATTTCGGATGTATGTATTATATAATGCTCTTAGAAAGGGTGGCTATATATTGGATGAAAGTGGCAAAACTTAAAGCTTAAAATATAAGTCGCCAAAGTTATATAAAGTATAACATATATGAAAATTGGGAGGAATGGAAAATGCGATACACCGAAATTGCTACAGCCAAACCCTTTGAAGGAGCACCCAAGATTAATCTTGCAGATGTATTTGGAGCTTCTCCTAAAAAGGACATTATCCTGAGAATACCTGTATCAGGAAAAAGACCTATCCAATACGGTGCAGTAGACTTGCCGGAAGGTCTGTCACTGAATAATGGAATTATTACCGGAAGGGTTGCACAAGAGGGGAACTATGAGGTGATTCTCACTGCGGAAAACGAGCTGGGAAAAGCAGAGAAGAAGCTTGTATTGGAAATCAAAAAAGATACCGTATTACTGACCCCGTTACTGGGTTTTACCAGCTGGAATGCATTTGGACCGGATGTCAGCCAGGAAAAAATGGAAAAAACAGCCAACAGAATGGTAGAGCTTGGTATCAGCGAATACGGCTATAGCTATGTAAATATGGACTCCGGTTGGCAGATGGAGTATGGCGGTGAATTTGACGCTATTATGCCAAACTACAAGTTCCCGGATATGGGCCAAATGGTTGAAAACATCCATGCGCTTGGATTAAAATGCGGCACCTATTCTTCGCCAGTACTGGAAGGCTGGGGATGTCCAAAGGAACTGGAGTCCATACCGGGCTGTACCTGCGGAGAACCGGATATTTTATTTTCTGATATTAAGGGCGGTATCGGCGTAACCAGAAAAGAAAAAAACAACGCACTACAGTGGGCAAAGTGGGGATTTGACTATTTGAAATATGACTGGAGACCTTGTGAGCCGTACAATGCTGAGCTTATGAGAAGAGAGCTTGTTCAGACAGACCGTGACTTTGGGTTCTGTGTGTCAGTACGTGCCAGAGCAGAATACCATAGTTACTGGGAGAAGTACTGCAATAGCTACCGTAATAATACAGATTCCCTGGGCAACTGGAAGAATCTGATGGGCATATACAATTCCTATTTTGAATATATTGATTACTTCAATAAAGGCCATTATTTCGACCTGGATATGCTGGATGTAGGTAATTGTGATCTGTTTGAATATTGCGGATTCTACGATAACGGAGACTATGGCTTGACAGAAGATGAGCAGCTGGTTTCCTACTCCATGAGAGCATTTTTATGTTCTCCGGTGCAGATCAGCAGCAATCTGGACAAGATTACGGAGTTTGAACTTTCCATGTATTGTAACGAAGAGGTAATTGCTATCAATCAGGACAGTGCTTTCTGCGCCGCAAAGCCTTACATCATGCTGGAGAAAGATCAGAAGATCATTCACATTTTCAAGAAGAAATTGTCAGACGGTGGCTATGCACTTGCAGCCTTTAACCTGGGTGAGACCGAAGAAGATGTAAAGATCTATTTAGATGATGTGTCTTCCGTCAGGGATGTATGGGCAAAAAAAGATATGGGTAGCACTGACAGCATCTCTATTCACATGATGCCTCATACTGTGCGGATTTTTAAGATTTCATAAGACATAAGATAAGTTGCAATGAAGTGTATGCAGTTTTGCATACACTTCATTGCGTCAGAGGAGAATGTTTCTCTCATAATATTACAGGTTATGTAACAACTCAATCACGGTAGTAAGCTCTTCCGGTTTAACTTTATCCGGGAATCTGTCTTCCAGAACGCAGTCTGTAAAGTAGCGAACTTCATTGCCGTAAGCATTGCTCTTTGGCAGATTGATGGAGCCGGTATCGCCTTCTGCTGCAGCGGACAGGTCCATAATATTGCCGCCTAATTCATAAATCTTGCAGCTGCCGTTTTCAAAGGCTACCACAGCATTCTCAAACTGTGCACGATAGCCGGCAGTAAATGGATAAGGAGCTGCGAACCAGGCGGACTGTGCAGATACAAAGAAATCATCGAATTCGTACAGGGCATTGATGTAATCCTGGTCAGGACGCTTGCTGCGCTGACTGCTCATGTGCTTTGGTGTGCCGAAAGCATATACAATGAAGTCCAAATCGTGAATATGCAAGTCAAAAGGAATCAGACCGCTGCGGTTTTCATCCTTCATCCAGTTGTCCCAGCTCCATTTTGGCATGGAACTTAAACGATTCATGTGAAGAGATAATAGCTTGCCGTATTTTTGGGTGTCATAAAGTTCCTTTAACAGTTCGAATTCAGGCCAGAAGCGCAGAACGTGGGCAATCATGAATTTTACATTGTTTTTGTGGGCAGTAGAATAGATACGCTCCACGTCTTCCTTATGTAAGGAAATAGGTTTTTCACACAATACATGAATACCTCTCTCCATAGCTTTGATGGCATATTCCGGATGCAGATAAGTAGGAAGGCAGATATCTAAAATATCTAATTCCTCGTTGTCAAGCATCTCGTCAAAAGAGGTGTAGTGGCGCTTGTCAGGATGCAAAGCCAGGCGTTCTGTACGAACATCACAAATAGCAACGATTTCTGCTTCAGGAATGGATTCCCAGGCAGAGAAATGTGCGGCGCTGATACCGCCCACACCGATCAAACCAACTTTTAACATGTGATTATCCTCCGTATACTTCGTTAATAATTTCTTCCAGATATGCTCTGGATTCCAAGATATCTTTCAGCTGCTGTTCGCCGCTGATTTCACGTTCAATAGTAACATAGGAACGATAGCCCAGTTCGCAAAGTTTTTGGAAAAGTGCCTTGAAATCAACCTTGCCTTCGCCTAACTTGGTTTCTTCTCCCAGGTCATGGCCATTGGTAGGGTAGCGGCCGTCTTTGGCATGGATGCCACGTACATATTTACCGAAAACATCCAAAGCATCTACAGGATTTGCTTTACCATAGAGGATCAGGTTAGCTGTATCCAGATTTACACCAAGATTGTCACAGCCCACCTGCTCGAAGCAGCGCAGCATAGTAACAGGAGTTTCCTGACCTGTCTCAAATAACAAGTACTGACCGTTTTTCTTTAAGTGTTGTGCGACTTCTTTTACTGCGATACAGAAAGTGCTGAAATTAGGGTCGTATGGATTTTCCGGAATATATCCCATGTGAGTTACTACGTCCACAATGCCCAATTTGTGAGCAAAATCAGCGCCGTCGCAAAGGTTTTTGATACGCATGAGACGATAATCAGTAGGAACCAGACCAAGGGTAAGCTGTCCTTCATAGAAATTCCATTCGCAAGGACCATCCCAACCGCACCAGAATGCGGAAATAGTAATGCCGTATTCCTGCAATAAATCTTTTACCGCGGCAGCATTTTCATCTGTTAGCAATGTCATGTCCCAGGTTAAGAACTGACAAGAGTCAAAATCGTACTTGCGAAGGGTTGCAAGCTGTTCAGGCAACTCCTCCATGGAAGTAAAATGTATGCATGTACCGATATTAAGGGTTTTCATAGTATGCCTCCTTGTGGTATAATAATTCTACATAAACAATAGCACGAAAATGCAAATATACAAAGAAGATTTTGGACTTGGATTTGTAAGATTTTTACTTTGTAAAAAACAAAAGTAATTTTGGAAAAGAAAATTTATCTTTGAATTGATATGCGAATATATTTCCCGATATATCACCGATAGTAATAAGAAGTGCATGTGCAGAAAAGTACAAATTTTACAAAACAAACGCAAAATATTTCTCCTGTCTTGCAGGAACATGTGTTAGTATAAAAACAAATATTGATAATGGAATGCAGCCTGGTGAAGGCTGGGAAAGGAAGAAGAACATGAATAAACTGAAAGTAGCAGTGATTGGCTGCGGCAATATTTCCGTAATGCATTTGGATTCTGTTGAGGCTTTGGATGAAGCTGAATTGGTGGCAGTGTGTGACATTAAGCCGGAGCGTGCAGCAGCGGCGGCAGAAAAGTACTGTGCGAAGGCCTATACAGATTATCATGAAATGTTTGAAAAAGAAAAGCTGGATGCAGTACATTTGTGCCTGCCCCATTATTTACATACGGTGGTGGCAAAGGATGCCTTTCAGGCAGGTATTCATGTGCTCAGTGAAAAGCCAATGAGTATTCATTATGATGATGCAGTTTCAGCAGTGGAAATGGCGGAGCAGTGTGGCCTGCAGTACGGTATTATTTTCCAGTGCCGTTATAATACGCCTTCTATGTTAGTAAAGAAACGTATCGTGGACGGCAGGCTGGGGGCTGTAAAGTGTGGCAGAACTACCCTTACCTGGTATCGTCCGGATAATTATTATGGAGGCTCTGATTGGAAGGGGACCTGGGACAAGGAAGGCGGCGGTGTGATCATCGATCAGGCCATTCATTCCATTGACCTGGCAAACTGGTTTATTGATAGTATTCCTGTAGAAGTACAGTCCTCTCTCCACAACAGAAATCATGAGATTATGGTAGTAGAGGATAGTGCAGAGGGATTGATTAAGTATGAAAACGGCTGCCTGCTTTCCTTCTTTGCCATGAACAATTATTTGATTGATGAGCCTATTGAAATTCGTCTTGTGTGCGAGCACGGAACGGTGCGTCTTTCCTATGATGAAGCAGTGATTACCTATGATGACGGCACCGTAGAAAGCGTAGTAAATCAGCCGCAGAAGATTGTAGCCTACACAGGCGGTAAGCCTTACTGGGGCAAGCAACATGCAGTGCAGATTGACCAGTTCTACAGAGCAGTAGCGGGTCTGGACACCCTGGAAATCAGCGGCAAAGAGGCACTGAAGATTCAAAAGATTATCTGTGACATTTATCAGAATGATGATAATAAGTTTGCACAAAAACAAAGGTAAGTAATATGTTGGATGCGTACAAAGAGCTGGAGCCCGTTGTATATGGGGAAAATGCAATTAAATATTTAAGACCTAGAGATAAAAAACCCGGAGAAATGTGTTTTGGTATGCATTGGCACGACCGAGTGGAGATTTTACGCGTTACGGCAGGATGTCTGGAGTTACATTTGGGAGAAGAAAAGATTTGCGTTTTTCCGGGACAGGCTGCTATTATCGGCCCTCGCACCATGCACTGCGGATTTGCGTCAGAGTCAGGGGTGGCGTATCATGTAGTTATGTTTGAATTGGAAAATTTCCATAATCAGACCAGAGCGTCTTCCAAATATATTGATCCCCTCTGTAGCTACAAGTCAGGTTTCCATGTGCTGGCTACAAACCCCAAGGTGATAGAAGCCATTGATCGGTTGTTGGGCTTTGTGTGCAGTGAGGAAGAGGAGAATTCTCTTTATGCCGTGGGAACTATCTATGAAATTATTGGCGGGCTGTATAAATACTGTGAGCTGGATTTTAAAATGGTATACAAAGAGGATGAGGCTTTTCGTGCGGTTTTAGAATATGTAAATAATAACTACGGAGAGCATATATCCGCCAGGGACATCAGTAAGCGGTTTGGGTATAATGAAACATATTTTTGCAGACGTTTTAAGGCCATTACCGGTATTACCGTAATGAAATATATCCAGATATTACGTATGGAGGAAGCTCAGAGGAGGCTTAGGAGTACTGACGACGAAATAGGCAGCATAGCATGGGAATGTGGCTATGCGGATATTAGTTATTTTTCTAATTGCTTTAAAAGGCACTGTGGGTATACGCCTACGCAGTTTCGCCGGAAATACCGCAGCAGGTAGGGGTCTATGGCTGGCAGTACGGAGCAATATATATTTCTCCGTACTGCCAGCCGCCCGCCACGGGAGAAATAACAAAAATAAGTGGGGAATTGGTGGCGTAAGTAAGAGGAATGTGTTAAGATATTAGATAAGAAAAGAAAATGCGCAGAGCATAAGGAGGCAATTATGGTATATCATATTATTATGTGGAATTTTAAGGACGAGGTTGCAGCAGAGGACAAGTCAAAGTTAAAGGAAACAATGGCAGTTCAGCTGAAAGGACTGGTAGGCAAGGTGCCGGGGTTATTGACGGTGGATTTTGTGGCAGAGCCGGAAGCATCCAGCTCTCATGATATCGCATTGGTGACAACTTTTGAAAAGGTGGAGGATATCAAGGCTTATGCGGTACATCCGGACCACGTGCATGTGGCTGATACATACGTACGTCCGTATGTTTGCAATCGTGCATGTTTGGACTGCGAGATTTAGTACGGAATCCATGTACTATATATAGTTATTAATATTTCCTGAGGAGGACTATCATGGACGTTAAAGAATTAATCGAGAAATTAGTAGACAAGATTAAGGACAATGATTCAATCAAGGAGCAGTTTGAAAAGGAGCCTGTAAAGGTAATCGAGAAGTTTTTGGGCGTTGATTTACCGGATGAAATCGTAGAAAAGGTTATTGACGGTGTTAAGGCGAAGATTACTTTAGACAAAGTTTCTGATGTGGCAGGTGCTTTAAAAGGATTATTTGGTAAAAAATAATTACATAGCAGTGTGACCTGCTTTAAATGGCGATGGAGCTGAAATACTGCCAGCCGTTTTTTTATATATTTTTGTGGCAATTACATTAATTGATTGTGTTGTTATGATTGTATTGATGAATACTGTCTGTAAGAAATAGATCAACATGAATTTGTCGAACACATGAAACTTTCAATATGTAGAACAGTTAGAAAACTTGAACTCAATGAAGGATAAGTATGTGAAGTTTTGATGCGGTATTAGAAAAGAATACGCTCATCTGAAAAGAGGTATATTATGACAGGTGAAGAATTGTATGAACTGATTAAGTTGCCGGTAGGAGTTGTTGAACAATTAAAACAGTATGAAAAACATCGAAAAGGAGATATTCCAGCCGAAATAAGAGAAAAGTTATTTGTTAGAGATTATTGGGATGATGGAATAAAGGAACTGCAGGCATATTTAGGAGACGACCCTTATTGTATTAATATTTTGTGGGAGCAACTGTATTTTGTGCTTTCATATACCTATGAAGAATATATACAGCGTGGGATTCCAATCTCTATATTTGCAGATACTTTTGGGTTCGTTACACGTTTTATTTCAGGAACAAAAGATATTTACGGGAAATATAAGTATAATTTGGCTTGGTGGTTACAGCGACAAATTACATTACAAGAATTTAGAATTGGTTCTTTGGAGTATGAATTTGTAGAGTCAAAAGAACATCGCGAGGTTAAGGTACATATTCCATCCGACGCTGATATGAGTAAGGAAGCGTTATGTCAGTCTGTCATGGACTTTCTTGGGTTTCAAAAGGAATATATGACGAATTGGAGAGATGTGGCAATTACGACATCTACATGGATGATTATGCCAGAACTGGAAGAGTTTCTTCCGAAAAACTCAAATATTCTTGCATTTAAGAGTCTGTTTGATATTGATTATGTTGATTATGAACAGAACTGGTACATGGAATGGATATTTCCAGGCTATTCAGAAATCAATGAGAACTTGCCGGAAAGAACATCACTTCACAGAAAGTTAAAAGAACACTTACTGTCTGGGAAAAGGTTTGGAATCGCAAAAGGACATTTGGTTTTGGATAGGGTATATGGAAATTTTGGTCTGTCGGAGTGACAAATTCCAAATTTCCCGGGAACACTTTTCTGAAAAGGAAGTAAAGTAAAGGAGTATCCATGGAAAAGAAGCGATATCATTTATTGGATAATTTAAGAGGTCTCACATTAATTAGTATGATTGTATATCATGCCATGTGGGATTTGGTGTATATGTTTGGAGTGGACATTGCATGGTATGATTTGGCGGTGGGGTATATCTGGCAGCAGAGTATTTGCTGGACCTTTATTTTATTGTCCGGTTTTTGCTGGTCTCTGGGCAGCAGGAAATTGCGACGTGGTTTTGAGGTGTTTGGATTATCCATAGTGATTAGCCTGGTGACTATTTTTTTTATGCCGGATAATCTGATTTTGTTTGGAGTGCTGAGTGCTATTGGTACCGCCATGCTTTTGATGATACCGCTGGAGAAATTGTTTTGTAAAATCAACCCGTACCTTGGAGTGGCGGTTTGCTTTGGACTATTTGTCATTACCAGAAATGTAAATATGGGAACATTAGGTTTTGAAGGATGGAGCTTTTGCACCCTTCCTGAGGCGTGGTATCGGAATCTGTTTACCGCATATTTGGGTTTTCCACCGAGAGATTTTTTCTCCTGTGATTACTTTTCAGTGTTTCCATGGATTTTCCTATACCAGACAGGGTATTTCCTCTACAGGGTTTTTGAGAAAAAGGATTTATTAAAATATCTGTCCGGGAAAAAATTTCCCGTGCTTGCATGGCTTGGACGCAATTCTTTGATAGTTTATGCTCTGCATCAGCCGGTAATTTACGGAGTATTGACGGCTGCGATGTGGGTGATCAGAGGATGATAACAGATTTTTTGGGGGATTGGCTGTATTTATATTTTGTAGAAGATTCCACCGGTCCTTGATATTTTCATGTGATTGTTTACAGAAAATTTCACCGGTTCTTGGCATTTTCCTGTGATTTATAGCATAGAATATTTTTAGTGGCACCGTCGGCAGATGCACGAGTCTGCAGTATTGCTCTGCCGGCGGCGACCTCGACTAAGCAGGTGTGACAGAACCCAATAGATCATTCAAAAAAAATTAAGATAGTGAGGCGGCCTTTGGCCCAAATTACAGTAGAAAAATACGCTGCAATATGTTATGATTTTAGTAAGATAAAGTATAACAATTGCAGCATTTATTGTTTAAAATACTTTTCGCGAGGAGGATTAGATATGGGATTTGGTCTTAGCTTATTTGGAACGGTGTTTCGGGTCACGCCACAGCGGTAGCCACTACAACGGACATTACCATAGTGGTACCACCTCTACTACATATTACGTAACTTTTCAGGTGGAAAGCGGTGACCGCATGGAGCTTGGAGTAAGTGGCCAGGAATATGGTATGCTCATAGAAGGTGACAAGGGTCGTCTGACCTTTCAGGGCACCCGCTACCTGGGCTTTGAGAGAGAATTTTAAATGTGTGTATGCTTTAAAGATTGTGCAATACTGTGGCTTCCGCGGGGCAATATATATCGGCACAGGGGCCTTGAAAAGCGTCGGTCCTTTGCGAAGCAAAGCCGTAGGCTGCAGTCTGAGCTTAGTACCGCTACGCATTTTCATGGAGCGGGAGCGTCCCATGAGACGATGTATATATTGCCCCACGGAAGCTACAAAGTTTCACAATCTTTTGTCTAAATGGAGGTGTGGTATGAGGCTTACTTTTATTGGTGCAGCCCATGAAGTGACAGGCAGCTGTCATCTGATAGAGGCATGTGGTAAATCTATTCTGGTGGACTGTGGAATGGAGCAGGGACCGGACTTGTTTGAAAATCAGGAACTTCCCATAAAGGCCGGCGATATTGATTATGTGCTTTTAACCCATGCACATATTGACCATACCGGTAAGGTGCCGCTTTTGTGCAAGGAGGGCTTTCAGGGAGACATCGTTTCTACCTTCGCTACTGCAGACTTGTGTAATATTATGCTGCGTGACAGTGCTCATATTCAGGAATTTGAAGCAGAGTGGCGTAACCGTAAGGCCAAAAGAAGCGGAGCGCCCCTGTATGAGCCGTTGTATACCATGGAGCATGCAGAGGCTGCTATTAGCATGTTTGCACCGGTGGATTATGATCAGACTATTACACTGTGTGAAGGGGTAGAGGTACGCTTTACGGATGTGGGACACTTATTGGGGTCTGCAGCTGTTGAGGTGTGGATCACCGAGGAAGGCATTACCCGTAAAATTGTCTTTTCGGGAGATGTAGGTAATGTGGAGCAGCCTATTTTAAAAAATCCTTCTTTGGTAGAGGAAGCAGACTATGTAGTCATTGAGTCTACCTACGGCAACCGTATTCACGGAGAAGAAAAACCAGATTACGTGGGAGAGTTTACAAGGATATTAAAAGAAACCTTTCAGAGAGGCGGCAATGTTATCATTCCTTCTTTTGCAGTAGGACGTACCCAGGAAATGCTTTATTTTATTCGTGAAATTAAAGAACATAATCTGATACCGGAGTACCCGCATTTCGAGGTGTATGTAGACAGTCCGCTGGCCATTGAGGCTACCATGGTTTTCAACAAAAATGTGTGGTCCTGCTTTGACGAGGAGGCTTTGGCATTGGTGCAGGAGGGTGTGAATCCGATTATTTTCCCGGGACTAAAGACTACGGTGACCAGCGATGAATCCAAGCTGATTAATTTTAATGAAAATCCCAAGGTCATTATTTCTGCATCCGGTATGTGTGAGGCCGGACGCATCCGCCATCATTTAAAGCACAATTTATGGCGCAGTGACAGCACGGTATGTTTTGTGGGCTATCAGGCTGTAAATACCCTGGGCCGGAAGCTGATAGAAGGTGTGGAAAGTGTGAAGCTTTTCGGAGAAACTGTGGAGGTTAACGCTCGCATTGTGAGCCTGAAGGGTATCAGTGGTCATGCAGATAGGAATGGGTTGTTAAACTGGCTGCAGGGCTTTAAGGAAAGACCTTTCAAGGTGTTTGTGGTACACGGGGAAGATACGGTGACGGACGAATTTGCAGCTACTGTTACGGATACGCTGAATATTCCGGCCTATGCACCATATTCCGGTGCCAGTGTGGACTTGGCTACCGGTGCAATCCTTTCCCATGGTCGGCGTATACCGATTAAGAAGAGCGATAAGGCTGCTCAGACCAGAAAGAATGCCGCCTTTAACCGTGTGGTGGCAGCAGCTAAGAGACTTATGGAAGTGGTGCTGAAAAATCAGGGGCTTGCCAATAAGGAACTGGCGAAGTTTGAAAGCCAGATACAGAGTCTTGCGGATAAATGGGATCGATAGTAAATACCAAACCTGCCCCTTTTAACCGGCAGGCTGAGTTATTATGGTCGATAGTGTGTTTACAAAAATTAAGCATTTCATATCTTGATAAAAAGGTTTATAGAATATGGACTACGATAAAAGGTTTATATTTTATAAACCTTAATTATTTTATGCGGAAGGGTTGGCAAAGGATGTTCCGGGAGCTTTCTTTGTCCTTATTTGCCGAAAAGTGAGTTGCCTTTTCTGTCTTATAAGGGGATTACAAATGCTGAAATAATTATGGGGAACGAAAGAAATGATACAAGTACGATACTTTATGAAGCTACTATGATAATCAGCATTAATGGAGTTTCTATTGTTTAAGATCATATGAGTTCCCATAGTTCCGTTTTGTATACACCAAAATGGGATGCATCAAAATGGAGACTAAGGGATTAGATAGCAAAAGACAGAGGTCAGGAGGAGTAACCACTATGGAGCAGCAAAGGAGCGACCGGTCCCGGCAGCAACAAGGACAGATGCAGCAACATCCGGGGCAACTAAGTACAACACATAAAAATTTGCCACAGCAGAATAATGTCCGCAGAAATACAACACGGAAAAATGGAATGCAGCGAAGCCAGGTTTCCCATAAAAACAGTACTTTGAAAAAGTTGTTATGGGTCATATTGATTTTGGAGGTGATTTCTGTTATAGAATTGCTGGCACTCATAAAGGTGTTGGCCGCTAATGAGCAGTATGCTTTTAATTTAGGGCAGAAAGTGACATCAGTAAGTGCAGATGTGCCACAAAATAGTGGGAAACAAGAAAATACCAAAAATGTAACGGATGTCAGTAACGGACAGAAGGAAAGCCAGAAAGAGGACTGGAAGCTGGTTTTGGTCAATAAGTGGAATGAAATAGACCCGGATTACGTACCGGAGCTGACAGAGGTGGCAGAAGGTCATAGGGTGGACACGCGTATTGCAGATGCTTTAAATGAGATGATAAAGGGCGCTCAAAAAGCGGGACATAACATCTATTTAGTATCTGCGTACAGGGATATAAATAAGCAGACCTATTTGTATCAGGCTGAGGTAGAAGAATGGCTTGGGTTGGGGTGTAGCCAAAAAGGTGCCGAAGAAAAGGCAGGACAGGTAGTGGCATATCCGGGAACCAGCGAGCATCAATTGGGGCTGGCAGTGGATTTGGTGTCCAGTGAGTATGTGGCGTTAGATGAAGGGGCAGAACGGACAGAAGGGTATCAGTGGCTGGTAGAACATTGTCAGGAGTATGGCTTTATTTTACGATATCCAAATGGTGCTACTGAAATAACAGGAATCATTTATGAACCATGGCATTTTCGTTATGTAGGGGAAGAGGCTGCTGAGGAGATTATGGCGAGTGGTATTACCTTGGAGGAATATTTGAATAGGGCAGAGTCATAATAGGATATGACAATAGCAAAAGGTATGGAAATGCCGAAAAGTGAATGGGAGAGGAAAAGGGTGTGAAAAAAGATACAATAAAGGATATTTTGATTGTAGCAGGTTGTGTTGCTTTGATTGTAGCTATGGCAGTGCTGGTGTATTGGCTTTTGTCATATATATGCAGTGTGTAATATTCAGAAATTTACTATGTAAATAGCTCTCTGACAGCTTTGCAAAGGAGGGATTTTTTTTAGTAGTAAATATTATAGGAACTGCTTTGGGAACCCTATAATCGATTTACGGCGCATATCTGCGATTTTTATAGGAAGTTACGTTTTGTCTAAGAAAGAAGGGAGTCATTGGCTGGCAGGTATTGATTGAAATTCATCGGGAATAACAAGGCAGATTGTATGGATTCTATGCAGGTTTAGTATTGCGGATGCTCACCCGTCGTGTTAAAATAGAGAAAATACGATGAGTATAAAACAAATTTGAGCAGGAAAATAGATATGGAAGTGACAAAGTACTATACATTACAGGACATGGCCCGTATCGGGTGTAATGATTGTAAGGGGTGTCACACTTGTTGTCAGGGCATGGGCGACAGTGTGGTACTGACGCCTTATGATGTGCATGTTCTGTCTATACGGTTAGGGTTGAGTGTAGACCTGCTTTTTGGTGAATGGCTGCAGTTGACTATTATAGACGGACTTTTGCAGCCCAGCATGGGGATGAAGGGTTCGGAGGAGCGATGTCCTGCTTTGGATGAGGCTGGGCGCTGCAGGATTCATGCTTTCCGTCCTTCTATCTGCAGGTTATTTCCATTGGGAAGGCAGTATATGGAGGATGGCATCCGGTACTTTGTATTGGAGGATGCTTGCCCTGCATTAGGCAAAACGAAGGTAAAGATATTCAAATGGGTAGAGCAACCGGGATTTAAGGAGCACGAAAGCTTCTTGTTGCAGTGGCATAGGTTTAAAAAGATGTGCATGACACGTCTGTCAGAAAGTGACGACCCGGATTACCACAAACAATTGATGATGTATGTGTTACAGTTATTTTTTAGAAAGCCTTATACGGAAGGTGCATTTTATACAGAATTTCAGGAACGACTGGCAGAGGCCGGAGAGGTATTGGAGGCATAGAGATGCATAAGCTGACGAGCAAAAGAAAACAAAAGTTGTGGAAAGCAGCAGGTATTCTTTTTTTTGCAGTAACTTTATTAATTATATATATTGGCAATGATTCTGTGCCTTTTATGATGGATGACGAATGGTATGCTACCAAGCTATTTAACGATGAGCCGGTCCGGAATTTAAAAGATATTATTCAGGCTCAAACTTGGCATTTTATGAATTGGGGCGGACGTTCTGTTGCTCATGGGCTGTTGCAGCTCACATTGATGAGCGGTACCTTTTGTGCCAACATCATAAATGTGCTGTTTAATGTTTTACTGGCAGCCATTATCTGTAAATCGGCCGGGGTTGCAAAGCCTGTATATTATGGGATGATTTGGGGCATGTTGTATGGCTTGAACGCTAATTGGATGCAGAGTATGTGTTGGCAATCGGGAGCTGCCAATTATCTTTACATGACCACTTTTATTTTGTTCTTTGTGTGGTGCTATGTACGTGCTTTGGAAGGCAATACAAAGGCACTGCCGGGTATTTCAATATGGATATGGCCATTGGGGCTTATGGCAGGCTGGAGTAATGAAAATATGGGACCTACGGTGTGGTTGCTCAGCTTGGGAATCCTGGTTTATTTATGGAAAAAAGAGCACAAGTGGAGCTGGTGGATGCTTTGGGGAAATCTGACCTGTCTGGTTGGCAGTATTCTGGTTATTCTTGCTCCCGGTAATTTTGTGCGTTCTGCTGAAATTGACAATGATAAAGGACTGTTGTGGCGGGTGTTTCTAAGATGCTATGCAGAGAGTAAGGCACTTTTGGAATATTTATCTCCGTCCCTTTTGGTGCTTGCTTTTGTGATAGTGCTGTATATAGGAGTTTGCGGCTTGAAACTTACCAAAACACATATTGTGTATTTGCTGGGAGCTTTGATTTCCTGGGGGGCTATGATTTTATCGCCTCACTATCCGGATAGGGCTACCTTCGGAACGATGGTATTTTTAATATGTGGAATTATTTCTATGACCCAAGGAATTATCAAGGAGCGGCCGAAGTTGGGAATCTGGCTGACAGCGGCGGGATCAGTGATTTGGCTGCGAGGTATGTTCTTTTTGCTGGAATATTCTTGCAGAATATGGGGCTGGATACAATAATAGAAGGGACAAAAGATAATGAAGGATATTTTAATTGTTGGCATTGCAGGGGGCAGTGCATCCGGTAAGACTACTGTTGTAAATAAGGTTAAGGAGTTTTTTGGAGACCATATTACAGTAATTGGTCATGATAATTATTATAAGGCTCATGATGATATGACCTATGAGGAGCGTACACGATTGAATTACGACCATCCCAATGCTTTTGATACAGAACGCATGATTGAAGATGTGAGAAAGTTAAAGAACGGAGAAACTGTGGAAATTCCGGTTTATGATTATGGTGTCCACAATCGTTCTGATCGTACGATTACCGTTACACCACAAAGGGTAGTGGTTTTAGAAGGTATTTTACTGCTGTATGATGCGGAATTGAGAGATTTGATGGATGCAAAGGTCTTTGTGGATGCACCTGCAGATGAGCGTCTGGTCAGACGGATCAAGCGTGATATGGCAGAGCGTGAGCGTTCTTTGCAGTCAGTACTCAGTCAGTATCAGGATACGGTGCGTCCGATGCATGAACAGTTTGTAGAGCCTACCAAGGCCTATGCCGATATTATTATTCCAAGGGGTGGGGAAAATCACGTGGGAATCGGTATTTTGAAAAGCTTTTTGGAACAAAAATTAAAAGAACATACAGAGGCTTAATGCGTGGAAAAGCGAATAGAGGATGAAAGGGATAGCTCCTCTTGAAACGCAGGAGATATATTATGGCGAAGTTATACTTTAAGTATGGTGCTATGGGCAGCTCTAAATCTGCTCAGGCATTGATTACCAAATTTAATTATGAAGAACGGGGTATGAGGGTTTGGCTGTTAAAGCCTGCTATGGATAATCGTGATGGTGTGGAAGTGATCAAATCCCGCATTGGATTAGAAGCAGTGGCAGATTCTCTAACAGATACAGATTCGGTATTGGTATTTTTTGAGAAGCAAGGCAAAGTCGATGTTATTATTGTAGACGAGTGCCAGTTTTTGACAGCAGAACAGATTGATGATTTGAGATATATCGTGGATAATTATAATATCCCGGTACTGTGCTTTGGTCTGCGTACAGATTTTATGACCAAATTATTTCCGGGTTCGCTCAGACTTTTTGAAGTGGCTGATTCTATTTCGGAGATTAAGACAATATGCAGCTGCGGCAGCAAGGCTATCGTAAATGCCCGCATTGACGGTGAGGGCAAGGTAGTAAGTCGCGGGGAGCAGGTATTGATCGGCGGCAATGAAAGCTATGTTGCCATGTGCCACAGGTGTTGGAAAAAGGCATTACAAGAACAGAAGCCTGTAAAATAAATACAAGGCTTCGCTTGGTTTTTATTTGATGATTGGCCGGAAGAAGTTAGTGTCTCATGCTGCGATTATATTTCCGGTATTGATTTGGTGTCATGTGTCTAAGCTTTTTGAAGGTACGGATAAAATAGCTGCAATCGTTAAAACCACATTCCATCCCTATGTCGATGATGGATAGAGTGGTGGTTGAGAGCAGCTTAGAGGCTTGTTCGATTCGGAAAGAAATCACATAATCCAAAGGCGTCTGCATAGTGATTTCCTTAAAAAGCCGACAAAAATATTTGGAATTCAAACCGGCAATATCAGACAGTTCATGCAAAGATATAGGGCGTTGGTATTGCTGCTCTATATATTCCAGAACCGACTTGATCTGTCCGATTTTGTGTGAGGCACTGAGATTGCCTGGGGTATTGTGGACATATAAGCCTTCTGTAAGAATATGTGTAAACAGCTGGCTCAGACAGCTGACAGTGATAAGTTCATGATAGTCAGGGGCAGAGCAGAGCTGATGATTGGCCTCCATCAGTTCATTGACCAAAGCGTATAGTTTGGGATGTTCTTTCTGGTGATAAAGAATATCAGGAAGGATCTCCAATCTGTAAATAGGACGGAAGTATTTCTTGATCAACTCTGAGCCTCTAAAAAGGCTGTGTAAGTCAAAAAGAAAACACTCATAAACACAGTCCTTGGGAATTCCGCCATGCAGCATATTGTCACGAAGGAGCAAAACATCACCTGCTCCGGCAATGATCTCCTGCTCGTCGGCGTGAATGGTAAATGTGCCTTGTAGAATACGGATCAACTCCCACTCCTTATGCCAGTGAGAAGGCATGTAGTATCGAGGGTGTGTATGGTCCAAATGATGATATTCAGCAGGAAATTCCAATGTTCCATGCTGTTTTTTTTCGTGAAAAATCAATGAATTTGTCATAAGGTGTTTTTTTATTCCGCATTACGGAACTTTACGTAGTAATCAAAACCTTCCATAAACTCTTCTGCTACCAGTTCTCTGGCTTCCGGCTTTAAATGAATATGGTCTTCCAAAAGATCCGCTGCGGTGAAGAAAGAGACGGATCCATAGAAGGTATCTATAAAGGTAACCATGGCTTTGTAACATACTTCAGATTGGTACTGCACATAAGAAGCTAACGGACCCTCTTCACCATAGGTTTTGATGGTTGAGTCTACAAGTGTACCGTCTTCCTCTAAACCGTATGCATAGGTAGGAGATACAACAATAATCTGGATATGAGGAAAGGCCTGCTTGATCAAATGGATGGATGCCTCTAAAGCTCCGCCGAAATGACGGATGTTTTGGGAGTCGTCGCGGTTGTACATACCGCGGCAGTCCAGATAATCACTTCCGTCGTACATAATCGCAATTACATCTACAGTGTTAAAATCCAGATTCTGCAATAGAGAAATAGTTGCCTTGCGCTCTATCGGAGCATCCGGCACAGCCTGAAGGTACTGGTCCACAATGGTATCATTGTCAACAGTGAAAATAGTAGTAAGCCAGTATAAACTGAAGAAATCATTGCTGGCAGGATCTAAAATAGCATTTTTACAGGACAAATAAGAATCTTCAAAAGCAAAGTTATATACAGTAGCACCGGTCTTGTCAGCTATAATATTAGCCAGGTTCTGTTCCGTACCCATGTCATCTGAAAAAGGAGCATTGCCAAAGCAGGCGATAATCATATCTTCTTGAGCTTTTGGCTCTGCATCATAGGTGTAAGGCACCAGATTGTCCAGGGTCTCTGTATCAAATTTGGAGGCATCTTCTTCATTGGGCTCCTCCAACTGTGTACCCTGGTTCCAGATATACAGGCGGATACCGATAAAGGCAACAATAACCAACATGACGCCTAAGAACACAAAATGGACATTTATCTTTGACAGAATGCCTTTCAGCTTGTCTGTATTGATATCAGCAATTATATTTCTTAATTTATCTATTATATTTTTAAACTTATCCATATAAAATTCCTCGCAAAATATATACTCTTTATCATATGTTAACATTTTTTTGATAAAATGTACAACAAAAAGTGTAATATTCATAAACTCTTAATAAGGAATCTAGCATTAGGGTGTTAGAATTTTGTTAATAATACGTGTAATATTCAGTTTTATCGGATTAATGGACTTGTTGGTAAGGTAAATCCTTTGGATTTTCTAACTTGGCCTGGAGCAGGCGGCGTTGTTCCTGATCCATTTCAATGTATTCAAGATAGGTAATTTGTAGCTCAGTTAGCTTTTTATCACAGGTAGGGCAGACCAGCTTATGACCATTCAGGATATGTATACGGCTGCAGAATTGACAATAATGAATATACATCATAGTTTCTTCCCTCTTTTTCTATTGTTTGCATGGTTAATTCTGACATTACAAGTCGAAAAAGTCAACAAAAAGGGATTTTTAAATATCGACAAGATTAGGGGCACTTGTGGGATATAAGAAAAGATTAAGGTTTATGGGTTGAAATAGTGGTATCAAACATGATATAATATTAAATTGATGTTAAGGTCAATAGATGCCTGACGGATTGCTACGTGCTTCGCGCTCCCACAATCCTACCCAGCATTCGGATATCGTGATGCATTCGCCCCACTTTTATCCTCATATTGGGGCGGGTCACTAAGTCATAAAACCACTTTTGTGCAAGCACAACATGGTTTATGACTTTTGACCCTGGCATCTTAAATTGTAAAATTATAATGCTATATAGGAGAAAAAATGGGCAAGATTTTTGGACATAGCAGATACGACGTGATTCGCAAAGAATTAGAGGACATGGAGGCATGGACAGAATTTGACGAAGAAGTGGAAGATACTGCACAAGAGCTGACAAAAGAGGAATTGACATTAGAATTTACAGAGGAAGAAAGCTCAGATATTTCAGAGGATTTCGAAGAGATCACACCAAGTATTGAGTCTGACAACATTATTACATATGAAGAAGACGAGCTGGGAATGGAGCTTGTGGATTTCGAGACTGAAGAGGAAGAACCGCAAGAAGAAGAGGACGAAGAGGATGACTGGCTGGCCGGCTTTTTGAATGTCAAAATTCTGGGCATTGTGATTGTAGTGCTGGGATTATGGCTGGCAGGTATGTTTGGTTTTTCCGTTTACAGAGGTGCTCAGGAAAGAGAAGCCCAGTTGGCTGCCAATTATCAGCAGATCGGGACCAGCTTAGAGAATGTAGAGGTGCTGGGTGGAGATGGTCTTTTGGCATTAAAGGATGCTTTGGCTGCCATTACTACAGAATCTGAGGTGCCGGAAAGCAGTGAATATCAGGAAACAGATGTAAAACCTACCGTACAGGTAGAGCTGGTTTTAACTTCTGTACAGAAGGACTTAAAGATCAAATTTACCAATAAATCTACGGGTAAGCTGATTGCCAACATTCCTTTTGAGGTAGAGGTTACGGCTCCTAATGGTAAGACAAGCGTTTGGGTGGATGAGGATAGAGATGGTATTATATACGAAAAGAATATTGCCAGCGGTAAATATTCGGTATCTCTGGTATCTCTGGAGGATGAAAAATACAGCAAGTATTTAATGCTCGCCACTAATGAGAAGATTAACGTTAAAGAAAAAATTGAATACGAAAAGGTAGATGTTTCTGCCGAGATCAAAACCGAAAGTGAAATTGAGGTTGGCAAGGAAGAGGAAAAGGTAGAGCAGACACCTATAGAATCTGTCAACCAGGATACGGTGGCATGGGTGGAGAGTACCAAGACTTATGTGGGTGACACCTATAAGGAAATCAACAAGTCTGATATTAAGGCACCGGTGATTCCTACTGCAAGTCCTGTACCACAGGCAAGTCCTTCACCGGTTGCTGCAGCAGCAGTTACCGCGGATATGACTTTACCGGCTACATACGATATTATGCCGGCTGCAGAGGTGACACCGACAGAGACACCGGGGACAGAGGCTACAGCGCCACCGACAGAGACACCGGGGGCAGAGGCTACAGCAACACCCACACCGTCCGGTGAAGCCACTCCGACGCCGACTCCTGAGGTGACACCAACACCGGAGCCGAGTCCATCACCAAGCCCGAGTCCATCACCATCACCAAGCCCGAGTCCGTCACCGTCACCAAGCCCGAGTCCGTCACCGTCACCGTCACCAAGTCCATCACCGATACCGGAAGAGGCCTTGAAGACCAAGGAAGGTGTGGACGTATATGTGAAGGAAGGAGACACATACAGAGTGGCTATGACCTCTGATTACAATAAAACAGACATGAAGTTTTATGTAAAGGGTTCCGGCTACAAATATACCGGATGGAATACCATTGATGGTTATGTATATTATTTTGACGCCAATGGCAAGGCTGTGACCGGAGAACAGATTATCCGGGGCGCGGTATACAACTTCGATTCTCAAGGCAGACTAAACAGTGGTTCCGGCGTGATGGGTATTGATGTATCTAGTCACAATGGCTCTATTGACTGGAATGCGGTAGCAAGTTCCGGTGTGGATTACGTTATTATCCGCTGTGGATATCGCGGTTATGGTTCCGGCGTTCTTGTAGAAGATTCCAAATTCCGCTACAATATTAACGGAGCGATCAATGCCGGATTAAAGGTAGGCGTATACTTCTTCTCTCAGGCTCTCGATGAGATTGAGGCAGTTGAGGAAGCTTCCATGGTTTTAAATCTGGTGAGTGGATACCGCCTGTCCTTCCCGATATTCCTGGATGTGGAATATTCAAACAGCGCCCACAATGGACGTGCGGACGGATTGGACGTGGCTACCAGAACTGCAGTATGTAAGGCATTCTGCCAGACCATTTCCAATGCAGGCTATACAGCAGGTGTGTATGCCAATAAGACATGGCTCACCAGTTATATTGATGCAGGCGCACTGTCCGGCTACAAAATCTGGCTGGCACAGTATGCAAAAGAGCCTACCTATACAGGCAAATATGACATGTGGCAGTATTCCTGCACCGGTTCCATTTCCGGTATTAAGGGACATGTAGACCTGAATATGAGTTATATGGGATATTAAGTGCAGAAGCATGTGCGCAAACAGACAATACTATAAAAGTCGATTATAGGAACCGCTTCGCGAACCCTATAATCGATTTACGGCACATAACTGCGCCTTTTATTGCAAGTTATTTCCATAACTTTCGATAAGATATATTATTAAAATGAGTTATAAATTATAGAAAACAAAGGAGAAATTCATGAAAGGAATTATTTTGGCCGGCGGATCCGGCACCAGACTTTACCCACTGACAAAAGCTATTTCCAAGCAGATCATGCCGGTTTATGACAAGCCGATGATTTATTATCCACTGTCTACTTTGATGTTGGCAGGTATCAGAGAGGTGTTGATCATCTCTACACCGAGAGATCTGCCTGTGTTTGAGGAATTATTGGGGGATGGCAGCCAGTTGGGCATGAAATTTGCATACGCAATACAGGAACAGCCGAGAGGACTTGCCGATGCTTTTATTATCGGTGAGGAATTTATCGGTGATGATAATGTGGCCCTGGTATTAGGCGACAATATTTTCTACGGACAGAGCTTTTCCAAACTTTTAAAGACTGTGGCAGAGAGACAAAGTGGCGCTACTATTTTCGGTTATTATGTGCGTGACCCGAGAGAATACGGTGTGGTAGAATTTGATGAAAATGGTATGGCTATTTCTATCGAGGAAAAGCCAGAGCATCCAAAGAGTAATTATGCAGTACCCGGCTTGTATTTCTATGACAATGACGTGGTGGAAATTGCCAAGAATGTAAAGCCAAGTGCAAGAGGGGAAATTGAGATTACCAGCATTAATAACGAGTATTTACGCAGAGGTACACTTCGCGTGGAGACTATGGGCAGAGGCTTTGCATGGCTGGATACCGGCAATCACGATGCATTGTTAGAGGCAGCGGATTTTGTGTCTGCACTGCAGAAGAGACAGGGACTGTATGTGTCTTGTATCGAAGAGATTGCTTATAAGAGAGGCTTCATCGACAGAGAGCAGTTATTAAAGCTGGCAGAGCCACTTATGAAGACTGCATACGGCAAGTACCTGGTGGATGTTGCCAACGGCTTATAAAACAAGTGTCAGGCAGATGTTGCCAATGGGCTATAAAAGCTGACAAGGAGAAAGTAATCAGCCGTTGTAGTGGGAGATCAGACAGAATGCAGTATAACGGCAGTACTGTAAAGATATATTTGAGAAGGACATAAAGCTGCTAAAGTGGCAGCAGGATTTTAATGGGAGAAGATTAAGATTATGGGTAAGATTACAGTAGAAACCTGTCATATTGAAGGTTTAAAGGTGATTACACCGACCGTTTTCGGAGATAGCAGAGGCTATTTTATGGAGACATACAATTACAACGATTACAAAGAAGCCGGTATTCCGGATGTGTTTGTGCAGGACAACCAGTCAGCCTCTAAGAGAGGCGTACTGCGTGGTTTGCATTTTCAGAAGGAATTTCCTCAGGGCAAGCTGGTACGTGCGATCCGAGGCGAGGTATTTGATGTGGCAGTAGATTTGCGAGAAGGCAGTACTACCTTTGGACAGTGGTATGGCGTTATTTTATCCGAGGAAAATAAAAAACAGTTTTTTGTTCCAAAGGGCTTTGCTCATGGTTTTCTTGTGCTCAGCGACTATGCAGAGTTTGCATACAAATGTACGGAATTTTATCATCCTAATGATGAAGGCGGTTTGATGTATAATGACCCTGAAATCGGTGTAGAGTGGCCGATTCCGGAGGATATGGAAGTGATTCTGAGCGAAAGAGATCAGAAATGGAGCGGCCTTAGTGCGTATATTGCAAGCAAGCAGAAATAAACATTATTCGGCAGGCTGTAACATGTCTGCCGAATAACATATAAGCCCGCAGGTGTAAAGGCTGCAGGGTGAAAGTATAAACGAAGGATTTGTATCTATATGAAGGAAATTTTTATAAACAGACGCCTGATCTGGAAGCTGGCACGTAACGATTTTAAAAAGCGTTATGCCGGTTCTTCTCTGGGGGCTGTGTGGGCTATGATTCAGCCGGTGATAACGGTGCTTATGTACTGGTTTGTATTCCAAGGTATTATGAATCAAAAATATCAAAGTATTGCAGAGGGCGTGAATGTCCCGTATGTGTTATTTTTAACAGCGGGCCTGGTGCCTTGGTTTTTCTTTAGTGAGGCCATGAATAATGGTACGGCCAGTCTGTTGGAGTATCAGTACCTTGTCAAAAAAGTTGTGTTTAATATTAATATTTTGCCTGTAGTCCGTGTAACGGCCGCACTGTTTATCCATGCATTTTTTGCCGCAGTTTTGTTGGTTGTGACCTTCCTTTATGGATACAGACCAAGCCTCCATATGATTCAACTGGTGTATTATAGTCTGGGACTTTTTGTGTTTGCCCTGGGTGTGAGTTATATTACCAGTGCGATTGTGGTATTTTTCCGGGATTTGACTCAGATTATAGCCATCGGGCTGCAACTTGGTATGTGGGCTACGCCGGTACTATGGGATATTTCCATGGCCGACAGATGGAGTCCTGTGATCGCATTTATCATTCAATTAAACCCGGTATGTTATGTGGTGACTGGTTATCGTAGTGCCATATACGGCGGACAGTGGTTTTGGGAACGACCTGTATATACCCTTTATTTTTGGGTAGTGTCGCTGGGACTTTTGTGGCTGGGGCGCAAGCTTTTTGATAAGTTAAAATTTCATTTCGCAGATGTTTTATAGGGAAATTTATGAGTGAGAACAAAATAGCCATCTCCGTAGAGGGCGTTAAGAAAGTATATAAATTGTATCAGAAGCCTTTTCACAGAGTGCTGGATGCACTGGGTTTGGGCAAACATAAATATAAACAGCATGAAGCTTTGAAGGGAATTGATTTTGAAATCCGACAGGGTGAATGTGTGGGCATTATTGGTACCAACGGATCCGGCAAGTCTACGATCCTGAAGATTATTACCGGCGTGGTCAATCCTACAGAGGGACAGGTGACGGTAAACGGCCGTATTTCTGCACTTTTAGAGCTGGGTGCCGGCTTTAATATGGAGTACAACGGTATTGAGAATGTATATCTGAATGGTACCATGATGGGCTTTACCGAGGAAGAAATTACTGCAAAGTTGGAGGATATTCTGGCTTTTGCCGACATTGGTGATTACGTGTACCAGCCGGTGAAAACTTATTCCTCAGGCATGTTTGTGCGACTGGCTTTTGCAGTTGCCATCAATATTGAACCGGAGATATTGATCGTGGATGAGGCGCTGAGTGTAGGTGATGTATTTTTCCAAGCCAAGTGCTATCACAAATTTGAAGAATTTAAAGAGATGGGTAAGACTATTGTCTTTGTTAGTCATGACCTGTCCAGTATTCAGAAATACTGCGACCGCGTTATTTTGTTAAATAAAGGTGAGAAGCTGGGTGAAGGGCTTGCCAGGGATATGATTGATGCCTATAAGCAGGTGTTGGTGGGTCAGTATCAGGTGGACGACCAGGAGGAATCTTTGTTAGATGATGAAGAGATTCGTGCACTGGCAGCTGGTCAGGCAGGAAACAAAGGAATGCCAGGCACCGCCGGAGCCGGGCAAAGGGAGCATGGTGCTGCAGCAGAAACACAGACGGCAGGACGCAATCCGCACCTTTTGGAATACGGAACAAAGGAAGCTGAGATTTTTGATTATTATATTACAGACGAAAAAGGCATACGTACTACAGCCATTGTGAAGGGCACAAAATTTACCATTCATTACAAGGTAAGATTCTACGCAGACAAGCCTGCACCGATTTTTACGTACAAGTTTAAAAATGCCAGAGGAACGGAGATTACCGGTACCAACACCATGTATGAAAAGGCATTTTTAGACAGTGTGTCTGCAGGCGAGGTGAAGGAAGTGACCTTTAGTCAGGTGATGAGCTTACAAGGTGGTGAATACCTGTTGTCCCTTGGCTGTACCGGCTTTGAAGGGGACGTATTCCAGGCATACCACAGACTGTATGATGTGTTAAATGTCACAGTTATTTCTGATAAGGATACTGTGGGTTATTATGATATGTTCAGTGAGATTATGGTGAAGTAATAATGGGGAGAAGCATATGTTTGACAGAGCAGCGTTCGCAGATACATGTTCACAAAGGGCTAATATTATAGAGTGGCTGCCTTTTGAGAAAGGGCAGTCTGTGGTAATTCACTCCACTGTGCCGAGTGCAGTGCTTGATATGCTGCGCAGCAAAGAGGTGCAGCTGCAGGTGATGAGTGAGGCCCATATAGAGAAGCTGGCTATGAATCCGGGGAAGGGAAGCCTGGATTATATTGTGCTGCTTGGTATGGAGGTTGATGCTGAGATGCTGGCCGGTCTTTATAGGAAGTTAAAGCCGGAGGGACGTCTGATAGTGCTTTTGCATAATAAATACGGCATGAGTTATCTGTCAGGTAAGCCAGCCTATGGTCAGAGTTATTTTGCTTCTGTGGAAGGAAATGCATGTCGTGCTGATGGTGAGGAAATGACACTTGCGTCAGAAATAGTCGTGCCCGGAAAAAGGGATGACAGGCGAAGTATATCCGCCCAGGCGGGAAATAAAAAGAGTGCTTTTTACAGTTTAAAGGGCCTGAAAAAACTGGCTAAAGAAGCTGGAATTGTTCTGTATACCAGATATTATGCAGACCCGGAAGGCGCTTTTGCAGTTAATATTTACAGTGACGATTACTTGCCGAAGAGCGGAGATTGCAATCTAAAGGCACGTAATTTCACGTATGATAGATTAGAAATGTTTGATGAGGCAGAGGCATTAAACGGTGCTGTGAAGGAGGAAATGTTCCCGGAATTTGCCAATGATTATTTATTGGTGACAGGTTCCAAATTACCTCAGGTGATGATTCGCTATTCTAATGACAGAGCGGTGGAATATCAGATTAAGACGGAAATCTGCCAGGTAGACGAAGCATCAGAGGTTAGAGCCGGTAAAGAAGAAGCAGGCACCATGGTAACGTATGACAGCTATGACAATTCCTTGAGAAATGTGGGATTTAAAGAAGTCAGAAAAACACCGCTGCATCCCGTGGGTGAATCACATGTGATGGGAATGGAGCAGACTTATGCAACCTTATGTGGGCAGTATCCGGAAGAGGCTTTTATCTTTGTGCCTTGTGCATGGAACGGACAATATACGGCATTTTCGTTTGTGCAAGGTGTTACTTTGGCAGAAAAAATGCAGGAAGCCTTGCAGAAAGGGGATGAGAGTGAGGTGTTCACCTTGTTCCATACCTTTTTAAATAAACTGCGTTCCGGTGGAGAAGGAAACTTTGCCAATTATGACTTTATTTTCAGTAATATTTTAATAGATGATGACCGGTGGCAGGTTATCGATTATGAGTGGACCGTAGACAAGGCAGTAACGGCGGAGGAGTTGGCATTCCGTGCATCATATTGCTTTTCTTTGGAGCATAAGGCCTTTCCGTTTGAGGATATTTGCCGCATTCTTAACTTGGACAAGAAGGATGTACAGCGTCTGATTGAAAAGGAGACTGCTTATCAGAATCGAATTACAGGCGGACAGCCTTCTGTGGAGGCCCTTTGTGCTGCAGAGGGTGGCGATATATACACCGGAGAGCAGGTGCTGCGGGCTTTGGAACTGCGGGTGGAGGACAATCGAGTTCAGATTTATGAGGACAGCGGCAGGGGATTTTCTGAGGAACAGTCTTACTATATAGAGCATGTATTGACTCGTTGCGATGAAATGGAGCTTACGCTGAAGACATCTGCAGGCATGAAGGCAGTGCGCATTGACCCTTGTGAGGAACCATGCCTGATGCAGATTAAACACCTTTGGTGGAATGGCAAAGAAGAATTTCTGGATAAGGTCATTGCCGTAAACGGCCTTAAGGGTAAAGCGGGTAAGAATAGCTACGCTGAGTACATCTTTGCTACCAGAGACCCGAATTTTACAGTACCACTGGATAAGCTGGAGGAGAGCGACTTGAGCCGGAATGAATTAAAGATTCAGTTGGAAATTCACAAAATTTCTCTGCAGTTGGCAAATACGTTGGCGAAGAGTATGAAGAGGATTATTTAGTGAAAAAGGAGGGCCCATGGGGATTTTTTCTGCTATTAAGAGACAACAGTGTATAAGAGAATATCAGAAAGAGCTTGCTGCGCAGAATTATTCTTTCGAGCAGTGGAGGGCGGCACAGCCGGCTTTTCACATGAGCGAGGAGTATGCCCATGCGGCTATTTTGTATGCAGATTATGTACGACAGGAGCCTGCTACCGATGAGGTGCAGGAGCCTGTCTTTTTGCCTGATTTCAGTCCTAACCGTTGGGATTATGAGGATTATCTAGGCGAGGCTGTATTTATTCGGGAGGATTTATACGGTACAGTTGATTGGGAGCATACCAGCAGGCGCGCCGGTTTGAAGCAAATTATAGAGAGTGTGAAAAAGCAGAGCACATCAGGAGAATATGCACAAAACGGTGCAAAATGCGCCAAAACAGCATATTGCACTGAGGCAGCAGAGTGCACCGGGACAGCATATCGCACTGAACCAGTATATTGCTCCAAACCGGCAGGTTGCGAAGCAGTTATTCACGTCAGGGGATTACTTACAGAAGCGCCAACCGGCTTTGTAAAGTTAAATAAAAGACCGGGTATAGGCTTCTTTGAGACATCCGGAGAGGAGACCGTGGCAGAAACAAAGCAAGAAGGGATTTCTGTCATTATTCCGTCCAAGGACCATCCGGACATTCTGCAGAAGTGCCTGGAATCTTTGGAGAAAACTACAGGGGATATTCCTTTAGAAGTTATTCTTGTGGATAATGGCTCCTGCAAGCAAAATAAAGCCATGGTGAATTTTCTGTGTCAGAAAATGACACAGGCCACCGACGGCAGAATAAATTGCCGGTACATTTATGAACCAATGGACTTCCATTTTTCTGAAATGTGCAACATGGGAGCGGCTCGGGCCAAAGGAGCATATTTAGTATTTTTAAATGATGATATTGAGGCAGTAGAAGTGGGCTGGCTTACAGATATGTTGGCTGAGTCTATGAAGCCTTACACAGGAGCAGTAGGCATGAAGCTTTTGTATCCGGACGGCAAGCGTATTCAGCATGCAGGCATTGTAAATCTGCCTATGGGACCGGTGCACAAGCTGCAGTTTGCCGCAGATGATGAGATTTATTATGACAGACGCAACCGCGGTGTGCACAATGTCAGTGCTGTGACCGGGGCCTGCCTGATGATAAGAAAAGATTTATTTGAAAAGCTGGGCGGTATGTCTTTGGAGCTGCCGGTAGCTTTTAATGACGTGGAGCTGTGCTTCAAAGCCATGGAGCAGGGGTATTACAATGTGATTTGCTGCAATAAATTTTTGTTGCATCATGAATCTATCAGCCGTGGTCAGGACAATACCGAGGAAAAACGCAGCAGATTGCTCAGGGAGCGCAGCAAGCTGTATGAAATGCATCCGGGGCAGGTATCCTCTGACCCGTTCTATCCGTATGACGCCAAGACAGGCTACGGACTGTGCCATGCTTTTTTGGATACAGCCATTTGGCCGGCCTATGAGGATGGACTCCCGCTGGTGCAGGAAATCGAAGGCGGAGAGCAAAGTACCGGTGAAAGCATGCAAAAAGTGCTATTGTCTAAAAAGGAGAAGTTAGAAAAACAGACTGGCCGATTAACGGAAACTGCCGGGTGCAGTGGACAAACCGGTTACCTGAAGGAAATAGAACGAACAAAAGAAAGACAAGCCTTCCCACAAAAACCAGAGCATGTAAAACTAAATCCATGTCTGAAGGTAGAGGTGGAGCAGCTTTATCAGGAGACTCCGGAGGATATTCATGTGGCCGGCTACAGCTTTGTGGTGGGCAGTGACAACAGTCAGTTTACCTATACCTTGATACTGCGGGGTGAGGAGAAATCCTATGCCGTTCCGTTAAGAGCTATGCGGAGAAACGATTTGGAGCGCAACATGCCGGATCAGGTAAATGTAGGACTGGCGGGCTTTCATGTCAAACTGCCTGTGAAGCAGATAACTGCCGGCAGGTACCGAGTGGAAGTCTATGCCAAGGATCGGACTTCCGGCTTGCGATTACGACAAAGCTCCAATGTGATTATGCAGATAAACTGAGCAGAAAAAAGGGCGTAAAAAGTGGGATAAAGCCGAGGAAAGCTGAGGAACCAGCCAAGGCCGCATTGTATTTGGAGGTAGCATATGGGTCAGATAGCAAATCAGATGGTATTAGAGTTTTTCATTAAAATGATAGAGAGAATGAAAGAAAAAGGGGCAGAAAAGGAAGCGCAAAAAGAGAAAGACGTTAAAGAGGTAAAATAAACCGAAAGGGCCGGCGGAGGAAAAACATGGATATTCAGATTAAAAAAGACATTTTTATTTCCTATAGAAATGATGGCAGCGGCAATCAATTTGCCAATCGCTTGTGTAAAGACCTGGAGGACAGAGGGTATAGCGTATATTTTAATTCCAATGAAGGGCGTTCCCATAGTTTTCCCGAGAGACTGAAAAACGCGATTATCCAGTGTAAAGATTTTGTACTGGTTATGTCCAAAGGATGTCTGGACAGATTGAAAATTTCAGGTACCGAAATTGACTGGGTTAAGGAGGAACTTCTGACTGCCTGGCAAAATCAAAAGCATATTATTCCGGTTTTGCTGGACGGTGTAGATATGCCTTCAAGTGCGGATGAACTGCCGCCTGATTTAAACTTTTTGCCATACATAGATGCAATTCGTTTTCCGGAACAGTATTTAAAATCACCGTTTTCTGAATTGACAGGAGTACTTCTGGCAAAGCAGGACGGAAAGGAACGATATAAAGATTCTTTTAATAATAATGAGCAGTACAGTTTAAAAGAAGACCTGAATCAATTGCTGCAGGCTGCGAAAGACGGTGATGTGCGGGCTATGTATGAAGCAGGGCTTCTGTATTATTATGGTGCCACAGATGAAAGTGGAAATACATCCGGATGGGATTATGATAAAGCGGTTTATTGGTTAAAAAAGGTATCCGAATCTGACCACGAATTACGGCATCACGCCGACAATATTATAGCGCGGTTATATTACCTGGGTGAAATGCCGGGGGAACCCCAGTCTTACGAAAAATCCTATGAGTATCACGTGAAGGCAGCACCGAAGAGCCCATATTCAGCATCCAATCAGGTGTTTATGATGAGAAATGGTATTGGATGTGAGTATGATTATAATAAGATTGTGGATTTTTATGCAAATAATACCAATCAAAAGGATGATGTGATGCTTAGGATGTTGGCCCAGTTTCTGGCCAAACATGGCAAGTATGCGGAGGCAATGGAGGTTTACGATTCCATGACGGTATTGTCTCCTGAGGCACTGTATCATATCGGACAATTATACAGGGATGGACTGATATACGACCCGCCACAGCCAGACCCGGTGCAAGCGGCATATTATTTTAGAGAAGCAGCGGACTGTAATCATGTCGATGCAGCATATGAATATGGACTTCTCTGTTTTAGACCAAACGGTCGTTTTCGCAAAAATTTCCGTAATGCGGAAAAATATTTAAAAATGGCTGCGGACAGCGGACATGCAGAAGCACAATATGTACTTGGATTTATGTATAAGGGCGGACATGTCACCAAAGATTATAACAAAGCAATTTTATATTTTGAAATGGCAAAAGAAAAGAGTAATTCCTGGGCTGCATTAGAACTGGCATGCATGTATCAGCAGCCGGAATGTCAAAATTATCAGCGTGCATATGAGTGTGCGGAAATAGCAGCCTCCCGCGGGCTGGGAGAAGGGGAGTTTATCCTTGGAAATCTTCTGTTCTGGGGCCGCGGCTGTGAAGCAGATATGAATAAGGCTTATGAAATGTACGGAAGAGCTTACGCGCATGGATTTTATGATGGGTTGATTATGCAGGAAAAGATTGAGAAGATTAAGGGATACTAACAATATTAAGACTCGTTGAATGAGTATAAAAGACGGGGTGTTCCAATGGGTGAACAGAGAAAATGAAATCTTGACTATAGAAAACGGAATATAGTGTATTCACAAAATGTTTACAAATTAGACGATATATCGTCTACATTTTACAGAGCAATATGTTACCATGGCCTTACAAAGTAAAAGGAGGGCTAATATGGAAGCACAAAACACTATGAACGAAGGAAGAAAAGTACCAATCAATGACATTCAGAGTAAAACCATTTTTCAGAATCCTTTGCTCTGTAGTCAGTTCCTTAGAAATTATGTAAATCATCCTATGATGAAAAATATCAGACCGGAGGATATCGAGGACTATACAGACCGCTTTGTATCCTACTTCGGTGTGGAATATGAGGCAGATACAGTCAAGAAAATTCATATCCGTGGTGATAATGGTGAAAAATCTGAAATATTTTTAATTTCACTTATTGAACACAAAACAGATGTGGATTATAATGTTGTTGTACAGTTGTTAAAATACATGGCTTGCATCTGGGCAGAGTATGAAAAACAGTTCGGTGCGGATTACAAGAATCAGGTAAAAACCAAGGAGTTCCGATATCCGCCGATCTTGCCGGTAGTATATCATGAGGGCAGTGATACATGGACTGCACCGCTCCATTTAAAGGACCGCATTTTTATGCATGAAATTTTTGAGGAGTACATACCGGATTTTACATACTGCCTGGTGGACAACCATAAATTCAGCAATGAGGAGCTTTTGGGTCGCAAGGATGAAATGTCCTTAATCATGCTTTTAAATAAAATTCAAACGAAAGCGGATTTGAGCGAATTTTTATCCATTCCTTTAGATGAAGTTAATCGTATTGTTAAGGAGTCCCCTGAGGCAGTCATTGACATTATCGTGATGGTTATGCAGGCATTGTGTACCAAGTTAAATGTATCCAGACAGGATGCTGAGGAATGTGTAAAGAAAGTGAGGACGCGCAATATGGGATATCTATGGGCGAATATGGAGAAAATAGACGTACAGGCGGCACAGGCAGAGCTATCAGAGATGCGGGCAGAGCTATCAGAGATGCAGGCAGAGCTATCAGATGCGCAGGCAGAGCTTTCAAATACACAGATAAAGCTTGTGGATGCAGAGAACAGAGCACAGGATGCTGAGGCGGAGAATGTACGTTTAAAGGCATTGTTGGAAGCTCATGGCATTCAGATTTTATAGGCTTAAAGTTGAGTTGATTTAGATATAGCCAAGAAGCGGAGGCACAAGTCTTCGCTTCTTGACGTAATTGGATACATATAATGATGACAAGGGCGGACTTAAGTTTGCAAGATGATGAGGAAAGAATATAATGAATGATAATGAATTAGGCGAAAAATGTATGAAAAAGCTATCTTATTTATGGACAAGCGTTTTCCACACGGGTGGGGTGGTTGTGCGATAATGTATACTGCTGAAGGTCAATTTTTAATTAGTGTTGCGCTTGAGTCTTTTAATGCGGCAGCTTGTTTGTGTATGGAAACAGGAGGAATGTGTGAGGCACAAAAATATAACCTGAAAATTACGCATTCATTATGCTTAACAAGGGATAATGAAAATGAACTTCCCAAAATTTTAACAGCTTGTGGTATTTGCCAAGAACGTTTAAGATATTGGGGTGAAGAGGTGAAAGTTGCGATTTCCAATCCTGAAAATAAAATTGTGTTTAAGAAAATAAAGGAATTAGGAACTTATTATTGGGGGAATGCATTTAATGAGGGAGAGAGAGAAGAATACGAAGAAGGGATTTTATTGGCAAAGGAAGATTTTTGATTTGTAATGCCCTATCAGTGGAGGTGAAGAGGCATGTATAAATGCAGATTAACTTATGACGAATGGAAGTGTATCATTGCCAAAGGAATGAATGGAAAGACAATAAATACGGCTGGTTTTTCAGGATATGTAGGTTTATTAAATATATTTGAAGTGTCTGAACCACAGATTTGGAAGTATAACGGTGAAGGGGTGACGGTGTGCGATAATAATTATCAATGGCTGACTATAATGGCTGAAAGTGCGTACTATTGTACGACTGTTATGATGAATGAGAAACATGAGATTCAGGTGTGTTATATAGATATGATTGCGGAACAAGGTTATGATAAAGATGGGGTTCCATATTTTTATGATTTATACCTTGATTTAATTGTTTATCCCGATGGAACTATTATTGAAGATGATATGGATGAACTTCAAGATGCATTTAGAAGTGGTGATATTACGCAACAGCAGTTTGACTTAGCAATTAAAACAAGTGATGAATTAAAAAAAGGATTATTAAGCGATAATATTTCGTTGAAAGCGTATATACAGAAGATGTATGACTTGATTAATCAATAAAGCAAAATTTCTAATTTACAAGGAGTTTTCGTGGGATTTTTCTATTGGAGAAAAAATGGGTGAGCTGGGAGACTGGAAGAAGCATTTCAAGTAACATGTAATACTGAAAGTGGTAAAGGTGGTACCAACATGATTTTTATAAGTATTGAAGATTTTTATGAGAAAGTAAGTCATTTTTCTAAAATGAGCAGGCAAGAAGAAAAGGAATGGGCACTGCAAATGAAAGAGGGCAGTACCGCTGCACGGGAACAGCTGATACAGAGCTATTTGCCTATGGTCGCAGCACATATCAAACATATGCCGTCACATATGCAGAATCTGGGGTTTGTTCTGTATTGTCAGCAGGCCTTGGAAAAAGCGGTTGATTCTTTTAATTTTTTGCAGGATAGTGAGACTTTTAACCATCGTTTGAGTTGGTATCTGCGCCAGGCGGATGTGAAATATATAGTGAAATGCGAGAGATGAGTTTTGAGGGGAAAACATGTCTGCCTTGCCTGAAAGAACCTGTACAAGGCAGACATGCTGCAACGTAGATAAAAAGTGCCATGTGGTAACCATGGGCAAAGCGTGGTGCGCTGCAACGTAGGTAAGAGTGCTATGTGGTAACCATGGGCAAAGTGCGCCATGCTGTAACAACTTGGAAATAATTGCGTATTAGTATAGAGTTGCAAAGTGGGCAGTACTGCCCAATGGGTAGTAAATGGAACTCAAGACGGAACTATCAATTTTATTTAAGGAACAAATCATGGAAATCGATTATAAGGAACTATACGAAAAAGAACATCAGAAAAATGCTGCTTTGGCGGAGCGTGTAGCGGCATTAGAGGACGCTAACGGGGATTTACAGTTTAAAATCGACCGCATCAAGAATAATCCTTTGTGGAAGGCCAGTAAGCCTGCACGCAATGTGATGCACGCGGCAATCCGACAGGTGGACAGACTGCGGAATTGCGGCGGTGTGAGAGGGTTTTTTGCCAAGCTGGATTACAAAAAGCGCGAAAAGGAAGCTATGAAGCAGTTCGGTACGGACAGTTTTCCGAGCGAAGAGCAGGCCCGGGCGGAGCGAGAGACGAAGTTTGCTTATATGCCGCAGATTAGCATTTTGGTGCCTCTTTTCAATACCGATGAGACTATGTTAAAGAAAATGATAGACTCTGTGTTATATCAGACCTATGAAAACTGGCAGCTTTGTCTGGCAGACGGTTCTGATACAGTGCATGCCTACGTGGAGAAGGTGTGTCAGGAGTACATGGCAGCAGAAGGTGACAGAGCCCGTATTGTATATCGCAGGTTGGAACGTAATGAGGGTATTTCCGGCAATACCAATCAGTGTCTGAAGTTAGCTACCGGCGAGTACATCGGACTCTTTGATCATGATGATATACTGCACCCTAGTGTTTTATTTGAATATGTCAAGGCTATTAATGAGCAGGGGGCAGATTACTTATATTGTGATGAGACTACTTTTAAGAGTGGTGACATCAACCATATGTTGACGATGCATTTTAAACCGGACTATGCGCCGGATAATTTGCGTGCCAATAATTACATTTGTCATTTCAGTGTGTTTAAACGCACCTTATTGGAGGGCACAGAGCTGTTTCGTTCCCAGTTTGACGGCAGTCAGGACCATGATATGATTTTGCGTTTGACAGATAAGGCAAATAAGGTAGTCCATATTCCGAAGCTGATGTATTACTGGCGTTGTCATCCGGCCAGTGTGGCAAGCAATATCGGTGCCAAGACCTATTGCATCGACGCTGCCAGAGGTGCCATTGCAGATCATTTACGCAGCCATGGATATGATCATTTCAAAATTACCAGCACCAGGGCTTTTGAAACCATCTTTAAGATTCGTTATGAGATTATGGGCAGTCCGAAGATTTCGATTGTAATTGCTAATAAAGACCATGCGGCGGATTTGAAGCGTTGTATCAGCTCTATTTATGAGAAATCAACCTATGATAATTGGGAAATTATCGTGGTAGAAAATAACAGCACCGAGGACAGCACCTGGGCTTATTATCAGGAACTGACCGGTAAGGATGTGAAGGCTGAAAAAATTTCTCTCAGCGAAGATGGCAAGGTTCGTGTTGTCGTTTACGAATCAAAGGGCAGCTTTAATTACTCCGCAGTGAATAATTACGGCGTAAGCTTTGCTGCCGGTGAATATATTTTACTTTTAAATAATGATACTGAAGTGATTACGGTGAACTGGCTGGAGGAGCTCTTGATGTATGCTCAGCGTGAGGATGTAGGCGCTGTAGGCGGTAAGCTATATTATCCGGATAAGACCATTCAGCATGCAGGTGTAGTACTGGCATTGGGGGCCCATCGCACAGCAGGCCACAGTCATTACAAGCAGCCAAAGGCCAATCTGGGATACATGGGCAGACTTTGCTATGCCCAGAATGTCAGTGCGGTGACCGGCGCCTGTCTGATGGTAAAGAAGTCTTTATTTGATGAGGTTGGCGGTTTGGAGGAAAGCTTTGCTATTTCTTTAAATGACGTAGACTTCTGCCTGAAATTACGTGCAAAAGGATATTTGAATGTTTTTACACCTTTTGCAGAGTGCTTCCATTATGAATCTATTTCTAGGGGATTGGATGATCAGGGAGAAAAGGCAGAGCGTTACAATAAAGAGAGCGAGCAGTTCCGTAATAAGTGGAAGGCAGTTTTAGAGGCCGGAGACCCTTATTATAATCCGAATTTCAGTTTGGACCGCAGTGATTTTTCTTTAAAGGTACAGAATTAGCGGCGTTTGGAAGGGGCGCAAATGAATTACAGAGAACAATATAACTTTTGGGTCTCTGATGGTTATTTTGACGAAGCCACTAAGGCGGAGCTTTTAACCATTAAAGACAATGAAAAAGAAATAGAAGATCGTTTTTATAAAGAACTTGAATTTGGTACCGGCGGGCTTCGGGGTGTCATTGGTGCAGGCACCAATCGCATGAATATTTACACGGTTCGTAAGGCATCTCAGGGACTTGCCAATTATATTTTAAAGCAGGGCGGCGCAGCCAGAGGGATTGCAATTGCCTACGATTCCAGACGTTTTTCACCGGAATTTGCAGAGGAAACGGCGCTTTGTATGGCAGCGAATGGTATCAAGGGATATGTATTTGACAGTCTTCGTCCGACACCGGAGCTGAGTTTTGCGCTTCGCAAGCTGGGATGTATATCCGGTGTGGTAATTACAGCTTCCCACAATCCTCCGGAGTACAATGGGTACAAGGTATATTGGGAAGATGGTGCACAGATTACGGCGCCCAGGGATAAAGACATTATTACTGAGGTGAATGCCATTACCGATTATACCAAAGTAAAGACGATAGATAAAGAATCAGCCGTGGCAGCAGGTTTATACATTTCTATAGGACAGGACATAGATGATGCTTACATGGAGGAACTGAAAAAGCAATTAATTCATCCTGAGGTGATTCGAAAAGCAGCTAAGGATCTGAAGATTGTATATTCTCCATTTCATGGTACCGGGAATGTGCCGGTTTGCCGTATTTTATCAGAGCTGGGCTTTGAACAGGTGTATGTAGTAAAAGAGCAGCAGATGCCTGATTCCAATTTTACGACACTGGAATATCCTAACCCGGAGGATCCGAAGGCTTTTGCGTTGGCTTTAGAGCTGGCAAAGGAAGTGGATGCAGATATTGTGTTGGCAACAGATCCGGATGCTGACCGACTGGGAGTTTACGCAAAGGATATTAAAACAGGTGCATACATACCTTTTACAGGTAATATGTCAGGTGCATTGCTTTGTGAATATATTTTGCGGGAAAGAACCGCTCTGGGCATTATGCCACCGGACCCCGCAGTTATTTCTACCATTGTGACTACTAATATGGTACGTGCCATTGCCCATAAATACGGTGTGGATTTCATAGAGGTGCTGACCGGATTTAAGTACATTGGGGAGCAGATTAAAGGTTTCGAGCAGACAGCCTCACACAATTTTGTGTTCGGCTTGGAAGAATCTTACGGATGTCTGGCAGGAACCCATGCCAGAGACAAGGATGCCATCGTGGCAGTGATGTGTCTGTGCGAAGCGGCAGCATGGTGTAGCGTACAGGGGATTTCCCTGTGGGATATGATGTCGGATCTGTATGAGCAATATGGCTACTATCGGGAAAGCCAGTATACCGTTACGTTAAAAGGAATTGATGGCAGCAAACAGATTGCAGCCATTATGGAGGAGCTTCGCAAGAATCCGCCAAAGTCTTTCAGGACTTTTGAAGTGTTGGTACTGCGGGATTACCTGACCGGCATAGTGACTGACCAAAGAACAGGCGCAGAGACAGAGACAGGCCTGCCTATTTCTAACGTATTGTATTTTGAACTTCCGAATGACTGTTGGTGCTGTGCGCGTCCCTCCGGCACGGAGCCAAAGATCAAATTTTATATGGGTGTAAAGGGGTGTTCTGTGGAAGATGCCAAGCAACAGTTAGAAGCTTTGACAGAGGCAGTAAAAACCATTATTTTAGCACAAAAGCATATATAATGATAAAAGAAAACAGAGGCAGAGGCCACCAGGGATTCAAGGGCAACAGCTGATGTGTTCACACAAAAAAGGAAAACAGGGCGAGGCAATATAAGGTCAGCCCCACAAAGACTATGATTCATAAAATTTTAAACCCTTCCAATTGGAAGAAAACCTATTATTATTTAAAAAAGAACGGTTTCAAGGCGGCTGTACTGGCCGCTTTGGAGCGTCTGGAAGAAAGCCCAAATGACGGCTATCAATATGTGCCGCCAACAGAAGCCGAGCTGGAGGCACAGCGTAAAGCCAGTCAGGGTGCAGAGATTAAATTCAGTATTTTGGTGCCGGTGTATCGTACACCTGAGAAATATTTTCGGGAGATGCTAAAGTCTGTGCTGGACCAAAGCTATCCCAACTGGGAGCTTTTATTGGGAGATGCTAGTCCTGATGAAGGCTTAAGAGAGATTACAAAAGAAATCAATGACACTCGTGTCAGATATATAAAAATAGCAGAAAACAAGGGCATTTCTGCCAATACCAATGTGATTTTAGAACAAGCTGCAGGACAGTATATCGGCCTTTTGGATCATGATGATGTACTGACGCCGGATGCTTTATTTTGTGTGTATGAGGCGATTCAAAAGAGTGTGCGAAAGGGTATTTGTCCGAGGATGCTTTATTCGGATGAGGACAAGGGCGATGGTGAAATGGAGCGGTTTTACGATTTAAATGCTAAGCCAACCTTTGACCAGGACTATCTGTGGAGTAATAATTATATTTGTCACTTTACGGTAATGGAAGCGGAACTCATGAAGAAACTGGGTTTTCGCAGAGAGTTTGACGGGGCACAGGACTTCGATATTATTCTGCGTGCTGCAAGAGAAATCGAAAAAGAACGAAAAATTGGTGGTGTGAATTCACAAGTTGTTAACATTTCCCGCGTATTATACCATTGGCGATGCCATATGGATTCAACAGCAGTAAATCCGCAAAGCAAGTTATATGCTTATGAAGCAGGGAAGCGTGCTGTAGAAGAGGATTTACAGGTACGTGGCATTGATGCAACAGTTACCCACAGCAAACACTTGGGATTTTATCAAGTCTCTTATGCGGAAATTTTCAGAGACAGGCCACAGGTGGCTATGGTTGCAGGGCCTGTGTACAAGCATGGCAGGCTTACAGGTGGAGCAAGAGATGAATCGGGCGCCCTTTTATATGGTGGCTTGAGGAAGGGATTCAGCGGCGGACATTTGCACAGAGCCAGCGTATGGCAGCAGTGTTTTGCGGCGGATTTTGCGCGTGCCGAAGTGCGAAAAGAGTTATTTTTAGATTTTTTAAAAAGACAGGAGTCGGATATTCGGCAGGAAGTTCAGGGGGTTTTAGACGCAGTTCGAGAGGGTTCTGATGTTACATCGGAAAACCACATAAAAGTGGTTAAAACACAGGTGATTATTAACAATCTGTCCCAAGCACAGCGGGATAGATTATGTATGGCATGGGCAAACTATGTACGAGACCGGGAGATGCTTATTTTGTACAATCCGGAAATGGAGTAGCACAGGATGGTTACTATTATTATACCCAATTATAACGGATATGCTTTTTTGAAGGATTGTTTTGAGGCTTTACAGCCTCAGCTTTCGGAGCAGGTAAAGGTGCTGGTAGTGGATAATGGTTCGGAGGATGAATCTGTTCCCTTTTTACAACAGATATCAGCAGAGAACCCTCAACAAATACAATGTATTTTCCTGAAGGAGAACACAGGCTTTTGCGGAGCGGTGAATGCCGGTATTAAAGCCAGTGCCACCAAATATGTCATTTTACTAAATAATGACACAAAGGTTTTGCCCGGGTATGTGGATAGTCTGGTGGCAGCAATGGAGCAGGATGCAAATGTTTTTGCGGCAAGTGCAAGGATGCTTCAAATGCATGCACCGGAGCTGCTAGATGATGCCGGGGATGAATATTGTGCTTTGGGGTGGGCTTTTTCCAGGGGAAAAGGAAAGCCTGCCGAGCTGTTTGACAGGGGAGCAGAGGTATTTGCAGCCTGTGGAGGAGCCGGTATTTATCGCAGAGAGGTGTTTGAAAAGATAGGTATTTTTGATGAATATCACTTTGCATATTTAGAGGATATCGATATAGGATATCGAGCCAGAATTTATGGATATCGTAATATATATGTGCCCGAAGCCAGAGTTCTGCATTATGGCAGCGGCTTTAGTGGTTCCAGGCACAATGCCTTTAAAGTAAGGCTTTCCAGCCGTAACAGTGTGTATTTGGTCTGGAAGAATATGCCTTTTTTGCAGCTTATTATAAATGCCCCGTTTTTGGTAGTAGGATATTTGGTAAAGTATCTCTTTTTCGTAAAAAAAGGCCTAGGGAAGGAATATCGCACCGGTCTTCAAGAAGGATTTAGCCTTTGCAGAAAAGAGGAAAACCGGACCGCAAAAGTTGGTGGTTTTCTTTTGCACTTTAAGGCATATTGCCGTATTCAACTGCTTTTATGGAAGAATTTGTTCTGTATAGGACGATGACACGAAGAGACAAATCATAGGAAATGTACTATTTATAGTAGAGGATTTTATGATAAAGGATAATCAGAAATTATTAAATAAAATTCATTTACTGCTGGATGCAATTGTTATTATTTTTGCCTACGTTTTAGCTTGGTTTATCAGGTTCAAATTTGGCGGAGTAACGGGAGGCGTGCTTCCGAGGGAAGATTATTTTGCGGCGCTGCTCATATTGGTGCCGGGATATTTATCGTTATACTCGGCGTTTCAGTTGTATACGCCCAAGCGTACTACCCGTACCCGTGTAGAGATACTTACACTGGTAAAGGCCAATACAGTAGGTTTGTTCGGATATCTGGCAGCATTATATCTGTTGCATCAGGAAGATTACTCCCGAAGCATGATTGCTATTTTTTATGTGCTGAATTTGTTACTGGCCAGCGGTTACAGGGTGGTATTGAGAGATATGATTCGCCATTTTCGGAAGAAGGGTTATAATCTCAAGCATGTACTTTTGGTTGGTTATTCAAGAGCGGCAGAGCAGTATATTGAGCGCATCAAACAGAATCCTGCATGGGGTTATCAGATTATGGGTGTGCTGGATGACCACATGGGGCGGGACGTGAATTTTAAAGGGATTGATGTGATTGGAGAGATTGATGAGATCTACCGGATTCTACCCCAAAACAACCTGGATGAAATTGCTATTACCTTGTCTTTGTGTGATTATGATAGGCTGGAAGAAATCGTATCTTTTTGTGAAAAGAGCGGTGTACACACCAAGTTTATTCCGGATTACAATGCAGTTATTCCAACCAAGCCATACACAGAGGATTTGGATGGGCTGCCGGTGATCAATATCAGAAACGTACCGTTGACCAGCGGATGGAATCAGTTTTTGAAGCGGTCTATGGATTTGTTCGGCGGAGTTGTGGCATGCATACTTTTCTCACCGGTTATGCTTGTCTGCGCTATCCTGATTAAGCTTACCTCGGAAGGACCTATATTATTTAAGCAAGAAAGAATCGGTCTTCACAACAGACCGTTTTATATGTATAAATTCCGCTCTATGCGTTTGCAGACTGTAGAGGATGAGGCCAAGGGCTGGACTGTCAAAAACGACCCTCGAGTTACCGGTATTGGCAAGTTTATGAGAAAAACCAGCTTGGATGAGCTTCCTCAGCTGTTCAATATTTTAAAGGGAGATATGAGTCTGGTGGGGCCAAGACCGGAAAGACCTCAATTTGTAGAAAAGTTCAAGGAAGAAGTTCCCCGTTATATGATTAAGCATCAGGTGCGTCCTGGGATGACCGGATGGGCACAGGTAAATGGATACAGAGGAGATACCTCGATCCGGAAACGTATTGATTGCGATATATATTATATAGAAAACTGGACCTTGGCATTGGATTTCAAGATTATTATTTTAACCTTTATAAAAGGTTTTATTAATAAAAATGCTTACTAAGCTAAGAATATACATTTAAGGAGATAATCATGGCTACTGAAAGTACAAGTAGAATAAGCAACACAGCAAAAACAAAAAAACAAAAGAAAGTACGCAATATCATCATTTTGATCATCGAAGTGTTAGTATTGGCGATGATGTTGTTTGTGTTATGGTTTGTTACCAGAGCGACAGACGAAGAAGAAGGTATTCAGAAGGTTGAGATACCTGAAGAAGAGATTATTGTGAATGAAGAAGTTCAGGAAAATGAAAATTTGGACAAGTACCGTACCATTGCTTTATTCGGTCTTGACTCTACAGTAGGAGAATTAAAGTCCAATACCAGAAGTGATACTATTATGATTGCATCTGTAAATAACGAAACAAAAGAAGTACGTTTGATGAGCGTTTACCGTGATACATACTTAAATCTCGGTAACGATACCTACAATAAGTGTAATGCCGCTTATGCAAAGGGTGGTCCGAAACAGGCTATCAATATGTTAAATATGAACCTGGATTTGGATATTACAGATTTTTTGGCAGTCGGATTTAAGGGAGTTGTAGATGTTGTTGATGCTGTAGGCGGTGTTTATATCGATGTAGATTCTGCAGAGTTAGAGCATATTAATAATTACCAGATTAGTATATCCGAAAACTTAAAGACAGACTATACACCTGTAAAGAAAACAGGTTACCAGAAGTTAGATGGTCTTCAGGCTACTGCTTACTGCCGTATCCGTTACACAGCAGGTGATGATTTTAAACGTACAGAGCGCCAGAGAGAGGTACTGCAGGCGATTATGGAGGAGGCAAAAGACTTAGATGTTGCTACACTTACCAAGATTGCTAACAGTGTATTCGGTAATGTTTATACTTCTATTGATATAAGTGAGATTCTCTCTCTTTTAAGTGACCTGGCTTCCTATACTGTTATTGATGAAGGTGGTTTCCCAAGCAGCGAATATCGCACCGGTGCTACCATCGGCGGTATTGGTGATAGCGTAATTTGTAAGGATTTAGAGGAAGCAGTTGTAGACTTCCATAAGAGATTCTTTGCAGATGAAGAGTATCAGGTTTCTGAGCAGTTAAAAGAAATCAGCAGTACCATTCATGCCAATACAGATGCATATGTACGATAACGAAATATAACGCAGATAGGGCTGTTGCAGACCGGGAGAAGCCGGCTTTGCAACAGCCTATGTGTATGATAGAAGGAAAAAATTATGACAGTGGATGTGTTGATTCCGACTTATAAACCCGGGGAGGAATTTATAAAGCTTGTGGATCTGCTTTTAAAACAGACCATAAGTATAGGCAAAATTATTATTATGAATACGGAGGAGCGGTATTTCGAGGGATTGAAGATGGAATATCCGGCGATCGATCAGATTTCTGAGTTGGAGGTGCATCATGTGTCTCAGAAGGAATTTGATCATGGCGGCACCAGACATAAAGGTATGCTGTATTCGAAAGCAGATATTTGCATTTGTATGACGCAAGATGCAGTTCCTTATGATACACATTTAGTGGAACATCTAATAGCACCTCTTTTGGATGGGAAAGCAGCAGTCAGTTATGCCAGACAGCTGCCAAAGTCGGATGCCGGTCCCTTGGAGCAATTTAGCCGCAGCTTTAATTATCCACCGGAGTCCAAGTGTAAGAGTGCCGCTGATATAGAAACCATGGGGATTAAGGCATTTTTTTGCTCTGATGTATGTGCTGCTTATAATCGAAACATTTATATGAAATTGGGTGGATTTATCAGACATACTATATTTAATGAGGACATGATTTTTGCAGCAGGTGCCATGAAGGCGGGATACCATGTATGTTATGCAGCAGAAGCTAAGGTGCTGCATTCTCATGATTTTGGCTTTATACAGCAGCTGCGCAGAAATTTTGATTTGGGTGTTTCTCAGGCAGAACATCCGGAAGTATTTGAGGGGATTTCTTCTGAAAAAGAAGGCAAGCGTATGATCATGGCTGCCTGCAGACATTTTATCCATATAGGGAAACCATTGGAGATTATTCATCTGGTCACCCAGAGCGGGGCCAAATATATTGGATATTTTCTGGGGAAACGATATCAAAAATTGCCGAAAAGCTGGATCAAACGCATTACAACCAATCCGGGATATTGGGTGAACTCCGTCAAATAATATAGGGTGGAATGTTATACAACCCTCATCTTTGCTAAATGCTTAGGTTGAAAGGTGTCAAAAGGGAGCAGAGTCTCTGTAAGGAGAAAGTATATGAACAAACACAAAAATAATACAATGCCTCAGTTTTGGAACCGCATTGTTCACAGACCTAAAAGAGATGTAGACATGACTGAAGGCAATATCAGCAGGCATATTATTATGTTTGCACTGCCGCTATTGGCTGGAAATCTGTTTCAGCAGCTTTACAATACAGTAGATACATGGGTCGTGGGCAATTACGTGAGTAATGAAGCTTTTTCCGCAGTAGGAACGGTGGGACCTGTCATCAATATGTTGATCGGTTTCTTTCTGGGCCTTTCCTCGGGTGCAGGCGTAGTGATCAGTCAATATTACGGCGCGGGCAATTTGGAAAAGGTTCAAAAGACAGTACATACGGCGATTGCCATGACGCTGGGGCTTGCTGTGATTTTATCCATAGCAGGCGTGTTGCTGATTCCTGACATGCTGCAATTGATGCAAATGCCTGAGGAGGTTATTTCCGAGGCTACTACTTATTTAAGTATATATTATGCGGGTCTTATTGGATTGATGCTATACAATATAGGTTCCGGCATTTTACGTGCTGTAGGAGATAGTCAAAGACCATTTTATTTTCTGGTAGTCTGCGCATTACTCAATACAGTGCTGGACCTGCTTTTCGTGCTTGGTTTTGGCATGGGTGTGGAAGGCGTGGCATTGGCTACTGTGCTTTCTCAAGGTGTAAGTGCAGTACTTGTTATGATAGTGCTGATACGGAGCGATTCCTGCATTCGCTTAATCCCACGACAAGTGAAGCTGCATTGGGATATGCTCAGGAAAATTTTCTCTGTGGGTATACCTGCGGCGCTTCAGATGTGTATTACTTCATTTTCTAATATTTTTGTGCAGTCCTATATCAATTTCTTTGGTGCAGATGGTATGTCGGGCTGGGCTGCCTACTCTAAAATTGACCAGTTGCTATTTCTTCCTATGCAGTCTATAGCATTGGCCTCTACCACCTTTGTGGGTCAAAACCTGGGGAAAAAACAGGTTGACCGTGCCAGAAAGGGAGTAAGCAAAGCCATGCTGATATCCGTATCTGCTACGACGATTCTCATGCTGCCAATTTTGTTTTTTGCGCCTTCCATAGTAGCTTTCTTAAATGATAAACAGGAAGTTATTGAATATGGTACAATGTTGGTGCGATGGCTTACGCCCTTCAGCGTGTTTTGTTGTCTGAATCAGATTTATGCGGGAGCTCTGAGAGGTGCCGGTAACAGTCGGGCTCCTATGTTTATTATGTTAATAACGTTTGTGGGATTCCGACAGCTGTATTTGTTTGGCATGAGTCATATTTGCAATGAAATTATTCCTATAGGGTTGAGCTATCCTGCGGGATGGATATTGTGCAGTATTCTGTCCGCTATTTACTATCATAGGGTAAAATTGGATAAAAATAGATTAGTGGAAGACCGGTAGGCCTTCCACTATTTTTGAGCGTCCTTTTGGACAAATTTTATGGGGATTTTTGAGATGCTTGTTCTAAAACATCCTCGATAGTCTGCAGAAGTACTCCGGCAGTGTATTTTTGACTGTCTTCGTAGGTAATATCCTCTAAAGTCACACCGCTTTGCAGCTGCAGCGCAATGCTTTCTAATACAGGTGTAAATAATGGATACATAGTCTCAATGGTTTCATCCAGATGGGTAAAGGACACATCCGTGATGCCGCTTTGCTCAATAATCACTCGCATTTCCAGGCTGTTACCGGACACTTCCAGGGTTGCGGTGTAAATACCCGGGGTATATTCAGAGGTGGATGGGTTCAGGTCTGAGACAGACTCCATAGTTCCTTCGTTTGTTGATAAAGAGGAATTTGTGGAGGATTTCTTTGGCAAAAACATTACAGCCAATAATATTAAAAAAATCAGACCTAAAAAGATAAAGATACCGGTATAAACCACTTCTCTCATATGTAATACAAAGATTTTAGTTCTTCCACTCATGGCATTCCTCACTTTGTTAGTTCATGGTATTTACGTTTGATACAGTGTATGTGAGGAATGGAGGGAATATGAATAAAAACAATGCAACGTTAACTGAAAAAATCTACATAGGTAAGCTGCACAATAATACAGTTTTCGGTTTCCAGTATACTTTCGTACCAAGGAAAGGCTTTCCAAAGAGGGGTATTGGCGGTAATATCTTCTTCACATAGTGTCCAGTGGACGTCAGTTGGTACTGTATAATCATAACCCAGGCTGTTTAAGTAAGTCACAATGTATTGAGATGCTTCCAATGTATTTAAGGAACGGGCATCTGCCACATCAAACACAGAGAAAATATCATATTGGCCGGTAGATAAATCCAAACAGGAACCATTGGTACGAGTACCGTTGGAGCCTACGAAAAACATGGGTTTGTCCAAAGTCGTGACATCTGCATCTAATAGATTCTCAGCCAGTAACTCTGCAAGCTGCACATCTCCTCTTGCCACAAAGTCCTTGGTGTAGAAATAACGGCATAGTGGACGCAATATGAACAAAATTAAAATAATAATAACTACAATAAGAATCGGCCATAAAGGCAGTCGTTTTTTGGTTTGCAACATAAAATACCTCGTTTTGTAAAATTATTCGGAGTAATTGCCCAGATTCAGGGTAAAGGCTTCCTCACCGTTAAAAAAGCAATCATCCGCCGGGTAAGCAGGCAGACCACCTTCCCGGGTCATCAGATATTCACTGACGAATTGAGTGCGCTGGGTAGGAAGTGCAAATTTGTGACCCATGGACTCCATATATCCTAAAGCTCGAATGGTACTGAAATAACAGACCGGCTGCGTGCTGTATTCCAGATTAAAGACAGATAGAAACATCAAAGATGCGCTTCCTTCTAAGGCCTCATCATAAGGAGACTCCGGTTGCAGGTATCCCCAGAAAATGGTACCTACTTGATCACATACTCTAAAGGAATCATAGAGAATGCCCATGATATCCGTGGCAGTTTCACGATCATAATCTGTAACATAACTGTGTGCATCCCAAATGAATTTGTCGGTATATATTTGGGACAGCAAAATGCCTGATAAAAATAAAGTAGTAGCGATTCTGGCAAAGATCAAAATCGGCTGATACTGAAAAAGGGTGTGGATACTGAAACATAAAAGCCATAATGCTGCTAGCGGATAGGTAAACTGCGTGCGTGCTGCAATCGTATCTCCTATTAATAAGGTGAGTATAAATGGTGTCACAACGATTCCTATGGTGCAAAGTACACTTAAGATAAGCTTGTACACCGGATACTTGGTGTAACACAAAAAGGCGGCTGCAGCAGCAATAAGCGCAAATATCAGTATAGTGGTATAAAAAACACCTTGTCCGGTAAGCATACGCAGACAGGTATGCAGGACGGTTTTCAGCGCATCTATCTTGGAAATGGAAGTAGTCCAGATGACCTGTTCATTTAAATAGGCACTGGAAGTGAAAAAAATACGATCAATGCCTTGAGAAACGATAAAGGCAATACCAAAGTGTAAAATACTGCCCCAAATGCCTCGCTTAATCGTAGAAACGTCCGTGTCTTCTCCCATGGCCGATGCCAGAAAAATACCAAGATAACCGCAAAGTGTCAGAGGAATAAAGGACTGGTAAATGGCAAAGGTTATTACGTAAATAGGAAGGGTCAAGACAAAGCAGGAGAGTCGTCTGTCTCGGACAAATAAATAAAACAAGCCCATGGAAAGTATGGTAAGCCACAAGCCGAAGGCGATTTCCGCAGACTGAAAATGAAAATAATACTGTTCTGTAAAAGTAGGATAGGTTATAAAAATCAAACTGCCCAAAGTAGTTACAGCTACAGAAAGACTAGGGAAAAATTTGTGACAAACATACGAAAGTGTTATGGCGATGAGCCATAAAAATAATAAAAGCAGAATACCGGTATAATAAGGATTGTACCAGCTGGTCCCAAGAAGCTTGCGTACAAAAACCAGACCGTAACGGCCGATTTCCAGCCAATTATAATTGGTGCCGGGGATATTGATCACTACTTCACTGTCCACATAATAATCTGTGGCGAAGGCGTAAGGGGAATAGCTTAACAAAATGCCCGCCAATAGGAAAAGTGCAGAAAAAGGGTGCTTGATTATGTGCCTTGACAACAGATAAAATTGATTGTATAAATAATAAAGTTCTGATTTGATTTTTTGCATGAATATTCCAAATCCTTTGTGCTTGATAATCATTTTGTGTATGGTATCCTCTGCGGTACCATGTTAAAATCAGTATACCGATTAAAAGTTCAATGTGCAAGTCCATTAATTGAAAGAATTTACCGGTGTAAACCTTTGCAGGTGATAAAAAGTATGTTATACTAATATAGTTAAGGAGTTGTTAAAGCTATGAAGGAATTACATTTAGATATCCATATTAAAGGCAATGATTTATATGATTATATGCTAAGACATACCTATCACAGTGCTCAGGGACTGTTAGGAGCCTGCATCGGTGCATTGGCTGTTTTGATTTTTCTGGGGAACCGACAGTTTATTTATTTACTGGCCGGTGTGGTTATTATTCTGTATTTGCCATGGACGTTGTTTATCAAGAGTAGGCAGCAGGCGCTGAATAATCCGGCTTTCAAGAATGTGCTGCACTATGTCTTAAATGAGGAAGGGATTTCCGTCAGTCAAGGCGAGGTAACAGAGTTCCAGAGATGGGAGGATATGCACAAGGCAGTGTCCACTTCCAAGAGCATTATTGTTTACACCAGTCGGGTGAATGCATCTATTTTTCCACGCCGGGAGCTGGGGGATCAGACACAGGCAGTGATAGAGATGATTTCTACTCATATGGATCCTAAGAAAGTAAATATCAGATTTTGAGAAGGCTATTGAGTGGTTAGATGAGGGTGAAGCAGTTAAGAAGGCAAATGCAAGTACCTCTTCTCAAAAGCAAAAAATATAAAATTATCAGGGAAAGATTATGAAGAAAATAATACAAACATTTAGCCCCGAGGAAACCTTTTCTTTGGGCAAGAGTCTTGCCGAGCAGGCAGTTCCGGGACAAGTATATACTTTGATTGGTGATCTGGGAGTGGGTAAGACCGTTTTTACCCAGGGTATGGCAGAAGGATTGGGTATTGAGGAACCTGTGAACAGTCCTACGTTTACCATTGTGCAAGTGTATGAGGAAGGCCGCATGCCTTTTTATCATTTTGACGTTTATCGTATCGGTGACGTGGAGGAGATGGAGGAAATCGGCTATGAGGATTATTTCTACGGTGAGGGATTGTGCCTGATTGAATGGGCCGATCTGATCGAAGAGATTTTGCCGGGAACTTACACACAGATTACCATCGAGAAAGATTTGGAAAAGGGCTTTGATTATCGTCTGATAACGATAGAAGAAATTGTGAGATGATCCGGATACATTAAGCATTGAGGACGCGGATGCGGCGATCTGGTAGCAGTACTAAGGCAGTAGACATTGTAATGGGACAGCTGTAAGACTGCAGAAACGATAGGAAGAAAAGACGAAAATGTGGGAAACAGAGTCCGAATCATGGATTGATTTAACAAAGTGGAGAAGATTATGAAAATATTAGCCATAGACAGCTCAGGGTTAGTTGCCACTGTAGCACTTTTAGAAGATAATAATTTAATTGCAGAATATACTATTCATCACAAAAAGACCCATTCTCAAACATTGATGCCTATGCTGGATGAAATAAAGCAGATGGTGGAGTTGGACTTGAGCACAGTGGATGCTATAGCAGTGGCTTCCGGCCCAGGTTCCTTTACCGGACTTCGTATAGGAGCAGCTACTGCCAAGGGACTTGCTATGGGACTTGGTAAGCCGATTATCGAAGTGCCTACCTTGGAGGGTATGGCATATCAAATGTACGGTGCTGCAGCAATCATTTGTCCGATTATGGATGCCCGCCGCAATCAGGTTTACACGGGACTGTATCAGTTTGCCGAAAAGGACAACGGATATGAGATGGAAACCTTAAAAGAAGGTTGTGCCTGCGATATTATGGAATGCATAGAAGCTGTCAACAGCCTTGAGCAACCGGTAGTATTTTTGGGAGATGGTGTGCCTGTTTTTGAGAAACTTATCCGGGAACATGCAACGGTGCCGGTGTTTTTTGCACCTGCTCATCGCAGACTTCAGAGTGCAGCAAGTGTAGGAGCTTTGGCTATGGAATTTGCCGGAAAGGGACGCTTTGTGGAGGCCAAAGACCATGCGCCGGAGTATTTCCGCATGAGCCAGGCTGAGCGGGAACGCATGGAAGCTAAGCAAAATCGGGAATAGGATGATTGGTATGGGACAACCGATAAAACCCGTAGTCAGATTATGACGATCATGATTGAAAGGGACTGCAAGGATGAAAAATCTTGACGATATACAAATCATACCCCTCACTAAGGAACTGGTGCCCCAGGTGGCGGCTATTGAAGCACTGTGCTTCAGTGAGCCTTGGAGTGAACAGGCATACAGGGAAGCCTGTGAAGGCGAGAATTATTTATATATTGTTGCTGTAGATAGAGAAGGCCGTGCGGTAGGTATGTGTGGTTTGCTCATAGGCCCTTTTGAGGCAGAGGTTATGAATGTGGCAGTGCATCCTGATTTTCGCAGACAGGGAATTGCTGCAAAGCTTATGCATGCATTGTTGGAGGCCGGGGACGCCAAAGGTGTTACGGAGTATACCTTGGAAGTGCGGGCTGGCAATACAGGCGCTATTCATTTATATGAGAATTGCGGTTTTGTGGGTGAAGGGATTCGCCCTGATTTTTACAGAAAGCCTACAGAGGACGCACTGATTATGTGGCGACGATAAGGTGGCATGGCTGCAGGTGAGTAGGATCCATACATTTGGGATATCATATATAGATTCGATACCTGCCAATAAATTAAGAAAGTAAAGAGAAGTTTTATGTTAGATATATGTTTGTTGGGGACAGGCGGCATGATGCCCCTGCCTTATCGCTGGCTTACATCTATGATGGCCAGATATAACGGAAAAAGTATTTTGATCGACTGTGGGGAAGGAACCCAGATTGCTATGAAGGAGAAGGGGTGGAGCCCAAAGCCTATCGATATTATTTGTTTTACCCATTATCATGCGGATCATATCAGTGGTCTTCCGGGGTTACTGCTCACTATGGGCAATGCAGAGCGTACAGAGCCGGTACTGATGATCGGTCCGAAGGGATTGGAAAGGGTAGTAAATGCTTTGCGGACCATTGCTCCTGAATTACCTTTCTCCATTGAATTCCATGAGATCGATGAAGAAGAGGAGACTATGGATTTTGGGGATTTTTCCCTGACTGCCTTTCGGGTGCGTCACAATGTGACTTGTTACGGCTATACGATGGAGATTAAGCGCGCAGGTAAATTCGATGCAGAGCGCGCCAAAGCAAATGGCATTGCATTGCAATACTGGTCCAGGCTGCAAAAAGGAGAAATTATTCAGGCTGAGGGCGTAACCTATACGCCGGATATGGTTTTGGGGCCGGCCAGAAAGGGATTGAAGGTGACCTATTGCACAGATTCCAGACCCACAGAAAGCATTGTGGAGCATGCTTTTGACAGTGATTTATTTATATGTGAAGGTATGTATGGAGAGCCGGATAAGGTGGCCAAAGCCAAGGAATACAAGCACATGACCTTTTATGAAGCGGCGGATATGGCCAAGCGAGCTTGTGTGAAAGAACTTTGGCTGACTCATTACAGTCCATCTACCATGTGGCCGGAGGAATTTATGAAGGCTGTAAAAGGAATTTTTGCCAATAGTCATGCAGCTAAAGACGGACGGACTGTGGAATTAAAGTTTGAGGATTAATTTTGATGCAAAGACATGGGGAAGCTGCCGGGCATAGACGATGTGCCCAATGTTTTATAATAAAGGAGAAGGTATATCTGTAAGTGACTGTTAGATGAGTCGATTACAATATATCAGGGACGATAATGATAAATATAACGAATGCAGAAAAAGACATATATATTTTGGCTATTGAGAGTTCTTGTGATGAGACTGCAGCAGCCGTAGTCAAAAATGGCAGAACTGTACTGTCCAATATAATATCTTCCCAGATTGATCTGCACACCTTGTATGGCGGGGTGGTGCCGGAGATTGCTTCCAGAAAGCATATTGAGAAGATCAATCAGGTGATCGAGGAGGCTTTGAAAGTGGCAGAGGTGACCATGGAGGAGATTGACGCTATTGCCGTAACCTATGGTCCCGGTTTGGTAGGTGCACTTTTGGTGGGTGTATCAGCAGCCAAGGCTTTGGCATTTGCCACAGGCAAGCCATTAATAGGTGTACATCACATTGAAGGACATATCAGTGCCAATTATATAGAGAATCTTGAACTGGAACCTCCTTTTATGAGCCTGGTGGTCAGCGGAGGACATTCTCATTTGGTAGTAGTCAAGGACTATGGTGAGTATGAGATTATAGGTCGTACCAGAGACGATGCTGCAGGAGAAGCCTTTGACAAGGTGGCCAGAGCTATTGGACTGGGTTATCCGGGAGGTCCAAAGATCGACAAGGTTTCCAAGGAAGGTAATCCGGAGGCTATTAAATTTCCACGGGCCAAGGTGGGAGAGAATGTATATGATTTTAGTTTTAGCGGATTAAAGAGTGCAGTTTTAAACTATTTAAATGGCTGCCAGATGAAAGGAGAAACAGTGTGTGTGCCGGATGTGGCAGCTTCTTTCCAAAAGGCGGTAACGGATGTATTGGTAGAACATGCCATTCACGGTGCCAGAGAATATAGCTTTACCAAGCTTGCTATTGCAGGCGGGGTGGCTTCCAACTCCGGCCTTCGTGCAGCTATGCAGGCTGCTTGCGATAAGGAAGGGATTCAGTTTTATCATCCGTCACCGATTTTTTGCACAGACAATGCGGCTATGATCGGTGTGGCAGGATATTATGAGTACTTAAAGGGAGCCAGACATGGCTGGGATTTAAATGCGGTACCGAATTTAAAACTCGGAGAACGATAGAGCAAAGGGTACCATAAAGAAGGACCCGGGATGGCTGATAGGAGCATGTAAATATGAAACAGATAGCGATCGTTTTGGCTGCCGGACGGGGCAAACGTATGAATAGCAGTGTAGCAAAGCAGTATTTGCTTTTGGGCGGCAAACCTGTGTTGTATTATGCAATAAAGCAGTTTGAAGAAAGTTTTATAGATGATATTATCTTGGTGACCGGGGCGGAGGATATTGCTTACTGTACTGAGGAAATCGTAGCAAAATATGGTTTTACGAAGGTGCGGCAGATAGTTGCCGGCGGTGGGGAGCGGTATCATTCTGTACATCAGGGATTGTTGGCAGCAGGAGCTCTTTTGGGACAGACTACAGCAGAAGCTTGTGTTTATATCCATGACGGCGCCAGACCATTTATTAATAATGAGATATTAAAGCGTGCCAGGGATAGCGTAGAGCAGTATGGTACCGGTGTAGTGGGCATGCCTGTAAAAGACACCATCAAGATTGCAGATGGGGATGGCTTTGCAGTGGATACCCCCAAGCGTTCTTTGGTGTGGCAGGTACAGACACCTCAGTGTTTTTGGTATTCAGAAATTGCTCCTGCATACGCAGAACTGATCAGAACAGAGGCGGCCTTGCTGGATCGGGGGATTGCTGTTACTGATGATGCTATGGTAATGGAGCTTTTGGGGAATCGCTCGGTAAAATTGGTAGAAGGCAGCTATAATAATATCAAGATTACCACACCGGAGGATTTGGTAATAGCCGAGAGCTTTTTAAAAGGAGAAAGATAATACAATATTCTTTTTCAAAAAATTTATATAATTTCGTCACATTTTAAACACAAATAGAAGTTATGATAATTTTAACATCAGATGATTACAAGGCCTTGTATGTTATAACTTTTCTATCAGGAGGATGACATGCATTTTGACAGACAGCAACTTGTAGTCACGTAATTTGTGATATTTTTTGGAGGTACAAAAATGTACGAGAAGCAGGATTCGATTTTAAATAATGAACAAACAACCAGTGATGAGTTAACAGTAGAGGATGTTGCTATGGGTGCCAATGCCGGTCTTATATTGGCAGAAGAGTCAGTGGCAGAAGGAACCGGCACAGAAGAGAAAGTGACAGAAGAGGCCGTGATAGAAGAGTCCGGGACACAAGAGATTGAGGTGACGGAACCTGTTTTACAGGTACAGACTACCGGCCAGACAGAGCAGTTGACAAGTGACAGTTATGCACAGCCTACAGTCTTGGAGAATTCCACACAGCAGAGTGATCAGACTTTGCAGGGTGTGTATAGTGGCTATGTACAGCATTCCAATGCATCACAGCCTATCGACCCACAGCAGCAGAACGATCCGGAACCGGAAAAGACAGAAAGCTACGCACAGCAAGTCGAGGATACAGTGAAAGGTACCGGCAGTCAGTCATGGTCCGCTAAAGAAATTCACCCACCTAAAAAGAAAGGATGGGGCGGACGTATAGTGGCACTGATTTTGTGTGGTCTGCTTTTGGGCGGCAGTACTGCCGGTGCATATTATGGAGTGACATATTTAATAGAAAGATTCACTTCTGCAGAGGTAGAACAGACATCTGATACAGATCCAGAGTCTACTGAAAAGAAGGAACCTGAGATCAGTCAGATAGAGGCAGTTGCTCCGGTGCAATCCGGAAATGTTACGGTGGGTGTTGCTTATGATGTATCTCCTGTTGTAGAAAACGTAATGCCATCTATGGTTTCTATTATTAATAAGTACACTGAGACCTATAGTACCATTTTTGGACAAAGCTATACTCAGGAAGGTGCAAGTTCAGGCAGCGGTATTATTATCGGTGAAAATGACACAGAGCTTTTGGTTGCTACAAACTACCATGTAGTGGAAGGAGCGGATGCTTTGGAGATTACTTTTATCGATGGTACAGTTGGTCAGGCTCATGTTAAGGGAACTAATCCGGATATGGATCTGGCAGTAGTGTCTGTATCTCTTGACAGCCTTTCCATGGAAACAAAGAAGAGCATTGCCGTAGCAAGCCTGGGTAACAGTGACAATTTAAAGCTGGGACAGCCGGTTATTGCAATTGGTAATGCATTAGGATATGGTCAAAGTGTTACAACCGGTGTAGTTTCAGCACTGAATAGAGAGATTGCTATTGAGGAGGGTAGTACCGGAAGCTTCATTCAGACAGATGCTGCTATTAATCCGGGTAATTCCGGCGGGGCTCTGTTAAATATGAACGGAGAAGTGATTGGTATTAATTCCAGCAAAATAGGCGGTTCTGCTATTGAAGGCATGGGCTATGCTATCCCAATCAGTGCAGCAGAACCTATCATCAGCGATCTGTCCTTACAGACTACCAAGGTGAAAGTAGATGCAGAAAAGAGAGGATACCTGGGAGTGTCCATTAAGGAAATTCCATCCAGCGATGTGCAGAAATACGGCATTCCTCAGGGCGTGGTTGTTTCAGAGGTAGTGAGGGGCAGTGCTGCAGAATTTGCAGGTCTTAAAATGTATGACATTATTGTTGGCTTCGATTCCTTTGAAATTAAGACATTCACAGATTTACAGGAAGCGATGCAGTATTATGAAGCAGGCGCTACGGTGCCGGTGGAGATTATGCGTATTCAGAATAGCGGATACGAAAAAATTACATTACAGATAACTTTGGGTGTGAAACCTGAATAAGTAAAACTGCTGCAGTAATCCTGCAGCAGTTTTGTCGTAGCTGCAAAAAACGAGAAACTATTTTTCTTGAAAACAGAAGGAAAAAATTGTATACTATAGCAGATGCATATAAATGCAAATAACAATAGGCTACGAGGTTGATTACATGGATATATGTTTGAAAATTGCACAAGAGTTACAGATTAAGAAAGGACAGGTTGAGGCGGCAGTACAGCTGATAGACGAAGGCAATACTATACCTTTTATTTCACGATATCGTAAAGAAGTGACAGGGGCTTTAAATGACGAGCAGCTTCGTGATTTGTACGAAAGACTGCAGTATTTACGCAATCTGGAGGACAAGAAGGAACAAGTTCTTAAAAGCATTGAGGAGCAGGGGATGTTGAACGATCAACTGCGGGAAAAGATTTTGGCTGCAGAAACCCTTGTATTGGTGGAAGATTTATATCGTCCATATCGTCCGAAGCGTAAGACCCGTGCCAGTGTGGCAAAGGAAAAAGGACTGCAGCCATTAGCAGACTATATATTAGAGCAGGCAGCAGTAGAGGATATTCTTGCAGAAGCTGTTAAATATGTATCCTCAGAGGAAGGAAAGGAAGTAGCTACTCCTGAGGACGCATTGCAGGGAGCTAAAGACATTATTGCAGAGCAAATTTCAGACACCGCGGATTACCGTATTTTTATTCGTGACTTAACCATGCAGGAAGGAAGCATTAAGAGTGTTGCCAAAGATGCAGAGGTGAAAAGTGTCTATGAAAATTATTATGATTATGAAGAAAAGCTTTCTAAAGTAGTTGGTCATCGTGTGCTGGCCTTGAATCGCGGCGAAAAGGAGAAGATATTAACCGTTAAGGTTATGGCACCTGAGGATCGGATTGTGGGTTATTTACAGAAACAACTTATTACTGCGGATAATATTTATACTACACCGATTTTGCAGGAGGTAGCACGGGATGCTTATGATCGATTGATCGCACCGGCTATTGAACGTGAAATCCGTAATGAATTGACAGAAAAGGCAGAGGATGGTGCCATTGACGTATTTGGCAAGAACTTAGAAATGCTTTTGATGCAGCCACCGGTTGCCGGTAAAGTAGTGTTGGGTTGGGATCCTGCATTTCGCACGGGATGCAAGCTGGCAGTAGTAGATGCTACCGGTAAGGTGTTGGATACCAAAGTAATATACCCTACAGAGCCACAGAATAAAGTAGAAGAAGCAAAACGGGAATTAAAGAAGCTGATTCATAAATATCACATTGATTTGATCAGTGTGGGTAATGGTACAGCTTCCAGAGAGTCCGAGCAGGTTATTGTGTCCTTATTAAAGGAAATTCCACAGCCGGTACAGTACGTGATAGTAAATGAAGCCGGTGCCAGCGTGTACAGTGCCAGCAAACTGGCTACCGAAGAATTTCCGGATTTTGATGTGGCACAGAGAAGTGCTGCCAGCATTGCACGCCGGTTGCAGGACCCATTGGCAGAACTTGTGAAAATTGATCCGAAATCCATTGGAGTAGGGCAGTACCAGCATGATATGAATCAAAAGAAATTAAGTGATACTTTAACAGGTGTGGTGGAAGACTGTGTAAATAAAGTGGGTGTAGATTTAAATACTGCATCTGCACCGCTATTAGCATATATTTCCGGTATCAGCAAGACTTTAGCTAAGAATATAGTAGATTACCGTGAAACAAACGGCCGCTTTACCAATCGCAGACAGTTGCTCAAGGTAGCTAAGCTGGGTCCGAAGGCCTACGAACAATGTGCCGGTTTTATGCGCATTACCGGTGGTGACAATCCGTTAGACGCAACCAGTGTACATCCGGAATCTTACGAAGCATGCGAAAAACTGCTTGGCAAGCTGAAATTAGACAAGACCGCCCTGGCTACCGGAGCAGGTCTTGGCAAGACGGTTTCTGTATTGACTTCCAAAATGGACAAAAAGAAGCTGGCTGCAGAAATCGGTGTGGGTGAAATGACTTTAAATGATATGATTGAAGAGCTGGTGAAGCCTGCCAGGGATCCGAGAGAAGAAATGCCGGCACCTATTCTTCGATCTGACGTCTTAGACATGAAGGATTTAAAGCCTGGTATGATTTTAAAAGGTACGGTCCGTAATGTAATTGATTTCGGTGCATTTGTAGATATCGGTGTCCATCAGGATGGTTTGGTTCATATTTCACAGATGTCTGAAAAATACATTAAGCATCCACTGGATGTTGTAAAATTAGGGGATGTGGTAGAAGTACAGGTTATTAGTGTGGATGAATCAAAGAAACGCATTGCCCTTACTATGAAGATAAATAAAGATTTAAAATAAAAAAATCAAAAATAGTTGAAAAAAGTTGTTGACAATTAGGAATAGTTTTGATAAGATACTAATTGCCGCTGATAAAGCGGCATACGGAGAGGTATCGAAGTGGTCATAACGAGGCGGTCTTGAAAACCGTTTGTCCGGAAGGGCGCGTGGGTTCGAATCCCACCCTCTCCGTTGGAGTGCTTGCTCCTCGGAGTATTGAACGCAATCCTATAGAGTTACAGAGAGAAGCTATTTAGCGTATTTCTTCTATTTTGCAGAAGTACCCAAGAGGCTGAAGGGACACCCCTGGAAAGGGTGCAGGTCGTTAATAGCGGCGCGAGGGTTCAAATCCCTCCTTCTGCGGTCGCATTTCTTAGGAGATGCACTGAGTGAGAAGCTCAAATTTAAATGAGGAGCATTTGCTTCTCGGACAATGATGAAAAGCATCCGCAAGCAAGCTTGCCAAAAAGTTCTTGCACAAACAACTGCTTTTCTTGTACCTTGACAAATAAACAGCAATGCAACCCTGAAAGATTCCTAAAAATGAGATGAAAGGTCATCTCATCTGGAAGAAATTCAGAGAACAAAACCTTAAACAGTAGAAAAGGTAAAAATTAGTTACAAAAAGCTAGCAGATTTTGAACCAAAGAGATTGAACATGAGAGTTTGATCCTGGCTCAGGATGAACGCTGGCGGCGTGCTTAACACATGCAAGTCGAACGGACAATTATGAAACCTAGTGAATGATTGTTAGTGGCGGACGGGTGAGTAACGCGTGGGCAACCTGCCTCGTACTGGGGGATAACACTTAGAAATAGGTGCTAATACCGCATAAGCGCACGGTACCGCATGGTACAGTGTGAAAAACTCCGGTGGTACGAGATGGACCCGCGTCTGATTAGCTAGTTGGTGGGGTAACGGCCTACCAAGGCGACGATCAGTAGCCGGCCTGAGAGGGTGACCGGCCACATTGGGACTGAGACACGG
>JAZRLF010000049.1:0-34619 GCA_045646695.1 Lachnospiraceae bacterium
TGGAAGCAGCAGGACGAAGACGTATTGTCTTACGCATTATTCCCGCAGGTTGCTACTGACTACTTCAAGTATCGTCAGGCACAGCAGGAAAAGGTGGATATGACTGTTTCTGATACCAAGAACGGTGCATACCCTGTATAATCGTAAATTTATAGAATATGGGGTCCATGAGCGATGGCTTGTGGACCTTTTTTCTGGTTATTTATCTTGAATCATAGATTTTCGTGTGGTATAGTATTGTTATATATGTTGTTTTAGAGAATAAAATATTTAAGAAATCGGGAGGATCGTTTTGAAATCGGAGCGGAGTATTATGGAGCTGATTGCCTCAAAAAAGGACAAACTCAGTAAAGGTCATAAGAAAATGGCAGAATTTATATTGGAGCATAGCGAGGATGCTGCTTTTATGACTGCGGCCCAAATGGGAGAGGCTTTGGGGATATCGGAGTCTACCATTGTGCGTTTTGCTGCCAAGATAGGTCTTGAAGGATATCCGGATTTGCAGGATAAGCTGAGGGATTGGACCAAGAATAAGCTGCAAACAGGAGCAACTCCTGTGTTTTCCGACAAAACAACTGAGAATTGGGGTGTCATCGCTACGGTTTTCCAGTCAGATATACAGAAAATTCACGATACACTTGAAGGACTGAATGAGGAAGCTTTTGCATCTGCTGTAGACGCTATTTTAAAAGCAAAGCATGTGTATATTGTGGGGCTTCGTAACAGTGCTCCGTTGGCATCCTTTTTTCACTTTTATTTAAATATGCTCCGCAGGGATGTTGTTTTATTGGATACCACTTCCTCTACAGAAATGTTTGAGCAGATGATTCGTATTGATGAAGAAGATGTGTTTATCGGAATTTCTTTCCCAAGATACTCCATGCGAACGTTGAAGGCTATGGAATTTGCAAGAGACAGACGTGCCAAGGTTATAGCTATTACAGATTCTGTGCGTTCCCCGATTACTATGTACGCCAGCATCAGCCTTCTTGCCAAGAGTGAATTAAATGGTGTAGCAGATTCTTTGGTAGCGCCATTTAGCTTGGTGAATGCCATGATTGTGGCAATGTGTTTGAAAAATCCACAGCAGGTGAAGGATGAACTGAAAAATCTGGAGGATGTTTGGAGCAATTATCAGGTTTACACCCATGATGAAATCAATTATTTAGATAAGGATGTGTCGCTGGATCCAAAGACACGCAGAAAATATGAGTAAATGTATTGTGATTGGCGGTGGTGCTGCCGGTATGTTGGCAGCTTATAGTGCAGCCCGTAACGGCCACCAGGTTATCCTGCTTGAGAAAAACGAAAAGCTGGGCAAAAAACTCTTTATTACAGGAAAGGGACGTTGTAATGTGACCAATGCCTGTGAGGTAGAGGATTTATTTAAAAATGTGATTTCTAATTCTAAGTTTTTGTATAGCAGCTTTTATACTTTTGATAATCAGGCTATTATTGATTTATTGGCGGAATATGGTTGTACCACCAAGGTAGAACGTGGGGACAGGGTATTTCCAGTAAGTGATCGTTCCTCAGATGTGATAGGGGCTCTGACCAGGGCTTTGAAAGCAGCAGGTGTAGAAATCAGATTATATACAAAAGTATCTGAGATATGCATGGAGCAGATCATACCGATTGATGCAGTGCAGGATTGTGCAGCGTGTGACAAAGAGGCAGTTTGCGCTACAGAATGTGACAAAAAGGCAGTTTGCAATACGGGAAGTGATAATAAGGCACGACGCGGCAGTGAGAAAGCTGCTGCAAAACAGACAAGCCGTGTAGTCGGTATAAAAACTGTTAAAGGCGAGTTTATAAAGGCCGAAGCAGTCATAGTATGCACCGGAGGCGTGTCTTATCCGATTACCGGTTCTGACGGTGACGGTTATCTTTTTGCAGAGAAGGCTGGTATGGAAGTTGTGGAAGCAAAGCCTGCTTTAGTACCATTGGAATGCAGTGAGAGCTGGTGTGGTGAGCTGATGGGCTTGTCCTTACGTAATGTGCAGGTGACTCTTTTAGATGGCAAGAAAAAGATTTTTCAGGATTTTGGTGAGATGCTTTTTACTCACTTCGGTGTCAGTGGTCCTTTGATTTTATCTGCCAGCAGCCATTATGTAAAGAAATATTACGGCAAGGAAATCTCACTTTTTATTGATTTAAAACCGGCTCTTAGTGAAGAACAGTTAGATAAAAGGGTGCTTCGTGATTTTGAAGAAAATATCAATAAACAGTTTAAAAATGCAGTAGGGGGATTGTTTCCTTCCAAGCTGGTGCCGGTTATGATTGCATTGTCCGGTATTGACCCGGAGAAAAAGGTTCATGAAATCAGTAAAGAGGAGCGTCAGCATTTTGTACAACTGATCAAACAGCTGCCTTTAACTGTTAACGGAACCCGAAGCTTTGCAGAAGCTATTATTACCCAGGGGGGCGTGCGCACCAAAGATGTCAATCCGTCCACCATGGAGTCTAAGACTGTTAAAGGGCTTTATTTTGCGGGAGAAGTGTTGGATTTGGATGCAGTGACCGGTGGTTTTAATTTACAGATAGCATGGTCTACCGGATATCTGGCAGGAACCAGCATTTCATGATTTGTGCAGATGTATTGAATAAGATAAATAATTTTGTAAATAATATCAGGAGGAGTGCATGATAGCCTTTTGCAGGTGCATCGTGTCAGAATACCATGAGTTTTTGTATTGCAGTAGATGGCCCGGCAGGTGCAGGAAAGAGCACCATAGCCAAGAAAATTGCCAAAAAAATAAATTTAGTATATGTGGATACAGGGGCTATGTATCGTGCTATGGCATATTATCTGATTACACAGCATACCGATTTGAATGATCCAAAGGAGATTTCCGAGCAGTGTGAAGGAGCTCAGATTCACATTTCTTATGAGAATGGGGAGCAGGTTGTATGGCTAAATGGGGAGAATGTCAATTCTTATCTAAGAACTGAAGAGGTGGGAAAGGCAGCTTCTGTCACCAGTGCCAATGGCAGTGTAAGAGCCAGACTTGTATTACTTCAGCAGCAGATGGCAGAGCATACGGATCTGATTATGGATGGACGGGATATTGGTACCTGTGTGCTTCCCAAGGCACAGCTAAAGATTTATTTGACAGCTTCCAGCAGGGTAAGGGCGCTGCGCCGATATAACGAGCTTATTGCCAAGGGAGAAACCTGCGATTTGAATGTAATAGAGGCAGATATTATTGACAGAGACTATCGGGATATGAATCGGGAGATTTCACCATTAAAGCAAGCAGAGGATGCGGTGTTGGTAGATACTTCTGATATGACCATTGAAGAAGTGGTGGAGCATATTGTTTCTTTGGCTGAGAAGAGAAGGCAAAATTACTAAGCAAAAATATATTTGCCGTAAGAAGCGGCGGAACGGAGTGATTTATGGAAGTACGTCTTGCAAAGTCTGCAGGCTTTTGCTTTGGTGTAAAAAGAGCAGTAGAACAGGTTTATAATCAGGCAGAAAAGGGCAAGGCTATTTATACCTACGGACCTATTATTCATAATGAAGAGGTAGTAAAAGATCTGGAAAAGAAGGGCGTATCTGTTATTGATGAAGAAAATCTGTCCTCGGTGAAGGAAGGTACCGTGGTGATCCGTTCTCATGGTGTGGAAAAGGCAGTCTGTGACCGTATTCAGGAAATGGGCTTGGAATGTGTGGATGCAACCTGTCCTTTTGTGAAGCGTATTCATAAGGTGGTAGAGAAAGAAAGTGCCTTGGGCAAGCAGATTGTGATCATCGGAAGTGCCAATCATCCGGAAGTTATAGGTATCATGGGATGGAGCAGTACCCCTGCAATTGTCATAGAAACAGAGGAAGAAGCAGAGAATTTTACCCTATTAGAGGAAAAAGATATCTGTGTAGTTTCACAAACGACATTTAATTACATAAAATTCAATAAAATAGTTGAAAAACTCATGGAAAAGGGCTATAATGTTGTTGTTGTGAATACTATTTGCAATGCAACCGAGGAGAGGCAGACGGAGGCAAGGGAAATAGCCAGGGAAGCCGACGTGATGATAGTCATAGGTGGTAAGCACAGCTCCAATACGAGAAAACTGTACGAAATATGCGCCAAGGAATGTGAGCATACCTACTTCATACAGACGCTTGCTGATCTGAAGTTAGAACTACCTGAATCTGTTGGATTGGTGGGTATTACTGCAGGGGCTTCAACCCCAAACAATATTATCGAGGAGGTTCAAAATTATGTCAGAATTAACTTTTGAACAAATGTTAGAAGGATCATTAAAAACAATTCATACAGGAGAGGTAGTTAATGGCACTGTTATCGCTGTAAAGCCAGAAGAGATCGTCTTAAACATCGGCTACAAGTCAGACGGTATTCTTCCAAAGAACGAATACACCAATGACAGCACTGTTGAATTAACAGACGCTGTAAAGGTTGGCGATGTTATGGAAGTTAAAGTATTAAAGGTAAATGACGGCGATGGTCAGGTAGCGCTTACTTATAAGCGTCTTGCTGCTGACAGAGCTTACAAGAAGTTTGAAGAAGCTTTCAACAATGGTGAAGTATTAAAGGCTCCTGTAGCACAGGTATTAGATGGTGGTTTAAGCGTTGTTATGGATGATGTTCGTATTTTCATTCCTGCAAGCTTAGTATCTGATACTTATGAGAGAGATTTGTCCAAATATGCAGGACAGGAAATCGAATTTGTACTTACTGAGTGCAATCCAAAGAGAAGACGCTTTATCGGTGACAGAAAGCAGTTAGTTGCAGCTGCAAAGGCTGAAATGCAGGCTGCTGTATTTGCACGTATTGCAGAAGGTGATGTTGTAGAAGGTACTGTAAAGAATGTTACAGACTTCGGTGCATTCATTGATTTAGGCGGTGCAGACGGTTTATTACACATTTCTGAGATGAGCTGGGGTCGTATTGACCATCCTATGAAGGTTTTCAAGCCGGGTCAGGTTTTAAATGTTCTGGTAAAAGAAATCAATGGTACAAAGGTTGCTTTATCTCTTAAGTTTGATGATGCAAATCCATGGAAGGATGCTGCTACAAAGTACGCTGTAGGCAATGTAGTAACCGGTAAGGTTGCACGTATGGCTGACTTCGGTGCTTTCATTGAACTTGATAATGGTGTAGATGCATTATTACATGTTTCTCAGATTTCTAAAGAGCGTATAGAGAAGCCTTCAGATGTATTAAGCGTTGGTGATGAGGTTACTGCAAAGATTACTGACTTCAATGAAGAAACCAAGAAAATCAGTTTGAGCATTAAGGCTATGTTTGCTCCGGAACCAAAGGCTGCAGAAGTAGTTGAAGAGAAGGTTGAAGAGGATGCAGATGTAGTTTCTGTAGATATCGAAGCTGTAATCGCTGCTCAGGAAGCAGAAGATGCTGAATAATTTAAAGTAATAACTGGGCTGTTATAAGAGCAGAGCGTTTTCTGCTTTTGTAACAGCCCATAAATATTTGTATAGTTGTATTTGCGAAACTCGATTGCTCCGGCCTCAACCGTCGAATTTTGCAAACACCTAATTAAGATTAGTAATAAGAAGGGAGATATTCCTAATGAGCGCTTCTATATTGAATACAATTTCTCTTACAGGCGTAGCATCATCTCTTGCTAAAGCTATAGATATTGTAGCACCTGCTCAGGCAGAAGCTTCCATACCTGCAATTGACAGGCTGGTAGAGAACAATACAAAGAACCAAAAAGTCGATCGAATATTTATGTATAATCCTGATGCAATCGCAATGTGGCTGTATCAGAAATATACAGAATATTATCTCCCGTTGTTAGATCATATCAAACTTACCTTACCGCTGCAAACAATGATGCCAAGCGTTACTCCGGTGTGTTTTGGTACAATGTATACAGGTGTATTACCTTCTGTTCATGGAATACAGGCATATGAGAAGCCGGTTATCAAGATAGATACACTTTTTGATGCCTTGATTAGAGCAGGCAAGAAACCTGCAATTGTATCAACAGAGAAAGACAGCCTCTCTATGATTTTCCTGGAAAGAGAAATGGATTATTTCATTTATAAGACTGTAGATGAATGTACTAAGAAAGCTTTGGAATTGATCGAAGAAGATACATATGATTTCATTTTGTTATACAATGCAGATTATGACAGTACCATGCACAGGTTCGGACCGGAAAGTGAAGAAGCACTTGAAGTATTGCAAAAAAATATAAAGGTGTTTGAACAGATTGCCCAAAAGATACAAAAGCACTGGGGGATGCATGAAACATTACTTGGATTTGCACCGGATCATGGATGCCATGAAATAGATGGAAATCTTGGTTCACATGGTTTAGATATGCCCCAGGATTTAAATGTTTTACATTTTTATACGGTTATTTAATATTTAAAGATATTTTTAAAGATATTTTTAAAGATATATTTGTAGGTATATTTTTATACATGATAGAGAATAAATCGGAGTATAGCTTGTCGAGTGGATGAAAGGGATAAGCTATACTCCGGCTTTTCTTATGAAAATTATATACGAGTTATTATTTATTATGGGTAATAATAATTTTTAAAATATGAGAGCAGTAATTTGAAAATAAATCCCTGTTTTGCTTTGTTTCTTCAGTAATTTCAAAATATGTTACCGTATCCTTATAGTCTTCTTTGAAGAAAGGCTCTACCAAAATATCATACTGCTTCAGAAATAGGCCGGACTTTTTGGTGTAGCAATTAGCAGCAGTGGCCTGCAAACGCATGGAAGCATCTAATTGAGCAGCAACGGATTTGTGGTAAGCAGCATCCATAAGCGGAACATAGTAATAATCCTTGTAATTAGAATAGAAGAATTTTAGCTCCTTTTCAAAAACCGGTACCTTAAGCAGAGCTTTGTTTTCTGTAATGGTAATGTAATTGCCGTCGTAATGAGCGAATATTTTTTTGGGAATAGCAGTAGGGAGCTTTAGAGTCATCAATAACTCAAACTCAGTATCTCCATCAAGGTTTTTGTTTCGCTGCATTTCCGCACGAGTTACTAAAACGGGAGAATTACACAATTCACTATACGATAAGATAGGGGTAATGTCTAACATGCCTTTCATATCATCGAAATTATGCTGCAACAACAAATCCAGCATATCATCCTTCTGCGAGGTCTCATATGCTTTGTATATTTGAATCAGCTCTCCGCCGGTGTATTTGTCTATGCGGTTAATCCCTAAAAATTGTTCAATGGTTTTTTGACGGCAGTTTGGTAATACTAGAAAGTCTTTGAAAGGATGAATGCGTTTGTAAATATCAATTCCTTCATAAGCATCGAAACTTAGTGAAATAAAATGCTCCTTTGTCTTTTCTAAAAGATAGGGAATGTCAAAGCGATTACCGTTAAAGTGAATAATATGGGTAAAGTGGGGCAAGACATCCAAAAGCCAGAGCAATAATTCACGTTCTTCGGTTTTGCGCTGGGTCATTCGTTGTTCGATATACCAGCAATTGTTTTCGCAGTAAGCAAGTCCGATCATGTAGAGCTGGCTGTTCACAGCGCTTAACCCTGTAGTTTCGATGTCTAAAAAAAGTATTTTATCCAATGGGGCGAATTGCTCTAATGGAAAATGTATTTGATAATTTTCTAATGCACGTTTGATTTTATACATAGGTTCTCCTTTATTGAACGGAATGTTTGCCCTATAGGTCAGGCAGAGGATTATGGACCATATCACAACAGAGGATTGATCCTGATTGAAATGGTCTGCATTATTTTTAACACCGATATTATTATAACATATAAATTCAAAAAGTGTACTGTTATCCGCAAAGAAATGTTGTATAATTGTTATTTAGAAATATACAGATCCAACCTAGGGAGGTTGAAGGAATATACTTAGGCTCAAAATATGAAGAGACAAAACATTAAGACTCATAATCTTAAGGAGTAAAATTTTAAGGTTAAAAAATGAAGAAACAAAATATACAACTTAAAATATAAAGGCTCAGGTTGCAATTTCAGATAACAATATGATAATATTATTTTATTAAAGTAAGTTAAAAGCAGGAAGCGATGCAGCTTCATAGGGATTTTTATTTGATCCGGTGGTCAAGACGTCGGAACATACCATTCAACAAGCACTAAGCATATCAAAAAGTGAGGAACCCAACATGACACATATTAAAATTAAAAACCGTATCGTAGGGGACGGATATCCGGCATATATTATTGCAGAAATGAGTGCCAATCATTCCGGAAGTATAGAACGTGCCAAAGAGATTATCCGTGCAGCCAAAGCCTGTGGAGCGGATTGTGTGAAGATTCAGACCTATACACCCGATACCCTTACTATAGATTGTCACAATGCATATTTTCAGATTCAAAAGGGTACCTGGGAAGGAGAGAATCTGTATAGTTTGTACGGAAAAGCTTATACGCCATGGGAGTGGCACAAGGAACTAAAAGAAGAGGCAGAACGGGTTGGTATAGATTTTCTGTCAACTCCTTTTGATAATACCAGTGTGGATTTTTTAGAGGAACTGGGGATGGAGTTCTATAAAATTGCTTCTTTTGAAATGGTGGATTTACCTTTACTTCGTTATATTGCAGCCAAGGGAAAACCTATTATTATGTCTACCGGTATGGCTACCAAGGAAGAGATTGAGGAAGCTTTGGAAGCTATTTACGAGACAGGAAATGACCGGGTGGCAATATTAAAGTGCAGCAGTGCATACCCGGCTATTTCTGATGATATGCATTTAAAGACTATAGCAGACATGAAAACAAGTTTTGAGATTCCGGTAGGGTTATCAGACCATTCTATGGGATATTTGGGCGCTGCTACAGCTATTGCACTGGGAGCCAATATTATCGAGAAGCATTTTTGTATCAGCCGCAGCATCGAAAATCCTGACGCTTCTTTTTCCATGGAACCGGATGAGTTTAAGGAGATGGTACAGCAAATCAGACAAGTGGAAAAAGCGATGGGGAAGGTATCTTACGGCCCAAGTGCCCAGGAAAAGTCCAGCACCGTCTTTAGACGTTCTGTTTTTGTTACAAAGGACATTAAAAAAGGGGAAGTACTTACGGAGGACAATGTCAGAAGTATTCGACCGGGATATGGTGAAAAACCTAAATATTTGGACGATATATTAGGTATGCAGGTAGAAAGGGATATTGAGAGAGGGACACCTTTTTCCTTTGATATGTTGTGTAAGGAGAGCATCTTGTTTTTGACCGATGATGCAGCAGGAAGGCAAGTGTACGGTCAGTTAAAGGATTACGCAAAGACAAAACAGATCTATTGCATAGGCAATAAGATCACGTTGGAACTTGTACAAAAAATGCAGCCCGGGTTTATTATAATCTATCGTTATAAGCATACCATTCCGGAGGAAGTCCTGGAATATATGCAGGGTCGTATTATGAACCCTGAGATGGATTTGACAGTAACACAAAAGGATTCCTGTGCTTTGGCAGAATTTTCAGAAGTATATAAATTTTTTGAGGAAAATCAGGACATTATCAGGTGCGAAAGAAATTAAAATGGAACAGTTAGTGATTGGTATCAGAGCGGATGGCGGGGCGGCCATCGGTATGGGACATCTGATGAGATGTTTGTCCATTGCAGCGGCATTAAAAGACAGGCAGGCACAGGTTGTCTTTCTCACAAGCAATGCAGACAGCGCTGTATTTATAAGAGAAAAGGGCTATGCCTGCAGGTTACTTGGACAAGACTGTAAAGGCTTGCAGAAATTCCCCACAGAGGGACAGAGTGTAGAGAGTCAAACAGAAGAAACCTGGGAGAAGGCTGAGCAGAACTTAGATATGCAAGGGGAAGTGGAAGAAACTCTTGGGATTATCAAAGAACTGCATATGAAGCTTTTGGTGGTAGACAGTTACAGAATAACTGAGACTTACCTGGAAAGCCTGCGCCCGGCGGTAAAACTTATTTATATAGATGATTTGGGCACTATGAAGCTGCCGGTAGACGGGCTGATTAATTATAATATTTATGGGGATACCTTGCCTTATAAGGCGGCATATTCCGCAGAAACCTTACTACTGTTGGGCAGCAGGTATGCCCCGGTGAAAAAACAATTTACAGAGGTGCCTTATGAGGTGAGAAATCAGGCAAGGAATATCCTGATTACCATGGGGGGCAGTGATTTTCTAAATATAGCAGGCACTTTGGCAGACACACTGTTACGCACCCTGCCCGAGAATACTCTTTTTACGTTGGTGTGCGGCAGATTCAGTCCTCATTTGGAAGAGGTACGTGCTTTGGCTGAAAAGGAGCCTCGGATTATGGTTTTGACAGATGTACAGGATATGTGGAATGTGATGCAGAGAGCAGACCTGGCCATTGCGGCAGCAGGAAGCACCATGTATGAGCTTTGTACCATAGGAGTGCCTACCGTTTGCTGCTATTATGTGGAAAATCAGCGCAGAATGGCGGAATTTTTTGGTCAGCATACTGCTGTGATCAATGGCGGTGATTTTTCAAAAGAACCGGAGCAGGTTTTGGAGCGTATAGAAGATGGGACAGCAGATTTACTGTCTGATTTTAACAAAAGAACCCAATTATCACATGAGATGCGCCATATAGCAGACGGTCTGGGTGCGTATCGTATAGCAGAGAAATTGATGCATTTTATGTACTCCAAGGGATGAATCGGCTGGAATCGGCTATCAAAACAATTACAAAAACACAATATAAAATAATTGAAACTCTATAATGATTGTGCTATACTTGGGAATAATAAGGTTTTGTGCTTATTATTCCCTATTTTTATAGGCATTTTCATGGAACGGGAGCGTCCATGAAGCAGAACATATATTGCTTTGGCAGTCAGCCACTGAGTTTTGCAAAGACCGAATGTATTTGAACATATGAGGAGTGTTGTATTATGGCAGTTTTATATCATTCAACCAGAAATAATGATGCAGTTGTGACAGCATCACAGGCTATTTTAAAGGGGCTTTCTGAGGAGGGAGGCTTATTTGTACCGGATCATATTCCGGCTTTGGAAAAGAGCCTGAAAGAACTTTCCGGGATGACTTATCAGGAAGTGGCTTATGAGGTCATGAAGCTGATGCTTTCTGATTTCACTGAGGAAGAGTTAAAGGCATGTATCGAACGGGCTTATGACAGCAAGTTTGATACAGACAAGATTGCACCGTTAGTAGAGGCGAAAGGTGCATATTATCTGGAATTATTCCATGGCAGAACCATTGCTTTTAAGGATATGGCATTATCTATATTACCTCACCTTATGACTACTGCTGCCAGAAAAAACGGTGCAGACAAGGAGATTGTTATTTTGACGGCTACTTCCGGAGATACAGGTAAGGCTGCATTAGAGGGCTTTGCAGGAGTACCGGGCACCAAGATTATCGTTTTCTATCCAAAGAACGGTGTGTCTGCCATTCAGGAGAAGCAGATGGTGACCCAGAAGGGGGACAATACCTTTGTTGTAGGTATTAAGGGCAATTTCGATGATGCACAGACCGGTGTGAAAAAGATGTTCGGTGACAAGGAGCTTGGTGCAGAGCTGGCTGCTAATGGTTATCAGTTCTCCAGTGCCAACTCTATCAATATCGGCCGTTTGGTGCCTCAGATGGTTTATTATGTGTATGCATATGCTCAGTTATTGGCAGAAGGTGTTATTAAGGAAGGTGAGGCTATGAATGTGGTAGTGCCTACCGGTAATTTCGGCAATATCCTGGCTGCTTATTATGCTAAGGAGATGGGACTTCCGATTCATAAATTTATCTGTGCTTCCAATGACAATAAAGTATTATTTGATTTCTTTGCTACCGGTACATACGATAGAAACCGTGAATTTATTTTGACTACTTCACCTTCTATGGATATTTTGATCAGCTCCAATCTGGAAAGACTGATCTATAAGGTGGCAGGAGATGATGCATCAGCCAATGCTGCATTTATGAAGGAGTTAAATACAACCGGTAAGTATACCATTACAGAGGAGATGAAGGCAAAGCTCACAGAGTTTTACGGCGGTTTCGCTTCTGAGGCAGATACAGCAGCTGTTATCAAGGATATTTACCATACCTGTGGCTATGTGATCGATACCCATACTGCAGTTGCAGCTCATGTTTATGAGCAGTACAAGGCTGCAACCGGTGATGAGACTAAGACAGTGATTGCGTCTACCGCAAGTCCATACAAATTTACCAGAAGTGTTATGGATGCTATCGCTCCTGAAAAGAGTGATGGGGAGGACTTTGCACTGGTAGATGAGCTTTCAGCAATCAGCAAGGTGCAGATCCCGGATGCGATTGCAGAGATCCGCACAGCTGATATTTTACACAAGACTGTTTGTGAAGTGGAAGATATGTGCAAAGAAGTGAAAGGTTTCCTGGGCATTTGCCAATAATAAATGCAGCTATAAAGCAATACAGCTGCAAGAATTTACTTAATCAAAGGAATACAATATGGAGAATGTATATGTAAAAAGGCTGGCGCAGCTGCGCAGTCTTATGTGTGAGAAGGGCGTGGATTATTATATGATTCCTACTGCCGATTTTCACAATTCAGAATATGTGCATGATTATTTTAAGTGCAGGGCATTTATGTCCGGCTTTACAGGCTCTAATGGTACCCTGGTAGTGGGTGCCGAGGAGGCATGTCTTTGGACGGATGGGCGATATTTTATTCAAGCTGAGAGAGAGCTTGATGGCAGCGGCATTCAGTTAATGAAGATGAATGAACCCGGGGTGCCAAAGATTCATGAATACCTGAAGGAACAGATGCAGCCCGGACAGAGTCTCGGCTTTGATGGACGGTGTGTGAATGCAGGTCAATTTCTGGAATTAAAAGAAGCCCTCGCAGAGGTTTCTTTTCAGATGAAGGAAGATTTTGTGGACAGCATCTGGGCGGATAGGCCTAATATGCCGGCTACAGACTTGTTTTTCATACCCGATGAGGTGGCAGGACTTTCCGTTGCGGACAAGCTACATCAGGTCAGAGAGCGGTTGGGAGACTGTGACAGCCTGTTTTTAAGTAAGTTAGACGATATCATGTGGTTATACAATATCCGTGCCAATGATGTGGAGTGCAATCCGGTGGCATTATCCTACAGCTATATTTCCAAGGAAGAAGCGGTGTTGTTTTTGCAGCAAAAGGCGGATAAGTCTGCTGTGATGGATGCATTAGAGGCGGCAGGCGTACAGGTGCTTGCTTATGAAGAGGTATTTTCTTACCTGGACGTGCTTCCGACTCAGAAGATTATGTTAGACAAAGGCAATGTCAGTGCCATTGTAACGGATGTACTGTCTGCCAAGTGTGAGCCTATATATGAAAATAATCCAACTCAGCTGTTAAAGGCTGTGAAGAATCCGGTAGAATTAAAGCACATGAAGCGTTTCTACCTGTTAGACAGTGTGGCTTTGACCAAATTTATTTACTGGGTAAAGCATCATCCGGACAAAAAGAGCCTTACAGAGCTTTCAGCAGGTGCCAGACTGGATGAATTGCGCGCAGGCATCCCGGGATTTATTGAGTATTCTTTCCCTACTATTTCTGCATATCAGGCCAATGCGGCTATGATGCACTATGAGGCTACGGAGGAAAGTCACGCTTATCTTTCTGATGAAGGGTTTTATCTGGTTGATTCCGGCGGTCAGTATCTGGGAGCTACTACAGATGTGACCAGAACTATCAGCCTGGGAGCATTGACAGAGGACCAGCGTAAGCATTACACCTTAACAGCCTGCGGTATGCTGGATTTGGCAGAGGCACAGTGGCTCTATGGTTGTACGGGACGCAATCTGGATATTTTGGCTCGTATCAGACTGTGGAGACAGGGGATCGATTACAAATGCGGTACCGGACATGGTATAGGTTATATTTTGAATGTACATGAAGGACCTCAGAATATCCGCTGGAAATACACCGATCAGATGCAGGAAGTGGTGCTGGAACCTGGTATGGTGGTCAGTGATGAGCCGGGTGTGTATTTAGAAGGACAGTATGGTATTCGCATTGAGAATATTTTGGTGACCTGCAACAGTGTGAATAACAGCGACGGGCAGTTTATGCAATTTGACAATTTGACCTTTGTACCACTGGACAGGGATGCTTTGGATGCTTCCTATATGAGCAGTGAGGATTTGGAACGTGTCAATAGATACCAGCAAAGTGTATATGATGCGGTGAGTCCATATCTTACAGAGGAGGAACTTCAGTGGCTGCAGGAAGAATGCGCCCCCTGTGGTAATGGAAAAATAAAATATTAGTAAAATCTTTTCAAAATGACAAGATAATTATTGACATTTTGCGAGAAATAAAAGATAATCTATAGTAGGAAAAATTATCCTAACAAGATTGAAAAAAGGCAAGGAGGACATATTAATGTCAACAAAAGCAATGTATCCAATCAGTGAGATCGGTGCAGGCAAGCCGGGCTTTAGCCGCACACGTTCTATCATTGAAGCAGCATTTTATGGCAATAATGTAGTTAAGGTTACTGACTTGAAGGAAGCTTATGAATTAGCTAAGAACTCTCCGGGTACCGTAGTTACAGATATGCCGATTTTTGAAGCTGAGAAGATTGGTTTAGACAAGGACGCAAAAGTATTATTATTTAACGATGGTGCTGTAACAGGTCGTTACGCTGCAGCTCGCCGTATCAAGGGTGAACCGGGCGTAGATGAAGTGAAGCTTGACAAGGTTGTTATGGATGCTATCTACGAGACTCGTTGGAAAAAGATGTACCATGCAGAAGCATACGTAGGTCTTGACCCAGAGTTTATGGTTAAAGCACACCTTTTAATTCCGGAAGGTGAAGAAAATATCATGTACAACTGGTTGATCAACTTCCAGTATCTTTCTGAAGAATATAAGGAGATGTACAAGAATTCTGTTTCCGTTGGTAACGGCAAAGAAGCTGATATTTACATCTTCTCTGATCCACAGTGGATACCGGGCAACCGTCCTGACGTAGATTACAGTTGCTTAAGCGATCCTTTAACTCTGTGCTATTTCGATACCAACCAGAACTGTGCAGCAATTCTTGGTATGAGATACTTTGGTGAGCACAAGAAGGGTACTCTGACCATGGCTTGGGCTATTGCTAACCGCAATGGTTATGCTTCCTGCCACGGCGGACAGAAGGAATACATTTTAGCAGACGGCAGCAAGTATGTTGCATCTGTATATGGTTTATCAGGTTCCGGTAAGTCTACTTTGACACATGCTAAGCATGGCGGCAAGTACGAGATCAAGGTTCTTCATGATGATGCTTTCATCATCAACACCGATACTTGTGCTTCTGTAGCATTAGAGCCTACATACTTTGATAAGACAGCTGACTACCCAACAGGATGTCCTGACAATACTTACTTATTAAGCGCTCAGAACTGTTCTGCAACAATTGATGAGGACGGCAAGATTCAGTTAGTAACAGAGGATATCAGAAATGGTAACGGTCGTGCTATTAAGTCCAAATTGTGGTCTCCAAACCGTGTAGATAAGATTGACGCTCCTGTAAATGCTATCTTCTGGATTATGAAGGACCCTGTTCTTCCTCCAGTTGTTAAGTTAAAAGGTGCTGCTTTAGCATCTGTTATGGGTGCTACACTTGCTACAAAGACCTCTACTGCAGAGCGTGTTGCAGCTGGTACTGACTTAAATGCTATCCGTATCGTACCTTACGCTAACCCATTCAGAACTTACCCATTAGTAAATGACTATGAGAAGTTCAAAAAGTTAGTAGAAGAGAAGAACGTAGATTGTTACATCGTTAACACCGGTGACTTCATGGGTACAAAGTGTAAGCCTGCTGATACATTAGGTATCTTAGAGACTATCGTTGAAGGTAAGGCTAAGTTTGAGCAGTGGGGACCTTTCAGCGACATCGAAATCATGAATGATTGGGATGGCAAGACTGCTGACTTCACACCAGACTTAAAGGATGCTTCCTATGTTGCAGCACTTGAGAATTCTATGAAGACTCGTGTAAATGCTGTAGAAGGCTTTGCTACCAAGAAGGAAGGCTATGACAAGTTACCTGATGAAGCATTAGCTGCATTAGTAAAGCTTGTTGAAGAAGTTTCTACTTTAAAATAATTTAAATATTGTTTAAAATTGGGCGGGGCTTTATAGCCTCGCCTATTTTGATTATATAGGAAAGCTTACATAAGAAAGTAATCTTTCCCATGTAAGCAAAAACGCTAATTAAAGCCGGATAATATCTGCCGGGTGTCAAAATATATAAAATTTGTAACCTGGTTAAATTTTCTAGTTGTAATTTAACCATAAGTTGTATATAATTATTTTAGACAAATAAATAGCCTGGGGTGTTCGATAACTCTTATCTGTTTGAACCTACATTACTTTAAAAGGGATTCCTATATTGCAATGTGGCTGTCAGGCCTCCGACCTATATGGTTTTGTGCAGTGGAAGGCAAAAGCATTTGCTGCGGTAACCCACCTAGCAACAGCTAGGAGTCAATTGATAAGAGGCGGCATTTCCGGGTTTTTGTATGCATGAGAGTGCTTTATCTGAGAGATTGATTGGTTCAGATGAAGTGCTTTTTTGTTACATAGGAAAGTCTCTTACCTGTGTAATAAAGCTCTGTAGGTGTGCGTAATGTGTGAAGAAAGATTATTTAATAAACGGAATTAATTTTAAATAGATTTATGATAATGCATGCATATCTTGTCCTTATACAGAGTAAGATAGTGTAACACTATTTGCAAAACGGAGGGAGGATATGCGACAGAACGGCTATCAAATAAACCCGCGCAAAAGATACAAAAGATTTCGTCTAAAATGGTTTTTCCTTTTTCTGGTAGTTGGCTTGTGTATTGTCTGGGCAGGTTCACGGAAAAAGGATGATAATGAGCCTAAGGAGGAGTCTGTAGTGTCTGAAATCAGTTCAGAACCGGTAGAGGATGATTTTCAGTATCTGGAAAGCAGTCCGGATATTAGAGTTATACTGCAGGCAGGAAAATATAATGGCTTGTATCATGCAAAGGTAGAGGTAAGCTTTCCATCCGGGGGATATGTACTGACATGTGAAAATGATATCTGGGAAAAGCGAGAGGTGTATGCCGGGGAAAGTATCAGCATTGGTATTGGGCAGGAATTTGATTATTCTATTCATATGGGTATGTTAATTGCGATGGTATCTTATGATGAAGATAAACCGCTAATTGTTACTTCTATACAACGAAACCGGACTACCTGCAGTTATTATGGCAGACTGGAGGTTACCTTAGAAAACGCAGGATTGTTATTGGTAAATGCTTTGTCCCTGGAACAATATTTATGTAGTGTGGTACCCAGTGAAATGCCTGCAAGCTATGAAAGTGAGGCGTTGAAGGCACAGGCGATTCTGGCACGAACCTATGCATACAAATATTTGATTCACCCTGCATATCCGGATTTAGGGGCTCATGTGGATGACAGTATAGCATTTCAGGTTTATGGCAATATTGATAATAGTGCCAGTACAGCCAAGGCAGTTTCTGATACGGCAGGTGTGCTTTTGTTTTCTGACAGAAGTTTGGCAGAGGTATATTATTATTCTACTTCCTGCGGCTTTGGTACTGACGGCACTGCATGGGGCGGAGAGGGACAGCATTATTTAAGGGCCACACGTATCGGTGCCGGCACTTTAAAAAGTGCAGATGGTTCTCTTCAGGGAGAGTCAGCAGAAAGTTATTATCTGGAGGCATTAAAGCAGGAGCAGATTTTTAGAAACATGATTGTCAATCCTTTTGTTGAAGGATACGAGGCACAGGAGCCCTGGTATAGGTGGAACACTGAGAGTGTTGAAATAGATTCTGCAGCAATTTTAAACAGGTTAAAGGAACGGTACGCAGTAAACCCAAATGTGATTCTTACAAGAAATAACAAAGGTGATTATGTTTCAAAACCGGTAAAAACATTAGGGGATATCAAAAATATTACGATATCCGAAAGAGGAGCCGGCGGTGTCTGTAAAAGCCTGACTATAGAAGGGACGGAACATACATATAAGGTGCTTTTTGAATATAATATTCGATATGTATTAAAAGGCAATGGTGTTATGGTTATCAGAGCAGACGGAACCAGGAGTTATTGCAGCACCTTATTACCCAGCGGATTTTTCTATTTAGATTTGGTTTATTTTGGCCAAAAAGTAATTTCATACAATATATATGGAGGTGGCTACGGTCACGGAGTAGGAATGAGCCAAAATGGTGCCAACAGGATGGCAATGGAGGGACTTACATGCCAGACTATTTTGGAACATTTTTTCCCGGGAACTGTATTTGTAAGCTATGAACAAAGCTCTTAGCGTTATAAAGAAACTTATAAAAGAAGCAGGGGAAAAGAACTTATCTGTTTATGCAGCGGGTATTGCTTTTTTCTGGATTTTGTCAGCAGTACCTGTTCTCATAGTAATCAGCTGTGTGGTTCCTTATACCAGCCTCACAGAGGAAGTATTAAGAGGCTATGTAATCGGATTTCTTCCGGAAACAGTAGAGGTTTATGTAACGGAGCTGGTTCGATATATCTTTTTGCGTAATAAGACCGTTTTGCCCATTGCCCTGTTTGTGGCTATTTGGTCAGCCGGCAGAGGTATGCTTTCTTTAATACGTGGCTTAAATGCCATTTATGATATTACCGAAAAACGAGGCTATATCAAGCTTCGACTGCTGGCCAGCTTATATACAGTTATTATGTTGTTTGGTATTTTATTTACCCTGCTGCTGTTGGTATTCGGACAAAGTATATATGATCTTATTTTTGCACAAATGCCGGTGCTTCAGGATGCCTTGCACACGATTTTAAAACTTCGATATTTTCTGGCAGTGCTGTTTCTTAGTGTGATGTTTACAGTGCTGTATACCTTTGTGCCGGACATCCATACATCCTTAAGGCAACAATTTCCGGGAGGAGTTTTGGCTGCCCTTGGCTGTACCGTATTTTCTTATTGTTTTTCGGTGTATATAGATTATTTTAATGATTACTCTGGTTATGGCAGTATCAGTATGGTTGTGATCGTGATGCTTTGGCTGTATTTTATGATTTATATTATTTTGTATGGAGCATATTTGGCCGGATATTTAAGTGACTATAGCTACAGGGAGAAAAAGTAGTTTTAAAATGGCAGATATTATTTGTAACGATATGGCAAGTTATTGTTTGCTAATGTACAACAAGTTATTATCTGTGACGCCGCAACAAGTATTATTTAGGCCTGCATAATAAGTTTGTATCTATACAATAAGCTATTGTTTTTAAGAGAATAAAGGATTATACTAAGAGCAAAGAAAAGAAATGTAGGAAATCCGATAGTAAACAAGGAGAAATACAGATGGAAAAGTGCCAGATTGAAGAAATTTTAAAGGATATGGCTTATGTACGTACCGGTGGAAGCAAGGAAGAGCAGGCTTGTGCAATGTATTTAAAAGAGCTTTGTGCCCGTATGAATCTGGATGTCAGGTTAGAGGGCTTTGAAGTGGACTTGGCGCATATGCACAAGGCGCATCTTTGGATTGACGGAGAAGAGATTGCCTGTAAAGGCTATCTGTGCGCCGGTTGTGGGGACGTAGAAGCACCATTGTATTATTTGACCAATAAAGATACCTATTCTTTAAAGCAGTGCGAAGGAAAAATCGTGTTATTGGATGAACGTGTTGGATACTGGATGTTTCAGGATCTGATAGAGTATGGCGCTGCGGGGTTTATTACTTATGACGGCAATGTTCATTTTGCGGATGAGGATATTGACCAGAGAGAGCTGCGTTCTTATATCAGCAATGGTCGAAAGCTTCCGGGGGTAAATATTAATGCAAAAAGGGCAGTTGAAATCGTACATAGCGGAGCCCAAAAAGCCAGAATCCTTTTGGAACAGAACGAATATAAAGGCTGTTCTTATAACGTGGTTGCAGAATTGCCGGGAGAAGTGGATGAGTGGATCGTGGTAAATGCCCATTATGATACCACAGAATTGTCTTCCGGTGCCTATGACAATATGTCCGGATGTATCGGTGTGCTGGGGGTTGCGGAAGCTTTTTGTGGCAGAAAGCATAGATATGGTTTGCGTTTTATATGGCATGGCTCCGAGGAAAAAGGATTGCTCGGCTCTAAAGCATATTGCGTGGAACATGAAAATGATTTGCATAAGATTGTGCTGAATATTAATATGGACATGATCGGATGTATTATGGGTAGATTTGCTGCGATTTGTACTGCAGAGGAAAAATTGGTACATTATATTCAGTATATGGCATCAGAATTGGGCATGGGAATTGAGGCAAGGGATGGTGTACGTTCCAGTGATTCCACTCCTTTTGCAGATAAAGGGATACCTACGGTTTCCTTTGCCAGATATGCACCGTCCCATACAGCTATGATACATAATCGATACGATACATCCCTTGTCATGAGTACGGAGCAGCTTAAAAAGGATATCGGGTTTATTGTGGCTTTTACAGAGCGTATGGCCAATGCCAAGGAGTGCCCGGTAGCAAGAGAAATTCCGGAGAAGATGAGGGAAAAGCTGGATGTGTATTTGAACAGGAAGAGGGCATAATAAGTTCGGTTAGCTCATAAGCCGGATGTATTTTACATAAATATTGATAAAATATAGTTTTATAGCAATGTTTAGACGAAAAATAGCTGAAAATATGCAGAAAAATAAGCAGAACGGTTGACAGTCTGAGCAAAAAGTACTAAAATGTTTTCTAGTTGAAAATATAAAGGCTATGAAGGTGTCAGTAGTGTACTATCATTCCTACAGAGAGAGCTGGTCAGCGGCTGGAAGCCGGCTCAGGTTACGGTATTACATGAATTTCCCACCGGAGCTTCCTGATTGAATCTTAGTAGGTCAGGACGTATCCCGACTCGTTACGTCGTTTGAGTGTCTGCATTAGCAGGAATATGGGTGGTACCGCGATAGTTTTTCGTCCCTGAGAGTTTTGGCTCTTAGGGACTTTTTTATTATGAATAAAAAGGAGTATAGTTATGAAAGTAAAACTTGACGAAATCAAGCAAAAAGCACTTACAAGCATTGCATCCAGTGATAGTTTGGACGCATTAAATGATGTGCGTGTAAACATTCTCGGTAAGAAAGGCGAGCTTACCGCTGTATTAAAATCTATGAAGGACGTTGCACCGGAAGACAGACCGAAGGTTGGACAGATGGTAAATGATGTGCGTGTGGAAATTGAGACCGCATTGGAAGATGCCAAGAAGCATTTAGAGCAGGCAGCTTTAGAAGCACGTTTGGCAGCTGAAGAAATTGACGTTACATTACCTGCAAAGAAGCTTCCTAGAGGCCACAGACATCCAAATACCACTGTATTGGAAGAAGTGGAGAATATTTTTATCGGTCTTGGCTATGAAGTAGTAGAAGGCCCGGAAGTAGAAAAGGACTATTATAACTTTGAGGCCCTTAATATTCCGGCAGACCATCCGGCAAAGGATGAGCAGGATACCTTCTATGTAAATGCTGATATCTTGTTGCGTACCCAGACCTCAGGCACTCAGGTGCATGAGATGGAAAAGGGCAAGCTGCCTATCCGCATGATTGCACCGGGCAGAGTATTCCGTTCTGACGAAGTGGATGCTACCCACAGCCCGTCCTTCCATCAGATTGAGGGTCTTGTAATAGATAAGCATATTACTTTTGCAGACTTAAAGGGTACTTTGGCAGTATTTGCAAAGGAACTGTTTGGTGAGGATACCAAGGTTAAATTCAGACCACATCACTTCCCGTTTACAGAGCCGAGTGCGGAAATGGACGTTTCCTGCTTTAAGTGCGGCGGTAAGGGCTGTCGTTTCTGTAAAGGCAGCGGTTGGATTGAAATCCTTGGCTGCGGTATGGTACATCCACATGTATTAGAGATGAGCAATATTGACCCGGAAAGCTACTCCGGTTTTGCATTCGGTGTAGGCTTAGAGCGTATTACACTGCTTAAGTACGAAATCGATGACATGAGACTTCTTTATGAGAATGACGAACGTTTCTTGAAACAGTTTTAATACAACAGTTCACTAGTCACTGTAAATGGAGATAATCATATGCTTGCATAATGATTTCAATGTTTATGAAACTTGAGGCTTTTTGTCAGAGCAATATAGGTTCTGCTTCATGGACGCTCCCGCTCCATGAAATTGCGTAGCGGTACTAAGCTCAGACTGCAGCCTACGGCTTTGCTTCGCTAAGGACCGACGCTTTTCAAGGCCCTTCAGCCAGAACATATATTGCTCTGGCAGGCAGCTATTAAGTTTCGTAAATGCTAATGTTTTTTTTGATAGAAAGGATTTAAATATTATGAATACAGCATTATCATGGATTAAAGCATATGTGCCGGAGCTCACATGCACAGACCAGGAATATTGCGATGCAATGACCTTATCCGGTACTAAGGTAGAAGGCTTTGAAAAATTAGACAAAAATTTAGACAAAATTGTAGTTGGTGAAATTTTAAAAATTGAAAGACATCCTGATGCAGATAAATTAATTGTTTGCCAGGTAAATATCGGTTCTGAGGTAATTCAGATTGTAACCGGTGCACCAAATGTTAAAGAAGGTGACAAGGTGCCGGTTGTACTTGACGGCGGTAAGGTTGCAGGCGGCCATGACGGCGGTCCATTGCCGGAGGATGGTATTAAGATTAAAGCAGGCAAGCTGCGTGGTATTCCAAGTAACGGTATGATGTGCTCCATCGAAGAGCTTGGTTCCACAAGAGATATGTATCCGCTGGCTCCGGAAAATGGCATTTATATTTTACCGGAAGAGACCGAAGTAGGTATGGATGCTGTGGAATTGCTGGGTCTGCATGACACAGTATTTGAATACGAAATTACTTCCAACCGTGTTGACTGCTATAGCGTGCTTGGCATTGCGAGGGAAGCAGCAGCTACCTTCCGTAAGCCTTTTGTACCACCGGTAGTAGAGGTAAAGGAAAATAATGAAAAAGTAGAAGATTACATTTCCGTAGAAGTATTAGATCAGGATTTATGCTCCAGATATTGCGCAAGAGTTTGTACCAATATCAAGATCGGACCAAGCCCTGAGTGGATGCAGAGAAGACTGGCAAAGAGCGGTATTCGCCCAATCAACAACCTGGTTGATATTACCAACTATGTTATGGAAGAGTACGGCCAGCCAATGCATGCTTTTGATTTAGATACCGTTGCAGGACACAAGATCATTGTAAAGCGTGCGCAGGATGGTGACACCTTTGTAACATTGGATGGCCAGGAAAGAAAATTAGACAATGATGTGTTAATGATTTGCGACGCTGAGAAAGAAATCGGTATTGCAGGTATTATGGGTGGTGAAAACTCCATGATTACCGATGATGTAAAGACTGTTTTATTTGAAGCGGCTACTTTCCACGGATCCAACATCCGTAAGAGCGCAAAGCGTATTGGTCTTCGTACAGATGCTTCCGGTAAGTTTGAAAAGGGATTAGACCCGAGAAATGCAGAAGCTGCCATTAATCGTGCATGTCAGCTGATCGTAGAGCTTGGCTGTGGTGAAGTAGTAAGCGGTATGGTAGATGTAAAGGCTGACTTCAAACCATTGGTAGAGCTCCAGTTTGAGCCGGAACGCATCAATAATTTACTTGGTACAGATATTTCTGCAGAAGAAATGCTTGCTATTTTCAAAATGGCAGAAATCGAATACAATGCAGATACCAATATGCTTACCGTTCCTTCTTTCAGACAGGACGTTTTACGCATGGCAGATTTGGCAGAAGAAGTGGCACGTTTCTATGGTTACGACAAGATTCCGACTACCCTTCCGGGAGGCGAGTCTACAGCAGGAAAGCTTCCGTTTAAGCTTGTAGTGGAAGCAAAGGCAAGAGAAATTGCAGAAGCAAACGGTTTCTCTCAGGGTATGTGCTACAGCTTCGAAAGCCCGAAGGTATTTGACAAATTATTATTATCGGCTGACGATAAGCTTCGCGATACTGTTACTATTTCCAATCCGTTAGGAGAAGACTTCTCTGTAATGAGAACCATTTCCTTAAACGGTATGCTTACCAGCCTTGCAACCAACTACAACAGACGTAATAAAGACGTAAGATTATACGAGCTTGCCAATATTTATCTTCCAAAGCAACTTCCAATGACAGAGCTTCCGGATGAAAGAATGCAGTTTACACTGGGCTTCTACGGCGAAGGCGATTTCTTCACGATGAAGGGGGTTGTGGAGCAGTTCCTGGCAGCAGTGGGCATGACCAAGAAGGTATCATATGATCCAAAGAACAAGAAGACCTTCTTACATCCGGGTCGTCAGGCTGACATGATTTACGAGGGTGTGGTAATTGGTTATCTGGGTGAGGTTCATCCGATTGTTTGTGACAATTACGACCTGGGAACAAAGGCTTATGTTGCAGTGATTGATATGCCGCACATTGTGGAAAGAGCAACCTTCGACCACAAGTACGCAGGCGTTTCCAAGTATCCGGCTGTAACAAGAGATATTTCCATGACCGTACCAAAGAGCTTGTTAGTTGGTGATATTGAGCATGTAATCGAGCAGCGCGGCGGCAAGATTTTGGAAAGCGTAAATCTGTTCGACGTTTACGAAGGCAGCCAGATTAAAGAAGGCTATAAGTCCGTTGCTTACTCTATTACCTTCCGTGCGAAGGACAGAAACCTGGAAGAGGCTGACATTGCGGGTGCCATGAAGAAGATTCTGAACGGATTAGAGCAGTTGGGTGCAGAGCTTAGAAAATAAGGTTTCTTTAGTTAAAGTGCTTCTTGAAGCAAAATAAATAAAATACTGATTTTTCGGTCAGAGGAGTTCTCGCCCATTTGAATGGACGGGAACTCTTTTCTTAAGCCTTAAATAAATGTCATGGAAAGTGCAGTCGCCTTTTATATAAGCGAGAGGCGGTATAGCAGCCGTAATATATGCAAAAACGATTCGCGATGAGCGTGTTTTCTGCATATATTACGGCTGCTATGCCGCCTCTTCCTTATATAAAAGTTCATAATACTCTTGCATTTTTGGCAAAGAAAAGATATTATGTATTTAGTGTGGGTCTTTATGCGAAAATGAATTTGACGACCCTTTCAGAATGCATTAGGAGGATAATGAATCATGGAAAAGAAAAATACATGGGAAACATATGACGAAGCAACCCTTGCAAAGGTTGACGCTTTTTGCGATGGATATCGTAAATTTTTGGACGAGGGCAAGACAGAAAGAGAGTGTATCGATGTAATTGTAAATACCATCGAGGATGCAGGATATATTTCTATGGAGAAAGCCATAAAAGAGGGCAAGAAGCTGGTGGAAGGTGATAAGGTTTATTCTGTTTGGATGAATAAGTCTATTGCTATGTATCGCATCGGTAAGGAGCCGATTTCCGAAGGAATGAATATTCTCGGTGCACATATCGACTCTCCGAGACTGGATGTAAAGCAGAATCCTTTATATGAAGACAACGGCTTTGCATACCTGGATACTCATTATTATGGTGGTGTAAAGAAATATCAGTGGGTGGCTATTCCTTTGGCTCTTCATGGCGTAATTATCAAAAAGGACGGCTCAACTGTAATCGTCAATATCGGTGAGGAGGAGAATGACCCGGTATTCTTTGTGTCTGATTTATTAATTCATCTGTCTCAGGAGCAGCTGCAGTTAAAGGCCGGTGAGGTGATTCCGGGTGAGGCTTTGGATATTATTGTGGGTAATAAACCGATTAGCATTAAAGCTTCTGACGTACAGGGCGAAGAAAGCGAAAAAGCAGAAAAGAAAGAGCCTGTAAAGGAAGCCGTTAAGAAGGGCGTATTAGATATATTAAAGGAAATGTACGATGTAGAGGAAGAGGATTTCCTGTCTGCAGAATTAGAAGTAGTTCCGGCAGGTAAGGCAAGAGAAGCAGGTCTTGACAGAAGTATGATACTGGCTTACGGTCAGGATGACAGAGTGTGTGCTTATACTTCTATGATGGCTATGTTGGATGTGGAACCTACAGATCGTACTGTTTGCTGTATTTTAGTGGACAAGGAAGAAATCGGTTCCGTTGGTGCAACCGGTATGCAGAGCCGTTTCTTTGAAAACAGTCTGGCAGAGCTGATGAATTTAACAGGTGAGTACTCTGAGTTAAACATCCGCAGATGCTTAAGCAAGAGCTGTATGTTAAGCTCTGATGTAAGCAGTGCTTTTGACCCGAGTTTTGCAAACTGCTTCGATAAGAAAAATGTGGCATATCTTGGCGGTGGTATGGTATTTAACAAGTTTACCGGTTCCCGCGGTAAGAGCGGATCCAACGATGCCAATGCAGAATATCTGGCTCATCTGAGAGATATTTTTGCAAAGGAAAGCATTAATTTCCAGACTGCAGAGCTTGGACGTGTTGATTTAGGCGGCGGCGGTACTATCGCTTATATTCTGGCATTGTATGGTATGAATGTAATCGACAGCGGTGTTGCAGTTATGAATATGCACGCTCCGTGGGAAGCAACCTCCAAGGCTGATGTATATGAGACTTACAGAGGTTACAAGGCATTTGTGAAGGGTGCAAAAAATATTTAATGAGTCATTTCAAGTGTGGTATGCAGTAGTTGCATTTGTGCAGCTGAACAAGTCTAGATATTGCGTACCACACAGAAATAAAGGAAATATATGAAAACAAGTGATTTTTATTTTGATTTACCGGAGGAACTGATTGCCCAGGATCCGCTGGAGGATCGTACCGGTTCCAGACTTTTGGTATTGGACAAGGACAGCGGTCAGACCGAGCATCATGTATTTAGAGATATTCTGGATATGGTGGGCCCCGGAGACTGCATGGTTTTAAATAATACCAAGGTAATTCCGGCCAGACTTTATGGCTCTAAAGAAGATACCGGAGCAGGCATTGAAATATTGCTGCTAAAGCGTCTGGAAAAGGACCTTTGGGAATGTCTGGTAAAGCCCGGTAAGAAGTGTAAGCCAGGGGCCAGAATGGTATTTGGTGACGGCAGATTAAGAGCAGAAATTAAAGAGACCAAGGAAGATGGTAACAGACTGATTGCCTTTGAGTATGATGGAATCTGGGAAGAGGTACTGGATGCATTGGGCGAGATGCCTCTGCCACCTTATATTACTCATAAGCTTCAGGACAAAAACCGTTATCAGACGGTGTATGCCAAGTATGAGGGAAGTGCCGCAGCTCCTACAGCAGGCCTTCATTTTACCAGAGATTTACTAGAGCAAATCGAAGCAAAAGGTGTTAAAATAGCATACGTAACGCTTCATGTGGGATTAGGCACCTTCCGTCCGGTTAAGGTGGAGGATGTAACCAATCATCACATGCACAGCGAGTATTATGAAGTGACCGAAGAGACCGCGAGGCTGGTAAATGAAACCAAAGCAGCAGGAGGCAGAATTATTTGCGTGGGTACTACCAGCTGCCGCACCGTGGAAAGTGCCAGCACAGAGGACGGTGTACTGCATGCGGGATGTGGTAATACGGAGATTTTTATTTATCCTGGATACAAATTTAAGGTTTTAGATGCATTGATTACTAATTTCCACCTTCCAGAGAGTACGTTGGTGATGTTAGTCAGTGCATTGGCTGGTAAAGAGCAGGTACTGGATGCCTATAAAGAAGCTGTGGAAGAGCGATACCGATTCTTTAGTTTCGGCGATGCGATGTTTGTGCGATAGAAGGGAAATTTGGGGTTATACACAACGAAAACAGAATCAAATACGTTTCCACATTGAAAGACGCACAGGTTAATGGAAATTATTCTAAACTGGCAAATTATTTTGAAGAGGAGCAAAAAATTTATGCAGAGCAATGCGAGTTTTTTGGAGTATGTGAACGATATAAAGAAAGAACCACCAATAGATGAAATACCACGTCAGTACTACTTTATGGCAAAGACCAGAAGACATGTACAGGCGCTTGCAGAGGAGCTTGGCAGAACTCCTACTTGTTGTGTAACCACCTTTGGCTGCCAAATGAATGCCCGGGACAGTGAGAAGCTGGTGGGTATTTTAGAGGTAGTGGGCTACGAAATCGTAGATACAGAAAAGGCGGATTTTGTTATTTTCAATACCTGTACGGTGCGTGATAATGCCAATCAACGTGTGTACGGCAGATTAGGGGAGCTTAAGAGCTTAAAGAAGAAAAATCCTGCTATGAAAATTGCACTTTGCGGCTGCATGATGCAGGAACCAAGCGTTGTAGAGAAGATCAAAACCAGTTATCGTTTTGTTGATTTGATTTTCGGTACCCACAATATCTTTAAATTTGCAGAATTATTAAATGCTACCTTTGAGCAGAAGCGCATGGTCATCGATATCTGGAAGGACACGGAGCAGATTGTAGAGGATTTGCCGATTGAGCGTAAATATCCTTTCAAGTCAGGCACCAATATTATGTTTGGCTGTAATAATTTCTGCAGCTACTGTATCGTGCCATATGTGCGAGGCAGAGAGAGAAGCCGTAAGCCGGAGGATATTATCGCGGAGATTAAGGATCTGGTGGCAGACGGCGTGGTAGAGATTATGCTCCTTGGCCAGAATGTGAACAGCTATGGCAAAAATTTAGAGAATCCGATTACCTTCGCCCAGCTTTTAGAGCAGATCGAGGCGATAGAGGGACTGAAGCGTATCCGCTTTATGACCTCTCATCCGAAGGATTTGTCCGATGAGCTGATTGCGGTAATGGCGAAGTCCGAGAAGATTTGCAAGCATTTACACTTACCGTTGCAGAGCGGTTCTACAAATATCTTAAAGATTATGAACCGCAGATATACCAAAGAGCAGTATTTAGAGCTTGCTGCCAAGATTCGTAAGGCGATTCCGGATATTGCACTGACTACCGATATTATTGTAGGCTTCCCGGGGGAAACTTATGAGGATGTGTTAGACACGATCGATGTCATCAAGCAGGTGAAGTATGATAATGCCTTTACTTTTATTTATTCCAAAAGAACCGGCACACCGGCGGCAGCCATGGAGAATCAGGTCCCTGAGGATGTGGTAAAGAAGCATTTTGATATGGTGCTTGAAACTGTTCAGGAGGTTTCCAGGGAACAGGTGAAGCGTTATGAGGGAGAAATTCAGGAGGCTCTGGTAGAAGAATTAAACGACCACGAGGAAGGCTTCGTAACCGGCAGATTGTCCAACAATACCCTGGTACATTTCAAGGGCGGCGAGGAATTAATCGGTCAGATTGTCAAAGTGAAGCTTACCAAGTGTCAAGGCTTTTACTACATGGGTGAGCAGATTCTGTGATAAAATAGAGCTGTATCCAGATACTGACATGTGCAGAGAAGAAGCACTTTGAGATATAAACAAGTGAATTGTGAAAAGATTTTAAGATATGAGGTACGCCAGAGAAAACTCTGACTGAGGAGATACGTGATGAAAATTTATAGACCGGCCCTTTTAGACAGCTTTAAGGGCTATAATAAAAATCAACTGATCAAGGATATTGTAGCAGGTATTATAGTGGCTATCATTGCCTTTCCGTTAAGTGTTGCACTTGCAATTTCGTCCGGTATGAGACCGGAGCAGGGCTTGTACACAGCTATTATCGGCGGCGTGTTTGTAGCTATATTTGGCGGCAGCAGGGTACAGATTGGCGGTGCTACGGCAGCTACTGTTATGACGGTATTCAGTATTATAGGCGAATATGGGTTTGAAGGATTGGCGGTTGCCACCATTCTGGCAGGTCTTATTTTGATTGCGATGGGACTTTGTAAGGTGGGAGCATTGCTGCCATACATACCTTATTCTATTACACTGGCCTTTACCGCAGCCATAGGCGTAGGTATTTTTACCGGACAGTTAAAGGAATTTTTCGGTATGCAGATTGCATCCCTTCCGGTAAAGAATTTGAGTCGTATAGTTACTTATGCAGAGCATATCGGTACGGTAAACTGGCAGGCGCTTTTGGTAGGTGCCATTGCTTTGGCAATTTTAATTATCTGGCCAAAGATTAATTCTTTGATACCAAATTCGCTGGTGGCTATTCTGGTGACTACGCCATTGGTACTGTTATTCAAGATGGATGTCAATACCATTCAGAGTGTGTACGGTCAGCTGCCAAGCCATTTTCCGAAATTGACCGTGCCGGGTTTTAGTCTGGAATTGGTGGAGGCTATGCTTCCGAGTGCAGTTACTTTGGCTATTTTAGTTGCCATTGTTTCCTTGCTTTCCAATGTGGTGACAGATGGTCTGACCGGTATTCGTCATGACTCTAATTCAGAGCTTATCGGACAAGGCATTGCCAATATTTTCTGCGGTTTGTTTGGAGCTGTTCCTGTAGCAGGTGCTGTTGCACGAAGCAGCGTATCCTGCAAAAACGGTGGTAAAACGCCGGTTGTAGGTGTGGTACACAGCATTGTTGTGCTAATTATTTTGCTGTTAATGATGCCGTTAGCAGGTTTTATTCCGATGCCTACTTTAGCAGCTATTTTGATACTGGTTGCCTACAATATGAGCAATGTACCGGCTATGATTTCACTGTTATTTAAGGCACCAAAGACAGATGCGGTTATTTTCTTATCCACTTTTTTGACAGGTATTTTTGTAGATTTAATGACAGCGATAGAAGTAGGCGTGATTATTACAGCCTGCCTGTTTATGAGACGTATGTCTGAGGTTACCAGTGTATCAGGTTGGAAATACGTAGAGGACGCTGACAGTATATCTGATCTGACAGATGATAATATCAAAGATGATCTGGCCAAGGTTCCTGTGCATACCCTTGTATATGAGATTACCGGACCGATGTTTTTTGCAGCTTCTGACGAGCTTTTAAATATTAAGGCCAAGGATGACACCCGGGTACTTATCATTCGTATGCGTTCTGTACCTGCATTAGATATTACCGCATTAAATGCCCTTAGAAAAATACATAAAGAATGTGAAGATAGAGACATTTTCCTTATTTTTTCACATGTTTTGGGTCAGCCTTATAAGACCATGCAAAAGAGTGGTTTTGTTGCAGAAATCGGTGAAGACCATTTTGCAGCCAAAATCTCCGATGCATTGGCACTGGCAGATGATATAGTAAAGGAAAAAGAAACATGGCAGTTTTAACACCAATGATGCAGCAGTATATGGAGACAAAAGAGCAGTATAAGGACTGTATTTTGTTTTACAGACTGGGCGATTTTTATGAGATGTTTTTTGAGGATGCTATAACAGCCTCAAGAGAACTGGAGATTACATTAACAGGAAAAGCCTGTGGACAGGAGGAAAGGGCACCCATGTGTGGGGTGCCTTATCATGCTGTTGAAGGGTATTTAAATAAACTGGTATCCAAAGGCTATAAGGTAGCCATCTGTGAGCAGGTAGAGGACCCAAAGGCGGCCAAGGGTATTGTAAAGCGTGAAGTAGTGCGTATTGTGACGCCGGGTACCAATTTAAATACCCAGGCATTAGATGATTCCAAGAATAACTATTTGATGTGCGTTACTTTTTTAAGCAGCAGAATCGGTGTATCTGTGTGTGACGTTACTACAGGAGATTATTATGTGACCGAGGCAGAGGATGTGAAGAAGCTGATGGACGAGATTATGCGTTATCAGCCTTCTGAAATTATCTGCAACGATTCTTTTATGGTAAGCGGCGTGGATTTGGAGGATTTGAAGGGAAGATTGGGGATTACCATTTATACCATCAGTCCTCATATGTTTGATGATGACAACTGCCGCAAGGCGTTGATGAAGCATTTTCATTTAAATACGCTGATTGGACTGGGGATTGAGGATTTCCCTACAGGCTTAATTGCAGCCGGAGCACTGCTGCAGTATTTGTACGAGACCCAGAAAAATTCGTTGGAGCATATTCGACATATTACCCCTTATCTTACCAGCAAATATATGCTGTTGGACAGCTCCTCCAGACGTAATCTGGAGCTTACTGAGACCCTACGTGAAAAGCAAAAGAGAGGCTCCCTTTTATGGGTATTGGATAAGACCAAAACTGCTATGGGTGCCAGACTTTTGCGTTCCTATATTGAGCAACCTCTCATTGAAAAGGGAGCCATTGAAGAGCGTTTAAATGCGGTGGAAGCACTGTTTACAGAGAGCTTTCTCCGTGATGAGGTGCGGGAATATTTGACTCCGATTTATGACCTGGAGCGATTATTAAGTCGTGTAAGCTACGGTACCGCCAATCCAAGAGATTTTATTGCACTGCGTAATTCTCTGGAAATGCTGCCCCATATCAAAACAGTTTTAGACAGCTTTTTTAGTAAGGAACTGGCACAGATCCAGGAAGAGCTGGATGGCCTGGAAGATATCTATGAGCTGATCGCGGAAGCCATTATGGAGGAACCGCCTATATCCATCAGGGAAGGCGGCATGATTAAGGATGGCTTCCATCCTGACATTGATAAGCTGCGTAATGCCAAGCATGAAGGTAAGACCTGGCTGGCAGAGCTGGAGGCAAAGGACAGAGAGCGTACCGGCATTAAGAATTTAAAAGTAAAATACAATAAAGTTTTTGGCTATTATTTTGAGGTTACCAATTCCTATCAGAATCTGGTGCCTGAGGATTATATTCGTAAACAGACGTTGGCCAATGCAGAGCGTTATACGACACCGGAGTTAAAAGAGCTGGAGGACATGATTTTAAATGCTGAGGATAAGCTCTACGGCCTGGAATACGAAGTATTCTGTGACATCCGCCAAAAGATTGCAGACCAGATGGAACGTATTCAGCGAACCGCTAAGGCTATTGCCAGATTGGATGCCTTTGCCTCCCTGGCTGTGGTGGCAGAGCGTAATTACTACGTGCGCCCGTCTTTGAATGAAAAAGGCATTATAGACATCAAAAATGGCCGTCATCCGGTGGTGGAAAGGATGATAGACCATGATATGTTCATTTCCAACGATACGTATTTGGATAATGGCAAACACTGCGTCAGCATCATTACCGGCCCTAATATGGCAGGTAAGTCTACCTACATGAGACAAAGCGCCCTGATCGTACTGATGGCGCAAATCGGCTCCTTTGTACCTGCAGAAAGCGCCAATATCGGTATTGTAGACCGCATCTTTACTCGAGTAGGTGCCAGTGATGATCTTGCCAGCGGCCAATCTACCTTTATGGTGGAGATGAATGAGGTGGCCAATATTTTGCGCAATGCTACCAATAAAAGTTTATTGATTCTGGATGAAATCGGCCGCGGTACCTCTACCTTTGACGGACTAAGTATTGCTTGGGCAGTTATCGAACACATCAGCAATAAACGCCTGCTGGGTGCCAAAACCTTATTTGCCACTCATTACCACGAGCTTACCGAACTTGAGGACAAAATGGACAATGTTAATAACTACTGTATTGCCGTAAAAGAAAAAGGCGATGACATTGTATTCCTACGTAAAATGGTAAAAGGAGGCGCAGACGGGAGCTACGGTATCCAGGTGGCCAAACTTGCCGGCGTACCCGACATGGTTATCGACAGAGCCAAGGAAATTGCCATAAATTTAAGCGAATATGACATTGCCTCCAAGGTACAGGAAATGCTTTCCGGCAAAGAAAAGAATGCCTCCAAGGAGTCCAAGAAAGTAAAACATTATGATGAGGTGGACTTAGCGCAGATGTCTTTATTTGATACGGTACGGGACGAAGATGTGATCAAAGAATTAGAAGCTTTGGATATCACTAACCTGACACCTATGGACGCGCTGAACACACTGTATAAATTACAGAATCAGTTAAAAAACAGATGGTAAAAATTAGGGATTCGGCACCGGGTTTGGTAGAACCAGGAAGCACCATGTGGAGGATTATGATTATGGGAAAAGCGAATGATAGATTTGAAAAAGTGTACGCTCAGGGAGCAATGAATGTTATGGAAATCTGGGTGGACAAGGAGACCGGTGTTAATTACCTGTTTCATGCAAGCGGCCAGGCCGGAGGATTTACCCCTCTTTTGGATAAGGAAGGAAAACCGGTAGTTTCTCCTGTGTTAAATCGATAACTAGATGGCTACAGGATAAATGTCAGAAAAAAAAAGATAACGACAAAATATTATTTATTGAAAAGCATTTAAAGTGTCAGTGCTAATTGTGGATGGTTATGAATTGCACATCGCAGGTAGAATGGAACGATAAAGAGATGTTATCATTAAGAAAAGCTAATTACGAAGACATAGAAAAAGAATATTTGTTTGTGCGCGATATGCCCGTTGATGAAAATGGCTTGAAGAACGAATGGAATGGTGTTTCACGTGAGGATTTTGAAAACAAGGCATTAAAGCAGATGATTTCTTTTTCAAAAGGAATCGATTTACCCGAAGGATTTGTACCCGAAACATTTTTATTCTTGTGGAAGGATGATAAAATTGTCGGTCAATTTCGCATACGACATTATCTATGTGAATCCTTAAGAACAGGGGCAGGACATATAGGGTATTTTATCAAAAAGGAATTTAGGGGTAAGGGTTATGGGAAGGAAGGTCTTCGACTAACTTTACAAGTGGCGAGAACGATTATTCCTGAGAAAGAAATATATCTGCGTGTAAATAAAGATAATCCCGCTTCATTAAAGGTGATGTTGCATAATGGCGGACATATAGAATATGAAGATGAACAGAAATATTATGTAAGGATTCCAAGGTGATAAATTAGAATTTGCAGAGGTGCGATGATGCAGGGATATAATGCAATAGTGGTTTTTAATGAAAATGCAGATAAAATGTTGATGTGTAAAAGAAGAAGAAAT
>JAZRLF010000050.1:0-4676 GCA_045646695.1 Lachnospiraceae bacterium
GTTATAACATCAAGAAAAATGAACAAATACTCCAGTATATAGTTAACAATTCGGAGATAGAGATATATGTAGCAACTGATAATGATAGAATAGTTGGATTTATGACTTGTGGAAAACCATATAAGCCTTTCAGACATTATGAGCAGGAAGTTGGATTGCTTTATATTTTAAAAGAATACCAGAAACAAGGTATAGGAAAAGGTTTTTTTGAGATTGCACGTAAACAGGTAAAAGAAGCTGGCTATAATGAATTTATGGTTGCAGTAAATAGTCAGAATGCTAATGCGATACAATTTTATCTGGCTATTGGTGGGAAAATAGTTCTTTCTGAAGAAACGCAACTTCGGATAGAGTTTGTTTTATAGAAAGGTGACGAATACTATGGAGAATGTTGTGTAGGATGAAAGTAAAAGGAAGATGGTATTTGTCAAGGCTACATAGAGTCTGATGGACATTGTATGAAATGGGCACACTCTAACGGTTGTCCAATACATTACAATGTGCAAGAGAACGTAATGTTTAATTCTGTGGGTTGTGCAAAGAGTTTCCTTATGAATGGTTAATCCAAAAAGTTTTCTGGAGACAAAATGTGGTAGAGGAATTAACGGAACTGGCAAAATTATAATACCAGCAGAGTTAAATTTATTTTGAATTTTCGGAGAGTGCCATGCTTGCAAAAAATAAAAGCGGTTGGAAATTAATTGAATATATTGATGTTGGAGAAGATTGTATTGAACAGTACCAGAATGTTACGGGAGCATATGCGATTTTAAAAGTAGCAGATAAGTACGTTGTTGGATATAACGTTTGGAGAAATCAGTGGGAATTTCCTGCGGGGGGAATTGATGATGGAGAAACCCCAAGAGAAGCGGCAATTCGAGAGTTATTTGAAGAAACGCATCAAAAGAATTCGATGTTGGAATTTAAGGGATTGTTCAAAATTGAAGATGCAAAAGGAAATATTAAATATCAAGCAGTATTTGTTTGCTACCAAGAAGAACTATTTCCATTTGAATATAACGACAAAGATGAAATGAATGAAATAAAATTATGGGATATGCAGGAAGATATCGGATATGTCGATGAGTGTGATGTAAAAATAGCTCAAATAGTATGCGAAAGATAAACGGTGGATAGAAATGGCAAATTATAAAATTAAAAAAATGAGCGATGATGTGTTTTCTGTATATTGTGCAATCTATAGTATGGAAAATGTGTTTCTAAGTTATGACTGGTCGGAACGTTTAGTAGATATTAACCCCGATAACTGTGGGTATGTGTTATTGAAAGATGAGATTCCGATTGGCGGTGTAATTCTGCGCCATAATCATATTTCATCCCCATTTTTAGTTCCCCCTTTTTGTGATAAATATGAATTTTGGTCAGAATTATTAAATACATTAAGGGCACAGAATAAAGTATATTTTGACTTAGTTCCAGATACACATCGTGAGGTATTGGAAAAAATTGGTGCGGAAAGAAAACGTGGTCAATTTAGAATGATTCGTCCAACAGCCAAGGTTAATCCTATATTAGATTCGGCGTTTTATTTTGATGTATTGAAAGACTCCGATAAAAAAGAGATTGTTTCAGTTGTTTACGAGGCGCATTTACATGGTTATACATCTACTGTAGTGGGGCCGCCGGATATCAACAATGTAGCAGATGCTCTTGAAAGGCGTTATGTTGCTTTTGCAAAAACCAATACATTAGGATTTAGTACAATAGTCAGAAGACGTGATACAAATGAAATTGCAGCTGTATGTATTGCAGGTATTTATCCGGATTCTTTAAATGAATTTTCAACCATTCATCAGGTGTCTGTATTACCCCAATATCGTAAAAAAGGGTTAGCACAAGCAATGATATTGAACTCTATTAATTATGCACATGAAAAATCGCCAGTCATTACGCTTGGCGTAATGGATGGAAATCCTGCAAAGGAACTTTATACAAAATTAGGTTTTATTGCAGGATGTGGGTACAGTGATTATTTTCTAGGATATGATGAGTAATGTAATAATTGACGGTTATTACTACTTGTAGACACACGGTAGACAGTGTACTTATCCTCCTTGATTTTACTGAGCTTTTCGGGGCTAAATCAGGTTCGATCCCCGTCTCGCGCTTTTAAAAGTAAAGTAAGCGGTACATTAAGTACCGCTTATTTTATTTTTGAGCCCCGCCGGGGCTCAAAGTTCGATTGTCTCCGTTTCACTTTGGTCGTCGCATATCCGAGGTCCCCCGGACCTCGGGTTTGCGACGACCGGAGCGCTTTTATTTGTACTATATAAACGCTCCTCATAGATGCAGCTATATGCTCCATTCTATTCAACTTTATGGCTTCTACTCCATGGGCGCACACACACCAGACATATAACCGTTCCCAATAATACAATACATAACCAAATCAATATGGTGTATCTCCGGCTGAATTTTTCTGATAAAAGTGCTGTTCCGTATGTAGACAAGGCACTGCCAATATACGTACAGGAATTTAATACCCCTGACACTAATGATACATCCCTTTCTTTACAGTCCCAGCATTCTCTTCCTACTCCAATTCATACATCTCAAAAACAGTAAGCGAATCAATCTTAAATATTACATAACCATTTTCATAGGTAAACGGTACTTGCTCACCGCTTGTAACATTCACAAGCTTTCTTGGCTCTTTTTCCCATTTTACCCATACCTTAAAGGCAGGCAGCTTCAGCGCTTCTTCCATACCCAGTAAATCCACGGCGTTTATCTGCAATTTCTCCCCCAGGTCATAGGTTACCAATTCCACACGCTTTGGAGCTGTAGACAACAGGCTTCTTTGCATCTTTGGAAGCAGGCTTTCTATGATATTGGCAAAAACTTCTTCAAATGCTGCACGTGTATCATTCTCAATCGGTATAGCAGACCATATTACCTTACCCTTTCCTACACTGCGGGCAAGCACTGCTGGAATATCAGTAGCCACTCCCGGTGGATTGGAATGAATCGATGCAAACCTTCTCTCTGACGGATTGGTATATGGGTAAGTGATGCATGCCAAAACGTCCTCCGGATGATCGGTCTTCACCATCGGCATAGGGTACTCTATAGGCAGAGGATAATCAGCATTAAATTCACCGAACAGTTCCTGCGCCTCATCCTTTGGTGCTATGTAATTGGCAGAATAATCATTCATTTCCACAAATTCTGCATCTAACAGACGAGAAAGAAGGCGGGGTTCCTCTACACCGCTGAAATAAAAGGTTCCGCCATTTTCCACATAATGAACAATGCGGTCTATCATCTGCTCATCTGCACCTGAGACAGCCGGCGCAATGACGCATTTGTAACCTTCCAATGCTGCACGGTTGCCCGGAAGCACGTTAAACTGCACATTATCCTTAATCAGAATTCTTGCTGCTGAAACCGATGCAGACCTATTATCAAAGTCCTGTCCGCCGGATTCAAAGGAGCTATTTTTGAAGCTCAAAGTAAGGTACAAAATGCCCAAATCACATACAGGAGTTCCCTTCATGTGGGACTCATACTGCAGCTCTTTACTGAAGATTTTACCGATTCTGTCATACACACGGCTGTCCATAGTACCCCTCGGATCAATAGCATCTATAATCAAAGTAGCTGCATGGTTAGCCACATTTAGCATTACCTCTGTCTCAAGATGCTGCTCGCTCTTGGTAATGGTGTGCTGATACAATCTGCGATCGCAACGGCAGGTCATATATTCATATGGTTGCTTCTGTGTAACGGTCCTGTAATACTTAGCCGTAAAAGAATGCCCATACAAATCGCCGTAAAGATCCCCACCGGTATAATCGCACCAATCATTGACCAGTTCGGTAGAGCAGCTGTAGTTACCTCCTGCTACGCTGGAGGCATAGTTGTGTTCCACAGTCATGCCCGGACGCAGTTTTTTCGTATACTCCGTAACAAACTTGGCAAACTCTCCCATCCATTCCGCCCTCTTCCTGCGATGAAGATGGAATTCCGAATTCTTAATATCCCCCTCAAAAACCATTTCCTTCTTGCCGATTTCCTTTTCATATCTTTCGCGGCAATACTTGCAGTCACAGAACTGAGGCCAAAAGGTCATATCATAAAACATACCATCCACATCAAAATAATCCAGAAGCTCCTTAATCTGTACCTTTAAAAATTCCCGATATTCCGGATTATTTGGACAAAGTTGACCGTAACGCCCCCCTCTTTCACGCTGAGACATACCGTCAGAGCCATACAAACGCCAGTCTTTATGCCTGTCTTCTTCATAGGTATTGTAAATAAGACTATAGTAACCGATTACATCAATCTGATTTTCATGACAGAGGTTTACCAAACGACGTATTTCATTTTCTCCCTCTTGAAACCTTCTGTGAGTATGCCCCACCTTGGTCGGAAAATAGCACTGTCCGTTATGATTCTGAAAATAAATCATGGCAGACTGAAACTTTCCTCTTTTCAAATTTTCACAGTATTCCTCTGCAGAAAGCTTAGAAAGAAACTCCTCGTTCCAGTCCTCAATATGCATATCTACGAGATTTCTTCTGTAACTATTCTTGTACCAATCCGTTTTCATTGTGTATCTCCCTCGTATAATATTTTTTAGATACATAATAGTACCTTGATAACTTAATAAAATTTCTTCATCGGCTTGTTAATGCCCATGATATAATTGT
>JAZRLF010000051.1:0-24183 GCA_045646695.1 Lachnospiraceae bacterium
ATTCTACCCATGCGCCATCCTGCTCATAGGTTGCTTCTCTTGTAATACTAGCGCCATCCTTTAAAAGTGCATTGTACTTATCAGGCCCCTCTGTTCCAGTCTTGTAAATGGTGGTAGCGTCGCCTGTTACACTCCACTCATCATTGATAGCAAGGTTTGTACCGTCTAAGAACTTCTCGTTTACATAGAAGCCTGTGTAAATACGTAAAGTACCGATTACTACCAGACCCATCTCTTCCACACCAGTCTCGATGTACAAGCGGTCAATTGCATCTACGCTGCTCAAGAATGCAAATTCCTTTGCTGTATCGCCATCCATAACGGTTGCACCATCTACGCTGATAGTGTAAGTACCGTTTGCTGGGCTAATATGTAACTTGAAGGTCTTCAGTGTACCAACAGGTACTGCGCAGATTTCTTCGCCGCCTGCTAATAACTTGCCATCTTTTGCAGTAAAGCGGATAGCTGTGGTGTCTTCATTCTTAACATCAATCACAGTATCTTCCAAAGCTGCAGACATTCTCATGGAAAATTCCATGGTGAAATCATCTGCAATGGCATTAAATGCTCTGAGAGCCTGTGCCTTTGCATATGCACTGCCATCTGTAAAAGCTGCACCATCTCCTACCTGAGACGGAGCTCCCTGAGGAAGTACTACATCCCAGCTACTGAAGATGCCATCAGTCCATTTGTTAATTGCACAGAATTTAAAGTCATCCCATACTACATAGTAACCGTTCTCACTTGGAGCCTCGTCTTCATCCGGAGCTGTTGTTGGAGTCTCGGTTGGAGTCTCTGTCGGAGTCTCTGTTGGAGCCTCGGTTGGAGCTTCTGTTGGAGCCTCTGTCGGAGTCTCGGTTGGAGCCTCTGTTGGAGCCTCTGTTGGAGTCTCTGTTGGAGCCTCGGTTGGAGCTGTTGTTGGAGTCACACTTGGTGTTGTAGTTGCTGCACTGCCTGCTTCGTAGCCTACAATGTAGTTCACTACAGCGGTAACCTCTGCCGCCTTGCCATCAATCTGGATAGGACAGCTTACGCTCATACTGCCGTTTACACCGGCTGCCTGTGCAGGTACTGCTGCTGCCATAAGGCCGCCGATCATTACTACACACAGCATCATGGAAACCCATGTCTTTCTGTTCTTGCCGTATACTAACAGTGCTACTACACCGCCAATTACAAGAAGAGAAACTACAGTCCATAAACCTGCCTGCATATTATCTCCTGTTGCAGTTGTGCCGGCTGTGCCGCTCAATACACCTGCAGCAGAAGTCCATGCCTGGCCGTTTGCCAGAACTGCATCAAAAGCGTTTGCGCCAGCTAATTTTACAGTACTCGGAACGGTGATCTGTGTAAAAACAAATACATCTTGTCCGCTGTTGTTTTCAATTTTCACTGTCGCATTTACGGATTCGCCAGCTTTGTAGGAATCCTTGTCTGTAACTAAGGTAGCTGTGATGCCATCCTGGGTTACAGGCTTGCTCGTAGCGGCATAGGCCTGAATGCTAAGAGCAAACATCATTACTACGGCCAAAAGGACCGTCAGTAATCGAAAACGTTTCGTTTTCATCGTTTTTCCTCCTTTTCATTTGGTTTGTAGTTCGGAATCTTGAAGTGGTAAAATCAAGGCTTCCTGATTCCTTTTTTATCAAAATCCCTTACTTTTTTATAAATTTTTTAAAAATTACAACGCCACATGCCCTTTATATACAGCAGATTTTTCGATTGGAACGTCTTTAATTGTTACACAAGAAATATGTTGAACGTTCCAGTAAACCAAATGGCACAACTTTCTAAGTCTTATACAATCATTTCCAGGCATAGCAACAGTTTTGACTTTTCTCTATGTCTTTTTTAATAATATTTACTTTTCAAAGTCTAGCGTCGGTTGAAATCTACCATATAATCACTCAGGATACCGCGGCAATATTCAGATTTTCCTTTATTTTATTCCTTACCTGTGGTATCATCAACTTACAAACCAAAGATGTATTCGTATAAAACAAAGATTACCTCCTTGTCTTCCGGCAGAAACAGCTGCCATGAGAGAAAATGATACAACGAAAGGAAATGGTGCTATGAATATGCAAAACTGGAATCCGTATGTGCGATTCGCAAGAACAAATGAAAGAAGCATTCTGCAGGGACTGCTGCAGGCAATAGACCACAGAATTTTCTATTGTCACAGCGGCAACGGTCTGTTAGAAGCTGCCGGACAGTCATACCCTTTCCATGCCGGAACACTGATATACTTGCCTGCAGGGACTCCATACCGTTACCTCTTCGAGCAGGATATCCCTGTGTTTTCGGGCTGTAATTTTGACTTTTATCAGGCCCATGCAGATTTAAGCACTCCAATACCCCCTATATCTTACAACCGTTTTCTTCCGGAAGATATTCTCGAAAAACAAATATTTACGGAAAACGGTCTGTTTTCCAAGGTTCTCCATATTGAACGTGCATTTTCATTTGAGGAAAAATTTATAGAGATTGCAGAAGAATTCGTCAATCATAACCTGTATTATGATGTGCGCTGCAGTACTTTGTTAAAAGATATCCTGACTCAGACAGCCCGCCTTGCCACCACCCGTGAGCAGGGCATTAATAAGAAAAAAGCCGAAGATATACTACAGTATATCCACAGCCATTATCATCTCCCTCTTACCAACGGGAAAATTGCAGAAATGTTTAATTATCATGAAAATTATCTTAGTACGCTGATTTTGAAATATACAGGACTGACCCTGCACCAATATGTACTGCACTATAAGATGCACATGGCAATCGTACTTTTGCAGTCGTCCCCTCTAACCATCGGTGAAGTGGCCGAGAAAGTAGGAATGCCGGATATCAAGCATTTTTCCAAATGCTTTAAAAAGACTGTAGGGCATTCTCCGTCTCAATTTAAAGCCAAACTATAACGCTTCTCTTCGGGATGTATCCTGACAAGAAGTATCCGACATATTGCATGCTCGCATACAAATGCTAAACTAAAGTCAAAGCTATTACAAAAGGATTTTCACATGAACTACACCTACATTCTCCGCTGCAAGGACAATACCCTTTACTGCGGTTGGACCAATGATTTAAAAAAGCGCCTTACCTGCCACAATGCAGGTAAAGGCGCCAAATATACACGTTCCAGACACCCGGTGACCCTGGTTTACTTTGAGACCTTTGAAACCAAGGAAGATGCCATGCGTCGTGAATCTGCTATTAAAAAATTGTCTCGCTCCAATAAAGAGCAATTAATAGAATCCTTTGACTCTATTGTATTGGCAGAGTTTAATTCCTCACTACCTCTATAAGTGTCTATATTTCATACTCTCCGGCTGTCAGGACAAGTGCTTCTTCCTTCCATGGCACTTTTACAACAGCTTCCGTATCAAACGGTACCTTTACATACAGGCAATAGCCATGCTGTTCTGCTGCCTTTTCCCATTTTACGCAAATCTTTCCCTTAGGGGAATCGTACAGCATATCCACATGAGTAAAGCGGTCACTGAATTCAGGTTCTACATAAAAGCTCTTAAATCCATTTTCTCTTAGTGTGAGACCACAGATATTTTCATACATCCACTGAGCGATACATCCGAAGGTGTAATGATTCAGGGAGTTCATACCTGTACCGGAAATCTTGCCATCCGGCAATACAGAATTCCAACGCTCCCAAATAGTAGTTGCACCCATATCCACTTCATACAGCCAGCTTGGGAAATCATTCTGGAATAAAAGCTCATATGCAGCTTCACTATAGCCTTCCTCTGAAAGTACTTTACAAAGGAACGGAGTTCCTACAAAGCCTGTATTTAAATGCATGTTATTTTTCTTGAGCAGTTCCACCAGTCCTTCGGCGATGCTTGCACGATGTTCTTCTTTTACCAAATCCATTTCCAACGCAAGAACGTGTGCTGTCTGAGTCTGTATCATGCTCTTACCATCCTGTGTATAGTAAGCTTCCTGAATCGCTTCCTTTACACGGTCGCTGATTCCCTGATAATAAACAGCTTCCTTTTCTTTACTCAATACCTGTGCAGCCTTTGCAAGCAGCTCTGAGGAGTATTTCAGATAAGCAGAAGCTACCAAAGTAACGTCTGTTCCACCAAATCGATTATCCTTTTGGTTCGGATCACCATCTAAAGCCAACCAATCTCCATAGCGGAAACCACTATCCCAAAGCCCGGTAGGACCTACATGATTACTTACAACCCAATCTACCCAGGCTTTCATACTTGGGTACTGCTGCTCCAAAATATATTTATCACCATAGTGGGTATACATGGTCCAAGGCATAATAACTGCTGCATCTCCCCATGCACAAGATCCCCACCAGAAGGAGGCACCTGCCGGATCTATCTTAACGAAGGAAGGAGCAGTATGTCCCACCATTCCGTTATGATCCTTCTGTTCTACCCATATATCACGTAAGTATTTGGTGTAAAAAGCATAGGTGTCCATATTGTAGCTGGCTGTCTTACAGAACATCTGGGCATCACCGGTCCAGCCCATACGTTCATTACGCTGCGGACAGTCGGTAGGCACATCCAGGAAATTGTCCTTCTGACTCCATTTTGCATTTGCAAATAACCGATTAATACGGGCATCAGAAGTAGTAAACCAGCCCGTTTCTTCCAAATCGGAATATACTACACAACCTTCAAAGTCTTCCAGACAAGGAGACTTTGTATTGCCTTCGATCTTTACGTATTGGAAACCATAGAACGTAAAGTGAGGCTCCACGATCTGTTCTGTTCCGTCAGAGATATAGATATACTCTGCCTTAGCCGTTCTTAAATTTTCATTATAGAAACAATCATCCTGCAAAATTTCTCCGTGGCTTAATTTGATGACAGTTCCTGCAGGCTCATGGACCTTCATTCTGACCCATCCGGCTATATTCTGACCCATATCTAATACGGTTTCGCCGGCCGGTGTATGAATAAATGCAACCGGTTTTACCTTTTCCTTTACTACAACAGGGAGAGAAAGTCTGTCTTCTAATTTGCCCAAGTACGGATGTGTAGGTACATTTACCTTTACATCCTCTATCACTGTCATTTGCTCCCAATCCCTGTCGCAATATGCAGCCTCGGACCAACCCGCTATTACCTTTCGCTGGTCAAACACCTCTCCATTATAAATACTATCCTCAAGAATAGGAGAAGGAGTACATTTCCAGGAATCATCTGTCAATATGATCTCCTCTGTGCCATCCTCATACATCAGACGCAGCTCTGCCTTCAATACATAATCATCCATATAAGGCTCTGTATGCAAAGCACCTGATGCACCAAATTTGCCTTTCGCCCAGCCGTTACCCATTATAAGACCAAGAGCATTGTCTCCTGGGGACAGCATATCGGTCAAATCATAGGTATAAATCTGTACCAGACGGTCAACACCCGTACATCCCGGTGCAAAAAAGTCTTCGCTTGCTCTTTTGCCATTGACCTCCAGCCAGTACAGACCAAGTCCGGTTATGTAAAGTCTGGCTCTCTCTACTTTTTGATCCAGGCGAAAGGCCTTTCTGATATACGGACTGATCTTTTGATCCTCCCACGGAGTGGTAATCCACTGACCCAGAAGCTCCTCTTCTCTCTTGCCTGTCTCAAAATAGTTGACTTCTGATTTGGCAGAGTCTCCTGCTTCTCCCCATACCTCTACCGTCCAGTAATATGCTGTGCGAGGCTTCAATGCTATCGGAAGCTTCACACCGGTACTATCCGGATTCTCACATTCGTCACTTACATAAATAATTTCTTTCATTTCCTTGTCAAGTGCCACCTGTATCTGGGCCCGCACCTGCTTTTTGGACATTTCACTGTCTGCCACCCAGGACACCACCGCATCCTTCATGGCAAATCCAAGAGGATTTATTATATGATTCGTTTTGCATTTTAAGATTTCCACTTTTACAACCTCCAATACATCTATTGACATTATTATAAATCCAATGCTATATTAGAATCAACCACCATATTTCGCAATAATTAGGGGTGAATTTATGACACTGAAAGAATACTCTGATCTTGTAAATGCACAGAAGATTTTTGTAGAAATTCACGATAAACCAACGGTACGATATCACAATCATGAATTTCTGGAATTGACCTACGTTCTGGACGGAAGCGCCAAGCATACTGCCGAAGAACACTCTACCGTGATTTCCAAAGGTGACTTTTTCATAATTGACTATCATAAATACCACAAATATCAGCAAATCGGAACAACTCCTTTTACTGTTATGAACTGCTTATTTTTGCCTTCTTTGATCGATGAGACTCTGGCTGGCTGCGAGCAGTTGTCCGAAGTAGTTAAGCATTACCTTATTAAGCTTGACTTTTATCAGCTGAAAGATCATCCAACCAATTTTATCTATCATGATGAAAATGGTCATATTTGGGCTTTGTTTCAGGAAGTATATACAGAATACACCCAAAAACCTATTGGTTATCTTGAGACTATTCGCAGCTATCTCATACTGATTCTGATCCATATTATGCGACAGATCGAACTGCCGGGCAGTTCCGATACCGGCAATGAAATGGTGCGTTTTATTGCAGATTACGTAGATAAAAATTATGCCGATAAAATTTCCCTCCAGGAAATTTCCGGCAAATACAACTACTCACTGGCTCATGTCAGTGCACTCTTTAAGTCAGAGATGGGCATGACCTTTCAGGAATACACACAGTCTGTGCGCATCAAGGAAAGCTGCCGCCTGTTAATCAACACATCCAAAAAGGTGTCTGAAATTGCTGCGCTGGTTGGATACACCAATATTAAGTTTTTTAATGAGGTGTTCAAACGAGAAATGAAAATGACGCCCCGGGAATTCCGGAGCGTGTATAAAGTTTGACTGTTTAAGATTTGTTTCGGCGCAGCCGGTACAGACATATAACTTCTCGGCTTCTCAGTGTTGAGATTCCGAGAAGTTATCTCTGTTATAAATTTTAGTATTTTATCCCCTTAAAACAACTTTGACTGCAGCAATAGAATATGGTTCAAGATCAAGAATAACCTGTTTTTCTACTACTTCTGCTTTTCCCGGCTGTATTTCTCCCATTAAGTTAACTGCTGCTGCATCAGTCACTTTCTGATTGAATGTAATCCTTGCTTGGCCACTCTGTCCACTGGTTTCATATACTCGCACCAGAATACTTCCATCCTCGTTTGGTACAACACCGGAAACCACTGCATTTTCTGCATCCACTTTCAACAAGCTATACTCCATTGGCAATGTACCGGTATGACAATTAGACGGCTGATAGAACATGTTATGGTTATAACTGAGAGCCAGTTCTTCTGCCTTTTTCTCATTAGCAGGACAAGTACCAATCCATAGGGTAATATTGTGAATTCCTCTTTCCGGATATGGATCCGGACTTATTGCACTATTAATTAATGTTAATGCAAGTGTGTTGTCTGCCCCACGATAGCCATATTTACAGTCACTAATCAATACCGCACAGCTTTCGCTATTTTTACGCAGTGCCATACCATACTGTAATCCAGGTACATCATTATGAATTTCTTTTCGTTTGATAGAACCTGCCGGAATATCGTACATATATTCATCCGTCTCATAAGCAATCGGTACGCGGTAATCCAATACCGGAATCATATCTTTTCCTACTCCATGATCACGCCAATCAATTTGAACGGTCATCTTTACTGCGGATGCTCCTCTATCAAGGCTATATGTAACCTCTATCTTAGAATCTCTAATCTCATACACAGCCTTCACACTCTGTCGAAGATTACCATCCTGTTTCTTTTTCAGATCAACGCAACGATCAACCGGAATGTCTTTCAAATGTCTTCCTATTGTCCAAGCAGGCATCCCATTGTGTTCTGTCTCAATATAAGTAAATCCGGCTCCTATTCCTTCAGAAATCACTTCTAACCCAGTATTTTTATCCACCAAAGATATCAAGCGCCCACTCTGTTTGTCAATACATACCCGTATATGCTCATTCTCCAACACAAAATCCTTATGTTCCAGACCAATTCTGCGAGATTCTTCGGTATATAAGTAAATCGGATATTCCTCCGGTTCCTTTTCGGACAGTACAATTGTGGTGTATCCCATAGCCGGTACTGATACCTCTGCCAGAACACGGAAATACTGATGTTGCCAATATCCAGAAAAATCACCATCAAGCATCTGGAATGGAAGCGCATTGCCGTTACTGTCTTTCATCTGAACTCGCTTTAAATCACCGGTCCAATCCCAAACAGTCAATTCCACATTCTCTTTTCGTTCAAATGGCATAGTATTGAATACATGGAAAATTCTTGTTCTTCCTATTCCACTTTCCGTACTAGGAACACCGCTGAAATTTTCGACACCATATCCCACACCGGCACCATCTGTTTGGCTATCAGCATCAATATCTACCGGAATAGACGATGTATCTATATTCTTAGCAATGCTTAACATGGCATTTTGCGTCTGCGTATTTGTAATGGCTGCTGATGTCTGATATAATCCCATGGTATGTTCTCTGGAATCCTGTACACAGGAACCTGGTAATATATCATGGAAATGCGTAAACAGAACATTCTGCCAAGCAGATGTCATTTGCTTTTTAGCATAAGGAAATCCAATTAGCTTACCCGCCATTACACTCATGGACTCTGCATCCATCAATGCAGCTTCTAACCTACGGTTTCCTCGTTTAATACGACTCTGGGTAGTGTAACATCCTTGGAAAATATAATTCAGTTCTTTGTCTACTACCAGAAGATTATCCCACACCTTCTGTGCTTCATCAAAATATTCATGTAAGGTACCAAACTTGATCTCTGGGAATATCTTCCATGTCATCATCTCTAATGCTCGTTCCACATCACGTCTGGTAGGTCCACCACCATGGTCCCCTACACCATATAGAATCAAACTAGTTTTTAAGCCACCTGCAAGCTTACTGATTTCTGTAACCTGTGTCCCAATATGAGGCGTAATTCCTGAGTTATACCAGTTTTGTTCCCGGTGTACCAACACTTCTTTTCCGGAAGGTGCCTTATACCTATAAAGTACCTGTTTTGTATCAATACCACGACAGTGATAATAATATTTTACACCGCCATATGTATTGATCTCCGGCACATTTGCACTGTGACCAAAGGTATCCGGCGAGAAATCCACATCCAGTCTCTTGACACCCCAAACTTTTGTGAGATATTCACGGGTATATTCAATATGGCGTAATAAGGACTCCCCGGATGGCATATTTTTATCTGTCTCTACCCATGCAGTAGCCGTCACTTCCCAACGTCCTTCTGCAATTCTTGCCTTGATTTCCTCCATCATTGCCGGATCGAACTCTTCCACAATTTTGTAAACAGATGCCTGTGACTGTGAAAAGCAGAAATCAGGATATTGATCCATAATATTTAAGATTGAACGGAAAGTCGCCAATGTGATTGCTACCGTTTCATTGTAACTCCACATCCAGTTCATATCGATATGTGCATGTGCAGCAAGAATTACTTTATACTCCTTTGCTGCCTTTTGAGCAGGAAGCAACATATTTTCTGCTGTTTCACATGCTTGATTGGTCAACACACCCTGTTTTCTATTACAGTCTAATAAATAATCCAATGCTTCCAAAAGAAGATTGTCATATGCTCCATTGCTTACCTCAGACAGGTGCATTAAAAATTCCAATTCTGAAAGAATACGGATATTGGCAGAATTTGGTCTTGTTATGTTTGCCTTTTCCTCTACTGTTTTTCCAAATGTGTGCTCGTAGGAACTTTTTTCTCGGTTTCCTCCTACCGATGTTTTTAATTGAATGAACTTTGCTGTAATATTATTCATACCCTTCTCCTTCTTTTTCCATATCAATTATTTTATTTATAATTTTCCTGCCTCTACAAAGGCTTCATGTCCGATATAAAGATTCATATACTCACTCGCTTCTTTTACATTACTTATTTTGCTGCCGGATATTCATTGCACAACAAACGATACGGTGCTTCGTCTTCCTCAATCTCAGGAAATCTTCCTACCGGCGGATTAAATCTATTGTCACAGTTATCGTCGTTACACTGGCTCACTTCACCCAGCAATACCGGTCCGCTACCTTCTTCTACAGCAAAATCATGGTACATAAACTGCTGTATATGGATGCTCTCTCCCGGTGTCAAACGAATCTGAGTACCTGCCGGAACAGTATATGTACGACCATCGGTATGAATCATTACATCAGATTCATAATCAATTTCTTCATTTTCCAAAGAATTATATACACGAATCAGTACATTACCGCCGCCTCTGTTAATGATATCCTCTGTCTTATACCAATGAAAGTGATTTGCTGCACACTGTCCTTCCTTTAAGTAAAGCAATTTTTCTGCATATACTTTTGGATATTTTTCCTGCATTGCACGATTTCCATTTCGAATCGTGATTAATGAAAATCCAAGTTTGTCAAAGTCACCCATGCCAAAATCGGTAATATCCCATCCAAGCATACAGTCACGCACTTCGTCGTATTCGTGATCGATATTCTGCCACTGTTCCGGTGTAAAATGACAAAATGGTGGTAAATAGAAGTGATACTTTTCACACATTGCTTCTAATTCTTTTAATGCTTTATTAATTTCTGAACGCTTCATGCTCCATACCTCCCTCTCAAATTACAGCCTTTGCTTTGCCGCCAGCTCCTCGATTACTGCCTGTACAATCTTGTCCACATCATACTTGGCATATGATGCCTTACCTACAGAACTGAACAGTTCCAGTTTCTTTAATACTTCCTGCTTAATTGCTTCTACCGCTGCCGGAATCAGGTCAATAATACCCTTGTCCATAGAAGAGAACTGTCTGAATTCTGCCTTTACTGCTGCAATATTGATATCTGTAAAAATATTTACCTTGCTAATACCAAGCTCTATAGCCTTCCTAAAATCGTTATCGGTGAGACCGGAACCGCCATGCAGTACCAGTGGCACATTAATGGTTTTACGAATCTTTTCAATACGTGCAAAGTCTAACTTAGGTGGTAACTTATATGCACCGTGAGCATTACCTACGGCAATCGCCAAGGCATCTACCTTGGTCTTCTCCACGAAATCCTTTGCAAGCTTCGGATCGGTAAAATACTCGGACGGGTCTGTCAAATGGGAACTGCCCTCTGCAGATCCTTCGTTGTCACCTACATGGCCCAGCTCGCCCTCAATGGTTGCACCATAAGAGTGTGCAATCTCTGCCATTTCACGAACCTTTTCTACATTTACCTCGTAAGGATCTGTGGAGCAGTCATACATAATGGATGTAAAGCCCAGCTCCAATGCCTTGATACAGGTCTCCTTATTCAGACCGTGGTCCAAATGCACTACCACCGGTACATTTGCCTTCTTTGCCATAGGAACCAGATAATAGGACACCTCATCCAACGGACCGTATGGCAGAAGTACCTCTGCGGTACCCATAATTACTGGGGAACGACTCTGCTCTGCTGCCGCAATAATGCCTCTGGCAAGCTCCAGATTTACCGCATTAAATAAACCTACTGCGTATTTTCCCTGCTGTGCCGGTTTCAGCACCTCGTTCATGTTCACTAACATTTGTTTTTCTCCTTCCTATAAATTTTCAGCATTATTTCTGTTAACTTTCTTTTTGATATCACTATACAATTCTGAAATATTTTGATAAATAAACTCCGGTTTTACATCACTTTCAGCTACATCTTCTATGGTCCCTTCACCACTGAAAACCAAAAACCGTACTAATTCCTGCATTTACACCACAAGCAATGTCAGTATAAAGTCTGTCTCCAAAAAGTACAGTTTCTTCCGTTTTAAATTCATTATTTTCTTTTCTTCCAGCCAGCAATGATTTTTCTTTCTAACTCCTCAAAAGACTTCAAACCACTTAACGCATCATACGCCTCTACACAGGATGCTCCTGTAGCAGCTGCAAAATGCATTGTATCCTCCAATGAATATCCTTCTAATGCCGCAGTCAAGAATGCTGCAATACTTGTATCTCCCGCTCCTGTACCAGACAAAATCTTTTCAGGAACATAGCTTTTTTCAAACCCCTCTTTTTCTGCCCACTCTGACAAAGTCAATTCTAATTTGTTGCAAAGTTGTCTCATCGTCAGAATATCTGCTGTACGGAAATATATACCAGGAGCTCCACATTTGATCAGTAGTACTTTTGCCCCAAAATCCATACATTGATCTGCCAATGGCTTCACATCTTTTTCGATATCTAAAATTTCTGTAATGTCCCTGCCCGCTGCACGTTTTTGCCATTCCTCAAACCTTTCCCTATCCAGCATATAACAGAGTTCTTCCACACTTGGAACAAAAAAATCCACATGAGGTATTACTTCTTCCAGTATTTTCTCCCAATCTACCGCACCTGCTTCTGATGACGGATCAATGGATGCGAAATCTAAACTGGTAACTACACCACACTCTTTGACCATCTTCATCAGATTTATGAGCTCCTGTCCATCTTTCTTATACATGGACTTCATAAGCGGCGGGTATCCAAAATGAAACAAATCCGTCTTCTCCAGGACCTCTCTTGGAATGTCTTTTGCACAAAATGTATCATTTGCACCGCTATTATGTAAGAAAATACGATCCACCCCAGGAACTGCCAAGATTACGGAATAAGAAGTAGACTCTCCCTCTGTAATCAACATACCTTTTTCTGCATCATACTTTTTCAATACATTACGTACCATTTCACCAAATGTATCTGTACCGATTTTTCCCATCAACGTTACATCAGCACCCAAAATTTTCATAGCTAAGCCGGTATTTGCCACGGAACCCCCAGTGTGTACATCTGCTTCCTTTACATTCAGAAGTTTTCCAGGAGAAAGAATATCGGACAAGTGGCTTACCTTTTTGTCAGGAAATACGGGTGTAATATCCAGACAAATGTGTCCTGCTACAATTACTTTCTTTTTCAATACATGCACCCCCTGTTTAATGAAACGTATTATTATCTATAAATATATCGTAATCTTTATTTTAAAAAAGTACAATCTTGCGATTTATATCTTGCATTTTTGTGAAATAGTACTTTATAATAAACTTTAAGAAAAGAAAAGGCGGGATCTATTAGTATGTACAACATCCCCCAGAAAGAGACTCACATGGAAACAAAAGGACATTTTGAAGTTATCCGACATACAACCATGAAACATCTGGAAATTTTCCTGATTGAAATGACTGCTAAGCGGCTTCATGGTCATAGTGATATGGAACTGGGAATTATTTGGGAAGGAACCATGACGCTATTCGTAGAACAAAGGCGTTACGAATTAAAGAAAGGCGATATTTATCTGATTAACCGTTATCAGATGCATTCTTTTTCCAGTCCTGTTGGTAAAAACATTATTTTGGCCTTTCAGATACATACAGACTTTTACAGAATCATTAGTCATCAAATGGAGCATCTGCGTTTTCAAGAGAACATTTTTCAGCAGGGACCGATTTATGACACATTATACGCTCTTTTAATAAAATGTGCTAAGTACCATTTTGGTTCCGACGAATTTAGCGAAGTCAAATGTTCTTCGCTTTTTCTTGATGTTCTTTATACACTGTTGCATAATACCCCATTTATCATAACGAGCGAAAAGGAATATTCTTCTGCCCAGAACAATGTACTTCGAATCAATCGTATTACAGAGTATATTTTTGAGCACCATCAAGAACCTATTTCACTGCAGGATATTGCCGACATGGAAAATATTACAATTTACCATGTATCCCACTTTATAAAAAAAATGCTAGGGGTTTCTTTCCAGGAATACTTAAACAATGTACGCTTTGATCATGCCATGCAATTAATTCATCAGACCAATTTAAGCATTCTAGATATCTGTTTAGAATCTGGTTTTTCTAGCAGTCACTATCTGAATCAAATGTTTCAAAAATCTTTCGGGTGCACTACAAAGGAATATATTTCAACCAAAACTTATCCAGAACACATAGAAATAACACCTCCCGGTACCGATATCCAAACCCCCTATTCCTATGAACGATCTGCTGTTTTGTTGGCCCCAAAATAAATTATTTTTCTTTTGCATCACAGTATGTTAATTGCTATCCATCAAAAATACTGTACAAAAACAGCCATTAATTGCCCTTGAAGAGAAAATAAAAGGTTAGGAAGCAAGCTTCCTAACCAATCATATTTTTAATCTTATTCTCCAGTTCTGCCTTGCTCATGCCGCCTACAGCAGTCTCTACAGCCTGTCCGTCTTTAAAGAAGATAAAAGTCGGAATGCTCATCACGCGATACTTCTGTGCGATATCCAGGCAATTGTCTACATTTAACTTGCCAATCTTCACCCGGCCTGCATATGCATCTGCAAGCTGATGTACGATCGGCGCCATCATCTTACATGGGCCGCACCAATCTGCATAAAAATCTACCAAAACCGGTATATCACTGTTTAATACCTCTGCTTCAAAATTACTGCTGTCGAATACGTATTCCATAAAAACCTCCTATATTTAAGATTGCGAAACTCGATGACCGCCGACTGTCATCGAATTTCGTAAATGTCTATTAAGTTATAGTATGCCTATCTATAAATAATATATTTGCAAATAGGATTGCCTTTTGCTGAGAATTTCTCCTCGTACTCTGTCATAACATTGCCCGCGCAAAGCACTTCATCTGCATGCAGGTCATATGTAATAACCTCTGCCTTCCAGCCCGCCGGTTCCAACTCCTCTACCGCAAAATCAAATAAATCCCGGTTGTCCGTCTTAAAGCTAATGCGGCCTGAAGCCTTTAATATCTGGTCAAACTTGGCCAGAAACTGGCGGCTTGGAAGTCTCCGCTTAGCATGTCTGTCCTTCGGCCATGGATCTGAGAAATTTAAATAAATATGGTCCACTTCACCCTTGTCAAAAATCTCAGGAAGTAACCGGGCATCTTCACAAATAAACTTTAAATTAGGCAGTGGATCTGTCTCCATCTTCTGCAGTGCGCGCAACAGTACACTGCTGTACATCTCAATGCCCACATAGCAAATCTCCGGATGTAACTTCGCCATTTCATGGAGAAAACGTCCCTTGCCCATGCCTACCTCTATATGCAGCTCACCGGTTGTTTTAAAAAGGTCCTTCCAGCTGCCCTTCATCTTCTCCGGCTCATGCACTACATATTCACTGCCGGCAATAACGTCCCTTGCTCCTGTAATATTTCTTAATCTCATAAACCTCACCTCAATGCTGCAAAATTCAGCCAGGACAGATGTTCTAAGCAATTTTCGTACACAGTTCTCAGAATGCACCTATCCGTAAATCCTTTCACGCATTATGTCAACTTAATTTTGCAGTTATCTCACTTCTTTTCTAACAGTCTGCTAACTTAATTTATTTTACTCTATATCGGGATATATTGGAAGTGTTATTTTTTAAGATATTCTAAATTTTTTGTTTATTTTTTAAAAACACTTTGGTTTTTCATTATTTTAGTGTATGATAGATAATGGGTTTATATTTGAAGGAGATTTTTATGCACATATTATCATTTTCATCCAAATGTTTTTCACATATTCGTAAAGGCACTGTTGCCTTACTGATTGCTGTTACGGGCTTTTGCGGGATGTTTGTTCCTGCTCAAGCCAGCCATGTAACAGAGGCCGTGACCAGCTCTGTATTGGATGCCAACTGGCCCGGTGCTCCTGCTGTTTCCAGTGAAACTGCTATTTTGATCGAGGCCGAGACCGGTACTATTTTATATGAAAAAGATGCACATAAGCAGATGTATCCTGCCAGCATTACCAAGACCTTAACCACCCTCATTGCTTACGAGACCTGCGGACTGGAGGAACAAGTTGTCTTTACCCAAGAGGCACTGGACACCATTCCGGCGGATTCCAGCCGTATTTGGGTAGACGTAGATAATTATATGAATATGGAAGACTGTCTGGCCGCCATATTGATTATGTCTGCCAATGACGTAGCTGCAGGTGTGGCAGAACATATCGCCGGGAATTTAGATGCTTTTGCTGATATCATGAATGAGCGGGCCCGGGAATTGGGTTGTTTGAACAGTCATTTTGTGAACTCTCACGGCTATCATAATCCGGAGCATGTTACTACTGCCTATGATATGGCTCAGATTGGACGGGCTTTTTTTGATGTGGATCTGCTTTGCAGTCTGGCAAAGGAACGCAGCTTTAAACACGGTCCTACTGACGGGCAGCCTAAGGCTATCTGGGAAATCAACACCAATCAGCTGCTTGCTACCAGATCCTACGAATACGAATATCTGGTGGGTTCCAAGACCGGATACACTGACCAGGCCGGACAGACCCTGATCAGCTGTGCCCAGAAAGACGGCCTGAAATTAATTTGCGTGGTTATGAATGCGCACCGACCGGACCAATATGAAGATACCGTTACGCTCTTTGATTATGGCTTCAGCAATTTTACCACTGCCAATATTTATGAAAATGACAAGACCTATGTTTCCTCTGATTCTTCCTATGGTATGGATGTAATGGACGTGTTGGGGGATTCCTCTCCTTTATTAAATATGGACCGAAGCTCCTTCGTTGTCTTGCCCAAGACAGCAAGCTTCGCAGATGTTACCTCCTATATCACTATGGCTACTGAGGATGAAAACTGCATGGCCACTGCTCACTACCAATACGGCACCCACAATATCGGCTCTGCCCAGATTTATGTGACCGCCATCAGCGGGTCTCTTCAGGATGATATCGGTGAATTGGAATATATAGAGGAAAGCGTGTCCATCTCCACCCAAGAGCCTTCACCGGTTTATGTAAATGTAAAGAAAATCGCCATGTATGTTTTGCCCGGTCTTCTCATTGCATTCCTATTTATTTGGGGAATCGGCAGGCTGACTATGTATCGGAAGAACTTTACGCCTAGCCGTAAGAAACGCCGTATGCGTCATCGTTTCTTTGGTATCAAGCGCCTGTTTGTGGGCTTTATTCAAGGCTTACAGGCCATTGGAGGTTACTTTGGCAATATGATCAAGTCCATTGCCATGCGCACCCGTTACAAAAAGCGGGGTTATTCCGGCTCAAGCTATGACAGCAAGCACACCCGAAATACTAATGTGGATTTTGACTTAAAATCCGGCCGTCAGGCATCTAACGAATATTATAATCATGCGGATTTGAAGCGAAAAAATGTAGTTTTTCACGATTTGAAGAAATAAAAGAATTTGGTAGAAATTTTATAAAAATATAAATATAGCGCAGAATATCGGTTGCGGCTCAGTAGTCGCTTGCCGAATTCTGCGCTTTTTGTTTTGTTATATGGGGAGCAATACTACATATCCCTACACGGTGTTACCCTTCTGTCACCGGCCGCTTCCTTAAAATAATCCCTGCTGCCTCTTCTTCTGTCACATGCTTCACCGTCTTTACAGTAAAATACTGTTCATCTTTATCCTTACGGATTCGGATTTTGCCCTTCATATTACCATGCTCCGGGCATTTGCCAACGGAATAGTAATGCTTTCCATTATTGGGAGTGTACCAGGCAATTTTCTTGCGCAAAGCTTTATCACAATAAATGCACTTGATACATGTAATATTTTTGTTGGCCATAAGCTCAGACTTTTCCTTGTAGCCCCTGGAGATAAATTTGGTGTAATTGTCAAATCTCCAAAAAATCTGCTCCTTTTGGTCCCTAGGAATACGATAGGTATCAAAGGATACCCTTTCCAACAATTCCGGCGCTGCAATCCTCTGCAAAATACGAGCCGTATAAAAGGCATCTCCAAAAGCCCTGTGGAACGGTACTTCCTTCTCCAGCAGTCTTTCAGCTTCCACAATTCTGGAAAGTGCGCTGCGTATCCTTCCGTCCTCTCTTGCCAGACTATATAGCTTCTGCACATCATAATACTTGATAGGACCTTTGCTCAAAGGTTCCATCTGATAATAGTCCATATTCTTTTGGAACTCTGTTAAATCCTGGGAGCCCCAGATACAAAAAATATAATCCTCACCGCACCAGTCTAAAAACTCCCGACATATTGTGGAAAAACTTCTCGCTCCCTGTAAATCCCTGATTTCCAGATTGACCAGTTCTGCCGTAATCCTGTGCATGGTAGTATACATTTGGGGCTTTATCAGGCTCTGATATCTGTCCGTTAACTGAAGATTTTCATCCAGCTTTACCGCTCCGATTTCAATAATTTCAAATCCCGGCTTATCCGGCGTTCGTTCCGCCCCCTGATTCCATTCTAAATCAAATATAATATAGTTCATAAATATTCTGTAAATTTCCTATAATAATATTATTCCTTATTTCCGTATTCATATGCTTTTTTCTTCCATTTGCCCATGCGATAGAAGATAAAGGTCAAAAGTGCACCCATGAGCCAGGAAAGCAGCAGGGAAATCTGGATACATTCGCTGCGACCATAAGGCAGTTCAGCCGTTCTGGTGAGGAAGGAAATTCCGTATGCAATGGGTACACGAAGCAGTACTGTGGTACAAAGAGAAATCCACATCGGAGTCATCGTATCTCCTGCCCCTCGCATAACACCGGACAAGCTCTGGGTCACCGCTACACCGATATAACCCACTGCCAAAATACGCATCATATAATTACTTTGCTCCACAAGCTCTGCAGTATCCGTAAAAATACCCATTAAATACTTACCAAAAAGCAATATAGTAAGTGTCATCACCGTAGAGGTAGCCACCGCCAGAATGGTTCCCTGCTTTGCACCCTTGATCACACGGTCCATCTTTCTGGCACCTACATTTTGACCCGCATAAGTAGTCATTGCTGTTCCAAACGAAAAATTCGGCATCATGGCAAAACCATCCACACGCATCACAATTACATTGGCAGCAACAAATAATTCGCCAAAGCTATTGGTCAAAGCCTGTACCACAATCATAGCGGAAGAGAAAATGGCCTGAGTCACACCGGAAGGAATACCCAAACGAACCATCTGCATTACATATTTTTGGGATGGTTTCAATTCCTTTAAGCCTAAGTCAAATACACCACGCATATGTAACAGCTTCCACAGACACAGGGCAGAAGAAACCGCCTGCGCGATAACCGTAGCCAGAGATACTCCTGCTACACCCATTTGAAATCCTGCCACAAACCATACGTCCAGAACAATATTTAATACAGTAGCAATGAGCAAATAAACTAATGCCGAGAAGGAATCTCCCATACCTCGCAGAATACCACTTAAGATATTGTAATAAGCCATACCTGCAATACCATACATCATGATCACCAGATAATCATTACAGTCTTGAATAATAGTATCCGGCGTTTTCAGTAACTCCAGCATGCCGTAAACAAGAGGCGGCGCAACAATCATTAATAAAAGAGATGCCAACGCTGTCAGCGTGATGGCATTACCGATGGTGCCGGACAGCTCTTCTCTGGATTTGGCTCCGAAATACTGTGAAACCATAATACCTACGCCCGCAGAAATGCCTACAAACAATACTAACAGCATATTTAAAAGAGGGGCCGAGCTGCCTACTGCAGCAAGTGCATTATCCCCTACATAATGACCAACCACAATACTGTCCACCGTATTATATAACTGCTGTGCAATATTACCGATCAACATCGGCACGGAAAACATTACAATGCTTTTCCATGGTTTACCTACCGTCATGTCGGCAGGCTCAAATAATTTCTTGATACTTATCATGTCATTTCTCCTTTGTTATCGGATCCACCCGGAACACCCACTCTTTAGTTGCTACTCCTTAAGTTTAACAAATTCTTTGTCCAATTCTTGTATGCATATCCCTCCGGTACCGGCACGGAATAGCCCGGCATAGATAAGGTGATCATTTTACGTGCCACTGTACCAAAAGATGCCATATAATGAATTGCTGATTTGGTAACCAGAATACGCTGCTCTTCCGGTGCAATTCCATTGCTGCGGAAAATCTCCAGGTCATATGGCTGACGTGACAGACTGGTGATCAGCACCGTATTTCCGGCAATTTCCACCACAGCAGTAGTTCCGTGATTGGCTACTGCACCACGTGTCACCTTACCCTTATATGTAAATTTACCATCCGAAATGCTCTTTACATATGCGGTCACGTTTAATTGTCCGCCGGAATATAACTCGTCGCTCCATCCACCCAGGGAAAGATTTACGGTAGAGCCTACTCCTGCTTTTACGCAGGCTTTTACACTCTCAGGATCCAAAATAGAGGCAATAGCAGCGCCTGTAATGCCTCGCTCCAGAATACGTCTCAAAATATGAGTGGTATCACCCAAACCTCCTGCTCCGGGATTATCCGAAGCATCTCCCAAAGCTACAGGGCCGTTGCCCGGTTCCATGGCAATATCAAGAGCTTCATCCAAAGAAGGATATTGTCTCTTGAGATTAGGAATATTTTCCTCAATAGCGGCTGCCATCTCATCCGCAAGAGATTCTGCCAGCTGCTTATCATTATTGGTGACCACCAGCACTGCCATACCCATCTCTGCAATATCTCCCGGGAAAAATCCATGAGTAAAGCGTACACTGATTGCTCCGGACCGTTGTTCAAGCTCTTTGGCCAATTTGTACAATGGCTGCATTTCCGGGAAATTACTAGGAAACAGCGGTAACAGAAACGGTATACGTCTGTAGGCCATAACAGGGGTCAATTGTCCGTCTAAAGTCTGTTCCATGATATGAGCACTGAAAAGACCGGTTTCATAAATATCTGTATGGGGATATTCTTCATATGGAAATAAAGCATCCGCACAACGAGCCATTTTCTCTGTGACATTTGCATGGAGATCCAATGGTGCTATAAGCGGAATATCCCAGCCAACCTGACTGCGAATGATCTCAAACAAGTCTCCTTCTCCATCCGGATGCCCTTCTGCCACCATTGCTCCGTGTACATCACACAAAATACCCTGGAATGGACCTTGCTCTTGAATGACTCTAGACACTTCTCTTACCACCATATCGTATACATCTGCTGTCACAGGTCCACAAGGTGTTGCATACAAGGCTACCGTATGAATCAGTTCCACATCCTCGCGCCCCTCAAACTGCTTGATAAATGCACCAATTTCTATACCATAATCTCGCAGCGAATCAACCGCTTCCTGACCTATAAGAAAACGACAATTATGAAAGGCCTGCTCATTTGCCTGCACCGGGCAAAATGAATTGGTTTCATGCCGGAATTGTACTGTGAGAATTTTCTTTTTCATTTATAATAACTCCTTTTCAGCATAACTTATTAAATCATATAATAGCACTTTATGGAAATTACGTAAAGAAAATAATAAATACAATATTTTGGAGCAGGGTTTTTTACACATAAAATTGTGCCTGCATGGAAAAAAGTTCACTATAAACACCTTTGTTTTCCATCAATTCCTCGTGAGAACCATCATGTAAATCATTCCTCTTCATAACACCATATGCTTTACCAAATATATCATAAATCCTTTATAATATTTTTTTGCTTTCGCTATCATATTGTCTTGCACTTATTTTACCATGCTTTGCTTTCCATGAAAAGTACATTACACTTCATAGCTTTCCTCGCCTCGCCTGAAACATTCTCTCAAAAATCGAGAGGTTTCTCCCAAATCGAGAGGTGGCTTTTTTGCACATTACAACTTATAATATACTCATCAGCTGATAAAACCTAGAAAGGACTAAAAATATATGAATTGTAATTTAGGAAATAATTTAAAAAGATTGCGTCTTGCAAAAAATTACACACAAGAGCAAGCTGCACAAATGCTAAATATTTCGCCAAAATCACTTTCTCGCTGGGAATGCGGTTCTACCATGCCGGATGTTATGATACTTCCTGAAATCGCAAGAATATATTGTATAACAATAGATGATCTTTACCGTGAAAAATCTATGGCTTATGAAAATTACGCATTACGCTTGTTATCTGTATACGAATCTACTCATGACCTAAATGATTTTATGAACGCAGAGCGCGAATTTTCTCATTTACTAAAAAGTAAGAACTATACCATGAATGACTTACGTTGCTATGCAATTCTGTATCAGTATCATATGTCAGATTGTAAGAAAATGGCTCTAAAACTATTTCAGAAAGGTCTTGACATGGGAATAGACAACGATCCGGATACTTATCACCAAATCGAAAGACAACGTATGTTGATGCTTTCACAAACCGGTGAAAATGCAAGAAACATCGAAGAACAAACTGCAAATTTAACTGAAAATCCTCATGATTTTTACAACCATATCAATCTCCTGGTGGCATATCTATTTGCAGATGAAAACCAAAAAGCTCTTGATGTTTATCTTGCAGCAACAAAAGAATTTGCTGATCGAGGTTTACTTCATGCCCTTGGGGGAGATTTGTATAAACGTTTAAAAATGTATGATCAAGCATTTGACTGCTGGAATAAAACATTAGAGTTAGACTCAGAAATTGTATCTGCAATGTGGTCAAAAGCCACCTGCTACGAGGAAATCGGTCAGTACCAAGCTGCCTATGAAGTATGGTTGGAAATCATTGATTGGCTTGAATCAAGAGGCTTCGAAATCGAGGTTGAAGAGCCCCGTAAACGCGCTAAAGAATGTAAAGAGAAAATGATATGATATACTAACTAAGGGAGCTTTCGCTCCCTTAATATATGCCATTACGGCTCTCTTAATATTTTAAATTCTTCACACTAACTTACTTACCCAGCACATTTGCAACATCCTTTTCTGTGATGATTGAATACACCTTCGCACCATATTTTTCGGTTAACATCTGTGCTCCCCAGCCTTGTGCTCTGGCTTCGTCGTCTGTCAGATCGGCTATGACAACAATTGCCACTACATCTATGTCCGCTAACCTTTTCAGACTTTCAATTCTTTCACAAATGCTCTGCCCCGTACTCAACAGATCATCTACGATTACTATCTTTTCTCCGTTTTTAAGAGTGTGACCACATATCATACGCCCTCTGCTATCCGGCATTTTTCGATCATAGCAGTAATCGACGGTAACACCATATTTGTTAAACAATGAACAGGCTGTTGCGGCAGAAAAAGCTATTCCATGATACGCCAATCCTACAACTACATCAAACTCCAAGCCGTTTTCTCTGATGCAATCTGCAAAATATTCTCCAATTTTTGCAATTTGAGCATTGGTAGTAAATTTTTCCGTGTCCAGAAAATACCCTTTTTTTTAACCACAAATTAAATTCACCCAATTGCTCCTGTGTCACGCCTTTATTTTGTCGCAATCTTTTTATATTTGTTCCAATTGTCATATTTCATCTTCCTTTTCTATAATCGTTAAGGTACCTTACATGTTAAATATAGCATGGGGTTGATATATATGCAATTGAGGGGTTGTTGACATTTTTGAAACCCATGGTTGGATTTCTTTTCGGCTTAGACAAACTGTACAACTATAAATTTTACAGTTGGATTTCCTCAATAATCACTGCTGTGCCATTAGCGGTAACAATAAAACGGTCATCCACAGTCATCATATCTATGTCAACTCCGATTACCGCATTGGCACCTGCTTGTATACATTTCTCTCTTAAAATATTAATTGCTTCTATTCTTGCGTCCTCAAAGTCAACCCTAAAAGATCCCCATACAGATTCTCCCCCTTGGATTCCGATATATTTTGTGATCTTAAATCCTTCCAGATTATTTGTGGTTGTCATAATAAAAGATTCCTCTTCTTTATCTCTTATTTCCTGCTCTTTCAGCTTACGTATAGTTTCTTCATTCTGCAAATCTATATCTTTAAGAACATCATCAATATACTCTAGTGCTTTCGATGTAGCCACTTCTCTATTTCTGGGATTTGTAAAATACATAATCATTTTTGGCTCCCCGCTTCTTAATCCCTGAAGCAGTTCAAAGCAATCTGCGCATATCGCATTCCCAGCTATAGTTCTTCTTTCCTTATTCACTCCACAAAAATCACATGCCATTTTTTGTTCCTCCTAATGTTATACCTTTTTTGACTTTTGTATTTGCAGAGGTAAATAAATTCCCTCTCCATTTCCTCTTATGGTTGTCCTTTTGTTTCTTATATTATGCTATGTTTTGACAATTTTTTCAATAAAATAAATATATTTTAAGCTTTTTTAGTATTCAGCAATTAAATTATTTGTAAACAAATTACATTTTAATTGCTGTGAACATATATCATTTTACGCTAGTGGATACATGCCTCATTAAAAGATACATTAAACTACACT